>NZ_JADBDR010000017.1:0-186672 GCF_014873645.1 Paenibacillus sp. OAS669
TTTTCTCTTTTGGACAAAAAAAGAGCAGGCCATCTTTTCGATAACCTGCTCTTTTACATAATTCTTGGTCCTGCATCTTAACTTAATGACATTGTCTCCATGGGGCGCCTTTTTCTTTTACAACAGCAACATGACTTGACAGATTATAAAAATTGGTATATAAACGGAAGTAAGTAAATGATAAATTCGATGACGAGAAAGAGTAAACTATGATGTTGATCCCCAGAGAGCCGGTGATTGCTGAAAGCCGGTGTTCATGTCCTAGTTGAAAATCATCTCGGAGAAGTGAAGCTGAAAGGTCAATCGAGTAAGCTTAACCGGGGGTCCGCCGTTACAAGGAACGCGTATGATGGTACGTTGATGAGTGCTGCGCCGCTTTATGCTGTGGTGCGGAACAAGGGTGGTAACGCGAGCGATGACTCGTCCCTTCTGGGGGACGGGTCTTTTTTGTTTTTACGACAAAACTGGGAAGGTGACTGTGATGAGGAATGTAGACCCTAAGGAAAAAGCGAGAAGCAGGGAGCTTCGCGTTCTTGAGCATTGGCAGCGGCAAGGCACGTTCAGGAAATCAATCGAAAACAGGGAAGGCAAGCCGAATTTCGTGTTCTATGAAGGGCCGCCGACCGCAAATGGTGCACCTCATATCGGGCATGTTTTGGGCCGGGTCATCAAGGATTTTATTTGCCGGTACAAAACGATGACAGGTCACCAAGTCATCCGCAAAGCAGGCTGGGATACGCACGGTTTGCCAGTTGAGCTCGGTGTAGAAAAGCAGCTGGGCATTTCGGGCAAGCAGGAAATCGAGCGATACGGCGTAGCCGAATTCGTCGCTAAATGTAAAGCAAGCGTATTTGAATACGAAAAGCAATGGCGGGAACTGACGGAGGCCATCGGATATTGGACGGATATGGAGCATCCGTATGTTACCCTGGATAACAACTATATCGAGAGCGTCTGGTACTTGCTGTCGGAAATCCACAAGAAGGGGCTTCTGTACAAAGGCCATCGCGTCAGTCCATATTGTCCGTGCTGTCAAACGACGTTAAGCTCTCATGAAGTGGCGCAAGGCTATGAGGATGTCAAGGATTTGTCAGCGACGGTGAAGTTTAAACTAACAGGCCGGGAAGAAACGGTGCTGGCATGGACGACAACGCCGTGGACGCTGCCTGCAAACGTAGCCTTAGCGGTGAACAAGCAAATTACTTATGCCAAAGTGCTTCAGAACGGCGAAAGCTTCATCGTTGCCGAAAATCTGGTTGAGAAAGTGATGAAAAGCGATTATGAAATCGCAGGCACCATGAAGGGCGAGGAGCTGGTGGGACTGCATTACTCTCCGCCTCTGCCTTACGTTAAAGCTCAGAACGCCTATGTAATCATTGACGGTGATTTTGTAACGGATGCAAGCGGTACAGGAATTGTTCATATCGCTCCTGCGCATGGTGAGGATGATTACAGGGCTGCAATGAAGAACGGAATCAGCATGCTAAGCGTAGTCAATACGGCCGGGCGCTATATTGATGAAGTCACGGATCTGGCAGGCCGCTTCGTCAAGGATTGCGACGTCGATATCGTGAAGCTGCTGGCCGAGCGGGGGCTTTTGTACTCCAAGGAGAGATACGAGCACAGCTATCCGTTCTGCTGGCGCTGCAAATCCCCGCTGCTCTATTATGCTACGGAGAGCTGGTTCATTCGTACGACGGCTGTCAAAGAGCAGCTACTTGTCAACAACCGGGAAGTAGCGTGGTACCCCGAGCATTTGCGGGATGGCCGATTCGGGAACTTCCTTGAAGAGCTCGTCGACTGGAATATAAGCCGGAACCGGTATTGGGGGACGCCGCTGAACGTCTGGGTATGCCCGGATTGCCAAGGCGAATACGTGCCGTCGAGCGTAGCTGATTTAAAGGATAAGGCTGTTACGGAGGTGGCTGCCGATTTGGAGCTGCACAAGCCGTTCGTGGATGAAATCAAGCTGAAATGCCCTCATTGCGGCAAGGGGTCAATGGATCGCACGCCTGAGGTCATCGACGTATGGTTCGACAGCGGTTCTATGCCTTTTGCTCAGTATCATACTCCATTTGAAAATAAAGAAATGTTTGAACGGCAATATCCTGCGGATATGATCTGTGAAGGGATTGATCAGACAAGGGGCTGGTTCTTCAGCCTATTGGCAGTCTCTACGCTCTTTAATGGAAAAGCACCATATAAAGCGGTTCTATCGACAGGACATATCCTGGACGAGAACGGCCAGAAAATGTCCAAAAGTAAAGGGAACGTCATCGATCCATGGGAGATCATCAATGAATTCGGGACGGATGCGTTCCGTTGGGCCTTGCTGTCGGATAGTGCGCCTTGGAACAGCAAACGGTTTTCGAAGCAGATCGTGGCAGAAGCCAAATCCAAGGTTATCGATACCATCGTGAATGCGCACGCCTTCTACACCCTTTATGCTTCGATTGACGGTTACAAGCCCGGAGAGCATGACAGTGTCCAGAGCAGCCATATTTTGGACCGTTGGATCGTATCCCGATTGAATCGATTGGCCGCGGCTGTAGGCAAAGGACTGGAAGCCAACGACTTCCTGAATCCCGCCAAGGCGATAGAAGGCTTCGTCGATGAGATGAGCAACTGGTACATCCGCCGATCCAGAGACCGGTTTTGGGGGAACGGTCTTACGGAAGATAAGCTGGCCGCTTACCAGACGCTTCGAACTGTGCTGGTGACGTTGGCGAGGCTCATGGCTCCGTATACTCCTTTCTTGTCCGATGAATTGTATTTGAACCTGGGTGGAGAAATGGATAGCGTACATCTCGCTGATTACCCTCAAGCTGAAGCCAGACTAATGGATTTGCGGCTGGAGCAGGAAATGGAGACGGTTCGGAACATAGTGGAGCTTGCGCGCAGCGTCCGAAACGAAAGTGGTGTGAAAACGCGGCAGCCGTTGTCCGAGCTCATCGTCGCTCTTGACCAAACCGTCGATTTGTCCGGATACGAGTCCATCATTAAAGAGGAAATTAATGTAAAAGCCATTCGATTAGAGAACAGCGCAGAAGGCTTCGTCGATGTTTCTTTGAAGCTGAATTTAAAGACGGCTGGGCCCAAGTACGGCAAACACGTTGCCGAGCTGCAGCAGGCTTTGCGTACCCGATCTGCCAAGGAGGCTGCGGATATTGTCCGGGCAGGACACTATCTGCACCATACAAGCAGCGGAGAAGTGTTCGACATTCCTATGGAAGAGCTCCTGGTTGAAAAGGTCGCGAAACCCGGATTTGCCTCTGCTTCCGGTTACGGTTTGACAGCAGCATTAAATACAGAACTGAACCCCGAGCTTGAGCAGGAAGGGCTGGTGCGCGAATTAGTGCGGGCAGTGCAGGACTACAGGAAGCAGCTCAATCTTGCCGTTGACCAGCGGATCCATCTGGAATTGGATGTGGACTCCGAAACCCAGGAAGCCGTGGAGCGATTCGAACATGTTTTGAAGGAAAATGTACTTCTGAATCATTATAGCTTCAACCGGCGTGAAAAAATGGAGTATGTAAGCTTGGGAGAAGGGCGCAAGGCAGGCTTGTTTATTCAATAATACAAAAGAGCGGAAGCGCATTTGACACTTCCGCTCTTTTGTATTGGTTATCCTATTTCCTTTTTTTCTCGAAAGCGGCATCGTAGTCTTTCCATAGCCCTTTTTGAGCTTTACGTGCAGCTTCCTGATCTTTTTTGAACAGATCTACGTATTTGACATTGGGAGGGAAGGTTGCCATTCTTGCATATCCCTCTTGCACCAAGGTCCGGTTAAACAGCTCGTCACCGATCCACACATAAGCGAGATAACGGTCATACTGGTCGCGCTTCTCCACGTCCCATTCCAGCTCGACAGTCTTGTTCTCCAAACGCTTGGCCGTATAGTCCGATGCTTCTTTACCATAGAACATGACGGGGGTATCCGCTTTTTTAGTCTCGGGCGTGTCTACTCCAATCATACGGACTCTTTCTTTTTTGCCGTCTTGATTGATTTCGAACGTATCACCGTCAATCACCCGTTCTACCTTAACCGGCTCGCGGCTCTCTTTGGAAAGGGCTTTCTTTTCGTTGCATGCAGACAGAAAGACCGACATGCACATTAGCAGCACCGCAGCTATGACCCCGCATTTTTTCATTCCGCCACCTCATTTGTTAATCGATACCAATGCTTTATTGTAGTGCCTGGCCAATCCGCTTGTAAAGAGAGGATGTTTAAATATTCCTTTTTCCCCTCATACTATAATGAATAGGGCAATCGAGCAAATACGACAAAGTTCGGGAGGATTGAAGGAATGCAAATCGATTCCAAACGGCCGCTAATTGTGCAAAGTGATTTTACGATTTTGCTGGAAGTTCGCCATCCCCAATTTCATGCCATTCGCGCCGGATTAGCGCGGTTTGCAGATTTAATCAAAACACCGGAACATATTCATACTTACCGTATGTCGGCTTTGTCGCTGTGGAACGCGGCGGCTGCAGGGATGACGACAGAGGAAATCACATTATTTCTGGAGGAAAATGCTAAATTCGGCGTTCCGCATACGATCAAACAAGACATTAAGAGGTTTGTAGAGCGCTACGGCTTGATAAGAATCGAGAGCTTGGGAGAGGATTTGCTGCTGATTTCCGACGATGTGGAAGCGATTAAAGAAATGGTTTCATTCAGATCGCTCCGTTCTTATGGCTTATGCCAGGTAGACTCGAGAACTCTCCGTTTCTCGGCGGCGTACCGCGGGGCATTGAAGCAGGAATTGATTAAGCTGGGCTATCCTGTAGAGGATTTGGCCGGCTACAGCCGCGGGGAAGAGCTTCCGATTCGACTAAAGTCCGAAGGAAAAGCAGGAAAAGCGTTTCAACTGAGAGATTACCAGAGCTCCGCCGTGGAATCCTTCTACCGCGACGGTACGCTCCAGGGCGGCAGCGGCGTACTTGTACTGCCCTGCGGAGCCGGCAAGACCATCATTGGCATTGCGGCCATGGGCAAATTAAACTGTGCCACCTTAATTTTGACGACCAACAGCACCTCCGTCCGCCAATGGAAGCGCGAAATTCTGGATAAGACGGATGCAACAGAGGACATGGTGGGTGAATACACTGGTCATATGAAGGACGTCAGGCCTATAACGATCGCTACCTATCAAATATTAACTTACCGCAAGTCCAAGAACGACCTGTTTAAGCATATGGATTTATTCAATAAAAGGGACTGGGGCTTGATTGTGTACGATGAGGTCCATTTGCTTCCCGCCCCGGTATTTCGCGTTACAGCGGATATTCAGGCAACCAGACGATTGGGACTGACAGCCACGCTTGTCCGGGAAGACGGCAGGGAAGAGGACGTATTCTCTCTCGTCGGCCCCAAGCGATATGATATGCCATGGAAGGAATTGGAAGAAAAGGGGTGGATAGCTTCCGTTACCTGTACCGAAATCCGCATCCCGCTGCCAGAAGCCGAACGCGATCAATATCTTACTGCAGGGGCCAGGGCACAAATGAGAATTGCCAGTGAAAACCCGGCAAAGCTGGCCGTTGTTGATGAGCTTCTGGAGCGTCACCGCGGCGATCAAGTGATTATTATAGGTCAATATATCGATCAGCTGAAGCATATTTCCAAGGTAACCGGAGCGCCGTTGATTTACGGTCAAATGCCTCATGAGGAGAGGGAAATGTGGTATGGCAAATTTCGAACCGGTGAGCTTCAAACGATTATCGTTTCGAAGGTTGCCAATTTTGCGGTTGATTTGCCCGATGCCTCGGTTGCCATTCAGCTGTCGGGCAGCTTCGGCTCGCGCCAAGAGGAAGCGCAAAGACTCGGACGCATATTGCGCCCGAAGGAAGAGCTCAATAAAGCCAGCTTTTATTCTATTGTCAGTGCCGATACCAAGGAGCAGGAATTTGCATTGAACCGTCAGCTGTTCCTAATTGAGCAAGGCTATACCTACCGTATCGAGGAAAGAGGGGCGGACACGGTGAGAGCAAACCGTTTGCAAACGGCTCATCCAACGGAGAGACAGGAGGCTGTATTTCCATGAATCAGGCTGACTATTTGGCCAGGATACCGCAAACCCTGCGCAAACAAATCGAAGCGGAGGAGGTATACGCCCCTTGGCTGAGACAGGGACATACATTGGAGAACATAACCCAGAGCCAGGTCATCATGGAAACGGTCTATAACCAAATGACACAGCAGGAACGACGGGTGCTGCAGCTCATTGTATCGGCTATTGGCAGCGAGCCCTTTGATAACGGGAGGCTGGACAAGCTGGCCGCTCGGACCATGTCAGGTGCGGATACGAAGGTCGGACTGCTGCTGCTGCTGAAAAAAGGCATTTGTTTTGCTTTCCGCAAATCGTGGGGAGAGCATGTATATCGGATGGCGATGGATACCCTTGCCTTGTGGCATCAAATTCTGTTCCCGTCTGAAGACGGGGAGGGCTCTGATGAACCCACCCCTAATGATATTGAGATTACGCATTCGGGAGGAAGAGGGCTCACGGAGGATCTGTTTCAAACGCTAGTCTATCTCGGGCAGCAGCCGATCAAGCTAACCAAGGGCGGATCGATTCCGAAACGGCAGCTGCAAAAATTGGGCGAGCTCATCTCTCTCAACGACGAATGGTTAGAAGGAACCGGCATAAAATATGTTTATGCGGACCTCTACTCTTACAAAATAGCGGTGATGATGGAATGCCTGACCCGGCTTCAATTGATACGGAGCCACGCAGAAATCCTCGAGCTGGATGGAGGAAATGTAAGAAGCTGGCTGCAGCAGCATGAGACTGTTCAAACAGCGGCCCTGTACCGAACATGGAAGTCAGCGGTTTTTCCGGGCGAAGCTTGGATGCAGCATGCGGTTCTTTGGCTGGATGGGAAGACAGAGGAACGATGGATCTCTTGGCAGCAGCTGGAACTGTGGCTTCAGACTCACCAGCTTCTTCCGAACCAACCGGATGGAGAAAGCGCTGAAACCAGACCGGAAGCATTCGAACGCATGTGGCTTCTTCCGCTTATTGCATTTGGCTGGCTGGAAAAAGGGATGGACCGCATGGGCTCCCTTTATTACCGTTGGCGGCGACATCCGTTGAATACCTCCTTAGCGGTTGAAGAGGATGCCAAATTGTATGTGCAGCCTGATTTTGAAATCCTGGTTCCACCCGATGTTTCTTATTCCTTGCGATGGGAGCTGGCCCAGTTCTCGGATCAGCATACCTTTGATGCACTATCCATATATAAGGTTAATAAAGAAAGCATACAGAGAGCCCTCGAGAACGGGCGTACTCTGGAAGAGATGTTGGATTTTCTGACGCTTCATTCCATGTACGAAGTGCCTGAGAATGTAAAGCTGACTTTGGAGCAATGGGCCAAGCCGTTTGGCCAGCTGCAGCTTGCCAAGGTCATCCTTTTACGCTGCGAAACCGTCGAGGCGGTTGATACTGTGAGGAAGCTGACGGCGTCAACGGACTGTTTCCTGGAAGCTGTCGGTGACAAAGCATGGATCGTAAAAGCGGATCAGCTGGGCTCTTTAAGAGCTATTCTCGACAAAGCAGGCTGGATGCCCGGCAAGCTGGTTTTGCTGGACGGATCGGCTGAGGGTGTTTCTGATGCGAAAGGAAGCATCGAAAAGCCGGCGGCGGGCGCAAACGGGAACGGCGAGTCTGCACAAACAGAATGGAGATTGGATTTAACGGTCAAGGGATTCCTGTATTCCCGACATAATATAGGGCTTTACGAGATGGAGCAGCGTCTTCCTCATATCGCCGAGCTTTACCCTGATTTGAACGGAATCCCGTCAAGCTGGATGAAGGATTACCGTACCTATCACGCGTCTACCCGCAGGGAGATGGTTGAGAAAGCGATGGAATGGAAGGCGGCAGTCCAGGTCCGCCATAACGGGCGGGACCGGCTGATAGCGCCTAGAAAGCTTCAGGAAACCCGCGGCACCTGGAGCATGATCGGGCTGGATCCGTCGGAAATGCAGGAGGTATGCTGGCTTGCTGAGGATTGGCAGGAAATGAAAATGATCTTGCCTGGGATAAATGATAAATATTGATGCAACAAATGAGCCCAATGTATGATATGATAGACTTGTCTGGCCCGAATAAATATTTGAAGATTAGGCAGGTGCTATTATGGCAGCTATTGAAGCTCAAACGTTGGACATGTCTGCCATTTTGATGCAGGCTTACAGCTTGGGTGATTTGATTAAAGACTCCGCGGAGACGGCGGATTATTTATATTGGAAGAAGAGAAAAGAAGAAGACCCGCAGGTGCAGGAGCTGATGAAGCTGTTCCAGAAGAAGAAGGATTTGTTTGAAGAATGCCAGCGCTTCGGGCATTTTCATCCTGATTACCACAGTGCGCTGGAGCAGGCCAGGTCCATTCAGGAACAGCTGGACAGCTTGGAGGCCGTCAGAAGGTTCAAGGAGGCGGAGCAGCGTCTTGACGAATTGCTCTTCTCCGTATCGGAGACGATAGCCCGCAGCGTATCGGACACGATCAAGGTACCGAGCAACGATCCTCTTGCTTCCGGGGGCGGCTGTTCCTCGGGAAGCTGCTCTTCCGGAGGCTCTTGCTCAGGCAACTGCGGATAGCTCCTTACAAGGTTTGCCGGGGGGCCTTCCCAAGGCTCCTCCGCTTTCTTTGCTTTTCCCCGCGGCATCCTTGTGCCATTTGCGATTTACATAAGCAGTAAGCAAAGATGCCAGCGCTTCCAATTTTAGAAGATCGGATTCTTCGTTAGTTCCGAATTCATTATATTTATCCTCCCGTTAGAAAGAAGGGTTGCTATGTTTATCGACCGAAGCGGTCTTATCGTTTGGTTCAGTGATATTAAAGCCGCAGCCAAGCAGCTTGAACGCTATGGAAGCGTCCATTTTATTTCCAAAAGAATGCATTATGCAGCCATGTATGTCCACAGCAGCAAGCTGGAGGAGACGATGAAGCAGCTGCAAAAGCTGCCGTTTGTAAAAAAGGTGGAGCGTTCCTACCGTAACGAAATCAAGACGGAATATACAAGCAATATGCCGGATAAAACCCGATTCTACAGCCTGTAAATCAAAATGTACCGGGAAAAGCTTTCTTACGAGAAAGCTTTTTTATTTTCTTTTCTAAAGATTTTTTTATTTGGATTCATATTTTAAATCAAGTAAAATGAAAGTGCTATCGATTTTGTACATAGGCGAAAAGGACCAATTTAATGGGCGAGGGGTTGTGATTTATGAGAGATAAAGCAGCACACCGTTCCAACAACTGCGATCCGTACTTTGTTGCCCTTGGTGATAAAAAAATTACGGATATCGTAATCACAAATCATGCTCGGCTCCGCTGGACTGATAGGGTGGAGAACCGGAAAACTGGATTCGACGACATCTGCGATTTTTTATGGAGCAAGCTTAAGGAAGGCAGGATTAAATCTTATTACAAAAACGGCGAGGACGTTTTTTTGGTAGATGAGGATCTTGTTATGGTCGCAGAATTTACAACCTTTGATCCGGATACAATGCACGGTCAGCATCGGCTGCACCGTATGGTTATCGTTACATTTTTAGGCCGTATGTCCGAAACGATTGAGTTAAGAGACCTGAAGTCCTATTATTCCTGGCTTCGACATTCGCGCAGAATGACATTAATAAAAAACAGCCGCAAAAGAAGGTAAGCGCCTTCATACAAAGGGGTTGCCAAAGCTTTCCGCTTCAACGGGCGGAAGGCTTTTTTCTGTTTATGAGCATGGTTCCACCAGATGCGGCAAGGATTGGAGGCGTTCCCTTTTGAGTCGCACTTTTCTTTGCTATAATAGGGCTACAATGCAAGTTGGAGGTAGTAGGAGAGATGGCACTTAATTTTCACCAGCTTCATATTTTTTATACGGTTGCGGAAAAAGGGAGCTTTTCTCATGCTGCTCAAGCCCTTCATATGACACAGCCTGCCGTAACGATGCAGGTTCAATCGCTTGAAGACTATTTTGGCACCAAGCTGTTCAATCGCTCCACCAAAAAAATTGAACTGTCGGAGGCGGGAAGAACGCTGCTGCCTTTTGCAAAGCGCAGTATAGACTTGATGAAGGAAACGGATATCAGCATGTCCAGGTTTACCCATATGCTCGAGGATAGGCTTTATTTGGGTGCGAGCATGACTGTAGGTGAATATATCTTGCCTAGGCTGCTGGGTCCTTTCGGCAAAGAGTATCCGAACATCTCCGTTAGCATGAAAGTCATTAATACGAGACAAATATTGGAAGAAGTACTCAACCATCAATTGAACTTCGGCTTGGTAGAGGCGGAAATTCACCATCCCGATGTCCATACGGAAGCCGTCATGAACGATGAGCTCATGCTCATTGTTCCTAAAGATCATCCTTTATCCAGCAAAAGCACGGTGAAGATGGAAGAGGTTCTGCAGTATCCTTTCGTGCTTCGGGAACAGGGCTCGGGAACCAGAAGAGTTATGGAGGAGGAGCTGGCAAGGGCGGGCATTGACCCGGGAAACATGAAAATCGTGATGGAGCTTGGAAGTACAGGAGCAGTCAAATCGGCGGTTGAAGCCGGTTTGGGGATATCCATTCTCTCCCAGTCCTCCGTGAAGCATGAGGTTGCCCTCAAGGTGCTTGAAGTCAAGCAAATCGAGGGAATCCACTTCAAGCGCAGCTTTTATGCCATCTATTTGAATTCGACAATATTGCCGATCGCGGCGGTTACTTTCGTATCGTTTTTGCGGGAGCGCGATTTAAGTCAGTGGATTTGATGCTTTGGAGCATGTAGCTTTTGTTGTTTGTACATAAAAAGGGGGACGAAACGTTTGCTTTATGCAGATTTACATACACATACACTGGCTTCGGACGGGACGCAGTCTGCCTCGGAGAATGTAAGGCTCGCTTGCGAAGCGGGCATGGGAGCCGTAGCTGTGACGGACCACGATACGGTAGCGGGGATTGAGGAAGCGCTGGAAGCAGGCAGCCGGCTTGGGATTATTGTAGTCCCCGGGGTTGAGATCAGCACCATGTCCAAAGGGCAGGATATTCATGTGCTCGGCTATTTCATCGATCATCGCGATCCGCTGCTGTTGGAGCGGCTGGGTGAAATACGTCAGGTTCGCGATCGGCGCAATGAGATGATGATAGCGCGCCTGAATGAGCTTGGAATGGAAATTACGATGGATGATGTGAAGGCATCGCTTATTCAGTCTAAAAAACAAGACGAGACGATCGGAAGACCGCATATTGCCGACGCTTTGGTAAGAAAAGGGTACGCAGCTTCGATGACCGAAGCCTTTGATCGCTATCTCGGTAAGGACGGCGCCGCTTATGTCAATCCGCCGCGTACTGGTCCGGCTGCCGCGATCCAATGGATATTGGAGTCCGGCGGCGTTCCTGTTCTGGCTCATCCCGGGCTGTACGATCAGGACGAACTCATAGGCGAGCTTGCCGCACAAGGGTTGGCAGGCTTGGAGGTGTACCATTCCGACCATACGCCGGAGCAGGAGGCCCATTACAAGCAGCTGGCCGAGCAGTATCATTTGATTATGACAGCTGGCTCCGATTTTCACGGCGAACGGAACGGGGTTGTATTCCATGCCCCGATCGGCTCGCGCCAAATCTCGGTGGAAGTCATTGAGCAGCTGCGTCAAGCAAGGAGGAACGCAAATGAACGTTCGTAAAGCCATCATTCCTGCCGCAGGGCTCGGCACCCGTTTTTTGCCGGCAACCAAAGCCCAGCCGAAAGAAATGCTGCCTATAGTCGATAAACCCGCTATTCAGTACATAGTTGAAGAAGCGATCGAATCGGGTATCGAGGACATTATGATCGTGACGGGCCGCAATAAACGGGCTATTGAGGATCATTTTGACAAATCCGTGGAGCTGGAAATGATGCTCGAGGAGAAGGATAATCAGGAGCTGCTGGATATCGTACGCAAGGTATCCAATTTGGCGGATGTTCACTACATTCGTCAAAAGCAGCCCTTGGGGCTCGGACATGCGGTCTTGTGCGCGCGCAAGTTTATCGGCAATGAGCCGTTTGCCGTACTTCTGGGTGACGATATTATCCAATCGGAGCCGCCGTGTCTAAAGCAAATGATCGACCTGTTCGAACAGACGGAAACGGCGGTCATAGCAACACAGCAAGTTCCCTGGGATGATGTGAACAAGTACGGCATCGTATCGCCGTCGCAGAAGTCCGGCACATTCTCCTATATTGACGATCTTGTGGAGAAGCCCGACCGTGATCATGCGCCGTCCAATATGGCCGTTATCGGCAGATATATCATCACTCCTGAAATATTCGGCATATTGGAGAAGTGCGAGCCGGGAAGAGGCGGGGAGATTCAGCTGACGGATGCGCTTCGTATCTTGAACCGGGAGCGGCAGATGGTGGTATATCCGATTCAGGGCAAACGATACGATGTCGGGGACAAGCTCGGCTATATCGAAGCGACTATTGAATTCGCCCTGCAAAGAAAAGAGCTTCAAGGGGCGTTAAAAGCTTACCTGACCCAGTTAACAGAGCCGTGGCGCGGCTAAGAAAAAGACAAGACCGGACAACCGGTCTTGTCTTTTTCATTGTCTGAATCAGGTATCGAAAGCAATGCCCGTTCTGTGGGGTCAGGTTGTTTCCAAACAGACTCGCCCACATTACGGGGTTATTTTATACTAACAGGCATTCGTTTGATCATGTCAGCGTCAGGAGTGACGAACAGCGTCTTCTGATGATCGTAAATAACGAAGCCGGGCTTGGCGCCGCTGGGCTTGCGCACATGCTTGATGAACGTATAGTCGACGGGGACCTGGCTCGATTCCTTGGCCTGACTGAAATAGGCGGCCAGCTGCGCAGCTTCATGCAGCGTCTGCTCATTAAATTGATTGCTGCGGATGACGACATGAGAGCCAGGAATGTCCTTCGTATGCAGCCAGGTATCGCCGGATTGGGCGAGCCGGTTGGTCAAATATTCATTTTGCGTATTGTTCTTGCCTACGTAGATTGGTATGCCTTCCTTTGAGGTGAAGCAGGAAAGAGAAGGCTTCTGATTCGGCTTCTTCTTGCGCGATTTTTTGCCGCGGTCGCGAATGTACCCCTGCTCCACCAATTCCTCGCGGATTTCCTCAATATCGCTGAGCGAGGCGGTGCCAAGCTGCTGCAGTAAGCCTTCCAAATACCGGATTTCCTCATGCGTTTGCTCCAATTGCTCGTTGACGGCAATCAGGCTATTTTTGCTTTTCGTATATTTCTTGAAATAGCGCTGTGCATTCTCGGAAGCCGTCAGCAGCGGGTCCAAAGCAATGGTGATCGGTCTTTGCTCCTCGTCATAATAGTTGATGACCTCGATCTCCGAATCGCCTTTTTGGATTTGATGCATCGAAGCCGTCAGGAGCTCTCCAAGAATCCGGAATTTATCCGCATCCTGTGCTTCCTCCAGCGTTTCCTGCAGCTTGTCGAGCTTTTTGATGTTTTTGCTACGTTCATTTTGAAGAAAGCGGAGCAAATCCGACACGCGCTGCTTCACTGTGTCCCGCTCGGCTTTATCTCCGTAAAAAGCTTCAAGGCATTCGCTTACGGAAGGGTAGTGCGTTACGTTTCCCTGGATATGCGATAGCTCGGTTATAGAAAAATAGGCTTTCCCGTTAGCCTCTCGCTCACAAATGTTCGGCTGCGATTGGTCCTGGCGAAGCTGCTCGATCAAAGCGTGGAATTGCTCCCATAGCAGAACGGCGTTCTCCTCCGGAGTATTCGCATCGGTTAATGGAGGATGGCAGCGGGATGTCAATTCCTTGGCTACAAGCGGACTGAAGCCGCTGAACCGGTTTACGATCCGCTGCCCCCAGGTTTCATCGCCAGGCGCCGAACGGGGCTTATCCAGCTCATCCTGCTCTAGATCAGGCAGCGGGCTCGTAACGCTTGCAATAAAGCCTTCCTTATTCACGTCAAAAGGATGCTGCTTGTGCTGCTCGGGAGGAGCTACATATTGACTTCCCGGCATGACGATCCGATAGCTGCTGATGGCCGGGGTAACGTGATGAATTCCGTCGATGATAGTCCCTGCTGTAGGGTCCACTAATATAATGTTGCTGTGACGGCCCATGATTTCGATTATCAGCGTTTTGCTGCTCATATCGCCAAGCTCATCGCGCTGGCGTATTTGCATATGGATGACCCGTTCGAGTCCGGGCTGTGTGATGCTCTCGATAATTCCGCTCTCACAATGCTTGCGGAGCAGCATGCAGAACATGGGGGCTTCCATCGGGTTCAGGAAGCTCTGCTCTGTCAGATGTACCCTCGGATAGGTAGGGTTTGCCGACAGAAGAAGCTTCAGGTTGCTCCCCTGGGCTCTTAACTGCAGGACAATATCATGCTCGGAGGGCATGTGAACTTTATTGATTCTGCCGCCCACACAACGCTGCAGCTCATGCACAAGGCTGTGGACGACCAGTCCGTCTAACGACATGTTTGAGACAACTCCAATCGATGATTCAAGAATAAGATAATGGTAAAGTACCATTCTCTATCATGCCATATTTTCGCTAAAAACTTAAGTCCGTTTTCCTTTGTGCTATTTTGCGGCTTGTCTGAATACATTTACTAAAAGAAGCTGTCCTTGTGGTGATGTTCCGAACAGGGGAGGCATCGTAACAACCTTTTTGGTACAACCTTTTGGGAGGGAATGAGCAGATGGGTCACAAGCAGTGGTATCAAATGACGGCTGAGGAAATTCTGCAAATCCAGCAGATCGAACCGTCACAGGGGCTCTCTTCAGAAGAGGCGGAGAGGCGATTAAAGGAGCATGGTCACAATGAACTGTCCGAGGGGAAGAAAATATCGCCGCTCTCCCTTTTCCTAAACCAGTTTAAAGATTTCATGGTGCTGGTGCTGATGGGGGCGACGTTAATTTCCGGGCTCCTGGGAGAATATTTGGATGCGATCACCATTATCGCCATTATCATCATGAACGGTATTCTGGGCTTTATCCAGGAGTTCCGTGCCGAACGGTCGCTTCGTGCTCTCAAGGAGCTTTCGGCCCCGAACGCGAAGGTCGTACGGGGCGGATTGATCGAGCATATTCCGGCCAAGCACCTTGTTCCCGGCGATGTCGTCGTCATGGAAAGCGGGGACCGGATCCCTGCCGATCTGAGGTTTATCGACGCCAACGGCTTGTACGTGGAGGAATCGGCGCTGACCGGAGAATCGGTGCCTGTTGGCAAGCACACAGCTGCGCTTCAAACTGAAGAAGTGCCGCTTGGAGATCAGCGGAATCTCGGCTTTATGGGAACGATGATTACGCGCGGAACGGCCAAAGGAATTGTTGTACGTACCGGAATGAATACGGAAATGGGGAAAATCGCCGATTTGATTCAAAGCACGGAATCCATGGATACGCCTCTTCAGCATCGTTTGGAGCAGCTCGGAAAAATACTAATCATCGTCGCTTTGGCGCTGACCGTTCTTGTTGTCGTAGCAGGTATCGTGCATGGACAAGAGCCATACGGCATGTTCCTGGCTGGAGTCAGCTTGGCGGTGGCCGCCATTCCTGAAGGGCTTCCCGCTATCGTTACCATCGCGCTGGCATTGGGCGTGCAGCGGATGATTCAGCGCAAGGCGATCGTAAGGAAGCTGCCTTCCGTCGAAACGCTGGGCTGCGCATCGGTCATTTGTTCCGATAAGACGGGCACCCTGACTCAAAATAAGATGACGGTCACTCATCTGTGGCTGGGGGGCAACCTGTTGGAGGTAACCGGGGACGGATACGCCCCGCATGGCGACATTCTTCAAAAAGGAGCCCAAGTCAATCTGAAGAAAAACCAGATGCTGCGGAGACTTCTTCAAGTATCGGTGCTGTGTAATAATGCGATACTAGTTGAAGAAAAGCAGGAGACCAAACGCAAGAAGCAGGAGGAAGATTCGCCGGTTTCTTCATGGAATATCAAAGGGGACCCGACCGAGGGAGCGCTTGTCGTTCTCGGGGCGAAGGCCGGGATGACGCAGCAGTCTATCGAAGGCTTGTACAGGCGTGTAGGGGAATATCCTTTTGATTCGGAGCGCAAACGTATGTCGGTGCTTGTGGAGCATCAAGGCGGCCGAATGGTATGCACGAAGGGGGCACCCGACGTGCTTCTGAATCAATGCTCCTATGTCCTGTGGGACGATAGAGTGATTCCGTTTACAACGACGCTGAAGCAAAAGGTGCTGGCGGCCAACGAAGGCATGGCAAACAACGCGCTTCGTGTTCTCGGTGTGGCTTACCGTGATGTTAAGCCTACAGAGCGCTGCGATGCAGAGGAGGAGGTCGAAAGCGGACTCATCTTCATCGGTTTGGCCGGAATGATCGACCCGCCTCGCAAGGAAGTACGAGATGCCATCTCCAAATGCCGCAAGGCGGGCATCAAGACAGTCATGATTACAGGGGATCATCAGTCCACAGCCGAAGCCATCGCCAAGCAGCTGGGCATTCTCCCGCCTAACGGTGGACTGGCACTCAACGGGCATCAGCTGAGTCAGATGTCGGACGACGATCTGGACGCTCGGGTTGACGATACCTACGTGTATGCGCGGGTATCCCCTGAGCACAAGCTGCGAATCGTGAAGTCGCTGCAAAGAAAAGGTCATGTCGTAGCGATGACGGGGGATGGCGTTAACGACGCGCCTGCTATTAAAGCGGCGGATATCGGGATAGCAATGGGCATCAGCGGCACGGACGTATCGAAGGAAGCTTCGGCGCTTGTGCTTAGTGACGATAACTTTGCAACGATTGTGGCGGCAATAGAGGAAGGGCGCGGAATTTATGAGAACATCCGCAAGTTTATCCGTTATTTGCTCGCATCCAATGTAGGCGAGATTATGACCATGTTTCTTGCTATGATGGCAGGTCTTCCGCTGCCGTTAATTCCGATTCAGATTTTGTGGGTCAATCTGGTGACAGACGGTCTTCCGGCAATGGCTCTCGGCGTCGACCAGGCGGAAAAGGATCTCATGCAGCAAAAGCCGCGCCCGGCAAGGGAAAATATATTTGCCCGGCGTCTTGGCTGGAAAATTATTAGCCGCGGGATTCTGATCGGCGTATGTACCCTGGCTGCGTTCATGATCATGCTCCATCAAGGAGGCAAGAATGAGGCGGACGTACTGGTAAAAGCTCAGACGGTTGCCTTCGCTACGTTGGTTATGGCTCAGCTGATTCATGTCTTTGACTGCCGCAGCTCCCGCTCGATCTTCCACCGTAATCCGCTTCAGAACGGCTACCTGGTGCTCGCTGTCGTTTCATCGCTGATCCTTATGCTGGCCGTATTGTATGTGGAGCAGCTTCAGCCGATTTTCAAAACCGTTCCGCTCGGGTGGAAGGATTGGATTATCGTATTGATTTTCGCAGGCATTCCGACGTTCTTCATGGGCTTCGGCAGCCTGATGAGCAAGCCGTCCAAGCGCAAACCGATCCGTTACGGCAGCGCCAAACCGGCGGCAAGATAAACAGATTCCGCAAGACCGGCGATGGGAAAAATGCCCATGAGCCGGTTTTTTGCTTTTTAGCCCGAAATCGGTTAAAATTTTGCGGAAAAACTATGCATTACCTTGTTTTTGCGTTATGATAATGGCTAAACCAAAAGAATACGGGAGTAGGATAGAAAGCAGGGGAGAAGCAATGAACTTTACAAAAATGCATGGACTCGGGAATGATTTTATCGTTGTCGGAGGAGAAAAAGAACTTCCTGCCGACGCGAGCCAGCTTGCGGTCCGGCTGTGCAGCCGGTTTTTCGGAATCGGGGCAGACGGTTTAGTATATATACTTCCTTCAGAAATAGCGGATTATAAGATGAGAATTATAAATTCGGACGGCTCCGAATCCGAACAATGCGGCAATGCAGTTCGCTGTGTTGCCAAATATATTTACGAGCATGGTCTGGTCGACCCTGATAGACGGGAGATCACGGTGGAAACGATCGGAGCGGGAGCTCAACAAGTTCAGCTTACGGTTGATAATGGGAAGGTGACAGCAGTCCGTGTAGATATGGGTGCGCCGATATTAAAAGGAACGGAAGTGCCGACGGCACTCGACCTCGATGTCGTAATGAACCACCCTATCGAAGTAGACGGACGCCAGTTTGCGTTTACAGCCGTTTCGATGGGGAATCCTCACTGCGTAATCTATGTGGAGGATGCCGTAGGCTTTGACTTGGCTGCTTGGGGACCCAAGCTTGAAGTACATCCTATGTTTCCTCGCCGCGTCAACGTAGAATTTGTAACGGTCAAATCCCCCGTCGCTATGGATATGCGAGTATGGGAGCGGGGAGCGGGACCGACGCTCGCTTGCGGAACCGGCGCCTGTGCGACGCTGGTTGCCTCCGTTCTGAACGGTAAATCGGAGCGTGCGGCCACGGTTTCCTTAAAAGGCGGGGATTTATTCATAGAATGGGACGAGGCAAGCAATCACGTGTTCATGACCGGTCCGGCGGAGCAAGTGTTCGAAGGCACCGTAACATTGTAATGAGCGCATTTATTGGGGAAAAGCGAGGCGGAAGATAATGAAGCTTGAGTTGAGAGAAGCGCTCCGTCAGCACATATTGGTCGGCGATGGAGCCATGGGGACTTATTTGTACCAATTGGGGTTTCCGGTCGGAATTTCCTATGAGGAATTGAATCTGTTAAAGCCGGATGTTATTATGGACGTCCATCGCCGTTATTACGAGGCGGGCGCGCGGATTATTGAAACGAACACCTTTTCTGCCAATCGCGAAAAGCTGTCCAAATACGGTTTGGAGCAGGACGTAGAGGCTATTAACCGCGCAGGTGTAGAGCTTGCCCGTAAAGCGGTCGGAGAAGATGCTTACGTCGTCGGAGCGATCGGGTCGATACGAGCCGGCAAAAGAAAAAATGTGCGGACAACAAAGGTAAAGGAAGATTTGCGCCAGCAAATCGAAATACTGCTTGATACGCAGATCGACGGTCTGCTTCTGGAATCGTTTTATGATCTGGAAGAAATGCTGATTGCGCTCAAAATCATTCGCAAGCTGAGCGACATTCCTGTCATCTGTCAATTTGCCACGGAAGGCACCGGGACGACCCATGACGGAGTAACGCTGCCGGAAGCCTTCGCCAAGCTGAAGCAGCATGGAGCGGACGTCGTCGGCTTTAACTGCCGAAGCGGTCCTAACGGCTTGCTCCGTTCGCTTGAAAAAGTGGCCGGAATGAGCGATCCGCTTCCGTTTTCGGTTTTCCCGAATGCGGGAATACCGGATTATGTGGACGGGCGGTTTACGTATGCGGCGACACCGCAATATTTTGCCGAGACGGCGCTCAAGTTTGCCGATCTGGGCGCCCGGATCATCGGAGGATGCTGCGGTACGACTCCCGAGCATGTTGCTGCCATGGCGCAATCGCTGCATGAGTACACACCGGATGCGACAAAAGTTACCCGCTTACAGAACGCGGGGACTGTGTCGTCGGCAGAGCAAGAGAAATCGAAGGCGGCCGAGCTCCAGTTCGCACCGTTTCCAGATGGAGGAGCTTCCAATCGGGAGCCCAACATCGTGGAGCTGGTCAAACAGCGCCATACTGTCATTGTAGAGCTGGATCCTCCGAGGGACTTGGATATCACCAAATTTATGCAAGGCGCCCAAGCGCTGAAAGAAGCCCGCGTCGATGCATTAACGATGGCGGACAATTCCCTTGCCGTAACGCGGATGAGCAACTTGGCTCTCGGTTATTTGGTAAAAGAACAGACGGGCCTGCGACCGCTGATTCATATCGCGTGCCGCGACCGGAATATGATCGGAACCCAGTCGCACATGATGGGTCTACACGCACTTGGAATCGACCATGTGCTTGCCGTAACAGGCGACCCTGCGCGATTCGGCGATTTGCCCGGCTCCAGCTCGGTGTACGACTTGACTTCGTTCGAAATCATCCGTATGATCAAGCAGTTGAACGAAGGAGTCGCCTTCTCGGGTAAGGCGCTTAAGAAGACGGCTAATTTTATTATCGGAGCCGCATTTAATCCTAACGTCAAATATTTGGACAAAGCCGTTCAAAGGCTGGAGCGCAAAATTGAAGCGGGCGCGGATTATATTATGACGCAGCCTGTTTATAATGCGGAATTAATAGAAAAAATATATGAAGCGACGAAGCATTTATCCGTTCCTATTTTTATCGGTATCATGCCTCTGGCAAGCGGAGGCAACGCAACCTATCTCCATAACGAGGTGCCCGGAATTCAATTGTCCGACGACGTGCGTCAGAGGATGGGAGAACTGAAGGGTGAAGAAGGCCGCGCTATGGGGGTACAAATCGCCAAAGAATTGCTGGATACGGCGATGAAATATTTTAACGGTATTTATTTGATGACGCCGTTCCTTTCCTATGAAATGACGGTACAGCTGACGAACTATGTGTGGGAGAAATCCGGCCTGGCAGTTTCCACTTGTACCCATTGACAAAATGAATTAATATAGAATAATGGATGTGAATGCCATGGTTCGCAGTATGACCGGATTCGGACAAGCAAATCGTTCCTTTGCGGGTTACCATGTTCAGATGGACGTGAAATCCGTCAATCACCGCTATTGTGAAGTGCAAGTCCGGATGCCCCGAGAATGGATGAAATATGAAGACCTCGTAAAGCGCGTCGTTCAGCAGGAAATCAAGCGCGGCCGCGTAGACGTATTTGTGTCGGTGGAGCGGAAGACGGATGCAGCCGGTTCCATGGAGATCAACTGGGTAGCAGCTGAGGCATATCGTTCAGCGGCCGATCAGTTGAAGGCAAAGTTCGGATTGGAAGGCTCATTGACGCTTCAAGACTACCTGCGCATACCTGAGCTGATAACGTTCCGTGAGACGGATGAAGCAGCCGAAGAGGATATGGAGCGCGAATGGACACTGTGTGTTCAAGAAGCGGTTCAGCAGCTCATCCAGATGCGTACCTTGGAGGGAGCCCATTTAGGGGAAGATACGCTGCAGCGCGTGCAGGCTCTGGAATTATACCTTGAGCAGGCGCGCCGATTATCGCCTCAGGCTGTGCAGGATTATGCTGTCAAGCTGCGTGCCCGAATTCAGGAGCTGATGCAGCAGCCTGTGATTGATGAAGTGCGGCTGGCAACGGAGGTAGCCGTGTTTGCGGACCGTGCCAATGTGGATGAAGAAATAACAAGACTGCTTAGTCATTTTCAGCAGTGCAGGCAGCTGCTAAGCTCGCCAGAGCCGATAGGTAGGAAGCTGGATTTTCTAGTTCAGGAAATGAATAGAGAAGTGAACACCATCGGCTCCAAAGCCAATCATGCCGGTCTTACCGCCATCGTAGTTGAAATGAAGGCGGAGCTGGAGAAAATGAGAGAGCAGATTCAAAATATTGAGTAACAACCACGTTTTGCGACAGCAGGCTTGGGTTATGCTTTACGATGTAGGCTTTACCTGTGGAGAAGCTCAGACGATGTTCATGAGTGCAGACATCCTTTTCAATATCATCTGCTGAGCTTACGATGTACTTCCCGTTCGGGAAAGCTCTTAGGAGGAAACAAGATGGCAATCAAACTTATTAATATCGGATTCGGTAACATCGTATCCGCTAACCGAATCATTTCCATCGTGAGTCCGGAATCCGCGCCTATCAAAAGAATTATCCAAGAAGCGCGCGACCGTCACATGCTGATTGATGCAACCTACGGCCGCCGTACGCGTGCAGTGATTATAACGGACAGCGATCATGTCATCTTGTCTGCTGTGCAGCCAGAAACGGTGGCCCATCGACTTTCTAATAAGGACGATGATCATGACGAGTAAGGAAAAGGGAATCTTAATTGTACTTTCGGGTCCATCCGGAGTAGGCAAGGGAACAGTATGCAAGGCCTTAAGACAATGCGCGCCCGAGCTGATCTATTCGGTATCCGCCACTACCCGTGAGCCACGGCAAGGGGAAGTGGACGGAGTAAACTATTTCTTTAAGACGAGAGAGCAGTTCCAGAAGCTGATCGAAGAGGACCAGATGCTGGAATGGGCGGAATACGTCGGAAATTATTATGGAACCCCAAGAAAATTCGTGGATGACACATTAAATGCCGGTAACGATATCATCCTCGAAATCGAAGTGCAGGGTGCGCTGAAGGTGAAGCAAAAGTTCCCGGAAGGCGTATTTATCTTCCTGCTGCCTCCTTCCATGGATGAGCTTGAGAACCGCATTGTCGGCCGGGGGACAGAGTCTGAGGAATCCATCCGCAACCGGATGTCGGTCGCCATGGATGAGATTCGTCTAATGGAGCATTATGATTACGCAATCGTTAACGATCGTGTGGAGAATGCCTGTTCCAGGATTCAGTCGATTATCGTATCAGAGCATTGCCGTAAAGAAAGAGTCGTTAATAAAATCAAACAATGGATGGCAGAGGTGAACTAAGCATGTTATATCCTTCAATCGATAAATTGCTGGACAAAGTAGACAGTAAATATTCGTTAGTAGTAGCGGCAGCCAAGCGGGCCAGAATGCTTCGCGACGGTTCCAAAACCGAGGTTCGCAACAAAAGATCGCATAAATTTGTCGGTCTGGCGCTGGAAGAAATTTATGAAGATCACATTTCTTACGAGAAGCTGCAAAATAAAGAATCAGTGAAGTAACCTTTACCAACAACCCTCGTGGTTGTTATTTTTTTCTCGAATATCGGGAGGTGGACCGGATGCTGAACGGTAAGACGATACTTTTAGGTGTCAGCGGAGGCATCGCCGCTTATAAAGCGGCTGCTATCTGCAGCAAGCTGAAGCAGGCAGGTGCGGATGTCAGAGTGATCATGACGGAATCGGCGACTCGCTTTATTGCGCCGCTGACCTTTCAAACGCTATCCCGGCATGATGTGATTGTGGATACGTTCGACGAGAAGGATGCATCGGTTGTTTCGCATATCGATTTGGCCGATCGCGCCGATTTGGTTGTTGTTGCGCCTGCAACGGCGAATATCATCGCCAAGATGGCTCAAGGTCTGGCAGATGACATGCTCAGTACAACACTGCTTGCAACGACGGCTCCGATCTTTGTTGCTCCGGCAATGAATGTACATATGTATGGCCATCCGGCCGTCCAGGCCAATATGCGAACGTTAGCCGATCGCGGGGTACGGTTTATTGAGCCGGGAACTGGACAGCTGGCTTGCGGCTATGTCGGCAAAGGCAGGCTGGAGGAGCCGGAACAAATCGTTGCGGCTATCGAGCGTTTTTTTGCGGATCGTAAGCTGCTGCAAGGAAAGAAGCTGCTTGTTACGGCAGGGGGAACCGTCGAACGGATTGACCCGGTACGTTACTTGACCAACGATTCCTCAGGGAAAATGGGCTTTGCCATTGCGGAAGCGGCCCGGAGTATGGGAGCGGATGTCACTTTGGTAGTCGGTAAGGCGTCGGCTGCGCTTCCTGAAGGAATTCGCACCGTGCGCATAGAGTCTGCCCAAGACATGCTGGAAGCGGTTGTGTCCAGAATGCCGGATACGGATATTCTTATTAAGGCTGCGGCTGTAGCCGATTATCGTCCTGCGGAGCAGGCGAAGCAGAAGATCAAGAAACAGGACGAGGAAATGACACTGAAGCTCGTGAAAAATCCGGATATTTTGCAGACAATCGGCAGTCTTAAGACGCATCAGTATATCGTTGGCTTCGCCGCGGAAACGGAACGCATTGACGAGCATGCTATCGATAAGCTGAAACGCAAAAACTGCGATTTGCTCGTCGCTAACGACGTGACTCAAGAAGGGGCTGGATTCGGCACGGACACGAATGTGGTTCGAATTTACGATAATAACGGACTGGTCGAGGCTCTTCCGGTCATGAGCAAGCTTGAAGTAGCCAGGAATCTGCTAGTCCATGTGGCGGAACGGATCAAGAAGGGAGATAAGGCGAACTGATGTACGCAAAAGTCATAGTGGACGTCCCGGCCAAGCAAACTAACCGCGCTTTCGATTATTTTGTTCCCGAAGCCATGCGGGAGTGGGTGGCTGTCGGAAGCCGGGTCGGCGTCCCGTTTGGCCCGCGCAAGCTGCAAGGGTTCGTCGTCGAGCTGCATCAACGATCGGATATTGATCCCGGTAAAGTAAAGCCTATTGAAGAGGTTATGGATCTGTATCCCCCATTAACTCCGGATTTGGTTGCGCTGGCACATTGGATTAGCCAGACTTATCTGTGCAACGAAATCACTGCCTTGCAAGCAATGATTCCCGGCGCTTTAAAGGCCAAATATGAACGGCATGTGGCTGCGGCAGACACTTCAGTGATCCTGCCAAACGGTCAGCATGTTCTGCTTCTTCCGGTGCAGCAAGAGATTATCCGGTTTGTACGCGAAAAAGGTTCAGTAGAAATGGGAGCTCTTTTTCAAAAATTCAGCTCCTCCGGGGCTGAGATCAAGCAATTGATCGAAGAAGGGCTTCTGATTGAAATGCAAATGATCAAAGACCGGATGGCAGCCAAAAAAGTGCTGACAGTGTTTCCGCCGGATGAGCCCGAACGGCTGCTGGAATGGGAAAGGGAGCTGCCGGCAAGAGCGGGCAAGCAAAAGGAAGTGCTGCTGTATTTGGCGGAGCACCCTTACCCGATCAAGCTAACGGAGCTATTGAATGAGCTCGGAATCAGCGCAAGTACGGTGAAGAGCCTGGCGGATAAGGGATGGCTTACCATTAAAGAGGTCGAAGTATTCCGCGATCCCTATGCACAGAGAAAATTCAACAGAACGGAGCCGCTGCCTTTAATGCCCGAACAGCAGCAGGTGTTCGGCAAAATCGCTCAGGCGGTCACAAACCGTGAGCATAGAGTGTTTCTGCTTCACGGGGTTACCGGCAGCGGAAAAACGGAAGTGTATTTGCAATCGATTCAAACCTGCCTCGATCAAGGGCGGGAAGCGATCGTTCTCGTTCCGGAAATCTCGCTGACGCCCCAAATGGTGGAACGGTTCAAAGGCCGTTTCGGCGATCTTGTAGCAGTGCTGCACAGCCGTTTGTCTCATGGAGAGCGTTATGATGAGTGGCGCAAAATCATGCTTAAACAGGTACGCGTCGTCATCGGGGCGAGATCGGCGATCTTTGCTCCTTTTACCCAAATCGGCCTGATTATTATTGATGAAGAGCACGAATCTTCGTACAAGCAGGAGGAAAGCCCTAAATATCATGCCAGGGATGTAGCTGTCGCCCGAGCTTCACAGCACGATGCGGCAGTTGTCCTGGGTTCGGCTACTCCATCCCTTGAAAGCATGTATGGAACGCTGCCTGTATCGGCACCGGCGGTCCGTCAGCAAGCAGAAACGGTAGAGGTTCAAAGTCTGCCGCTTTTTGATGATGCGGAAAGTGCTTCGGATACGCCTGCCGTACAGCGTGTAAAAAAAGATCGCGTTCGTTTTGAACTGCTGACGATGCATAATCGGGTTGAAGGAAGGCCTCTTCCCAAAGTGCAGATTATTGACATGAGGGAGGAGCTCCGAAACGGCAATCGCTCCATGTTTAGCCGCGGCTTGTATAAAGCGATTGAAGAACGGTTACACAAGAAAGAACAGATTGTTTTGCTGTTGAACCGCCGGGGCTACTCCACATTCGTGATGTGCCGCACCTGCGGATATGTGGCTCAATGCCCGCATTGCGATATTTCTTTGACTTACCATCAGAGCTCGCGTGCGATCCGCTGTCATTACTGCGGGTATGCCGAGCGCGAGTTGACGGTTTGTCCGTCCTGCAGCAGCGAGCATATCCGGCATTTCGGTACGGGAACTCAACGCGTAGAGGAAGAACTCAGTAAACTGTTTCCGGGCATCCGGGTCATTCGCATGGATGTCGATACGACAACGGAGAAGGGCTCCCATGAAAAGTGGCTGACCATGTTCCGCAACCGGCAGGCGGATGTCCTGCTTGGAACCCAGATGGTAGCTAAGGGGCTCGATTTTCCTCATGTCACTCTGGTTGGGGCTTTGGCTGCGGATACGGTATTGAATTTGCCGGATTTCCGGGCGGCGGAGCGTACGTTCCAGCTGCTGACGCAGGTGGCGGGAAGAGCGGGCAGGCATGAGCTTCCCGGAGAGGTGTTCGTTCAGACCTATGCCCCTGAGCATTACAGCATTATCAGTGCCAGCAGGCATGATTATGCCAGCTTTATGGAGAGGGAAATGACGCTTCGCAAGCTGCATGAGTATCCTCCGTTTCACAGGCTGATACTGATCACGATGAGCCATGAACAGATCCCGTTACTGATGAGGACGGCGGAAGCTTTGGCTGGCCGGCTGAAGGAGCTTGCCAAGGAGCTGCACCCGCTTCCGGTTGAAATATTGGGCCCGGTCGCATCGCCCATTGCCCGAATCAAAGATAGATATCGATTTCAATGCATGATAAAATATCGTGGAGAAGCTACCATATCCGGACTTGTACGGCGTGCGGTATCCGCATTCGAGGATATGGAGAAGCAGCACAAGCTTACCATTAGCGTGGATGTGGACCCGCAAGTATTGATGTGATATTCGTTCTTATCCCATACCATAGATTCAACAGATTCAACATGTGCATGTGATGACGTACTTTATCATCACCCTTACTTAAGAAAGGTGTGTTCATAATGGCAATTCGTATTATTGTAAAAGATCCTGACCCGGTGCTTCGTGAGATCAGCAAGCCGGTGACCAAGATCAACGCTAACATTCATAAGCTGCTTAACGATATGGCCGATACGATGTACGACGCGGAAGGCGTTGGCCTGGCGGCACCGCAAATCGGCATATTGAAACGTGTAATCGTAATGGACGTCGGCGATGAGCATGGGCTGATCGAGCTTATTAACCCTGAAGTGATCGAGAAGGAAGGGGAGCAATTCGGTCCGGAGGGGTGCTTGAGTATTCCAGGGAAGACCGGCGATGTGCGCCGGGCTCAACGAGTGAAAGTAAAAGGACTAGACCGTGACGGCAATGAGATTGTTATTGAAGGGACGGATTTATTGGCCCGCTGCATCCTTCATGAGGTTGACCATTTGAACGGCGTTCTTTATACCGACCTTGCGGAAGCAATGTACCGCAATGAGCATGGTGGTGAATCATGAGAGTAGTCTTTATGGGGACGCCGGAATTTGCCGTACCGTCTCTTCAAGCCCTGTTAGATAACGGAATTAACGTTGTCGGCGTTGTGACCCAACCGGATCGTCCGGTTGGGCGCAAGCGTATTTTGACGCCTACGCCCGTCAAGGTTGAAGCGCTGAAGCATGGCATCCCTGTCCTGCAGCCCGAAAGATTAAGACGGCCCGAATCCGTCGAGGAGCTGAAGCAGCTGCAGCCCGACCTTATCGTAACGGCGGCCTATGGTCAAATCCTGCCTAAATCGGTGTTGGAGCTTCCAAAGCACGGCTGCATTAATATCCATGCTTCCCTGCTGCCTAAATACCGCGGAGGTGCGCCTATTCACCACGCTATCATGAATGGGGATGAGGTAACAGGAGTGACCATCATGTATATGGCTGAAGGCTTGGATACCGGCGATATGATCAGCAAGGTCGAGGTCCGCATTGAGGATATGGATACGCAAGGCTCGATGTTTGAAAAGCTAAGCATTGCTGGGGCAAAGCTGCTGACCGAGACATTGCCTGATCTGATAGCGGGCCGAATCCAGGCGGTGCCGCAGAACGATTCAGAAGCGATCTACTCACCTAATATAACAAGGGAGCAGGAGCTGATTGATTGGCATCAGCCTGCTTTGGCTATTTGGAATCAGGTTAGAGGGCTGAATCCTCGCCCAGGCGCCTATACGTTGTGGAACGGGGAAGTGTTGAAGATCTGGAGCTGCCGCAAGCCGGAGGCAGGACAAGCATCGCCCCGTACGGACAACAGCCAGCCCGGCACAGTAGTAAGCATGGGCGAAGAAGGGATCGTTGTGGTCACCGGCAGCGGAACCATCACGATTACCGAGCTGCAGCCTGCGGGTAAAAAAGCAATGGATGCGGCCCAGTGGATACGCGGCGGACAGCTGGCCTTGGGAACCGTATTAGGCATTGCAGCGCAATAAAAGCAGGAGGATAACGCATAGTGAATAAAAGCAACGGGGCTAGCAAGAAAGCCGGCAACGGCAGTCGGCCGCAGCATGGAGGAAAATCGGCAGCAAAGACTGGTACAGCAAGAGAAGCTGCGTTAGACGTGCTCGTGCGTACAGAGCAGGACCGCTCGTACAGCAACCTGCTGCTTCATCAGACGCTGCAAAAATACGGATTGGACAGAGCCGATGCAGGCCTGGCAACGGAGATTGTCTACGGGACTCTTCAACGCTTGAATACGATCGACTATTTTCTGGAGCGTTTTGTTGCCAAAGGCATGGCCAAGCTGCAGCCATGGGTAAGAAGCTTGCTAAGAATGAGCTTTTACCAAATGATGTATCTGGATCGAATCCCTGACCATGCCGTAGTTAATGAAGCAGTCAATCTTGCGAAGAAGAAGGGGCACCAGGGCATTTCCGGCATGGTGAACGGCGTGCTGCGCAACGTGATCCGGCAGAAGGATACGCTCACGATCCCGGATAAGCTGCCGCCAGTAGAACGGATCTCGCTGAAGCATTCCCATCCTGAATGGATGGTCATGCGGTGGATTCGTCAGCTGGGAGAGGAGCGTACGGAGCGAATTTGCGAGGCAAACAATATCCCTCCCCGGGTCAGTCTTAGAGCCAATACCGCCAAGCTGAGCCGTGACGAATTGGTAGAGCGGCTGCGTGAAGCGGGCTATGAGGCGGAGCCATCCGAATTAGCACCTGCGGGAGTTGTGGTAAAAGGCGGCGGGAATATGGCCCTAACGCCTTGGTTCGCGGAAGGGCTTTTCTCCATACAGGACGAAAGCTCGATGCTCGTAGCGGAAGCCGTCGATCCGAAACCCGGGGACAAGGTGCTTGATTGCTGCGCCGCGCCAGGCGGAAAGACGATGCACATAGCAGAGAAAATGGACGATCAGGGAGAAGTATGGGCGTGCGATATTCATGAGCACAAGGAAAAACTGATCCGCGAGCAAGCGGAGCGGCTGGGGCTTCAATCGGTCCGAACCCTTACCTCCGATGCCCGTAAGCTTAAGGAACGATTTGCGCCTGGCAGCTTTGACCGGATTCTGCTAGATGCGCCTTGCTCAGGTCTCGGAGTGATCCGCCGCAAGCCTGATATGAAGTGGGTGAAGCAGGAGCAAGAGCTCGGCCCCATCTGCAATATCCAGCATGAGCTGTTATCGGAGGTACATTCGCTTTTGAAACCCGGCGGAGTGCTTGTTTACAGTACCTGCACTATTGAGCACAATGAAAATGAAGGCATGATGCGCCGGTTTTTGCAGGAGCATCCTGAATTTGAACTGACGGAAGGCGGCATGCGGCAAATTTATCCCGATGAGCATCAATCGGACGGTTTCTTCATTGCCGCCATGCGAAAACGAGCGTAGCATCGAGAACTATGGTAAAATCAAACGTATGCATTGATTAATTGACAAACAGGTTGTGATAAACTTTGGAATCGACAAATAAACAAGAGCAGCAGTTGAACAGCAAACCTTACGTCTACGACTTGTCATTGGAAGAATGGCAGGAGTGGGTGAAGGCTAATGGAGAGGCTGCTTTTCGCGCAGGGCAAATCTTCGATTGGCTCTATGTGAAAAGAGTATCAAGCTTCGAAGAAATGACGAATTTGTCCAAAACGCTGCGAGATAAGCTTACCCAACAATTTGATTTCGTTACCCTGACGGAAGTGGCTAAATACCAGTCGAAGGACGGTACGGTCAAGTTTTTGTTCGAACTGACGGATAAAAACGCCATCGAGACCGTTATTATGAAGCATAGCTATGGCAACAGCGTGTGCGTAACCACTCAGGTCGGCTGCAGAGTTGGCTGTACCTTCTGTGCATCGACCTTAACGGGGCTCAAACGCAATCTGGCACCCGGGGAGATTATCGCCCAGGTGGTAAAAGCCCAGCAGCTGCTTGATGCCACTGGGGAGCGGGTAAGCAGCATCGTTATCATGGGGATCGGCGAGCCGTTTGAAAACTATGATGCGATGATGAAGTTTTTGCAGGTGATGATTCATCCCAAAGGGCTGAATATCGGGCAACGGCATATCACTGTATCCACAAGCGGGATCGTACCGAACATTTACCGCTTTGCCGACGAACAGACGCAAATCAATCTTGCGATATCGATTCATGCGCCGAACGATAAGCTCCGTTCCAAGCTGATGCCGGTCAACCGCAGATTTCCTTTCGCTGACCTTATTGAAGCCTGTAAATATTACGTTGCCAAAACCGGCCGGCGCATTACGTTCGAGTACGCGCTTATGGGCGGAGTTAACGATCGTCCGGAGCATGCGGAGGAACTGGCTGAGGTACTTAAGCAGTTTCCTATGGCCCATGTCAATCTGATCCCTGTCAATTTCGTGTCGGAGCGGGATTATGTGCGGACGCCTAGGGACGATATCTTTACGTTCCAGCGTATACTAGAACGTAACAAAATTAACGCAACCATACGCCGGGAACAAGGAAGCGATATCGCTGCGGCATGCGGACAGCTGCGTGCCAAGCATATGGAGTCAGGTGCGAGGTGAGGAGAACCATGGTGAAAACGGCCAATCAAACGGATGTAGGGCGCGTCCGTATGGTCAACGAAGACCGTGCGATTGTTCAGGAAAATTTGAATGGTTTCGTTTTGGCTATCGTGGCCGACGGAATGGGCGGACATCAAGCGGGGGATGTCGCCAGTCAAATGGCTGTGGATATTATTCAGAGTGAATTGCAAAGCATTGCCCGTGATGCAACTATCGAGCAGCGGCGGGAGCTGGTAAAGCAAGCCGTGGAGCTTGCGAACCGGCAAATTTTTGATGTTGCCTCTGAGCGTGAAAACTACTATGGCATGGGAACGACTGTAGTTACCGTGTTGGCTGACACGCAGTCGGTCGTTATCGGACATATCGGAGACAGCAGAGCCTACCGGATCAGCGGCGGTGCGATAGAGCAATTGACGGAAGACCATTCTCTAGTCAACGAGCTGGTTAAGAACGGACAAATTACCCGTGAAGAGGCTACTCATCATCCCCGCCGGAATGTTCTGACTAGAGCTCTTGGTACAGAAGCAACAATTGAAGTGGATATCCAGGATTTCCAGTGGCAAACCGGAGATGTACTGCTGATCTGCAGCGACGGATTAAGTTCTCTGGTTAGCAGTGAACAGCTCCTGAGACTGGTCAATGGGGAAGAAGAAATTCTGGAGGATAAAGCTCAAAAGCTTGTCAATGAGGCGTTGGAGGCAGGTGGCGACGACAACATTACCGTGGTGTTGGTCAGTAATGCCGCTGATTCGTTATCGGGAGAAGCGGAACATTTTGACGGTGAAACGGGGTGATGGTGAATGATAGGTAAGCAGCTGGGAGGCCGTTACGAAATTATCGAGCGTGTCGGCGGCGGCGGAATGGCTATAGTTTATAAAGGACTTGATATCTTATTACATCGGCACGTCGCCGTGAAAGTACTGCGCCAACAGTATGTACACGACGAGGAATTCATCCAGCGCTTCCGCAGGGAAGCACAGGCGGCGGCTTCGTTGTCTCACTCTAATGTGGTCAGTATCTACGATGTAGGTCAAGAGGAAGACATTCACTATATTGTGATGGAATACATCGAAGGCACGACATTGAATGAGCTGATCAAAGAAAAAGCGCCCCTGCAAGTGGAAGAAGCGGTCCATATCGCCAGCCAAATATGCGACGCTCTCGATCATGCCCATCACAATCAAATCATTCATCGCGATATTAAGCCTCATAATATTTTGTTAGGCAAAAACGGCAGGGTCAAAGTAACTGATTTCGGCATTGCCCGCGCCGTGACCTCTTCCACGATTACTCAAACCGGTTCCGTCGTCGGTTCTGTCCATTATTTCTCGCCTGAGCACGCCAAGGGCACCTTTACGGGGGAGCAATCCGATTTGTACTCGCTCGGTATCGTGATGTATCAGATGTTGACCGGCCGTCTCCCCTTTCTGGGAGAAAGCCCAATAAGCGTAGCATTGAAGCATTTGCAGGAGGAAGTAGAAGATCCCCGCAAGGTCAATCCGCTCATTCCGCAAAGTGTGGAGAACATCATATTAAAGGCGATGCGCAAAAATCCGTCCGAGCGTTATCGGTCCGCCAAACAAATGCTCGATGATTTGGATAGCTGCCTTTTGCCTCATCGGCGAAATGAAGCCAAGATTAATTTCCAGGATGAGGACGAGCTGGATGAGGAAAAAACCCGGATTATTCCCGCTATTCGTCCAGGTCAATACTTGGCCGAAACGGATGATGACGAGGAAGAGCAAGTTAAGCCGGCAGAACCGGCAGCTAACAGCGTCAAGAAGAAAAAAAGCTGGGTAAAACCGTTGATTTGGATCGTTGTTCTTTTGCTTGTGCTAGGCGCTATGTGGTATGCGGTTGGAGCAGTTAAGACCAAATTTACCGTACAGGATGTGGACGTGCCTTACGTTGTGAATTTACCGGTAGCGGAAGCGCAGGCCAAAATAACTGCCGCCCAATTGGAGGCTGTGGTAGTGCAAGAAAACTCGAAGGAAGTTGCCAAGGATATCGTGATACGGCAAAATCCATCGAGCCAAAAGCTGAAGGTGCACAGCAAGGTAACGCTGACGGTGAGCAAGGGAATCGAGAAGCAGAAGATGCCGAATGTCGTTGGGGCCAAGCTGTCGGACGCCAAAACGGCTATTATGGCACTGGGCATTACGGATGACAGAATCAAGACAGAGCAAGCGTTTATCGATAGGGAACCGGGCACGGTTATTAAGCAAACCCCTGGCCAGGATGAAGAGATCGATCCGGTTACCGGGACTGTTAGCCTGGTTATAAGTAAAGGACGAGAGAGCATCTCCATGCCTGATCTGGTCGGTTTGACGGAAGCGGAAGCCAAATCGAAGCTTGCCGTTAACAATCTTAAGCTGGCGGCGGATGGGATTACCTATGAAACCAGCTATAAGCAGCCGAAGGGGAAAGTCATTACGCAGTTCCCTTATAAGTATAAAGATGAGGTTCCGCCTGGCACGGATATTAAGCTAATTATCAGTTCGGGCTATCCGGAGGAAGCAGGGCCTATGACGGTAACGGTGCCGGTCAAGCCTGCGAAGGAGGGCAAAGCATCGACCATTAAATTATTGTTGAGCGATGCAGCGTACGATAACTTCGACTATAAGACGTTGACGAATGTGACGAAGGCAACCACAGCCGATGTCAATCTCGTCTTGGCTCCGGACAAGGATGCAACAATTAAGATCAAACAGGATAACGAAATATCTGAAATAATTACGGTGACTTATAAAGATTATCTTGCTTGGAAGAGCGGTATGCCGTTTAGCCCGGTTCCATCCGGGGGACAAGGAAGCACCCCGCCAAGCAATTCGCCTGCACCGACTCCTACGCAAAGTCCGGGGGCAACCCCGACACCTACGCCGACGCCTCCTGCCAAGACTAATGGAGCCGGCGGTACAGGTAATGGCGCCGGCGCGGCACAGGGAGCAAGCACCACCGGCAATGGCGGCGCAGGCACAGCTACCCCTGCTGGTGCGCAGCCTAGTAATCCAAACAACACAGGAGGCAAAAATTAATGCCAGCCGGATTAATCGTAAAAGCGCTCAGCGGATACTATTACGTACTATCGGAAGATGATGAGCTAATGACCTCTATCCAATGCAGGGCCCGCGGCATATTTAAAAAACGCGGGGTCTCCCCTTTGGTCGGAGACAGAGTGCTTTATGAGCTGACGGAAAACGGCGAAGGGACGGTTACCGAAATTTTGCCGCGTACCTCGGAGCTGGTAAGGCCTCCTGTCGCCAATGTAGAGCTCGTTGTACTAGTATTCGCTGTAACGGAGCCCGCACTGAATTTACAGCTGCTGGACAAATTTCTCGTACACACGGAGAGCGCCGGATTGGAGACGATCATATGCTTGACGAAGCATGACCTCGTATCGGACGACAAAGACCCGGAGGCAGCGTCTCAAGCCCTTGGAGAAGGGGCTCAAGGCATTATGGACATCGTCAGGTTATATGAATCGATCGGCTATCAGACGGTCGTTACCAGTGCTAAGCGTGGTATCGGAATAGAGCCGGTTTTGGAGCAGCTGGCAGGGCGGATCAGCGTGTTTGCCGGGCAATCAGGTGTAGGGAAATCGTCGCTGCTCAATGCGATGGTTCCCGGCCTTCAATTGGAGACCAACCAGATTAGCATGAAGCTGGGCAGGGGGAAGCACACGACACGGCATGTGGAGCTCATCCGTCTTACGAACGGCGGCTTAGTTGCGGATACCCCCGGCTTTAGCCAGCTTGATTTTTTGCAAATCGAAGAAGCGGAGCAGCTGAGCTCCTGCTTTAGAGAATTCAGGGATCACGCGGCCGGGTGTAAATTCCGCGGCTGTCTCCATCTTCACGAGCCAGACTGCAAAGTGTTGGAGGCAAAGGAGAATGGGGACATTTCCGAGTCCCGCTACGAGCATTACCTGCAATTTTTAACGGATATCAAAGAGAGAAAAAGGAGGTACTGATTCCTATGCTGAACATTGCGCCATCTATTTTATCTGCTGATTTTTCCAAATTGGGAGAAGAAATCGCCGATGTGGAAAAAGGGGGGGCAGATTGGATTCATGTAGATGTAATGGACGGTCATTTCGTGCCCAATATTACGATCGGACCTCTTGTAGTAGAGTCGATTCGACCACGGACGAAGCTTCCGTTGGACGTACATTTAATGATAGAAAATCCGGATGCCTATATTCCGTCGTTCGCCAAGGCGGGGGCAGATCTGATTTCCGTACACGTGGAAGCGTGCCGCCACCTGCACCGCACCTTGCATTTTATTAAGGAGCAGCAGGTAAAAGCGGGAGTTGTTCTAAACCCTGCCACACCGCTGTCCTCCATCGAGCATGTAATGGATGAACATTTGGATTTGGTACTCATTATGACGGTCAATCCCGGCTTCGGAGGACAGCAGTTCATTCCCGCAATGCTCCCGAAAATCGCCAAGCTTCGTGAAATGCTGAATGCAAGAGGGTTAGGACATGTGGACATTGAAGTGGACGGGGGCATTAATGCAGAAACCGCACGTCAGGTGGTAGCCGCGGGAGCAAATGTTCTGGTAGCAGGCAGTGCCGTATTTAACCGCAGCGACCGTGCGGAGGCGATTCGCCAGATTCGAAGCGGGGTGTAAAAGCGGGTGAGATTTTTAACGGTATTGGGTTACAGCATTCTTTGCGCGCTGCTGCTTTGCTTATTTTCTCAGATCAACGATTTGTTAAAATATATTTTCTCGCTTGGAGCGTTAATCACCGGTGTGCAATTTTTTAAAAGGCACGAGGAGCGCGGAATGAGAATCGCGTTCGTTGTGTCCACGATCGTTTTCTATTTTCTCTTTGCTGTCATATATGCGTTATATGTAGCTGTTAAGACAGGCCAGGTGCCCGCAGCGCCTTAATGGGTAGAATACATAAATCGGATGTCCCGGTAGAGTCATATTCCGGAGAATCATCGCATAACATGGTTACAAAAGTTTAGGCTTTTGTAGCCTTTTTTTGTTCTTGCGGATCGGAATGGGATAGGCACGTTTTGCAAAGCTGCGGAATAGAATGAAGTATAATGACTTGGCTTTGTTCCGTTGACTGACTTGTACCGAAGCAGTTGTGAACACCGCTTGATTTCAAGCAGAAGCTTTGCTAGTGAAAACCGGAGGAGGGGTAGAAATGAAGTTTTACACAATCAAGCTACCGAAACTTATAGGCGGATTTGTTAAAGCTGTACTAAATACATTCAGTAAAAATTAAACCGCGGCATGAGCGTTACTAAAGCAGCCAAGAGGAATGGAATGGTGCTTGCGCCAGCGGCAATCAAACTAAAAAAAGCACCTGCGGCCAGGTGCTTTTTGTCTATCTGATGGTAAGAACTAGACACGAGTAACTTTTCCGGATTTCAAAGCTTTCGTGCTTACATAAACGCGCTTCGGTTTACCGTCCACCAGAATGCGAACTTTCTGAACGTTAACACCCCAAGTGCGCTTTGATTTGTTATTAGCGTGGGACACGTGGTTACCAGTACCTGGTCCTTTGCCAGTAATGAAACATTTGCGGGACATGAAATACACCTCCTTAACAGCCTTGATGACGAACTACTTGTCTTCAAAAGCATTCTCCGTAAGAAAAACCTGTTAAAAAACACACTCAAATATCATATCACAATGGAATAAAAGCCGTCAACGCCGCGACGATGTTTTTAAGGGAGATTGTCCAAATTTTATTTATTTCTTTCGTTTGATATAGTAAAATGAGTTGTAGTCCATTCTAATCTATATCAAAGGAGCTGTAAAAATGGCTATCGAACTGGCTGCTGAATATGGCAAAGTATATATTACCGAAGAAGTTATTGCTGTACTCGCGGGTTCAGCTGCCCTGGATTGTTATGGACTTGTAGGAATGGCTTCCCGCAATCAATTGAAAGACGGTATTGCGGAGCTGCTTCGCCGCGATAATTTAAGCAGAGGTGTCGAGGTTCGCAAAGACGCTGAGGGAGCGCTATCCATTGATCTATATATTGTCGTAAGCTACGGTACTAAAATATCGGTTGTGGCCCACAATGTGCAGACAAAGGTAAAGTACGTATTAAATGAAATTGTGGGGCTTCAAGTGGAGTCGGTGAACATTTATGTTCAGGGCGTTCGCGTGGCTCAGTAATGCCAAGAGGGCTGCGGTACTGCACGAAGCAGACCGCCGTTCGACTTCGCAGGGAGGGGAATGTTTTTTTGAGTAAGCGCTTAAATGTAATGGACGGGAACGACTTTATCCGTATGGTCGAGAGTGGTGCCCGGCAGCTAAGAGAAAATGAGAGCAACGTCAACGCACTCAATGTTTTTCCTGTTCCGGATGGAGACACGGGAACCAATATGAACTTAACTTTAACCTCAGGTGTAGAGGAGCTTCGCAGACGTCCTTCGAAGCATGTAGGCAAAGCGGCGGACGCATTAGCTAAGGGCCTCTTGATGGGAGCCAGGGGAAATTCCGGCGTCATTTTATCCCAATTGTTCAGAGGTTTCTCCAAGGCTGTGTCCGATATGGAGACTATCGATGCCGAACGCTTCGCGGCCGCATTGCAAAACGGCGTGGATATGGCTTATAAAGCCGTAGTGAAGCCTGTAGAGGGAACGATCCTCACGGTCTCGAAGGAAGCTGCCAGACAAGGTATAGCTTCCGCTAAGCGCACCACGGACTTATCGGCTCTGATGAAAGAGGTTTGGAAAAAAGGGAACGAGGCGCTATCCCGTACACCGGACATGCTGCCTGTACTAAAACAGGTAGGCGTCGTGGATGCCGGCGGGCAAGGGCTGATGTTTATATACGAGGGTTTTGTACAAGCGCTTGAGCAGTTGGCTGGAGGAGTGGCGATTCCAGAAATCCCGGTTCAACCCGCTCAGGCCAGAACAGAGGTTACAAAAAGCTTGACTTCTTCGGAAGCTTCAGCCATGCATCCGGTCCAAGCTCAGCTGGCGACCGAGGATATCGAGTTCGGATATTGCACGGAATTTATCGTGACATTGGACAGCCGCAAGCTTGCAGAGAATGCTTTTAACGAAGCAAGGTTCCGGGAGCGGCTCTCCGCGTTCGGCGATTCTCTGCTTGTAGTAGCGGACGATAACTTGGTCAAGGTACACATCCATGCCGAATATCCGGGCCATGTGATGAATTACGCTATGCAGTACGGTGATTTGAGCCGAATCAAGATTGAAAATATGCGTGATCAGCATTCCCACATCATCCATACAGAAGCGGACTCCGACGTTGCTCAAGCGGCGCCCAGGCCGAAAAGCGACAGCAGCAGGAAACTTAAACGCTATGGATTTGTTGCTGTATCCGCTGGACAGGGGATTTCCGATATTTTTACCAGCCTCGGCGTGGATCGGGTCCTTATGGGCGGGCAAACCATGAATCCAAGTACCGAGGATATTGTTAAAGCGGTGCAAGAGGTCAACGCTCAGACCGTCTTCGTTCTTCCGAACAATTCCAACATTATCTTGGCTGCACAGCAAGCCGTGGAGCTCGTTGAAGGGATCCAGACTGTGGTCATTCCGACGAAGACCATTCCTCAGGGGATTGCCGCTGTTATTGCGTATCAGGACAGCATGGCTCCCGAGGAAAATACGGATCTGATGCAGCAGGCGATCCAGCAGGTTCAATCCGGGCTGGTCACTTATGCGGTTCGGGATACGCAGATAGACGAAATGAATATTAAGCAAGGCGATTATATCGGTATCCGGAACAACCATATTGTCGTGTCTGATTCGGATTTGCTCAGCTCCTGCCAAAAGCTGCTGGATAGTCTGCTGCAGAATGGAGCAGAAATTGTAACGGTTTATACCGGGGAAGAGGCCGACGAAGAGCAGACGGAGCATCTGGTGAAATATTTGGAAGAGCATTACAGCGATGTGGAGGTTGAAGTTCATTACGGCGGTCAGCCGCTGTACTATTATATTATTTCCACAGAGTAAGCAACTACGATTATTGAGTATTTGAGGTGAACTGATTGAGCCAGGTTCGAGTTGTCACGGACAGCACGGCCGATATTCCGGCGGATTTACGCAAAGCTTTGAACATAGAAATGGTTCCGTTAAAGGTTCATTTTGGTACGGAAACCTACAGAGATTCAGTGGATATAGGCTCCGAGGCTTTTTTCGAAAAGCTGGCTGCCTATTCATCGCTGCCTACGACCTCACAGCCATCCCCAGTGGAGTTTGTAGAGACCTACAAGCGTGTGGCGGCCGAATCGGGCGGCCCGATTATTTCTATTCATCTTTCCTCTCATATGAGCGGTACGTATCAGTCGGCGCTGCTGGCAAAATCCATGCTGGAGGATGAGATCGATGTCACCATTGTCGATTCCCTGACGGCTTCTTATGGAATCGGGATGCTGGCTGTGATCGCGGCCGAGGCGGCTAGAGACGGGAAGAGCAAGGAAGAAATCGTGAGCATGATCGCTCGGATCCGCAAGGAGCAGAACATTTACTTTTTAGTAGATACGCTCGAGTATTTGCAGAAAGGCGGGCGGATCGGAAGAGCCGCTGCCTTGTTTGGGTCCCTCTTGAATATTAAGCCGATCTTATCCATATCGGATGAAGGTGAAGTCTACTCGGTAGATAAAGTGAGGGGACAAAAAAAGGCGATGGCGCGGATTATGGAGCTGATCAAATCGGATTATGGCGATAAACCTCTTCATGTCACGATCGCCCACGCCAATAATATTCCTTATGCTGAGGAGATGAGCGCGTTGATCAAAGAGCAATTTAGGATTGAAAGCCTGAACTATACGGTTATCGGGCCAGTCATCGGAACGCATGCCGGTCCCGGAGCCATAGCTGCGTTCGTCAGACCGGCATAGCATGTCAATAGATTTGTACAAAGTTCCGGTTAAAGAGGTGTACGGAGTCAAGGGCAAGAAGCCGGAGGAGCTGCTTGTCCTTGGCATTTCTTCTGTTGGCGAGCTGCTTGATTATTATCCTTTTCGATACGAAGACTATACGCTGCGCGATCTGACTGAGGCTAAGGACGGTGATAAAATCACGGTTCAAGGAACCATAGTCGGGGTTCCGCAGGTACAGATGTATGGACGAATCAAATCTCGTCTAACCTGCAAGCTTATGGTAGACAAGTTGTTTGTCACTGCCGTATGGTTCAATCGTCATTATTTGAAGGATCAGCTGCAAACAGGAGCGGACATTGTTTTGACCGGAAAATGGGATCCAAAAAGGCTGCATTTGACCGTATCGGAGTCCGAATTTCCGGGAAAAGGGACATCGAAGATCGGTACGCTGCAGCCTGTTTATTCCGTTACCGGCTCCATAACGCAAAAATGGATGAGGCAGACGATGAAGCAGGCTTTGACGCAGTACGGAGGGTTAATCCCGGAGGTGCTGCCTAAGGAGCTGCTGGATAAGTATGGCTTAATGCCGCGTAAGCAGGCGGTGGCGTTGCTTCATTTGCCCGAATCGATGGAGAACGGGCAGAAGGCTCGCAAACGGATGGTTTACGAGGAGCTGTTTTTATTTCAGCTGAAAATGCAGGCATACCGAGCGATCAATCACGACAGGGCAGACGGTGTGGCCCACCCTGTAGATTTGCCCGCAGTCCGCGCATTTGTACGGGCTTTGCCGTTTACCCTGACCGAGTCGCAAAAAAACGTGCTGGCAGAAATTTTGCACGATCTTCAACAGCCTTACTGTATGAACCGCCTGCTTCAAGGTGATGTTGGTGCCGGCAAAACAGTTGTTGCCGCAGCCGCTTTATTTGCTGTGGTGAAAGCAGGATATCAGGGAGCTTTAATGGTTCCGACGGAAATATTAGCGGAACAGCATAAGCGTTCACTGGAACGCTTGTTCGAGCCTTACGGCATCCAGGTCGCTTTGCTTACAGGCAGCCTGACGGCCCGGCAGCGCAGGGAAGTTCTTGGAGCTCTTCAGCTCGGTATGGTCGATGTTGTTGTCGGTACCCATGCTTTGATCCAGGACGATGTCTTTTTCCGCAAGCTTGGTCTGGTCGTTACCGATGAACAGCACCGGTTCGGTGTTAACCAGAGAAGCGTGCTCCGGCGCAAAGGAATGAATCCGGATGTGCTTACGATGACCGCGACACCTATTCCAAGGACGCTGGCAATAACGGCGTTCGGTGATATGGATGTATCGACTTTGCGTGAGCTGCCCAAAGGCAGAAAGCCGATCAAGACGTATGCGGTAACTCACGATATGCTGGATCGGGTGCTTGGGTTTATCCGGCGAGAGGTCGCTGCGGGCCGGCAGGCTTACGTAATCTGTCCGTTAATCGAGGAATCGGAGAAGCTGGATGTACAGAACGCGATTGACGTCCATGCGCAAATCCAGTTTGCTTTCCCGGATTTACGAGTCGGGCTGCTGCACGGAAGAATGTCTCCCGCCGAAAAAGACGAAGTCATGCGCGAGTTCAGCGCAAATCGGGTTCAAGTGCTGGTTTCTACGACGGTGATCGAGGTTGGGGTAGACGTCCCGAATTCGACCCTGATGGTGGTCTATGACGCCCATCGCTTCGGATTGTCCCAGCTGCACCAGCTACGCGGACGGGTGGGAAGGGGCGAGCATCAGTCCTATTGCGTTCTTATAGCCGACCCGAAAAATGAAGTAGGGAAGCAGCGAATGAAAGCGATGACCGATACGAACGACGGATTCGAAATCGCACGAAGGGATCTTGAGCTGAGAGGCCCCGGGGACTTCTTCGGAACGAAGCAGAGCGGTCTGCCTGATTTTCGAATCGCCGATATGGTCACAGATTTCGAAACGATGGAGCAAGCCCGGGACGATGCCGCCGAGATCGTGCGCAGGCCCGACTTTTGGACGGCAGCCGGTTATTCTATGCTTCATGAATTTTTGCGCAGGGAGCATATCTTCGATAGCGACTTATTGGATTAACACCTAATCTTGCTTACATAACCATATTATTAGACACATGTCCGAGCCTTCCGTCATAGACTTACAAAGAGGTTGGCATACAAGACTACCGTATCCTTATGATGGGAGGAGTTCGTGACATGAGCTATCAAAAATATGGCTTCGATCCCGTTTTTGTTGAACGTGTTAAATTAAAAATGAAAAATCCCGATACGAAAGAACGTATCAAAATGATTTTGCAGGGTGTGACGAAGACGGACTTGCAGGACAGGACGAAGGTAAGAAGGTTTGTCGACATGCTGGGGAAAGTGTTAAACGAGAGATTGACAGATATGCAGAAGGAGCATATGGTCAATTTTGTCATTGCTCAGAAAATAGATCCAAACAATACATTTCATTTGCTCAAGCTGTGGGGAATGTTCCGATAAACCTTTCAACCGCAGTATAAAAGCACAACGAACAGACCGTTGGGTCTGTTTTTTTGTTATGAATGACTTAAGCTCCCAGAATAGGAGCAAGGTTGCCATTTGAATCTATGAAAGTTATAATTTTCATAGAGAACCAAATAGGGGGAGGAGCTATCATTGCTACCAAATGATCCGAAAGAGAAACCGATGACACGCAGAAAGTTGCTTGCTTCTATGGGTGCTGCCGGAGCTCTGCTTGCCGCGGGCGCCGGATTGCCTTTTGAAGCCCGTGCAGCCTCGTCAACCGTACCGCTGACCGAAAACAAATCATGGCTTAATGTGAAGGATTTCGGGGCGCTGGGCAACGGATATGACGATGATGCACCGTACATACAATCCGCTATTGACTCAGCCTCTGCCAAAGGGGAAGCGGTCTTTCTGCCTGCAGGCAAGTATTACATCAGCCGCGGACTGCTTCTCAGGAACAAGGTGAACCTGATAGGGGCAGGAGCAGGGACCACGGCTATCAAGGCCGGGAACGCCGATATGTTCATGCTTTACAGCGGCTCATCCATTAACAATTTTTCCGTCGAAGGGATCACGTTTGAGGGCATTGGTCCAAGCGGCGCGACAGGGGAAATTGTTGAACGCGGAATTTATATGGTCGAGGCTGCTAATGTTAGCATCGATAATTGTGTGTTCAATGGCGTAGCGAACGGGATACGGGCTGCTCGTTCCCAGCATGTCAGCATCACGAACTGCACATTTATAAAAATATTTGGAACAGAGGCATCGAATGAGGGATACGGTATCGTCATCGAAGGCGGTGCGAATCATACCATTCAAGGCAACCATTTCAAAAACATTAACAAATACAGCATACATCTGACTGCAGGCAGCACGTATTCACATGTTACAGGCAATATCATGGAATTTACAGGAGATACCGCCATTATGGTATCCTCCAAGGTCAGCGCTTGCTCCTATCATCTGATAGAGGCTAATATGGTAGCTCCTTATGCGCTGATTGACCAAAAAAACAGCTCAACCTACGGAATTCGGCTAAAGGATGCCTGCAGCTACAATACCATCGTGAATAACGTCATTTCTAAAGCGGCCTCCGCAGGCATTCAACTGGATGCTCCTGAGAATGCAGGCGACGATAAACCATTTGGAAACACGATAACGGGCAACTCGGTGTACGGCTCTGTAAGAGGTATCTCCATCCTGAATAGTGATGGCAACTCGGTAAAAAACAATGAGGTTCGCCGTACGGAAACCGGAATTGTAGTGGATGTGGTCGGAGAAAGCGCAAGCTTATCGGCTAAACGGAATATCGTTATGAACAACTCCATCTCGCAAAGCTCGACTGCTGCTGTACTGGTCGGTTCTGCACGTTGTGACTCGAACACGGTGTTCGGTAATGCGGGATATGACAATGCCGAGGCATTCAAAGATAGCGGCACGAATACGATGACCGCAGGCTTCTAACACTAGACGCTCTCCACGGAGGGCGTTTTTTCAATGTGATGGAACTTTGTAGGGATGTCTCATCCAGCAAGATCGACACAATTCCGTTCATTTCAATGTGATTCCAATCACAAGGCGAACCTGTGCTCTCTACTATACTTAATTACAGGAACACAACGAAATGAAGAGAGGGCGATCTTAATGCTGAGTGAACAAACGATACAAACAATTAAATCCACGGTACCCGTTCTGGAAGTACACGGAACAGCCATAACGAAGCGTTTTTACGAGCTGTTGTTCACAGGCCACCCCGAGCTGTTGAACCTGTTTAACCATGCCAATCAGAAGAAAGGCCGTCAACAGGCGGCTCTGGCCAACGCAGTTTATGCCGCTGCGGCCCATATTGATCAACTGGAAACGATCCTGCCGGTAGTCAAACAAATAGCGCACAAGCATCGAAGCCTTGGAGTGAAGGCAGAGCATTATCCGATTGTCGGGGAAACGCTGCTTCGGGCAATCAAGGAGGTCCTGGGAGATGCGGCAACGGATGAGATCATCGCCGCTTGGGCCGATGCCTACGGGGTTATAGCTAATGTGTTTATCCAAACCGAGAACGAAATGTACCTTCAAGCCGAAGAGCGTGTTGGGGGCTGGAAGGGATTTAGGCGGTTTATTGTGGAACGGAAGGTGAAGGAGAGCGATACGATTGCTTCGTTGTATCTGGTACCGGAAGATCAACAAGGTATTGCCGATTTCGAACCGGGCCAATATATTAGCGTGAAGCTTATGATTCCGGGTCAATCCTATACTCATATTCGTCAATACAGCTTGTCGGATATGCCGGGACAACCGCATTATCGAATTTCCGTTAAAAGGGAAGAGGCTTCGGAAGGAAAGCCGGAGGGCATTGTATCGAATTACTTACACCGGGGAGTCACTGTCGGAGATGTTCTGGAGGTATCGGCACCGGCCGGAGACTTTATTTTGAGAAAAGAGGAAAAGCCGGCTGTATTGATTAGCGGCGGTGTGGGTCTGACTCCACTGGTTAGCATGCTGAAAACGCTGGCCGCCAAAGAGCCTGAGCGTTCCGTTACTTTCATCCATGCCGCGCGCAGCGGCCGGTACCACGCTTTGAAAGAGGAAGTTGCCGATATAGCTAAGAGCCATCCGACTATCCGTTCCTATGTCTGCTATTCTTCTCCTACCGATTTGGACCGGAAGGAAGGGGCCTTTGATAAAGCGGGGTATCTTGATTTGGAGTGGCTGCAGCAGCGGGTATCCAGTCCGAACGCCAGCTTTTATTTTTGCGGGCCAATTCCCTTCATGAAAGCTGTATACCGTGCACTGAAGGATTGGGGCGTTGATGACGCGGACATTCACTTTGAGTTTTTTGGTCCGGCGGGCAGCTTGGCAGAACAGGCAAACGAAGCGGGAGAGGCCGTCGTAAGGGGATAGGACAGCCATCGGGTTAGCCTTGCTTAGCCCGAAATAAGCGATTGACCGTTTCCCGCCGAAGTCCGAGTAATTGCGCTATTTCTTCTTGCGTTAATATATCCTTTATGGACATAGGGGAGATATACTCCGCAAACCATTGTTCCAGCTTCTCCAGCTTTTCCGCAGGAGTAACCAGCGTAAGATGATCAATTCGCTGCTGCATCATTCTTAGCTTGCTTTGTAATTGCAGGGCGATCTCACGGCACTTTGCAGGATGCGCATCCAGCTCCGTGTACCATTCATCGGGAGATATGACTTCTACCTCACTGCTAATCAGGGCGATGGCCGTACCATGGTATTCTTTAGGGCTGATTAAGGAATGATGAGGAATCGTCTCGCCGGGAGTCACGATATTGACGAGGAAGGGACTGCCGTCCTCATGAACGCGCATGATTTTAAACAGACCGCTGCGTATATGAAATAAGGGTCCGCTTTCTCCTTGTCTGAACAAGATTTCGCCTTTATGTAATAGCATCCGAATTCACCTCCAAAATATCTTATCACGGGAAGGGGTGGTCGTCCATTTTGCGGCCTCCATTCCTTGAGCGCTTTGACTCTGCTGGAGAAAGAGCGCTCTTTTTTTGCTTCCAAGAAAAATGGTTTGTAAAAATGTTACAATCAGTGCTATGATGAATAGAACGCACGTTCTTTAAAAGGGTCAAAATAGAATGAGGCTCTGTAACCTTTTTTTGAGCAGCTGCGTAATACATGTATGTTCTTCTACATAAAGATCCAAAGTTGGAAAGGGGCAATTAACGGTGGCACGTTTGGAATATCGGTTATATGAAGAAGGCGGGGATTTTCCGCTGCTATATTACTACGATCAAATAGAGCGCGATGAGACGGCCTTGAGGTTTGCATGCGATTATTTGGTAAAAGAGGGAACCGTGTATGAAAAAACGTCATGCGCGATCGAGGACTCATGCTATGTTATTTATGTCAAGCCTTCGGAGGATGAGCAGGTAAAATCCTGGGCGAAGCCGCAATCCCCGGCGCCAGGCTTTAGCATGGAGCTTAGGGAATTTAAGGAATTGGCAACTGACTACAGGCTGGTGCATACGTATCATTTTGAGGATAGTCTGGATGTGATGCTGTATCTGACCGCTAATTATTTGTATGTCGACGGGCAGGAGTGGTACCGGACGTCTGCAGAGATTGATGAAGACCGGTCAACCTTCGTGTTTTATGCAGTCAAATCGGACGAAGAAGCATAATCATCATATAAGATATCATTATGTGCTTAGGAAAACTCCGGTCTGATCCCTTGGGGTAGAGCTCTCGGCAGACTTGCGAACTTGTTATTTCATGTCGACTATAGAATCGCGCCTGGAATAACATTTTAGGAGGAGTTCAATTGGAACATAGAAAATCAAATAAGCTGGTAGCATTATTCGTTACCGCTGCTCTCATAGCTGCATCCGGTTGTTCCAATACAACCGCGAATTCTAACTGCGTGGATCAAAATGGTGATGGTTATTGTGATAACGGAAGCGGCAGCAGCGGCGGAAGCTCACGCGGGTACATCGGCGGGAGTTCCAGTAAGTCAGGTACATCAGGGGGAAACTCGGGCATATCGGAAGGTTCCTCCTCACATGGCGGCATTGGGAGCAGCAGCAGCTCCAGCTCTAGCTAAGGCAGGGGGACACGTAATGAATAAAGACAGAGACATAACCGGACTGCCTTATCCTGAGCGGCGGGAAGCATTGTATGAGCCGTTAAGGAAGGAAGGCATTTTTACTTGGGACTGCATGTACGAGGAGGAATACGCACTAGCCGGGCTCTATACGTTGGACCGCGATGTCCTTCATGAGATGAGGATAGCGGCAGAAGCCTTGGGACGTGTCTTTGCCAAAACGGTTAACATAGTGAGTCAGGCGGATGAAGGGCTTCTGTCCGGGCTCGGCATTCCGACAGCGGCTTTCGATGCGATCCGATTGCAGCACATTGATTCGATGCCTTCACCAACCGTTATCGGCAGGTTCGATTTTGCCGTCAACAACGGACAAATTAAAATGCTTGAATTCAATAGCGATACTCCTACCGGGATCGTAGAAGCCTTCCATGTCAACGGAGCTGTTTGCCAAGCATACGGGGCTGAGGATCCGAATGCCGGCTGCTCAGGGATGCTGTACGAGGCTTTTCAAGCAGCAATAAAAGCCTACGGCTCAGCGCAATACCCGCTGGATCACATCTTCTTCAGTGCCCTCGACTGGCATGAAGAGGATGCGGGCACAACCAAGTATTTACTGGCACAGTCGGGACTCCCCGCTTCTTTTGTCCCGCTCTCCCAGCTGCGTGTGATGGACGAACGCATGTGGGTATCCGATGACTCCGATCACATGACACCCGTCGATGTGTTATATCGGCTCCATGCGCTGGAGAAGCTGGCGGAAGATAAAGATGTAGACGGGTACCCGACCGGTGAGCATGTTCTTAGGCTGATAGCAGAGAAGAAGCTGGCCGTCATCAATCCTCCGTCAGGCTTTACAGCTCAGACCAAAGCGCTTCAAGCGCTTATTTGGAATTTGCACGAGTCCGGCCAATTTTATACGGACGAGGAGCATGAGATCATCGCCGCCCATATGCTGCCGACCTATTTGGAAAACCGGTTCTCAGACACTTCCATTTCCCATGTCATCAAGCCGATCTACGGAAGAGAGGGAAGCGGTGTCAGGATTGTAGATGCTGCAGGGAGCGTGCTCGATGAAAACGGGGAAGACGAATACTTGGATCAGCCGATGGTGTATCAGCAATACATAGAACTTCCGCCTGTACGGGTGGAGACGTTGAAGGGGACGACGAACGGCCGCTTGTTATGGGGCTGCTTTCTTATTGCGGGCAAGCCTTCCGCGGTCATCGCCAGAGTAGGCGGGCATATTACAAACAATATTTCATATTATTTGCCGGCAGGGTTGAATAAAGGGGGAGCTAAAGCATGACACAATGGGATTCCATACTTAATTTTTTGATTTATTTGGGAGTAACGGTGCCTTTATTGGGAATAGGCATTCTGCTTTTTACAATTACGACGCCGTACAGCGAATTCAAGCTCATTCGTGAAGGCGGAGATTTATCTGACCCTTCCAAAGCGGCTGCGGCCAAGGCTGCCGCATACGATCTTGGCGGCAAAATCATCGGCCAAACTCTGGTACTGGCATCTGCCGTCTATCATTCTCTTGGCTTGGTTGACTTGATCGTATGGGGATTCATCGGAATCGCGTTTCAAGTGATAGTGTTTTATATCTTCGAGCTGCTGACGCCGTTTAAAGTCGTTGCAGAAATTCCTAAAGGCAACGCTTCGGTCGGGCTTTTTTCATTCTGTCTCAGCCTGGCTACAGGCTTGCTGCTGGCGTCTTTGATAAGTTATTAATTCATGGAATGTATTCGATAGGAGGCGGGGCTGTTTGACTGAGTGGGAACATGCTTATACTGAGCATCGGCAGCTGCTCCTGTCGATTGCCTACCGGATGCTGGGTTCCTACACGGATGCGGAAGATATCGTACAGGATGCATTTGTAGCTCTACAGCGGGTCCGTGAGGAGGACATTCTCAGCGTTAAGGCTTATTTGATTAAGACAGTGACCCATAGGTGTCTGAATCTCCTGAAGTCATCCAGGAAGCAGCGCGAGGTCTACACAGGACCTTGGCTGCCGGAGCCGGATATCGAACTAGAAGCGAATAATCCCGAGGAGCAGATCATAAGGAAAGAGAAGGTCTCTTACGCGCTTCTCGTTATGCTCCAGCAGCTCTCGCCGGTGGAACGGGCGATTTTTCTGCTGAGGGAAGTACTGGATTACGATTATGCGCAAATCGCCGAGATGATGGACAAATCCGAGTCGAACTGCAGAAAAATTGTAAGCCGCGCAAAGCATAAAGTGAATCAGGACCAGCTCAACACGGCCTCCACCGCTGAGCAGAACAGCGAGCCGTTCGTTCATGCATTCCTTAGCGGGGTGAAAACCGGAGACTTCGCCGGTTTAATCCAGCTGCTCACAGAACAGGCCGCACTCATAAGCGACGGCGGAGGAAAAGTTCGGGCAGCCCTATATCCCATCTTGGGCAAGGATCGTATCCAGGCATTTCTGGAAGGAATTCAAGGCAAAGGCTCCTTCGAAGGGGAACTGCTCGAGGTTCGAATCAATGGAGATTACGGGGTATTGATCGTGAAGGAAGGGAAGCCGAGCATGGCTATATGCTTTGGTGCGGCTACCGAATCCCACCGTTTACAAGACATCTATTTTATACTAAACCCCGATAAATTAGGACGATTCCGTAATCAATAAAGACCCGCTTTGGCGGGTCTTTATTGATTATCCTATGCTATGAGCCGCTGCAGCTCCATCCTCTTGATCCTGTGAGTCAGCCATATCCTGCCATGAATCGGGCAGCAGGCGAAGCGGAGGAAGCTCAACAGTTCTCATCCATCGATATAAAGCGGGTTTATCGAATAATTCCGTGTCCAGCCATGTATCGGCTTGCTCCTCATTCATAATAAAGGGGACCGTCTCCATACTTCCGGTTTCGTTATTCTGTATTCTTTTAATCAGGATGGAGCAAGTCCGAAGCTCTTCTCCGAAGGAGCCCGACCACACGTCGTACACCCCGGCCATTGCGAATGTTTGGCCATCATTGGTCATATAACGTTGGACCTGTTCCTTTTTGCGTCCTAACGAAGTCACACGGTCGAAGCTGCTTGCCGGAATAATGCATCTCTGACGCTTGAGCAAATGATCGAAGGCTCTTTTATCATAGATCGCTTCGCTGTCGACAAGCACGGAGTCTTGTGCCCAGAAAGGCATCAAGCCCCAACGAAATTCATCGAGTATTCGTTCGTTTCCTTTGGCTGTAATGGCGGTAATCGGCTGTTGAGGCCGCAAGCTGCGATCATTGGCATAGTAAAACATCGTTTTGGATAAGCGGTAGCGATCGTTTAGTTCGGTCAAATCGGCAGTCAGGTTGAATCGGTCGCACATGGTGGGAGCTCCTTCTCGTTTTCTTTCCAGTATCTGCATTATTCTCCGGAATCATGCGGATTAGAAAGCGAGAGACCGGAATTGGAAAAAGTTTCAGCGGATTTTCATCTTTTTTTAAGGTTAGGTTCATTTTTCATTAACCTTATTCTTATAGAATCAATAGTGTTGATCCCACATTCAACATATATCACGTTTAATCCCTGTTGTCGGCTGCCATCGACGAAACAGGGATTTTTTTTGTTCGACAGACAAAAAAATCGAGCCCCGTCTCACGACGAGGCTCATTCATGGGAGAGGAGAAACCGGACGAAGAGCTTATGGGGAACGTAAGTCTTCTCCGCGGTTGTCTACGACATTTTCGGATGTCGATGATATAAGGATAGACAGATTTCAAAAAATCTATACGTTATTCAGAAAATTTTGTGCAAAAGTTTACGTTTGTGGTACGATAGCATTACTATCCAGTAGAAGGTGGAAGCAAATGAGAGTCATATCAGGGAATGCCAAGGGAAGGCCGCTTAAGGCTGTACCTGGCATGGGCACAAGGCCTACCACCGACAAGGTGAAGGAGGCCATTTTCAGCATGATCGGCCCGTATTTTGACGGAGGGCACGTGCTGGATCTGTTCGCAGGAACAGGCGGGCTAAGCATCGAAGCGCTGAGCAGGGGGATGGACCGGGCAGTTTTGACCGATATCGACAAAAAAAGCATCGACACCATACGGCAAAATCTGCAGGCCACCGGACTTGCCGATCAAGCGGAGGTATACCGCAATGATGCCCTTCGCGCATTGAAAGCACTGATGAAGCGGGAAGCAAAGTTTGATCTTGTATTCCTGGACCCCCCATATCGGTTAAAGGTAGTACAAGAATTGATCGAGCAGCTGGATCAGGGACATATGCTCAACCCGCTGGCTACCATTGTAGTGGAACATGACGCCGAGGATGTGTACCAGGATCCCATCGGCCGTTTGCAGTGGGTAAGAAGAGCGGAATACGGCGATACAGCGGTTACGATTTATAAAAATACATCGCAAGATGAGTCATGAGTGTTGCGTGCACATGTTGGAGGAGTTGACTGTAAAGATGAGTATGGATCGTTTTGAAATGAAAATCGCTGTCTATCCCGGCAGCTTTGACCCGGTGACCAACGGGCATTTGGATATTATACACCGCTCCGCTAAAGTGTTTGACAAGCTGATTGTAGCTGTGCTGAACAATTCAAGCAAAAATCCGCTGTTTACGATCGAAGAGCGCACCGAGTTGCTTAAACAGGTGACGAAGGATTTGCCCAATGTGGAAATCGACAATTTTCGCGATTTGCTCATTAATTATATGAAACAAAAAAACGCGCATCTCATTGTGCGCGGTCTTCGTGCGGTGTCGGATTTTGAATATGAGCTGCAAATGGCTTCAACGAATCGAAAGCTTGACGAGAGCTTCGAAACCTTTTTCATGACGTCAACGCCTCAATATTCTTATTTAAGCTCCAGTATTGTAAAAGAAATCGCGCGCTTCCACGGACCTGTTACCGATCTGGTTCCCGAGGTGGTGGAAAAGGCTTTGCGTTCCAAATATCCGAAAGGCTAGCCTTTGGAATCCCGGCGGCTGTGATGGAATACAAAGGCGGTGACTATGGAGAGCACGAGCATAAGCAGCAGAATCATACCGAACCATAGCATCGATTTGCTAAATAGAGGCCACATCGTTACATAATTCCATTTCATTGTATCTATCCTTGGGTCCGAGAAAGTTAGCCAGGCGGGTGCCGGTGAACCTAGCAAGGCATTCAATGGTTTCCATAAGGCGCTGGTGGCTATAAACGAGATGGCGGCATGAAGAAGCCTGGATTTCAGAAAGGCGGAATACCGAATATCGGTTCCTAGCGTAAAGCTTTTGACTTGAGCGTGGGTCGATAAGCCGCCCCAGGCGAACAAGGCGCTAAGCAGCGCGTACTGCCATGAATCGGTGATTGCTTGGCTTTGCCCGAGGGAATAGGCGCCCAAATGCGTTTCAAACAATCCGGGCAGGAGAGACGACAGCATCGCACCGGCTTGCTCGGGTGTCATGATCCCAGTGGCGGAAATGGCGAGCCCGACTATGGTAAGGACTTGGCTTAGTGATACGGCATGTACAATGACCGAGAACATCATCATGAGTCCGCCTATGGCCATTGTTTGCTGTACGGCATGGGTCACGGAATCACCGAGCAGCTTGCCGAAGGTTCTGCCATCACTGGCTTGCGCGGTTCGCCATGCGGAGGCGCTGCGACGGAACAGCCCGCTGTCTCCCGTTGCCGATGGCAAGGCAGAGCGTTGGTCTTCCGCTTCCAGCTTCGTATGCTGCTTGGCTAGTGTAATTCGCTGCCATAAGGCAAGCAGCAGGGCTGAACCGTAATGAAGGATCGCGAGGGCCAGGCCGCTTTGAGCATTATGCAGAAAGCCGACTCCAACGACCGATATAAGGAACACAGGGCTTGCTACGTGGCTTAAGGTAAGCAGCCGCTCGGCTTCGTCCCTGCTAAGCAGCTTATCTTTTCTCATGCTGCCTACGGCTACGGCGCCTGAGGGGGTACCGGCAGTAATACCGATGGCGATAGCCCAGCCTGCAATACCCGGCAACCGGAATAATAGACGCAGAAGGGGCTCGAGCAAGGCTCCGATTGCGTGCAAGACCCCCATGCCTCTGGCAATCTCGATTACGATGAAAAATGGCAGCAGAGCTGGGAAGACAAGCTCCCACCAGATCCTCAGCCCTTGAAGCGATGATTTGAAGGCTTGATCGGGAAACAAAATAATGCTGACAACCAAGAGCAGCGCCAAACAGCCCAGAATCAAGGTGGTCAGACGCGGAGATGTTAAAGTTTTTTCACTTGCCATAAGTACCAACTCCGGATTTGTAGGATGGTACATGTTTACGCTTTGTCCGTATGGTTTAGACCAAGCAGGTCAACCCTACAAAGAACGCCTGCGATAGAAGGCGCCAGTCATACGGGCTTTAGGGGGAGAAGGATGGAGGACACCAAACATTTGAAACGCGCTTCTAGAATCGTCGTTTCCGTATTTATAGCCATTGTACTCGTATACGGCGTATATTTTATGCCGCTTCCGTTATTCATTTTTTCAGCTGGTACGGCAGAGGTTATTCGCCCTATGGTTCATGTGAATCAAAATAACGACGAGGAGCAAGGCGCGTTCATGCTGACCACCGTCAGGGTGAGCGACGCTACCGTATTCAGCTATTTACTGACTTTCATCAGGCCGTTCGAGGAGCTGCATTTGAAAACAGAGCTGCTGCAAAAGAACGAATCCGAGGAAGAATATTCACAGAGGCAGGAGGTCAATATGCTCTCCTCGCAGTCAAGCGCTATACAGGCTGCCTATCACCATTTGGGCATCCCTTACCGGATCAGTACGGATGGCGTTGTGATCGTGCAGGTCTTTAAGGATTTTCCGGCACATGAGGTGCTTCAGCCGGGGGATTACATCGTCAAAGTCGACGATACGCCGATTCAGACTAAAGAAGAGCTGCAGACCATTTTGAAAAGCAAAAAAGAAGGAGACTCCGTCTCCATCACCTACAAGCGGAAAAAGGTGCAAAAGACGCAATCCATACAGCTGGCTTTACTGCCGCCTGATGAGGGGGCCAGCCCGGATGTTCGCAGGGTAGGGCTTGGTGTTGTGCCTGCCAATGTGCAGAGCGTCAAGGCGAACGATGAGTCGAAGCAGGTGACCATTAAAGCGGGGGATATCGGCGGACCGTCGGCAGGGCTGATGTTCACCATGGAAATCATCAACAAATTAACCACCGAGGATATCACAAAAGGCTATAAGGTTGCCGGAACGGGAACGATCGATGAGAAAGGAACCGTAGGGGTAATCGGCGGGATTCAGCATAAGATTATCGCGGCCGATAAGGCCGGGGCGGAAATTTTCTTTGCACCGAAAGATTATGTAACTCCGGATGGTAAACAGCGCATTAACAATTATTCAGATGCGGCCAAACGGGCGGAGGAAATTCATACTTCCATGAAGGTCGTTCCTGTAGGCACTTTGCAGGAAGCATTGGATTATATGAACAATCTTCCGCCGCAAGCCGCAAAAGCCAGCTAAACACGGACCGGGGGCTCGTAATAATCCCTGAAGAGCTCGCGCTCTGCAGCCGCAGGATAGGCAAGGGCATAGACGGACGTAGCTTGAATATCTAAATCCAGCAGCGGTGAAGGATCCGCCAGTGAGGTTACTTTCGTAACAACGGGAACCTTCGCCGTTTTTTTCATACGCTTCAACAGCTCCCGCCCCCGCGCGCTAAAGCCGAGAACTCGAAGATACGGGACTCCGCGCCTTAATAGATCTGCTGTCAGCTTAGGCTTTGTATGATTAAGGAGTATGCGCAGCAGGGTGCGCTGCAGCTTGGTTCGAGTGTAGCGCTTGGTTTTGAGCAGGTTGATCAAATCCTCAACGATTTGGCTGGAATCCGTGGACAGGGAAGGAAGCGACTGCTTGATGCGGTGCTCCAGCCCCTCGGCCACTTCATGATATCCGGCTAGCTCGAAGGCACTGTGGTTCATGAGCTGCAGCAGCAAAGGCCTGGCAAAATGTTCCCACCCGATGGGCGTACGTCCTTTGTTCCATTCGCGGCGAAGCACCTCCATAGTGCTTACAGGCACATAAGGGGCGATCTCCTCAAGCATCTTCTTCTCGAAAAGCAGATGTCTCAGTGCCGTAGCGCTGGCTATTTGACGGTCAGTAATGTCAAGCTGGTGATAGCCTGCTTTTTGGCGCTTGATGGTTAATGGTTCAATCCGGCTGCCCAATCTTTTAAGGGCAATAAGGTAGTGCAGGCCTAACGTATTGTTAGGCTTGGCCAGCTCTTCTTCGTTCGTTCCCGGTACATAACGGGCGATGGCTTTGCCGTAGGCGGCCGGATACGGGATACCGGCTTTGAGCTCCTGCTGCAGGAGCCCATGAAACTCCTCCGACTCATGATACGCTGCTTCTGCGACGTCATACAGCCACTGAATGTCGCCGCTCTCGCTCCCGAAGCAGAGACTGTCCACGACGCCCGTAGCATCCAGCGCGGAGACAGCGCCATACGCGAACCATTCCGCAGGCTGTGTAGAATAAGCGACAGGGAGCTCCAGAACCAGATCAACGCCCATACGAAGGGCCATTTCCGTACGCGACCATTTGTCAATCATGGCAGGTTCACCCCGCTGCAGGAAATGACCGCTCATAACGGCGACCACCGCATCGGCGCCAGATACGATTTTGGATTGTTGGAAATGATAATGATGACCATTATGCAGGGGGTTGTATTCAACAACTAGTCCGACCGTTTTCATCGTACACTCCTTGTACACACTTTGGTAATGTTTTCATATGTTTTCACTATAGCATGATCTGAAAATGTTGACAAAATAGAAGGATTATAGCTATAATAATCTTTGTTTGTTTGGGGTGATACTCATGTTCATTCGATTAAAAGAATTGGCGAAGAAAGCAGAAACGGTACTTATTGATGAGACCATCGATTTGTCCGATGTTTTGAAGAATCGCACTGATTTGCTCAGCTTCGGTCCGCTGCAGGTAAATCTGCAGGCTCGTCATAACGGCGAGGCGGCTGAGGTCACCGGTGTTCTGGAAATAGATGTGGAGCAGCCCTGCTCCCGCTGCCTGGAGCCGGTAAAGCAAAGGCTGGAAATTCCTTTTCATGAAACGTTTGCTCTCGCTGCAGATGTATCGGAACCGGACGACGAGGAAGAAGACATTATCTTCGTTACGGATGAGAAGATAGAGTTGATGCCCTATTTGATTGAAAATGTACTGGTAGCTTTGCCGTACGTACCGCTGTGCGAGGAAGGGTGCCAAGGATTATGCCCTGTATGCGGTGGGAACCGAAACGAGCGGGCTTGCGGCTGCAAGCAGGACACGACGGATCCGAGGCTGGCCGGACTGGCAGATTTCTTTAAGCAATAGCAGGCTTGAATTCGTTGAAGGAGGTGGGAATATGGCAGTACCTCAAAGGAGAACATCCAAGACACGTCGCGATAAGCGCCGTACTCACTTTAAATTAGTAGTTCCAGGCATGGTAAAGTGTGACAACTGTGGTGAATTGAAATTGGCTCACCGCGTTTGCAAGGTGTGTGGATCTTACAAAAAAAGAGAGATCATCAAGCAATAATGGATGATATCAGCAAAACGGTAGCACTTCATCTTTTAGGGTGAGGTGCTATTTTTGTGCTTCCCTTTTCGATTACAATCCATTATACTATCTCTTATTACTTGGTCATAAGATATAGTGATATCCAGCTCGAGGTACCCGGATTCCGACATGAGAAGATGGCGTTTCCTTTGCATGCTTTTATTCGGAACAGGGTCGCTCAATACCTACATAAGACTAGCTCGGCATATCGCCGTGAAGTCCAGAGCCAGGAACATATGCAGGGATGATTTAACCATTCCTGTTCAAGATATATAAATGATCATGGATGTATACTAAGGTAAAGGTGGTGTCGGACATCGAACGCCTTCCTAAACGACAACGACAGCAGCAGCTGGCAGGAGCCATTGAGGAAAACCCTTTTATTACAGATGAAGAATTGATGAAGCTATTCCAGGTCAGTATTCAGACCATTCGGTTGGACCGGCTGGAGCTCGGAATTCCCGAGCTTCGTGAACGGATCAAACTGATGGCCGAGCAATCGTACGATCAGGTACGCTCATTGCCTCTTCATGAAGTGATTGGGGATGTTATTGATCTGCAATTGGACAAGAGCGGGATTTCTATCTTTGAGATCAAGGAGGAGCATGTTTTCTCCAGAACTAAGATTGCGCGCGGGCATCATATTTTTTCACAGGCGAATTCGCTCGCCGTAGCCTTGATTAACGACCAGATTGCGTTAACCGCATCGGCGGATATTCGATTTGTCCGCTCGGTTAAGCTGGGGGAAAAGTGCATCGCCAAAGCATACGTACGTTCTATCTCCAAAGGCAAAGCCAAAGTGGAAGTGTTCACTTACATCGGGGAAGAAGTTGTTTTCCAAGGAAATTTCATCATATACCACTCAACAAGAGATCGATCGGAGGGAGGAGAGCCTGATGCGGATTGCGATTGATGCAATGGGTGGAGACCATGCCCCCGATGTTGTAGTAGCCGGAGCTATAGAAGCGGCACGGGAATGGAGCGACACAACCATCACATTGGTTGGAGACACAAACAGGATTGAAGCCATACTAGGTGACGCAAAGCCTGCCAATCTTGAGGTTCGCCATGCAGGTGAGAAGATTGAAGCGGACGATGAACCGGTAAAAGCAGTTAGGCGTAAAAAGGATGCTTCCATGGTCGTAGCAGGCCGGATGGTTCGTGAAAGAGAAGCCGATGCCATGATCTCCGCGGGGAATACCGGCGCATTGATGACAATGGGGATTCTTGTTGTCGGCCGTATGAAGGGGATAAGCAGACCTGCATTGGCACCGATGATTCCAACGCTCGACGGCAAAGGAATCCTGGCATTGGACCTGGGCGCCAATATGGACTCGAGTGCCGAGGAATTAACGCAGTATGCCATCATGGGCAGCATTTACCGGAAAAAGGTTGAAGGGATCGCAAAGCCACGGGTCGGACTGCTTAATGTCGGCACCGAAGCCATGAAAGGAAATGAAGTGACCAAGGCAGCCTATGGACTGCTGGAGCAGGCTCCTATTCATTTCCTGGGCAATGTAGAGTCCAGGGATGTCCTGAACGGCCCGTGTGACGTATTGGTTTGCGACGGCTTCGCCGGCAATATTATGCTGAAGTCTTTGGAAGGGGCGGCTTCGACTATCTTCTCCGCGCTCAAAACGGAGTTGAGAAGAAACTTTATGACGAAGCTGGCCGCCGCTGTTCTGAAGCCAGGGCTAATGAAATTCCGAAGCTCATTCGACTATGCCGAGCATGGCGCAGCGCCGCTTTTGGGGATTGACGGACTTGTGCTGAAAAGCCACGGATCTTCCAATGCCATGGCTATCAAAAATGCCGTTCGGCAGGCTCGTATTGCTATCCAGAATGATCTGGTGCAAAGTATTTCTAGGGAAATTAGTAATGGAAGTGAGATGTGACCTATGAGCTCAATACCGGTGGGCATTATCGGTACAGGAAAGTACGTACCTGAACGGGTACTGACGAATCATGATTTGGAACAAATGGTTGAAACGAATGATGAATGGATCGTTACCCGCACAGGCATTCGGGAACGCAGACTGGTCAGTGCCGAACAGGCCTCCTCGGATCTGGCTTACGAGGCTTCTCTGAAGGCATTGGATGCGGCAGGAATCAGTCCAGAGCAGCTGGACCTGATCATTGTCGCAACAATTACTCCTGATATGTCATTCCCGTCTACGGCATGCATTCTGCAGGATAAGCTGGGCGCTAAGAAGGCTGCCGCTTTCGATTTGTCCGCTGCGTGCTCCGGGTTTATTTACGGATTGGCCAATGCATCCAATTTTATTGCTTTGGGGACTTATAAATACGCCTTGGTTGTGGGCGCTGAATGCTTATCCAAAATTACGGATTATACCGATCGCAACACATGTATATTATTTGGTGACGGAGCGGGTGCCGTTGTGTTGGGCGCAGTTCCGGAGGGCCGCGGGTTTAAATCGTTTGAACTAGGCGCCGATGGTTCCGGCGGAGAGCTGCTGCGCATTAGCGGCGGAGGCTCGCGCTGCCCGGTATCGCCTCAATCGATCGAAACCAAGCAGCACTTCATTTATATGGCGGGCAGCGAGGTTTTCAAATTCGCCGTCCGGATCATGGGCAGCGCCGCGGAAGAAGCTCTTCGTAAAGCAGGGATGGAGAAGCAGGATATCGATCTGCTCGTCCCTCATCAAGCGAATATCCGCATCATTCAGTCTGCGCTGAACCGCTTGGATTTGAGCGAAGACAAATGTATGATAAACTTGGATAAATACGGCAATGTCTCTGCAGCCTCCATCCCGATCGCTTTGGCGGAAGCGGTAGAAGAGGGTAAGGTTAAAGAGGGCGATTGTATCGTATTGGTCGGATTTGGCGGCGGCCTGACTTGGGGCGCGTCCGTAATCGTTTGGTAATGAGATGAATCGTTCGCCTGGAGAGGGTTGGTGCTCTCCGGGCAACCGATACGAAAGGAGATATTACGTTGGGGAAAGTAGCATTTGTATTTCCGGGTCAAGGCGCCCAGGCCGTAGGGATGGGGCGGGACATTTATGAGTCCTATCCGGCGGCCAAAGAGATTTTTGACCGTGCGGACCAGGCACTCGGCTATTCTCTGTCTTCGCTTATTTTCGATGGTCCGGATTCGGAGTTGAAAATCACTTATCATACCCAGCCTGCACTTCTTACGACGAGTGTGGCATACCTGGAGCTCTTCAAATCGAAAGGACTTCGGCCTGATTATTTGGCTGGACACAGCTTGGGAGAATACAGCGCTTTGGTAGCTGCCGGGGTACTGAGCTTTGAAGATGCTGTGCGGACCGTCCGTGCGCGCGGAGAATTCATGGATCAGGCCGTTCCGAGCGGTCAAGGCGCAATGGCAGCCGTTCTCGGAGGAGAGAGGGAAGCGCTTCAGAAGCTCTGCTCAGAAGTGTCAAAAGAAGCTGGAGTAGTGGAGCTTGCCAATCTGAACTGCCCCGGTCAAATCGTGATTTCCGGTAGCAAAGAAGGTGTACAAGCTATCGTGGAGCGTGGAAAGGAGATCGGCGCCAAGCGAGTCATTCCATTGGAAGTAAGCGGCCCGTTCCATTCTTCCCTGATGAAACCCGCCTCCGAGCGGTTGTCGGATGTGCTGTCTGCGTTTCCTATGCAAACAGCGTCGGTGCCCGTGGTAGCCAATGTAACCGCGCGTCCCGTGCAAGAGCCTGAATCCATCCGCGAACTGCTCGTAGAGCAGGTGCATTCTTCCGTATTATGGGAAGACAGCGTTGCCTGGCTGATTGAACAAGGCGTGGATACGTTTGTCGAGATCGGTTCGGGAACGGTCTTGGCCGGGTTGATCAAAAAGATCGACAAATCGGTCAAAATCTATTCGATCAACAGCAAAGAAGCATTGGATCAGTTTCAATTGGATGTTGCCAATTAATCAGGCCTTTCAAGATTAACGGAAGAATTAGGATAGGAGGGGTACGATGTTAGCGGGTAAAGTCGCGTTGGTTACAGGCGCTTCGCGAGGCATTGGCCGCGCTATTGCTCTTACGCTTGCAGAAGCGGGAGCAGATGTTGCCGTAAATTATGCCGGCAGTGAAGCTGCAGCTGCAGAGGTGGTCAGCCTTATTGAAGGTATGGGCCGCAAAGCGATAAAAGTGAAGGCGAATGTAGCTTCCTCTCAGGAAGTGGACGATATGTTCAAACAGGTGCTTGAAACCTTTGGGAAACTGGACATCTTAGTGAATAATGCAGGCATCACGAGAGATAATTTGATTATGCGCATGAAGGAAGAGGAGTTCGACGAGGTTATCGCCACAAATCTGAAGGGTGTGTTCAACTGTGTCAAGGCGGCAACACGTCCGATGATGAAGCAGCGTTATGGCCGCATTATAAACATCTCCTCCGTTGTTGGAGCGCTCGGTAATCCGGGACAAGCCAATTATGTTGCAGCGAAAGCTGGCGTTATCGGTATGACCAAGGCAACCGCCAAGGAGCTGTCGTCACGGGGGATTACAGTCAATGCCGTGGCTCCGGGCTTTATTGAAACGGATATGACGGATAAATTATCCGAGGATACCCGTTCGCAGATGCTGAAGCAAATTCCACTGGCGCGTCTCGGCCAGCCGGATGATATAGCGAAGGCAGTGCGCTTTCTTGCATCCGACGATGCTTCTTACATGACCGGCCAAACGATTCATGTGGACGGCGGCATGTATATGTAAGGGTGAAAATTGTTACCGAGCCATTGTGCGAAAATTCGCAAATATTGTTTTTTTCTGCGGAAATAGCGCTTGCTCTGGCAATTTGTCCATAAGTTAAGTATAATACCAAGGAGGAGGTGAACCGGATGTCCGATGTTTTAGATCGCGTGAAACGTATCGTCATCGATCGTCTTGGTGTTGATGAGGCAGAAGTGTCCCTCGAAGCATCTTTTAAAGATGATTTAGGCGCTGATTCTCTAGATGTTGTAGAGCTTGTCATGGAACTGGAAGATGAGTTTGATATGGAAATCTCTGATGAAGATGCAGAGAAGATAACTACAGTAGGTCAAGTAGTTGAGTACATAAAATCTCATACTTAATTGGTATAAGTCCCGTTTTGCTTTTTAGACGGGACTTATCTCCATTCAGTATTGCCATACATGTACGGCGAATCTAGCAGCTACATTAAATTGGGTAAATTCATAACATTAGTTATTTTAGATAGAGGTGGATTAAAGTGAAGCAACGAGTTGTCATAACAGGTATGGGCGTCATGACCTCCTTGGGACATGATCTTGAAACATTCTGGGGGAACCTGATGGCAGGTAAATCCGGAGTAGGTATGATTGAATTGTTCGATGTGAGCGAATATCCAACGCGCATTGCTGCTGAGATCAAAGACTTTAATCCTGAGCAGTATTTCGATAAAAAGGAAGCCCGTCGCATGGACCGTTTCGTACAATTTGCAGTGGCGTCGTCTTTGTCTGCACTGCAGGATGCGGGACTTAACATCAAGGAGGACACGGATCCGGAGCGTGTAGGCGTCTATGTAGGCTCCGGTATCGGCGGTTTGTCCACCTGGGAAGAGCAGCATAAAATATTGCTGGAAAAAGGACCGAAGAGAGTAAGTCCGTTCTTTATTCCCATGATGATCGCGAATATGGCGTCTGGCCAAATCTCGATGATCACAGGAGCCAAAGGACCTAACAGCACTGCTGTAACCGCGTGCGCAACAGGGACTCACTCCATCGGCGATTCGTTCAAAATGATACAGCGCGGCGATGCCGATGTCATGATTTGCGGTGGCGCTGAAGCGACGATCAGTCCGACGGGAGTGGCCGGTTTCTGTGCGCTGCGCGCTATGTCGACTCGTAACGATGAGCCTCAAAAAGCGAGCAGACCGTTTGATACGGACCGGGACGGTTTCGTTATGGGCGAAGGTTCCGGAATTCTGATTCTGGAGTCGCTCGAGCATGCGCAAAAGCGCGGCGCTAAAATTTACGGTGAGGTTATCGGGTACGGCATGAGCGGCGACGCTTATCATATGACCGATCCGGATCCGGACGGTGCTGCGCGCTGTATGGCCAAAGCGATCAAGGATGCGGGTATTACACCGGAGGATATTGATTATATTAATGCGCATGGGACCTCTACGCCGGTTGGGGACCGCTCGGAGACGACGGCCATCAAGAAGGCGCTGGGAGAGCATGCATATAAAGTCGCAGTCAGCTCAACCAAATCCATGACAGGTCATCTATTAGGAGCTGCCGGCGGTGTGGAAGCGTTGATTTGCGGATTAACCCTGAAGCATGGGTTTATCCCTCCAACTATTAATTTGGACAATCAGGATCCTGAATGTGATCTGGATTATGTGCCAAATCAAGCGCGTCAAGCGAACGTGAAGGTAGCAATGTCGAACTCGTTCGGTTTTGGCGGCCATAATGCCACCATTATTATGAAAAAGTTCGAGCAATAAGCACTCCGCCGCGAGACCGTAATTAATCTAACGAACGGGAATGTCCGATTAGGTGGTGAAGGCATGCATCGAAACCTGAAGCAGCTTCAGGCTGCGTTAAATATTACGTTTCGCAAACCCGAGCTATTAAGACAGGCGTTTACCCACTCTTCCTATGTAAACGAACATAGAGTCGGCAATTACAAGGATAATGAGCGGTTGGAATTTTTGGGCGATGCAGTCCTGGAACTAACGGTTTCCGAGTATTTGTTCGATACGTACCCGGAACGTTCCGAAGGGGAATTAACCAAGTTAAGAGCTTCAATCGTATGCGAGCCTTCATTAGTCGGATTTGCCGAAGAGCTGGAGTTCGGTTCCTATGTGCTTCTAGGCAAGGGCGAGGAGCTGACCGGCGGCAGAACCAGACCGGCATTGCTGGCTGACGTGTTCGAATCGTTTATCGGCGCATTATATTTGGACCAGGGACTTCAAGTGGTGACAAGCTTTCTTAAGCAGCATGTGTTCCCGAATTTGCCTCACCAAGGCAAACTGCTGACCGTTGACTTCAAAACCCATCTGCAGGAATATACCCAGCAGCATAACATGGGGGTACTGGAGTACCGGATCGTCGACGAACGCGGGCCTGCTCATGAAAGAGAGTTTGTTGCCCAGGTTCATGTGAGCGAAACGCTTTTGGGGCAAGGGTCCGGCCGTTCGAAGAAAGAGGCTGAACAGCATGCGGCTGCTCAAGCATTGGAAGCGTTGAAAGTCCATATTCAATAGCGCAAACAGAGCAAGAGGGTGCAGGGATGGCAGCTTAAGGGTTGCCGTCGCTGCATTTCTTTTTTTTCAGAAGATGTGAGAAGACGAAAGCGTCATTCAAAGCAAAGATAAATCCCTGCCAGCTATGCAGAACATCATGCTTGGAGTGTTGAGGTTGACCGTGGGAGTTTATTCTATGAATAAGGAATGTGTGGTACAATAGCGTTGAGGTGAGACAATGTTTTTAAAGCGTATTGAGCTGTCCGGTTTTAAATCGTTTGCCGATCGGACCGAGCTTGAATTCGTACAAGGTATTACGGCTGTAGTCGGTCCAAACGGCAGTGGGAAAAGTAACATTTCCGACGGCATTCGTTGGGTGCTTGGAGAGCAAAGCGCCCGCAGCTTGCGCGGAGGGAAGATGGAGGATATTATTTTTGCCGGAAGTGACGCTCGTAAGGCGGTTAACTACGGTGAAGTATCGCTCACCCTGGATAATTCAGATCAATCGCTATCGCTGGATTTTAATGAAGTGACCGTAACCCGGCGCGTACACCGGAACGGGGACAGCGAGTATCTAATTAATAAGCAGGCTTGCCGTCTGAAGGACATTACCGAGCTGTTTATGGATACAGGGATCGGTAAGGAAGCTTACTCTATCATCGGACAAGGACGAATTGAAGAAATTTTAAGCACGAAATCGGAAGATCGCCGCGGTATCTTTGAAGAAGCCTCCGGGATCGTAAAATATAAATCAAGAAAGCGTGAAACGGAAAAGAAGCTCCAGGAAACGGAGCAAAACTTGCTCCGGATTAATGACCTGGTAGTTGAGCTGGAGGATCAGATCGAGCCGCTGCGGATCCAATCCGAGAAGGCTGTGCGCTACAGAGAGCTGAGAGAGCAGCTAAAGAAGAACGAGATTGCTATGTACGTGTATCAAATCGAGCAAATCTACAACTCGTGGACCGAGACGAATAAAAAGCTGGACAAGCTGAAGCAGGAGCAGCTGGAGCTATCCGCGATCGTCGGTCAGCATGACGCGCATCTGGAAAAGCATCGCTGGGAAACCAGGAGGCTTGAGGAAGAAATCGAGGCGCTTCAGGCGCAGCTTCTGCAGATAAGCGAGGATTTTGAAAAATGCGAGGGACAGGGCGAGGTACTCAAGGAGCGTAAAAGAAATTATGCTTCTAACCAGGCTCAGCTCACGCAAAACGTAAAGCAGCAAGAAATCCGTTCAACGGAGAAGGAAGCCGAATTAGCGGCCATTAGGGAAAAGCTGGCGGTTATTTCGGACGAGCTGCAGCAGTACCAGGCCAAGCTAAAGGCGGAGGAAGACCGGTTGCTGGGCGTAGCAGGCGGCATCAGCAGCGCGGAGGAAGACCGTCTGAAGGGCGAGCTCCTGGAAACGCTGAATCAAATGGCGAACGCCCGCAACGAGGCTCGCTACGCGGAGCAGCAGCTGGAAGGGCTGTCTAAGCGGCTTGATCGGCTCGGGGACGAGCACCGGAAATGGAGAGAGCAGCAGGACAGCATTGCGGAACGTAAGCGGGTTCTGGAAGAACGGTTAGCCGCGGTTATAGGGAACATTGAAAACGCGAGAAACCGTTATCTGGAACTAAGCCAAAGCTTGAAGTCGAAGCAAATGTTATCTGAGGAATCACAATCCACCGTGCGAAAATGGGAACAAAAGCTCGACTCCATGATCTCCCGCCGCGATACGATGCGTGAAATGGCAAATGATTATGACGGCTTCATGCATGGCGTTAAAGAAGTGCTGAAGGCGAAGGACCGCCAAGATCTGCGCGGAATCCGAGGCGCTGTAGCCGAGCTGGTTAAGGTTCCGGCCCATGTCGAGGTGGCGGTAGAGACGGCGCTAGGCGGGGCATTGCAGCATATCGTCGTCGATAGCGAGGCGAACGGCCGTGAAGCGATTGCTTTCTTGAAGCGCAGGCAGTTAGGCCGCGCTACCTTCCTTCCTCTCGACGTTATCCGCGGACGTTCAATTCCGGATTCCGAACGAAGAACGATAGAAGGTATGGAGGGCTTTGTCGGTATCGGTGCCGATCTTGTTCAATATGAGGACACTTATCGTCAAATTGTCGGCAGCTTGCTCGGCAATGTCATCATCGCCAGTCAATTGGAAGTTGCTAACCGCATTGCGGCAAAAGTCCAATACCGTTACCGGGTGGTTACGCTGGAAGGCGACGTCGTGAACCCGGGAGGATCGATGACGGGGGGCAGTCAGCAGAAGAAAACGAGCAGCCTGCTGAGCCGCCAGCGGCAGATTGAAGAAATGGACAAGGAAATTGCCGTTTCGCAAGAGCAGCTTCAACAACTGCGCGTCAAAGCGGATCAGGTTCGCAAGGAGATTGCTGCGGACTCCGCAATGCTCGAGGAGCTTCGCCAAGAAGGAGAGGCGCTTCGTATAGAGGAGCAGCAAATTCGTGCGGGACTTCAGCCGCTGGAGCAGGAGGCCAAGCAGGTAGCCGAGCAGCTGGCACTGTACAGTGAAGACGGGGATGCGCTGGACTCGGAGCGCAAGGAGCTGAAGGACCGTCAAGCGGTTGCCATTCAAACGCTGGAGCGTCTAACGCAGGAGGAGGCTGCTCTGCAGCAAGCCATTCGTGAAGCGGAGCTGGCGCGCAAAGCCGGTGAGCTTGCGAAAGAGGAGCTTCAGACGCAGCTTACCGAGTTAAAAGTCAAGGTCGCTTCCCAGACACAGGAGAAGCAGGCCTTGGTGGATCAGGAGCGGCGCAGCCACTCCGAGCTGACCCAGTTACATAACGAGCTCGATTTGAACCGAAGGCTGGTTCTGCAATTGGAGCAGGATATGGCCAATCACGAGCAGGAAACAATCATGCAGATCGAGCTGTTGAACAGCCTCAAGCTGAAGAAGCAGCAGTGTACCGAGCAGCTGGAGCTGAAGCGTGCGGAACGGGCCCAATGGCAGGCAAAGCTTGAGCATGAGGAGAACAAGACAAGGGAAGAGCGCAATCAGCTGCGCCAGACGGAGGAGCATTTGCACCAGACCGAGGTGCGGGTAAACCGTCTTGACGTGGAGCTGGAGAACCTGCTTAAGAAGCTGTCGGATGATTACGAGCTCAGCTATGAATTGGCCAAGGAGCGGTACCCTGTCCCTGAGGATGTGCTTGGGGCTCAGAACCAGGTGCGTGAGCTGAAACGCGACATTGCCGTATTAGGTGAAGTCAACTTGGGAGCGGTGGAGGAATTCGCGAGGGTTAACGAGCGGTTCCAGTTCTTAAGCGAACAGAAGAATGATTTGGTTGAAGCAAAAACCACACTGTATCAGGTGATTCGGGAAATGGACGAAGAGATGTCGAAGCGGTTCCGAACGACGTTCGACGCGATCCGCTCTCACTTTGTCGTCGTCTTCGCCAAGCTGTTCGGCGGAGGACGTGCCGATCTGATTTTATCCGAGCCGGATAATCTGCTTGATACGGGGATCGAAATTGTCGCTCAGCCTCCGGGTAAGAAGCTGCAGAACCTGCAGCTCTTGTCGGGGGGAGAACGAGCGTTGACGGCGATTGCTCTGCTATTCTCGATTATCCGCGTGAAGCCGGTGCCGTTCTGCGTGCTTGACGAGGTTGAAGCCGCCCTGGATGAAGCGAATGTGTCCCGTTTTGCGGAATATTTACGCGAGTTTTCCGAACAAACGCAGTTCATTGTGGTAACGCACCGCAAGGGGACAATGGAAGAGGCGGATGTACTGTACGGGGTCACGATGGAAGAAGGCGGCGTATCCAAGCTAGTATCCGTCCGGTTGGAAGAGGATGAAGCCATCATTGCGAGCTAGATTCGTTCATGATGCAGCCATTTCGAGTTCAATAAAGCTAAAAGTATATAGAAAGGGGCTATCGCCCGATGAGTTTTTTTAAACGATTGAAAGAAAACATTTCCTCCAAAGCCGAGGCGGTTACGAATAAGTTTAAAGAAGGCTTGTCCAAAACACGCGACGTTCTGGTCGAGCGCGTCGAAGATTTGTTCAGCCGCCGCAAAAAAATCGACGAGGACTTCTATGAGGAGCTTGAAGAAATTCTGATCGGTGCGGATGTGGGCGTCAACACCGTTATGAAGCTGGTCGAGGATCTGCGTGCAGAGGTCCGCAAGCGGAAGATCGAAGATCCAAGCGAGCTTCAGCCTATTTTGACGGAGATGATTATCCAGCTGCTGAAAGGCGAGGAGAACGCTTCTCTGAAAATGGCGGAATCGGGCTTAACCGTCATTCTGTTCGTTGGCGTCAACGGGGTAGGAAAGACGACAACCATCGGCAAGCTGGCTCATCATTTGAAGTCGCAGGGTAAAAAGGTGCTTCTGGCTGCAGGAGACACGTTCCGTGCCGGGGCTATTGAGCAGCTGGAGGTATGGGGGCAGCGCGTCGGCGTTGATGTTATCAAGCAGCAGGCGGGCTCCGACCCGGCAGCGGTGATGTTCGATGCGCTCCATGCAGCCAAAAACCGGGGCGTAGACGTATTGCTATGCGATACGGCGGGACGTCTTCAGAATAAAGTGAACTTGATGGAAGAGCTTAATAAAATTTACCGTGTCATCCGCCGTGAAGTTCCTGAAGCGCCGCATGAAGTGCTGCTGGTGCTTGATGCTACAACGGGCCAAAACGCTCTGAGCCAGGCTAAGCTGTTTGACGAAAAGACAGGCTTGACCGGTCTTGTGCTGACCAAGCTGGATAGTACGGCAAAAGGTGGTATCGTAGTGGCCATTCGTCAGGAGCTGAATCTTCCCGTTAAGTTCGTAGGCCTTGGCGAGAAAATGGACGATTTACAGCCGTTTGACTCGGATCAGTTCGTCCATGCCTTGTTCAGCCGCTGGATTCCGGAGGGGGAAGCTCAGCCGGATGAGACGGCAAAACCATAGTTCGCCCAAGATATTTTAAGTGACAAGGAAAATAGCTTGACATCCTTCTCCGTTTTGGGTATTATAGGTTCTGTTGTTCCTGTAAAGTGTTTTACCTTAACGGAGGCGGGGCACTATGACAGAAGAAAATGCATTGATGAAGACCAATCGCATCAATTTGCTTTTTGACTTCTACGAGAAGCTGCTGACTGAGAAGCAGCAAATGTTCTGCAAGCTGTATTTTCACGATGATTATTCGCTTGGAGAAATCGCAGCTGAATTCAAGATTAGCCGCCAGGCGGTGTATGAACATATAAAACGAGCAGAGTCCGTATTGGAGGATTACGAGATTAAGCTGCAGCTATTAGCCAAGCACGATGAACGGGTTCAGCTGACACAAAAGCTTGAACCGCTATTGTCCGGTCTCTCCGGCAATGAACGGGCTCAGGCGCAAGAGCTGCTGCATCACTTGGTGAGTCTCGACTGATATATGGACAGCCTGATTCAGTCAAATGTGGACTATGTATCAAAGATAGATAAGTAACACTCAAGAGGTGAATTCGCATGGCATTCGAAGGATTAGCGACCCGATTGCAGAATGTGTTCAGCAGGCTGAGAGGCAAAGGAAAGCTAACGGAAGACGATGTTAACGAGGCGCTGCGTGAAGTTCGTCTCGCGCTTCTTGAGGCGGATGTGAACTTTAAGGTAGTGAAGGAATTCATCGCGAAGGTGAAGGAGCGCGCTATCGGTCAGGAAGTACTTGAGAGCTTTACCCCGGCGATGGTCGTTGTCGATATCGTGAATAAAGAGCTCACTGAGCTTATGGGCGGCTCACAAAGCAAGCTGGCCCGGTCGAACCGGCCGCCGACCGTCGTGCTGATGGTCGGGCTGCAGGGTGCCGGTAAGACGACGGCAACAGGAAAGCTTGCCAAGATGCTGGTACAGCAAAATCACCGGCCGTTGCTTGCTGCGGGCGATATTTACAGACCGGCTGCCATAAAGCAGCTCCAGGTTCTGGGCGAGCAGCTTAAGGTGCCTGTATTCACAATGGGAGATCAAGTAAGTCCCGTTGAAATCGCGAAGAACGCTTTACAGCATGCCAAGGATAATGGGAATGATTATCTGATTGTCGATACGGCAGGACGTTTGCATATCGATGAAGGCCTTATGGAAGAGCTGAAGCAGATCGTAGCGGCGATCAGTCCGGACGAGATTTTGCTGGTCGTTGACGCCATGACAGGTCAGGATGCGGTCAATGTTGCCGAGAGCTTCCACAAGCAGCTGGAACTGACCGGCGTTGTGCTGACCAAGCTGGACGGAGACACTCGCGGCGGCGCGGCGATTTCAGTCAAAGCCGTTACCGGATGCCCGATCAAATTCGCGGGTATCGGCGAGAAGCTGGATGCGCTTGAGCCGTTCCATCCGGACCGGATGGCATCCCGGATACTGGGCATGGGCGACATGCTCACGCTGATCGAGAAGGCCCAAGCCGGTATTGATGCCGAGAAGGCCAAGGAAATGGAGCGCAAAATGCGCACGGCGGAATTTACGTTCGACGATTTCCTTGACCAGATGGAACAGGTGAAGAAGCTTGGTCCATTGGATCAGATCCTGGATATGCTGCCTGGAGCCAACAAGATGAAGGGCATGAAGGATCTAAAGGTCGATGACAAGCAAATGGCTCGGATAGCCGCCATCGTCAAGTCAATGACCAAGGAAGAACGGCAGAATCCGGATATGCTCAGTCCGAGCAGACGTAAGCGTCTGGCTGCGGGAAGCGGAAACTCCGTGCAGGATGTGAACCGGTTCATTAAGCAGTTTGATGATATGCGCAAAATGATGAAGCAGTTCTCCAGCATGATGGGACCTAAAGGCCCGAAGGCGTTGAAGGGCTTGAAGGGCAAGCTGGGCAAAGGAATGAAGTTCCCGTTCGGTTGATCCTGCGGGAATGTAATATAGTCAAGTTTATTCTATGTTGGAGGTGATTTTCTAATGGCAACTCGCATTCGTCTAAAACGTATGGGTGCTCACAAAGCTCCTTTCTACCGTGTGGTCGTATCGGATTCCCGTTCCCCACGTGACGGTCGTTTCATCGAAGAGATTGGTACTTACAACCCGGTTGCTCAACCAGCCGTTGTTAATATCGACGAGGAAAAAGCGCTGAGATGGCTTCAAACTGGTGCTCAAGCTTCTGATACTGTTCGCAGTCTGTTCAGCCAAGCTGGCATCTTGAAGAAGTTCCATGAGTCCAAGCTGCAGAAGTAATCTGCCGATTCGGAGGGTGTTATGAAGGATCTAATAACCGTTATCGCCAAGGCGTTGGTTGATCATCCCGAAGAAGTAAAGGTAAATACGGTGGAGGACGAACGAAGCATTACCTTCGAGCTTTCCGTACATCCCGATGATGTCGGGAAAGTTATTGGAAAGCAGGGGCGTATTGCCAAGGCGCTTCGTACCGTAGTTATCTCGGCTGCAGTGAAAGAAAGTAAGCGTGTTTCGGTTGAAATCGTGTCATAATGGACACCATGAGAGTTAGGAGAAATCCTAGCTCTTTCTTTTCTTCTGAAACAAGCCTATCTTAAGATTATTTACCCTCTCTAATCTTCGGACCGCTTTATCGCGGTAAAGCTATGGTTAGGGAGTTTACGCATACATAATGGAATTGATTCAACGCTGTTGGAGGGTACAAATGAGCGATAAATTATTTACGGTCGGTAAAATCGTTAATACGCACGGCATCCGGGGAGAGCTGAAAATCGTTCCTCAAACGGATTTTCCGGATGAGCGTTTTGCTAAAGGAAGTTCCTTGGTCTTTTTTGATCCCCAGAAGCAGACGAGATTACCTGTTACCGTAGAATCGGCACGCGAGCATAAAAAAATGTTCATGGTCAAGTTTAAAGGCTTCGATAACATTAACGAAGTCGAGAAATACAAGGGATGGCTGCTTAAGGTGGAAGAGAAATATTTGAGCGAGCTTCCCGACGATGAATATTATTACCATGAAATTATTGGCTGCACGGTGTATACCGACGAGGGGGAGAAGCTCGGCACCATCAGCGAGATTTTGTCTCCGGGAGCTAACGATGTGTGGGTGGTAGAGCGCGAGTCCGGCAAACCGGTGCTGCTTCCCTATATTGACGATGTGGTTCTTGAAGTGGACGTACAAGAAAAACGGGTTAAGGTATCCCTGATGGAAGGCTTGCTGGACTAATGAGAATTGATGTGCTTACATTATTTCCCGACATGTTTGACGGCGTGTTTTCATCCAGTATATTAGGCAAGGCCAGGGAGAAAGGCATCGTCGAGCTGAATACAGTTAATTTTCGCGATTATTCCAATAATAAGCATAATACCGTAGACGATTATCCTTACGGCGGCGGAGGCGGTATGGTACTGAAGCCTGAGCCTATTTTCGCGGCCGTTGAGGCGCTGACGGAGCCGCTTGCGGGTAAGCCCCGAATCGTCCTCATGTGCCCGCAAGGCGAGCCGTTTACGCAGCGTAAAGCGGAGGAATTGGCTAAGGAAGACCATCTGATTTTTATATGCGGGCATTACGAAGGCTACGATGAACGGATCCGTGAGCATTTGGTCACGGATGAGCTGTCGATTGGCGATTATGTGCTGACGGGAGGAGAGCTTCCCGCGATGGTTGTTATAGATAGCGTGGCGAGGCTTCTTCCGGGTGTTCTCGGCAATGAAACGTCAGCCGTAACAGATTCGTTCAGTACCGGCTTGCTCGAATATCCGCATTATACGCGTCCTGTCCAGTTTCGAGAATGGACTGTTCCCGACATTTTATTGTCCGGTCATCATGCCCATATCGAGAAATGGCGCAAACGCGAGTCTATCAGGCGTACTTGGCATAAAAGACCCGATCTGCTGGAATCGTACCCGTTAACGAAAGAGGAGCAGGTCTGGTTGAAGGAGATTCAGCAAGAATCGGAGAGAACGAAAGAGGAAACCGACTAATTCTATTTTCATTCGAATTGATAGAATTTCAAGTTGTGTTTGGTACACAATTATGGTATTATATACAACGTTGTGGCATTTTGCCCGATTACGGTGGTCCTCTACGCATAACAACACGAGATTCGACATCAGAGGCGGAATGAACACCTGTGTGGAAGGAGGGAGTCAACCATGAGTCTGATCCAGGAGATTACTAAGGAACAACTGCGCCAAGATTTGCCAAGCTTTCGTCCAGGTGACACTGTAAAAGTGCACGTGAAAGTTATCGAGGGTTCCCGCGAACGTATTCAGCTGTTTGAAGGTGTTGTAATTAAACGCCGCGGCGGCGGAATCAGCGAAACCTTTACCGTTAGAAAAATTTCTTACGGTGTTGGCGTTGAAAGAACGTTCCCGGTACATTCGCCGAAGATTGATAAGCTTGAGGTGGCTCGCCGTGGTAAAGTTCGTCGCGCGAAGCTATACTACTTGCGTGGTCTTCGCGGTAAAGCGGCAAGAATTCAAGAAATTCGTTAAGACGAAAACAAACGGGGGCTTGTTTACCAAGCTCCTTTTCGTTTTTTTCGAAGACCGAAATTAAAGGAAGAAAGGGCAGGTCTTTATGGAGCAAGAACAAACCGTAGACAAACCGAATCCAGTCAAAAGCGAAGTTTGGGAATGGGTTAAAGCGCTGCTCATCGCCGCAGCTCTCGTCTTTTTTATACGCTGGTTGATTTTTGCCCCGTTTATTGTAGAAGGCCCGTCCATGGAGCCTAACTTTTATACCGGTGAACGCTTGATTGTCAATAAGATCATTTATTCCATACGTAAGCCTGAGAGAGGCGAGGTGGTCGTATTTCATGCCACCAAAGAAAAAGATTACATAAAGAGAGTTATCGCGCTGCCTGGCGAGACTGTAAAGGTGGAAGGCGATAAGGTGTATGTTAACAACAAAGTGTTAGACGAGCCTTATTTGCAGAAGGCATTGGATGACGCTGCGAAAAAAGGGATACCCTATAATTCAAGAAATTTCTCTGAACTAGTGATTCCGGAAGGAACGGTCTTTGTTATGGGGGATAATCGCTCGAACAGCTCGGACAGCCGGGATATCGGTCCCGTCAAGTTCGAGCAAATTGTTGGACGCGCGGATTTAATATTCTGGCCGTTTGACAAAATCAGCCTGGTGCATTTCTAAAAAACAAGCTATGGAAAAGAAGTTGAGGTGACCGTATGACGATTCAATGGTTTCCAGGTCACATGACAAGGGCGCGTCGTCAAATTCAGGATAAGCTGAAGCTGATCGACGTTGTGATTGAGCTGCTGGACGCACGAATTCCAATATCTAGCAGAAATCCGATGATTGATGAAATTTTGCAAAACAAGCCGCGGCTCGTGCTGCTGAATAAACATGATTTGGCTGATCCGGAAGCAACGGCGTCCTGGGTTGCCTACTTCGCGGAGCAGGGGCTTGAAGCTCTGCCGGTCGATGCGGCTAACGGGAATCAGATGAAAGAAATTATGGCCCGCTCCAAGCAGCTGTTGTCTGCCAAAATCGAGGCACAGCTTCGTAAGGGCATCAAGCCGAGGGCCATACGCGCGTTGATTGTCGGGATTCCGAATGTAGGCAAATCAACGTTAATTAATCGCCTGGCAGGACGTAAAATAGCGGCTACCGGTGATAAGCCGGGAGTGACCAAAGGTCAGCAGTGGATCAAGGTAGGAACCGAGATGGAGCTGCTCGATACTCCGGGCATTTTGTGGCCGAAATTCGAGGACCAGCAGGTCGGGATACGGCTCGCTGCTACTGGAGCGATAAAGGAAGAAATTCTGAATACGGTCGATATTGCATTTTACACCGTTCGTTACCTGGTTACCCACTATGGAGCAGGTCTACAGGAGCGCTTTGGCATCGAGAAGCTGCCTGACGATCCGTCCGATACGGATGCCATCGTCGAGGTTATGGAAGCCATAGGGCGCAAAAGAGGCGCTTTAATGAGCGGCGGACGCGTGGATTTGGAGAAAGCCTCCTTAACGATCCTGCGGGAGCTGCGTGCAGGGAAATTGGGACGAATCAGCCTGGAAACTCCGGATGATTATCAAGCAGAACAGCCACTCTAGCTGAAGGGTGGCTGTTTTTTCTTTGCTCTACGCGTATCCGTCTCCGCTTGTTTCTAGTATAATGGAGAATACGAGTACTAGACTAGAAGGGAATTTATACATATGCTGTTGGAACATGAACAAACGCTCTGGAATGAGGGCGTTCAATATATTGCTGGAGTGGACGAGGTAGGCAGAGGCTGCCTGTTCGGTGACGTTGTGGCTGCCGCTGTCATTTTGCCTCCCGGTTTAGTGTTGGAGGAAGTGAATGATTCGAAGAAATTAAGTCATAAGAAGCGTGAGGAACTGTACGAGGTGATCCACAAGGAAGCAATCGCTATCGGAGTCGGTATTGTCGATGTTAAAACCATAGAGGCCATTAATATAAAGCAAGCGGCCAGATTGGCTATGAAGCAAGCGGTTGAGCAGCTGAATCCGGGACCAGAGTATTTGCTCGTGGATGCGGAGAAGGTGGATCTTTCCCTGCCTCAGATGGCTCTCATTCATGGAGACGCAATAAGCCAGTCGATTGCCGCGGCTTCCATTATTGCCAAGGTCACGCGGGACCGCATGTGCCTGCACTGGGATGTAGAGTTTCCGGAGTATGGCATTGCACTTCATAAGGGCTATGCAACCAAGCTGCACAGGGAGCGAATAACAGAGTACGGCGCGACGCCGATGCATCGCAAAAGCTTTTTGAAAAATATTCTGGTGCAGCAGCAGGAGCTATTTTAACGAAGTACATACGCAGCAATTCAGACTGCAAAAGCGTGCCACAGATGCCGATATAGTTGATATCTACAAACGCGTGTAATTAAGACCCGGGAGGCGGAGAGCTGTGAACATAAGCGGTCTCATCAAAAATTTTCTCGGAGATGCTCAGGCATCCGAACCTAAGACGCTCGAGCTGAAAACGGGAGAAGTCGTGAAAGGTATGGTCATGCAAAAGCTCTCCGACCAGGAGGCTATTCTGAATATTGGCGGGGTTCAGGTTAGAGCCAAGCTGGAAACGCCGTTAAAACAAGGCGAGGTAACCTTGCTTCAAGTCCAGCCGGAATCGGCATCAGGTCAAGTCGTGCTTAAGCCGCTAGATTCATCGGCTATTCAGATTACCGACGGATCCCTTGGCGAAATCCTGAAAAACGTCGGCCTGCCGGACACAGTCGGCAATCGGCAGCTGATTCAAGCTCTTCATCAGGCTGGTGTATCATTGAATAAAGAAACGGTACAAGCCTTCGCGCAACTGCAAGGACACATGCCTGCGGGCATGCCCCAGGAGGACTGGCTCCCTTCGGCAATCATCGCGCATCAAAAAGGTATTCCGTTGACTCCGGACACGGTCCAAGCTGTGAGACAAGCTGTAGCGGGACCAGCCTTTCATGAAACGCTTCAAAAGCTTGATACACAATTGACCCAATTGCTCGCCGATCGTCCGGACTTGTCTGCTGCAACGAAAGCGGCCATCGAAGGCTTCAAGCAAGTGATGAACTCGGTAAAAGAAATGTCCGCCCAGCTGTTGCCCTTGTCAATGGATTCGGAAGGGCAGCCTTCAGGCTCTGTAAAAAGGCAAGTCCTTGAAGGGAAAGAAGCAGCTGCTTCTACCTTGACTAATATCACTACTAATGGCAAGTCGGGTTTAGCATCGTCCGCACCTTCAGCTGCACCCGGCATTCAGCCTTCTGCAGAGTCTGCAAATGAGCTTGTGCAAGGCGCAAGACTGAACCATAGCGAGGAGCAGACAGGGCAGCAAGTAAACAGGCTTGGAAGCAATGCGGCACCGCCTGCACAGACCCAACCCGCTGCTTCTGCCCTGCAGCAGCCAATGCAGCCGCAGTCTCAGACAAGCGCGTCGGCGGTTCCGTCCAATGCACAAGAAGCTCCGGAAGCATTGCCAAAGACCGCAGGGAGCGGTCAACCCGTTCCTGCGAACGATATATCGACCGGGCCATCTATCAACAAGGAACAAATGTTCGCTTCTAATCGAAATGATTCAATGTCTGCCCTGCCCCATGAATCAGGAAGGACGGAAACAGCTGCTCCCCGGTTACAAGCAACGGAGACAGCGAACTCTGCCGGTAATCCCTCAGGCGCATCTCCACAGACTAAAGAGGCAGTAGAGAATGCTGCTATGAGGAGGTCGGCTGAAGGAGAAGGCATGACTCCCGACGCACCGAAAGGCAATCAGCCTGCCGAGCATTGGATTCCTAAACTGATCAAGGCTCTTGGTGTTGATCATGAGAATCAGCTCTTCAAGCTTCCCGATATGAAGGGCAACGAGGGGATGTTTCGTTTGGAAGGGAGCGCCGTATTACCGCAGCAGGGTACGGCGGCCGCAGGATTAAACCATGAACAGCAGAAAATGGCCGATTCATTAAAGAGCGTTTTGCTGCAGCTGAGCCAGTCCCAGGACATTCCACCTGCTATGAAAGAATCCGTGCAGCAGGCTGTACAGCAGATTACAGGGCAGCAGCTGATGTTAAACTCAGACCGCAGCTCCATGTTTACTCATGTTACCTTGTTTGTTCCTATATTGAACGCCAACGGAGAACAGACGGCAGCTGTTCATATTCAGTCACGCAAGGGAAAACGCGGAGAAATCGATGCGCAAAATTGCCGATTGCTCTTTGATCTGCGTATGAAAGCGCTGGGAGATACCTTAGTCGATGTGAAGGTAGTCGATAGAATTGTGAGTCTTCAGGTTATGAACGATCAACCGTTTGTGCAGGGATTGCTGGATTCATACAGGGAGGAAATTGCCTCGAGCCTTTCCGGCATCGGGTATCAGTTTATTTCATTAAAATGCAGCCCTTACCCGGCAAAAGGATCAAGTGAGGAACAAGCCTCCACTTCGGCCAAGGCTCAGGACGGGGCCTTGTCAGGCAGACTACTTGACCTCTATGGAAATAAACAATACAAGGGAATGGACGTAAAGGTATGAGTCGGGAAAGAGAGAATCCGTCGGAGCAAGCTTCCGTTCAGCCCACGATCAAAAAGGCGGTTGCCCTTAAATACGCCCCGGATCAGGGGAAGGCACCCGTTCTGATTGCTAAAGGGAAAGGACATATTGCGGAAGCCATACTGAAGAAGGCCATGGATAACGGAATCCCTGTTCAAGAGGATTCATCGCTGGTGGAGGTGCTGTCCAAGCTGGATTTGGATCAGGAGATACCTCCCGAGCTGTATAATTTAGTAGCAGAAATCCTGAGCTTTATTTATCGCTCGGATCAACGGGCCAAGCAAATCAAGGAGAATTCGTATGGATAAGCAGGGAATAAGCCGGAAGCAGCTTGGTGCAATGGGCGAGCAGTATGCTATGGAGCATTTGCAAGCCCAAGGCTACCGTATTGCCGGTCAAAACTGGCGCTGCCGAACCGGTGAGTTGGATGTCATAGCATGGGACGGAGCTATTTTAGTTTTCGTTGAGGTCCGTACACGGAGCAGCACACAGCGGTTCGGGACACCGTTGGAATCAGTTGATTATAAAAAATGTGCCCAGGTGATGGAAACTGCTCAAATCTATTTGCACACCCATCGTTATCAAGACCATCAGATTCGTTTTGATGTCGTGTCTGTTTTGACCGACAAAACAGGGAATTTGATTTCTTTGGATCATGTACCAAACGCATTTTGACGGGCTATCCCCCGCGGATGCGTTTTTTTTGCCCTGTATTCCTCCCTAAGCCCAACAAAGCCTCCTGAACCAGTAAGGTCAAGGAGGCTTGCTTCTCATGGCTTAACCAGACGCCAGCGTTTTTTTGTCCAAGCTCCGATACTGAAGTGCCTCAGCCAAGTGCGGTGCTTCGATTCGGGCATGGCCTTCCAAATCGGCGATTGTACGGGCAATCTTGAGGATCCGGTCATAGGCTCTGACGCTGAGTCCCAATACTTCGAATGACCTTCTAAGCATTGACTCTGCATCGGGCTGAAGCTTGCAGTGCTGGCGCAGTAGCTTGCCATGCAGCTCGCTGTTAAACATAATGCCGCTGTCGGCATAACGCTCCAATTGGATTTGTCTAGCTTGATCGACGCGTTCCTTCATTTCCTCCGAGGAAAGCTGGGGCATTGCATCCATGATCTGACTGTAATCGATTCGCGGTACCTCGACCTGCAGATCGATCCTGTCCAGAAGCGGTCCGGAGATCTTGGACCGGTAATGTTCGATTTTTAATGGGCTGCAGGTGCAAGGATGGGAGGATGACTCTGCACCGTAATATCCGCACGGGCAGGGGTTCATCGAAGCGGCAAGGATGAAATGGGAAGGGAAGCGGTAAACTGCTCTGGCCCTGCCTATGGTTACGAACCGGTCCTCCAATGGCTGACGAAGAACCTCCAGCACGGCTCGTGAAAACTCCGGAAGCTCGTCTAAAAACAAGACGCCGCGATGGGCAAGGCTGATTTCCCCGGGCTTAGGTATCGTGCCGCCGCCAACAAGCCCCGCAGCCGAGACAGAATGATGCGGCATCCGAAACGGCCTTTCGCTGATCAAGCTGCTGCGGTCCGCGAATTTTCCCGAGGCGCTGTAGATTTTTGTCACATCGAGCGCTTCTTTTTCCGACATATCCGGCAGAATCGTCGGCAGTCTTTTGACCAGCATCGTTTTGCCAGTTCCCGGCGGACCCAAGAGAAGGATGTTATGCATCCCGGCGGCACAGATCATGAGCGCTCGTTTGGCATGAAGCTGACCGTGAACATCGCTGAAATTGTCGGCCAGGCCGGATTTCAATGCCTGCGATGCATTAGCCTCATGAGAAGCCCGCTGCCCGACAGGTTGGAAAACCGATTCGGTATCGGCTTTCAGGTGGCTAAGATGAGCCAATGTACCGATAGTCATATCTCCGATCAAGATAGCTTCTCTTTCATTATGAATGGGTACGATGGCTCTGGAAATCCCATTGTCTTTGGCGGTAGCCAGCATGGACAGGACTCCGGGAACAGGACGGATCGATCCGTCCAGAGCTAATTCACCGAGGATCAATGTTGCCTCCTGCTGTTCCAGCTTCAGTTGGCCGCTTGTTGCCAATATGCCCACAGCAATAGCCAAATCGAAGGCGGAGCCTTCCTTGCGAATATCGGCGGGAGCCAGATTGACCGTAATCCGTTGAAGCGGGAACGTAAATCCGCAGTTTTTGATGGCGGCTCTAACCCGTTCCATGGACTCTTTGACGGCGCTATCCGGCAATCCGACGATATTCATTTGAGGCAGGCCGTTGCTTAAATCGACCTCCACCTCGACAAGCTTGCCTTCCACTCCGTGTAAACAAGCGCTTATAACTTTTCCATACATGACAAAAAACACCTTCCCCTTGGATTCTATCGATCGTTGGGTAAAAGGTGCTTCCTTATTGACCCTTTCCTTTTATTGTACAAGCAATAACACGTGTTGGCAATGTGCGACCAGGAATGGATAAACATAGCGGAAATTGGATATACAAGGTAAGGGGGTGAAAGCAATGCAGGAAAAACCTTACTTTTGTCCGAACTGCCGTTCCAACCGAATCAAATTCAGTGTGATTTCCAGCTACTCACAACGGTTTTTGAAGGATGCCATCTCCGGAACGGTTCAAGAAATGAATGATCCGCAGCAAATTCAGGATTCGGAACCTATGATTCAATGCCTTGTCTGCAACTTTACCGGAAATGAATTGCGATTCATCAAGCAGGCGGAGCGGGAACCTCGTGCAATGACGCCTACTAATCCAACCTATATGTAATCTAAGGTATGGAGTATATTCCAATGGGACGCACTTTTTCTTGAATAAAAAGGAAAAGATGCGTCTTTTTGTTTGCTTTCTAATCGCTTGGGAATGATATAATACGGGAAATTTTTCAGAGGCATAAAAAAGTTTGATTGAAAAAAGGAGGCATTAACCGAAAATATAAGGAAAGTGTCGAAAAAAAGTGGTACAATAGTGAATGTTTGTTGAGATAAGCGCAGCAAGCAGGAAATATCATGCATCATATCGAACTCTTTTTCGTTTGATGCGGGGCTGGGCGTGCCAAAAACGTCAGGCTCTGGCTCATATAGAAAGCTATCACTGATAGGAGGATTTTGCTAAATGAATATTCATGAGTACCAAGGCAAAGAAGTGCTGAAACAGTATGGTGTTGCCGTACCTGAAGGAAAAGTCGCTTTCACGGTTGATGAAGCAGTCGAAGCGGCAAAACAGCTCGGGACTTCCGTTGTTGTAGTTAAAGCGCAAATCCATGCTGGCGGTCGCGGTAAAGCAGGCGGCGTAAAAGTTGCTAAGAACTTGGATGAAGTTCGCACTTACGCTGAACAAATTTTGGGCAAGGTATTGGTTACTCACCAAACCGGTCCGGAAGGTAAAGAAGTGAAGCGCCTTCTGATCGAGCAAGGCTGCGATATTAAGAAAGAGTACTATGTTGGTGTAGTTGTTGACCGCGGAACGGGCCGTGTCGTTATGATGGCATCCGAAGAAGGCGGTACAGAAATCGAAGAAGTAGCGGCTCATACGCCTGAGAAAATTTTCAAAGAAGTTGTCGATCCAGCTGTTGGCTTGCAAGCGTTCCAAGCTCGTAAATTGGCTTATGCCATCAACATTCCTACCGAGCTTGTAAACAAAGCGGTTAAGTTCATGCTGGCTCTTTATGCTGCGTTCGTAGACAAAGATTGCTCCATCGCGGAAATCAATCCTTTGGTTGTTACTGGCAGCGGCGACGTTATGGCCTTGGATGCGAAATTGAATTTCGACTCCAACGCTTTGTACCGTCACAAAGACATTCAAGCTCTTCGCGACCTTGAAGAGGAAGATGAAAAAGAAATCCAAGCGTCCAAATTCGACTTGAGCTACATAGCACTTGATGGCAACATCGGCTGCATGGTTAACGGCGCAGGCCTTGCAATGGCGACCATGGATATCATCAAATACTACGGCGGAGACCCTGCAAACTTCCTTGATGTAGGGGGCGGTGCAACGAAAGAGAAAGTTACCGAAGCTTTCAAAATCATCCTTTCCGACGAAAAAGTAAAAGGTATCTTCGTCAATATTTTCGGCGGCATCATGAAATGTGACATTATTGCAGAGGGCGTTGTAGCTGCAGCTAAAGAGCTTGGCCTTACTCGTCCGCTTGTAGTTCGTCTGGAAGGTACGAACGTGGAGCTTGGTAAGAAAATTTTGAACGAATCCGGCTTGAACATCGTAGCAGCTGACTCGATGGCAGACGGCGCTCAAAAAATCGTTGCTCTTGTTAAGTAATTTCCGTTCGGAGCAGCCGTGCGAAATCCTCTTCAAATAATTCAAGGGATGTGAACTATACAAATGAGTATTTTAGTGAATAAAGATACAAAAGTTATCACACAAGGTATTACAGGTTCCGTAGGTATGTTCCACACAAAGGGCGGTCTTGACTACGGTACGCAAATGGTAGGCGGCGTAACTCCTGGTAAAGGCGGTACGAACATCGACATCACTTTGGAAGACGGTTCGGTTAAATCTCTTCCTGTATTTAACACAGTAGCAGAAGCTAAAGCTGCAACTGGCGCTACGGTTTCCGTTATCTATGTACCGCCTGCTTTCGCAGCGGATGCTATCATGGAAGCTGTTGACGCTGAATTGGATCTGACTATTTGTATCACGGAAGGTATCCCTGTACTGGACATGGTTAAAGTGGCCCGTTACATGGAAGGCAAGAAAACCCGCTTGATCGGACCAAACTGCCCAGGCGTTATTACACCTGGCGAATGCAAAATCGGTATCATGCCTGGTTACATCCATACTCCTGGTCATGTCGGCGTAGTTTCCCGAAGCGGAACCTTGACTTATGAAGCTGTTCATCAGCTGACTACTCGTAACATCGGACAATCCTCCGCAGTAGGTATCGGCGGGGACCCTGTTAAAGGCTCCGAGTTCATCGATATTTTGAAATTGTTCAACGAAGATCCTGACACTTACGCTGTTATCATGATCGGTGAAATCGGCGGTACGGCGGAAGAAGAAGCGGCTGAATGGATCGCAGCTAACATGACCAAACCGGTTGTAGGCTTCATCGGCGGTCAAACAGCGCCTCCAGGAAAACGTATGGGCCACGCAGGCGCCATCATTTCCGGCGGTAAAGGTACTGCAGCTGAGAAAGTTGCTACTATGGAACGCTGCGGTATTAAAGTAGCTCCTACACCTTCTGAAATGGGCTCCACTTTGGTTAGCGTTTTGGAAGAAAAAGGTTTGCTTGAAAAATGCATCACTAAAAAGTAAGAACCGGACAGGCAAGCAGCCTTCCATTCCCGTTGCGGGAGTGGAAGGCTTTTTTCATTTTCAAGGCCCCGATTTCACAAAAGTTGTTCTTGACGAAGGAGTGAGATATACTAGATGAACAATAGAACCATTTTAATTGCGCTTCACCAATTGGAAGGGATTGGCTGGAAAACCATTCAACGCATCACGAATTGCTTTCCCCGCTTATCCGATGCAGCTCAACTTGACGGGAATGATTGGCGGGAGCTTGGGATTACAGGATCTCGTGCATCTGTACTGGCAGACGCATTGAACAGGCTGGACCCCGGGAGGATAGCAGCGATACTGGACGAATACAGCTCCAAAGGTATCGGTATCATGACGATATATGATGAAGAGTATCCTTCCCTTTTAAAGCAAATTGCCCAGCCGCCTTGGGTAATATACTATAAGGGTTCTACTGCTATATTGAACCGTTTGTGCATAGGCATTGTGGGTACGAGAACTCCTACTGCGTATGGGCGAAGAGCGGCTGAGCAGTTATCCGAGTCACTCTCCGGAGCGCAAGTATGTATCGTGAGCGGACTGGCAAGAGGTATAGATAGTGCGGCTCATGAAGGGGCTTTGAAGGGAGCGGGAAGCACGGCGGCTGTTCTAGGCTGCAGTATTGATCAAGTATATCCTCCGGAGAATAAGCTGTTATATCAGCGAATTGCCGAGCAGGGCTTGATCTTAAGCGAATATCCTCTCCATACCAAGTCCCATCCCGGTTTATTTCCTCAGAGAAATCGGATTATAGCCGGATTGAGCTCAGGCATTCTTGTGGTAGAAGCCGCCTTGAAGAGCGGATCGCTTATTACGGCCGATCAGGCGCTGGAGGAGTCCAGGGATGTGTTTGCGCTTCCCGGACCGATCACCTCACCAAAAAGCCAAGGCGCACTCGCCTTAATCAAGCAGGGGGCCAAGCTGGTTACCTGTGCGGAAGATATATTGGAAGAATACCCTCATTGGATATCCTTGGACACATTGACACACATTAAATCTAACTCTCCATCTCAACCTGCGCTCTCCAAGGATGAACAAGCGATCGTCGATCTTTTGCACAAACAGCCGATGACCTTCGATGAGCTGTTCGCTCATAGTCAATTTACCTTTGGACATTTGCACTCAGTTCTGTTAAATTTACTAATGACTAAACGAGTGGAGCAATTACCAGGTTCTGTATACACAATCTGTTAACGATAATCGAGTCTATTTTATAAATGAAGGGGGAAGGACGCCTATGGCAGATTCCTTAGTCATTGTGGAGTCACCCGCAAAAGCAAAAACCATCGGTAAATATTTAGGCAGCAAGTTTATAGTCAAAGCATCCATGGGCCACATACGCGATCTTCCGAAAAGCCAGATGGGTGTTGAGATAAAGAAAAATTTTGAGCCCAAATACATTACGATCCGGGGAAAAGGTTCTGTATTGAAGGAACTGAAGGACGCCCGGAAAAAAGTAAAAAAAGTGTATCTGGCGGCTGACCCTGATCGCGAAGGGGAAGCTATTGCCTGGCATCTGGCTCATTATCTCGAGCTTGAAGAAACGGAAGCCTGCCGGGTTGTATTTAATGAGATAACGAAGCAAGCCGTTAAGGATGCGTTTAAAACGCCTCGGAAAATCAATCTGGACTTGGTCAATGCGCAGCAGGCGAGAAGAATTCTTGATCGGCTGGTTGGTTACAAGATCAGTCCGCTGCTTTGGAAAAAGGTAAAGAAAGGTTTATCGGCGGGCCGTGTACAATCGGTTGCCGTAAAGCTGATTTACGATCGGGAAAATGAAATCAAGTCCTTTGTTCCCGAGGAATATTGGTCCATCACCGCTAGACTTTTGTCCGGCACCTCTGAATTCGAAGCCAAGTTTCACAGTGTGAATGGGGAGAAGAAGGAGCTTAAGAACGAGCAGGAAGTTAATGAAGTTTTGGCGTCGCTGAATAAGGCTGATTTCATTATTCAAGAGATCAAAGAAAAGGAACGCCTGCGCAATCCTTCTCCGCCGTTTATAACGAGCTCCTTGCAGCAGGAAGCTGCACGAAAGCTGAACTTTCGGGCTTCCAAGACGATGTCCGTCGCACAGCAGCTCTATGAAGGTATCGATCTGGGAAGCGAGGGAACCGTCGGTCTGATTACTTACATGCGTACCGATTCCACTCGGATTTCTCCGGTCGCTCAGGAAGAAGCCAAGGAGTTCATTCTTACAAAGTTCGGAGACGCCTACTATCCGGAAACTCCGCGAGTCTATGTGAAAAAAGCGGCTAACGCGCAAGATGCGCACGAAGCGATACGTCCGAGCTCCGTGCTGCGTGAGCCGGATCAGATAAAGGAATATTTGAGCCGGGATCAGTTCCGTCTATATAAGCTTGTCTGGGAAAGGTTTGTCGCAAGCCAAATGGCGTCGGCAATTCTGGACACGATGACCGTCGATATCGCTGCAGGTGATAACATCTTTAGAGCCGTGGGCTCCAAAATGAAATTCCCTGGCTTTATGAAGGTCTATGTAGAAGGCAACGATGACGGAACGACCGAAGAAGATAAGCTGCTGCCTCCGTTAAAGCAGGGGGAAAAAGTAAAGAAAAAGCAGATCGATCCAAAGCAGCATTTTACGCAACCGCCTCCACGCTATACCGAAGCCCGGCTGGTTAGAGCATTGGAAGAAATGGGAATCGGCCGCCCGAGTACGTATGCACCTACGCTGGAAACGATTCAAAGACGCGGCTACGTGGCGATTGAAGAGAAAAAGTTTGTCCCGACCGAGCTTGGTGAGCTGGTTATTCAACAAATGATCGAGTTTTTCCCGGAAATATTGGACGTAGAATTTACGGCTCATATGGAAGAGGAATTGGACCAAGTTGAAGAGGGCAAAGAGGATTGGGTCAAAGTATTGAGCTCCTTTTATCAATCGTTGGAGAAGCGCCTGGAAGTTGCCGAAGAAGAGATGGAAAAGATTGAAATTCAGGACGAGGTATCGGATGAGATTTGTGAGAAATGCGGCAAACATCTGGTTTACAAGATGGGGCGGTTCGGAAAATTCCTTGCTTGTTCCGGATTTCCGGAATGCCGCAACACCAAGCCGATTATTAAGGATATCGGTGTAACCTGTCCGAGCTGTAAGGAAGGCCACATTATCGAACGGCGTAGCAAGAAAGGGCGCGTATTTTATGGCTGCGACCGCTATCCGGAATGCGAATTCGTTTCGTGGGATAAGCCGGTGGAAAAGCCTTGCCCTAAGTGCGGATCGTTAGTGGTGGAGAAACGCAACAAGAACGGTGTGTTTCACCAATGCATTCAATGCGATTTCAAAGAAGAAGTACAGGAAAAAGAATGATTCTAGCTTGAGATTTTCAGGAGGGTAACATCTTGTCAGAGACACCGAAAGTAACCGTCATCGGAGCCGGACTGGCTGGCAGCGAAGCCGCTTGGCAAATTGCCAGTCAGGGCGTGCCCGTTATCTTATATGAAATGCGTCCGGTTAGGAAAACACCGGCACATATATCAGATCAATTCGCCGAGCTGGTATGCAGTAACTCCCTTCGCGCTAACGGCCTAACCAATGCGGTAGGCGTGCTCAAGGAAGAAATGCGAATTTTGAACTCCCTCATTTTGCGCTGTGCGGACAAGCACGCTGTACCTGCAGGCGGTGCTTTAGCGGTGGACAGGGAAGGGTTCTCCGCCGAGGTTACATCCATCCTGCGCAGCCATCCGCTTATTGAAGTGCGCAATGAGGAGCTTCAAGAGCTGCCAGATGGCATCACTGTTGTGGCTACTGGCCCGCTGACATCTCCGTCACTGTCCGCTCATCTCCAAGCCTTGATGGGCGAGGAGTATCTGTATTTTTATGATGCGGCTGCACCGATCGTCGAGAAGGATTCCATCGATATGAGCAAGGTGTATCTCGCTTCCCGTTATGACAAAGGGGAGGCAGCTTATCTAAACTGCCCGATGACGGAGGAAGAGTTTAATACGTTCTACGATGCTCTTATTTCCGCCGAGGTTGCCCCTATCAAAGAATTCGAGAAGGAGATTTATTTCGAGGGCTGCATGCCGATCGAAGTCATGGCCAAGAGAGGTAAACAAACTGCGCTATACGGTCCAATGAAGCCTGTCGGCCTTGTGAATCCACATACCAATGAGCTTCCTTATGCAGTAGTTCAGCTCCGCCAGGATAACGCGGCAGGAACGTTATATAATCTCGTAGGCTTCCAGACTCATTTGAAGTGGGGAGAACAAAAAAGAGTATTTTCGCTGATTCCCGGGCTTGAAAATGCCGAGTTCGTCCGCTACGGCGTGATGCATAGAAATACATTTATCAACTCACCCAAGCTTTTGAAGCCGACCTATCAGTTCAAGAAGCGGGACAACCTGTTTTTTGCCGGACAAATGACCGGTGTGGAAGGCTACGTCGAATCGGCCGCATCCGGATTGATTGCTGGAATGAACGCCGCTCGTTTTGCGTTAGGTCTGGATTGCCTCGTTCTGCCTGCCGATACGACGCTGGGAAGTATGGCTCATTATATTACAACGGCCGATTTCAAGCATTTCCAGCCGATGAATGCGAACTTCGGGCTGCTTCCGCCACTGGATGTAAAGATCAAAGTGAAGAAAGAACGTTATGAGAAAATAGCTTTACGTGCAATTGAGAAAATTCAGAATTTTTCCCAAAACGAATACAATTCCACTTGTAAGTAAAAGCTTTACTATGATACTATAAAGTTGTTTTTGAAATTCATTTCCAATAAGTATTGAATAAGATACTTTATTTTTACGAACCTCTGCATCGCGGCTGCTCACTTTGTGCGTCCTCGAACGAGGTTTTTCTATTGAATACCTGAATATAGGACTAATTGGGGACTCATCAATGAAAACACGTTGTAGAACGGTTTTCTTACGGAGGTATTTATTATGGAACAATTTCATGCGACCACGATATTCGCTATCCGTCATAACGGAAAAAGCGCTATTGCCGGAGACGGTCAAGTAACATTCGGTAACAGCATGATCATGAAGGGTTCGGCCAAAAAGGTTCGCAGGCTTTATCGCGGCAAGGTGATTGCCGGCTTTGCAGGCTCGGTTGCCGACGCTATTACTTTGTTTGAAAAGTTTGAGGCGAAGCTTGAAGAGCATCACGGAAATTTGCAGCGCTCTGCTGTAGAGCTCGCCAAAGAATGGCGCTCTGACCGTGTATTGAGACGTCTGGAAGCGATGATGATCGTTATGGATGCCAGCGGTGTCCTTCTCATATCGGGGAACGGAGAAATTATCGAACCGGATGACGGTATTTTGGCCATTGGGTCAGGGGGGAGCTTCGCATTGGCGGCGGGAAGAGCGCTACATCGCCATGCGCCGCATATGAGTGCCAAGGAAATCGCCCATGCCGCGTTAACGATGGCTGCTGAAATCTGTGTGTTTACGAACCATAATATCATCGTGGAAGAAATCGAGTAGACGACCATATAAGGAGGGACTCCATTGAAACATACTGCATTGACGCCAAGAGAGATTGTCGCTCAGCTGGACAAATATATCGTAGGGCAGAAAAAAGCGAAGAAATCGGTGGCAGTAGCTCTGCGTAACCGGTACCGCCGAAGTCTGCTGGATGAAACGCTTCGCAACGAAATTGTGCCTAAAAACATTTTGATGATCGGACCAACTGGTGTGGGAAAAACGGAAATTGCACGCAGACTCGCCAAGCTGGTGAACGCTCCCTTCATTAAAGTAGAAGCGACCAAATTTACGGAAGTCGGTTACGTTGGCCGCGATGTGGAAGCCATGGTCAGAGATTTGGTGGAAACGTCCATTCGTATGGTGAAGCTGGAGCGGACCGAGAAGCTGAAAGACAAGGCGGAGCAAATGGCAAACGATAGAATCGTAACCATCCTCGTTCCCGGCTCCTCCAAATCCAAGACGCAGCGTAACCCGCTTGAAATGCTGTTTGGCAACCAAAACCAGACAGAAACTCATGAGCCTGAAGCAGATCAGCATGTACAGTCCCGCAGGCAGGAAGTGAGAGAGAAGCTGAACAAGGGAGAGCTGGAGCAGCAAATCATCGAGATTGAAATCGAGGATAACTCGCCATCCATGCTGGATATGCTATCAGGCCAAGGCAATGAACAGGCCGGAATGAATATGCAGGAGCTTTTTGGCAGTTTTATGCCGAAAAAAACGAAGAAGCGTAAGCTCCCCATCAAGGAGGCGCGCAAGCTGCTGATCCAGGAGGAAGCGCAAAAGCTTTTAGATATGGATGAAGTGATTCAGGATGCAGTGACTCGCGCTGAACAGCACGGAATCATTTTTATTGATGAGATTGATAAAATATGCAGCAGCGGACGCAGCGGAGGACCTGACGTATCGAGAGAAGGCGTTCAGCGCGACATTCTGCCTATTGTGGAAGGCTCGACTATTATGACCAAATACGGTCCGATTCAGACCGATTACATTCTGTTCATTGCTGCGGGGGCGTTCCATGTATCTAAGCCTTCAGACCTAATTCCTGAGCTTCAAGGACGTTTTCCTATCCGTGTAGAACTAAGCAGCTTGACGCAACAGGACTTTGTGCTTATTCTGAAGGAGCCAAAGCATGCACTGACCAAGCAATATACGGCATTGTTGGAAACGGAAGGGATCCAGGTCCAATTTTCCGACGAGGCTATTGAGGAAATTGCTAAAATTGCTGCGGAAGTCAATCAAAATACGGATAATATCGGTGCAAGAAGACTTCATACGATACTAGAAAAGCTGCTGGAGGACTTATCGTACGAGGCTCCGGAAATAACATTAGAACAGATCGTTATTACACCGGAATACGTTCGTGAGAAGCTGACGGACATCGTACAGAACCGCGACTTGAGCCAGTATATTTTGTAAATGAATAAGGCGTGCGCGGCACTTAAATGCTAGTCGCCTGGGAGGCAGTACAATGACATTGTTGACGAAGACGAGAAGATTAAATAAATTGCTTCAGAAGGAAGCGGGGAACCCGGTCAGCTTTATGAACATGGCCGAGGTGCTCGGTGATATCCTGCAGGCGGATATATTCGTGGTGAGCCGTAAAGGGAAGGTGTTAGGCAAGGCTCTGACGGATCCGGAATCGGGAGAAAACGTGAATGAAACACTGCTTTATGAAAACCGTTTTCCTCAGGAGTATAACCAATTGCTGCTGAGGATTGAGGAGACCTCTTCCAATTTGACCGCGCTTAGCGATTATAATGTGTTCGGGGAAAGAGTGCCGGAGGACGGCATCTACATAACTATAGTGCCGGTAATAGGCGGCGGCGACCGGTTAGGAACCCTGATTCTGACCAGGAGATCCGGAGGCTTTATTGACGACGATCTGATCGTGGCGGAATATGGTTCGACGGTGGTTGCTATGGAGATCCTTCGGGAGAAAGCCGAGCAGGCGGAGGTAGAAGCGAGAAGCAAAGCGGTGGTTCAGGTAGCCGTAGGCTCCTTATCGTTCAGCGAGCTGGAAGCCGTTGAGCATATTTTCGAGCAATTGGAAGGCTCGGAAGGATTGCTTGTTGCAAGTAAAATAGCGGATCGTGTCGGAATTACAAGGTCGGTTATTGTCAATGCTTTAAGAAAATTGGAAAGCGCCGGCGTGATCGAAACCCGCTCATTAGGCATGAAAGGGACCTATATTCGAGTCCTGAACGATCAATTAATCCAGGGAATTCACAGTTTAAAAATATAGTAAATATGCAGGTTCTAAGCCCTATAGCTCAAATATAGGGCTTTTTTCATATTGTAATAAAATGCTAATATCTTCATTATAGATATAGTTCTGGGCGACTACATTTCCTTCCATTTATACATATTATTTTTTGAAGAATATGTCGAAGGAAGGAGGAAAATGATGTCGACCTGTTGAATACTACAAACTAACATCACCGTGAAGGTAGGAACGTGTATGAATATTTTGAACAAGCCGTCATTTAATCAGCTGGAACGTACTCTTGATGCCGCTTCAATGCGTCAACGTGTCATTGCGGACAATGTCGCCAATGTGGATACACCACTCTTCAAAAGGTCCGATGTGCGGTTTGAGGAACTACTGCAAAATGAACTGAACGGCACCTCCCCGCTTCAGGGTTACAGAACAGATCCGCGCCACTTCTATATTGGACGTGCTGCGGTACCTGAGCCGCAGATTGTTAGAGACAACTCATCGGCCATTAACAATAACCTTAACAATGTCGATGTGGATTACGAAATGTCTCTCTTGGCAAAAAATCAGCTCAGATATAACGTCATGATTCAAGAAGTCAGCAGTGAAATCAAAAAAGCAAGAACGGCTATCGGGGGGCGGGTTTAATAGATGAAGCTGACAAACGGTTTTGACATTAGTTCTTCGGCATTAACGGCACAGCGCTTCCGAATGGATGTGATCTCATCCAATATAGCCAATGCCGACTCCACTAGAGCGAGAATGGTTAACGGGAAATGGGTTCCTTATCAAAGAAAGCTAGTGACTATCGAGCCTAAACAGCCTTCCTTCGAACAAGCGCTGCAAAACGCGCAATCGGGTTCGGTTGGTGAAGGAGTTAAAGTAACCAGAATCATTGAAGATACTTCTCCCTTTAAGCAGGTTTACAATCCGACTCATCCGGATGCAGACGAGAATGGATATGTCATGATGCCGAATGTTGACGTGCTTAAAGAAATGGTGGATATGATATCTGCAACACGGTCTTATGAAGCGAACGTAACGGCTTTGAACGCATCCAAATCATTCATCACCAAAGCTTTGGAAATTGGTAAATAAGAAACCATTAATTAAATGAAGGAGATACTGACATGATTGAAAAATTGGGTATGCAACCGCTGCAAGCGGCCTCTCAATCTATTCCCAAAAGTACTAGCGCAGCTGAAGTTTCGGAGCAGTTCAGTCAATTCCTCGGGGATGCGATGAACAAGTTAAAGGAACAGCAGGCGGAAGTCGATAAGCTGAATGATCAGTTTGCCAAAGGTCAAACTTCAGATGTACATCAAATTATGATCGCTTCGGAGAAGGCTGCTTTAGGTTTGGAGCTAACGGTTCAGGTGCGAAATAAAGTCATTGAAGCGTATCAAGAGATCATGAGAACGCAAGTATAAGGTGTACACCTAGCAGTCATTCAGATGGGGTGAAATAGTGAACGAGAATATTACCCAGTATTGGAATCGTGTCACGCAATACTGGAACCAATTCAGTAAAGCTCAGAAAATAACGTTTTCAGCGACAGTGATCCTGGTCATATTAACACTTGGAATTATCAGCTATAATTTTTCGAAGACTGAATACGCGCTTGCTTATACCAATCTCCAACCAAGCGATGCGGCTGCTATTAAAGGGTATCTCGATAGTGCCAAAATTCCTTACCAGTTAAGCGAGGACGGCAAAAACATCGGGGTTCCCCGCAGCGAAGTTGCTAATGTAAAGCTTGCCGTTGAATCTCAAGGACTTAATAAAAACGGGAACATCGGTTACGGAGAATTCGGGAAAAGCAGTACTTTTGGTACGACAGACAAGGAATTCAATGTGAAGTACATCAATGCGGTTCAAGGCGAGCTGCAGCAGCTGATTAACTCCAACACCGCAGTCAGTAGTTCCAAAGTATTAATCAATATTCCTGAGGAGAGTGTCTTTCTTCCTAAAGGTGCTGATAAAGAGAAGGCATCCGCATCCGTCGTCGTAAATGTGAAGCCAGGCTATCAGCTGGATCAAGCAAAGATCGATACGATGTATAACCTGGTATCCCACAGTGTTAAGGGATTGCCGATAGAGAATATCACCATCTCCGATCAGAACGGCGAGCCTCTGGAATATTCTAAAGGCAACAATAAATTAAACAGCGCGAACGCTGCACTTCAAAATTTTGAAATTAACAATCAATTTAAAAACGATATTCAGAAAAACGTTCAGCAAATGCTGGCAGCCATTCTTGGTAAGGATAAGGTCATCGTACAAGTGTTCTCAACTATGAACTTTGACCAAATGAACAGCCATCAGCAATTGGTTACGGCTCCTAACACAGTCGATCAAAAAGGCTTGGAAATATCGGTTCAGGAAATCCAGAAAAACTATACGAGCGACGGAACGGCTGCTAATGGCGGGGTACCGGGTACGGGACAAACCGATGTTCCGGGATATCCGGGCAGCAACAGTAACGGCAAGGCTCAGTCCGAAGAATTACAACGAACCGTCAACTCTGAGGTCAATCGGATTACGAACGATATTATCTCTACACCCTATGTTGTTAAAGATTTAACCATTAATGTAGGAATCGAACCACCTAATCCGAATGATCCGAATTCATTGACGCCGGAAACGCGCAATGCGGTTCAGCGTATTCTGGTCAACGTGGTAAGAGCGGCGTTAGCCGATAATAAGCAAACATTGACTGAGGCGGATTTATTACAAAAAGTATCGGTCTTCCCTCATTCGTTTGCACGTACTTCACAAAATCAATTGAGCAGCAATAATTCATTGCTTCTATACGGCGGCTTGGGCGGACTCGCATTAGCGCTTCTGGCAGCAGGGGCATTCATTTGGATGAAACGCCGCAAAGCGAAGGAAGAAGCTCTGGATGAGCTTGAAGCAGAACCGGCTAAGCTGGAATTCCCTACAATTGATATTGACAATGTGACTAATGAAAATCAGGTTCGCAAGCAGTTGGAAACCTTGGCAAAACGAAAACCGGAGGAATTCGTCAATCTGCTTCGTACCTGGTTAGTAGATGAATAGAGGTGTGATGGTTGGCTAAAGTGCAGCAGCAAGTTTTAACGGGGCGTCAAAAAGCTGCCATTCTGTTGATCAGCCTTGGTCCGGAAGTGTCGGCTCAGATCTTTAAGCATCTGCGGGATGAAGAGATTGAGCAGTTAACTTTAGAGATCGCGAACGTCCGAAAGGTCGACAGTATTGAGAAAGAATCGATTTTAGCCGAGTTTCACCAAATATGCTTGGCACAGGAATTCATCTCTCAGGGCGGTATTGCATATGCAAAAGACATTTTGGAGAAGGCGCTCGGATCTCAAAAAGCGCTCGATATCATTAACCGGTTAACTGCAACCTTGCAGGTTCGGCCGTTTGATTTCGCAAGAAAAGCGGATCCTGCCCAAATATTAAATTTTATCCAAAATGAAAATTCTCAAACCATTGCTTTAGTTCTTGCTTACTTACAGCCCGAGCAATCATCGATCATTTTGTCTTCTTTGCCGCAGGACAAGCAAGCTGATGTTGCTAAACGCATTGCTTTGATGGACAGTACCTCTCCTGAAGTTATCAGCCAGGTTGAACGTGTACTGGAGCAGAAGCTTTCCGCGACCGTTACTCAGGATTACACCAATGCGGGCGGTATTGCAGCCATCGTACAAATATTGAACGGGGTAGACCGCGGTACCGAAAGAACTATACTCGATTCCTTGGAGATTCAAGATCCGGAGCTGGCCGAAGAGATCAAGAAAAGAATGTTCGTCTTCGAAGATATCGTCAATATCGACAACCGCTCTATTCAAAGAATTATCCGGGATATCGAAAATGCCGATCTGCAGCTTGCGCTTAAAGTGGCCAGCGAGGAAGTACGAGATGCCATCTTCAAAAACATGTCAAAACGAATGGCCGAAACCTTCAAGGAAGAAATGGAATTTATGGGACCTGTTCGTTTGCGTGATGTCGAAGAAGCCCAAACACGTATCGTTGCAACCATACGCCGCCTAGAAGAAGCTGGTGAAATCATCATAGCCCGCGGTGGAGGAGATGATATTATTGTCTAATGTCATCAAGTATACCCAGTACATATCGTTAGACGATAAAAAGGTCGTTGAAGTTGCGCAAAAATATAAAATGTCTGAAGATTCCAGTACAGCCGATGGACTGACGGAAGAACAGCAGCAAGAACTGAACGAGCTTCATGAAATGAAAGATCAAATCCTGCAGGATGCCCAAATGTTCGCCGAAGAGCAAGTTCGGTTGGCCATGGAAGAAGCGGCGGCTGCACGAGAACATGCTATAACGGAAATTGAACAATGGTGGAATGAGAAGCGCGAGAGCGATGAGCAGCTTCGTAACGAATTAAAGGAAGAAGGCTTCCGTCAAGGCTATGAAAATGGCTTGAAAGAGTCGGAAGAGCATCTCCGTGAGCAGTATAACGATATGCTGCAGGAAGCATCCCAAATATTGGAGCAAGCTTATCACCTGAAGCAGCAGATTATTCAAGAGGCAGAGCCTTTTTTGATCCAGCTCAGCTGCGCTATTGCAGAAAAAATCATTGACAGGCAGCTGACTTTAGAACCGCAATGGATCATAGAGCTGATTCAATCGATTCTATCCCGCAGGAGAGAAAAAGGAATTATTACGCTCTGCGTAGCTCCGGCACATTTCGCCTATATTCAGGATGCGCGTGAGGAGCTGCTGCTTCATATTGATTCTCAAGCGGAGCTTCAAATCATACCGGATCCGTCGGTTCATGATCATGGATGTGTGGTACGTTCCAACTTTGGCAGCATCGATGCCAAGATAGATACACAGCTAAAGGAAATCAAAAACGCGCTTCAGCATCTTGCCGTCAGAAATGAGGGAGTGTAGATGAATCAGGTGCCGGACGTATTTAAGTATATCGAACATCTGAGACAAATTGATCCCGTCAGAGTGAACGGTAAGGTCACGCAAGTCATCGGATTGACTGTAGAGTCGGAAGGACCCGACGCCAGCATCGGCGATGTCTGCTACATTTATCCGTTAAAATCGGATGTGCCCTTGAAGGCTGAAGTCGTAGGCTTTAAGAATAATAAAGTTCTGCTCATGCCTCTCGGAGAGCTTCATTCGATCGGACCCGGCTGCGATGTAGTAGGGACCGGGAAGCCGCTCACCGTACAGGTTGGACATGAGTTGCTCGGCAAGGTGCTAGATGGCCTGGGCCAGCCCTTGGACGGTACCTTCTTGTCATCGCGGATGGCACAATACTCAACGCACAATGCTCCGAGCAATCCCTTGAAGCGACCGCGCGTGCTGGAACCGATCAGCGTCGGTGTTCGCTGTATCGATGGATTGCTAACGATCGGAAAAGGTCAGCGTGTAGGTATATTCGCAGGTTCTGGTGTTGGTAAGAGTACGCTGATGGGAATGATTGCAAGGAATACTTCCGCTGATGTCAACGTCATTGCACTCATAGGTGAACGGGGCAGGGAAGTACTGGATTTCATCGAACGCGATCTTGGTCCTGAAGGACTTGCCCGATCGGTTGTCATTGTAGCTACATCTGATCAACCGGCGTTAATCCGGATTAAAGGCGCCTTAATTGCAACCAGCATTGCTGAATATTTCAGAGACCGCGGATTGAATGTCATGCTGATGATGGATTCTGTCACCCGCTATGCCATGGCGCAGCGCGAAGTTGGTCTGGCAGTAGGAGAACCGCCAGCAACGCGCGGATATACTCCATCCGTATTTGCTACATTGCCCAAGCTTCTCGAACGCTCCGGTACCGGCCCTAGAGGCTCCATTACCGCATTTTATACGGTTCTGGTCGATGGTGACGATATGAATGAGCCGATTGCCGATGCGGTTCGCGGGATATTGGACGGGCACATTGTGCTTGACCGGAACATTGCGAACCGTGGGCATTATCCAGCGATTGATGTTCTTTCCAGCGTCAGCCGTGTCATGAAGGAAATTGTTCCCAAAGAGCATCAGCTGGCAGCGGAAAATTTGAAGCGTCTCTTATCTATTTATAAAGATTCGGAAGATTTGATAAATATAGGGGCGTACCAAAAAGGATCCAATCCGGAAATTGATACATCCTTGGAGTATATTCACTCTATATGGGACTACACAAAACAAAGAGTCGATGAGAAGCTGACATTTAGCGAGGCTCAGGAAAGATTGATTTTAGAATTTAACAAAGGGTGAACATAAACTATGCGTTTCCGTTATGCATTTCAGAAGATCGTCGATTTGAAAACGAATGAAAAGACGCAAGCGGAATGGTTATTGTCACAAGCCATCGGCAAAATGCGCGAGGAAGAGTCCAGCTTATCCGAACTGCATGCAGCCAAGGACGGAGTATATGAACAGCTTCATGAAGTATCCGCCCAAAAGGCAACGATTTCCCAAATGATGATGTTTCATCAATATGTTGAGCACATTGATCAACAAATCGAATTGAAAAATCAGGATCTCCAGGAAGCCAAACGAGTGGTCCATGTGAAGCAGGACGTTTTGGCAGGCAGGGTTCTTGAAGAAAAGGTTTGGAGTAAAGCCAAGGAAAAGGCTTATCAGCGATTTGCAATGAACGTGCTGAAGAAAGAGCAGGATCAGTTGGATGAAATGGCAACGAACCGGTTCCGGAGATTGTCATAACCCAATAACATGGAGGTGAGGATAATGTCAGATATGGATGTGGAAAATACCTCTTCGTATGGGGCTATGGAACGGTTTCTCATCTGGTTTTTGATTCCTTTTGTTTTTACGGCTGTGCTGTTGGGAGTACTGCTTACCATCTTCGATTATGATGTGATGAACAACGTGCTGCGCACAGCGAACAAAATTCCTGTCATTAGCAGCATAGTTCCGGAGCCTAAAAGCAAGACTGCAGATAACAAAGCCGCTGCCGGTTCTGCAGGGCAGGATACTGCAGCCAAGCAATCCCAGGACGATATCATTCAAGCCTTGAATGCCAAGCTGAATGAGAAAGATCAGGAGATCAGCAAAACGAACGACCTGTTGGCTCAAAAAGATCAAACAATCAAAGACCTTCAGTTGAAGAATAGTACACTGGAGGAACAAGTAAAAAGCAAAGCACTCACCGATGAGGAATATGCGAATCAAATTCAACAGTTAGCAACTATGTATGCCAAGATGACCCCTTCTAAGGCAGCTCCCATCATGGAGCAGCTGACCAATTCCGAGCTCGTGCTTGTATTAAGCATGATGAAGACGGACGACAGGGTGAAGGTTTTGGAGAAAATGGATCCGAAAAAAGCAGCGGATGCATCCATTCTACTTAAAGATCAGACGACGGTTAAAGACCGCGAAATTGCAGCTCTGCAGGACAGATTGAAACAAACGGCAGTTACGGATCCCAAAGCTGCGCAAAAAATCAGCAAAGACGATCTGGGCAGCACCTTCTCCAACATGACGCCGAAAAGTGCGGCAACGGTATTATTGGAAATGCAAAATTCCAATCCGGATAAAGTGATCTCCATTCTAAGCTCGATGGATAGTGCAGGACGCTCCAAGGTATTGACGGCAATCTCGGAAGCAAATAAAGAAACAGCGGCATTAATCTCCGCTCGACTCGTTCAATAAATAAGGAAGGGAGGTGAAAAAGAAACTATGGAAATTCAAGCTCAAATGCCAGTTACAGTAACAGGTTCCGGCACGGGTACTTCCGGTACGGGAGGGGCCGCAGCAGCAGGCACAGGGTTATCGAATTCAACTTCTGGCCAAGCATCGGGCGGATTCTCTGCTGCTTTGATCGGAATGATTGGCGGAGCGCCTGCTTCAGACGGTGGGTCGGCTCAGGCTCAAGCGCCCGGATTGAATGCATTAATCCAACAGCTTGGAAGCTTGCAGGTTGATGGTACGCAGCAGCAAGTGAGCCCAGATTCCCTTAAACAGCTCGATGCCTTAATTCAGCTGCTGGATTCTAATTCCGAGGATGCAGCTTCGCTGCTGCAAAATCCGGATGTTCAAGCCTGGTTGGCCGAGATTCAGGCGATGCTGCTTCAACAGGCTCAGCCTCAAACAGCAGCTGTTCAGTCGTCGGATAGCGGAAATGACTTGGTTAGCTTGCTTGCGGTTGATCCTTCGCTCAACGACGGCGGTGACGCCGGTAAACAAAATCCAGCGCTGCAAGAACTATTTGTTCCATTGGATATGGAAGCCGTGGCAGAAGAACAGCCGGCAGCGGCTGTTGAGCAACTGCTCAAGCCTATTTCCAAGCAGGAAGCCAAGGATATTCTAAATGATCTTAAGCAACTGCTGGAATCCGGCAAGGATCAGAACGCAAGTCAAGCCAAAGCCACTGCTCAACCTATCCAGCATGTCATTAACGGTTTGAAAAACATTGTAAACCATCATAATGTGGCAGTGCAGACGGTACAGGATATTCATGCTCAGCAATCGGCAGCAGCACCTGCGGTGCAAGCAAATCTAGAGTACTTGGCCGCTAAATCTGTGCCGTTAAAAGTGGAAGTCCCTCAGGCGGCTAACGATGGGCCTTTGTTTGAACCTTTGGTTGATTTTGCGGAAGCCGGTACGGATAGTCCTGCCGTTCCAATGCATGAATTTCTTAAGCAAGTGTCCACCGGCAATCCTGTTGCCAAGGCTCCGGTTCTCCTGATGCAGGCACCGACGTTTACGGAAGAGATGAGTCAATTCGTGATGAAGTCGTTCACCGTTAATGCCATTGCCGAAGGAATTAGCGAAGCCAAGCTGTCGCTGTATCCGCAGCATCTCGGGCATGTGGACGTCAAGCTGACCATGCATAACGGGCAATTAATCGCCCAATTTGTAGCAGAGAATATGCAGGGCAAAGAAATGCTGGAAAGCCAAATGTCCCAGCTCAGAGCAACGCTTCAAAGCCAGGGGATACAGGTTGAAAAACTGGAGGTTACCCAGAGCCAATCCTTGCAATCAGGGCTGTTCCAAGAGCAAAGACAACAGCAGCAGCAATTTGCCAAACAGCAAAAAAATAATGGCAGCACGAACAAAGCGGTTTCTCTAGAAGAAGAATTAGAGGCAGAGAAAGAGTCTATGGCAGCCAAGATCTCATCCATGATGGGACGGACTTCTATCGACGTAACGGCATAAGGAAAGCAATGTGAATGTCCGGGAGGTGAAACCGTGTCGGATTCATCCGTAAGCACTAAAAATGTATGGCCCTACTATGCAAAAACAAACGTTAGCAATGTTGCTAAGGAAAACAAAAAGAATGACCTGGGAAAAGACGAATTTTTAAAAATTTTGATCGCTCAATTGAAAAACCAGGATCCTTCCCAACCATTGCAGGATAAAGAATTTATTGCTCAGATGGCTCAGTTTACATCGGTTGAACAATTGACGAATATGAGCAACGAAATGAAGCTGCTTCGACAGTCGTTAGGTTTTGCATCCGGACTCATCGGCAAATCGATTACATGGAATACGACGAACGAAAAAGGAGAAACGGTTCCGAAGACGGGAGTCGTAGAGTCAATCGTTGTTAAGGATGGCGCCCAGTTCGCTGTTGTTGGAAAAGATAAAATCGCACTGGATCAAGTCACGCAAATCGCTATACCGGAGGAGACCAAATGACCGATCGAATATCTGTCGGACAATTGTATCCAGGTAGCATAAGAACGTCCAGGCTCCAAAGAACGGAACATCAGCCGGCCCAGCCAGCGAATTCGTTTCAATCGGTATTGCAAAACCAGCTCCTTCGATTCAGTCATCATGCGGAGGAGAGGCTTCAGCAGCGCGGTATTGAGTTTAAACCCGAGCAGCTGGCCAAGATCCAATCAGCAATTGATAAAGCGGCAGCCAAAGGCGCCAAGGATTCATTGATGCTGATTAACGACACGGCTTTGATCGTCAACATCAAGAACAGAACTGTGGTCACTGCCGTCGATGGCGCTTCGATGAAGGATAACTTATTTACCCAAATCGATAGTGCAGTCATTATTTCTTAACTAACGGGCTGGACCGACAGGGGGCCCACGGTTGTGGAACGATCGAAGCAACCGGAACAACTAACCAACATTTGGGAGGCAATGGTTCATGTTAAGATCTCTTTACTCAGGCGTTTCCGGTATGAGAGGATTTCAAACCAAGCTGGACGTCATTGGTAACAATATTGCTAACGTTAACACGATCGGATTTAAAGCGGGTCGCGTTATGTTTAAGGACATTCTCAGCCAATCCGTTGCCGGCGTAACGGCTCCTGAAGCCGGAGCCAAGGGCGGCGTTAACGCGAAGCAAATCGGTCTGGGCGTCGCTATCAGTGCTATCGATACTGTACATACGCCGGGAAGCGCGATGACTACCAATGTACCTACGGACCTGCGTATTGACGGAGACGGATTTTTTGCAGTATCTCCAACTGGCTCGACCGATGACATGTTCTTAACCCGCGCTGGTAACTTTACTGTTGATGCGAATCGTCAGTTGGTTACTGCAGACGGTATGTTTGTTTTGAATACTCAAGGCGGAATTATTGCGCTGGAAGATGATGATACTGCGTTCTCCATTTCTCAAAATGGTGAAGTCATTACGACAAAAGCGGACGGTACAACCGGTGCAGCTAACGTAATTGCGGTAGCTAAGGTGCCGAATCCGGCAGGCTTGGAAAAAGTGGGCGGCAACTTATACCGTACGACCGCGAACTCCAACGTTGAAGATATCGACCTGGCCACTTCGGTTCCTAACGATCCTGCAACTGGAACAGGGGCAATTATTGCCGGACAATTGGAAATGTCCAACGTGGACCTGACGTCCGAGTTTACCGAAATGATCGTAGCTCAACGCGGATTCCAATCGAACTCCAGAATCATTACGACATCCGATGAGATTCTGCAAGAGGTTGTTAACCTCAAACGATAATTTTTTAAAGGGGGGAGCGCTGCGGGGTGGTTTCACTCCCCCTAATTTTTCTATCGGAGGCTGTTTATGATTCGACTGACTCGTCTTAATGGCAAACACATTATTGTTAATGCCATCTTGATTGAAAGTATTGAAGAAACGCCGGACACCATGATTACCTTAACCACCGGCAAAAAAATAACCGTGTTGGAGCCTGTTACCGATGTCGTCCAGCTTGCGACGCAGTATATGCAGTCCATAGGATCGATTGTTGGAACCATCAAGAGTTTGGATTCGGAGGGGTTGTAGTTGTTAAAAAGTCGAATTTTCCTGTTAATCGTTGCCATCCTTATAGCTATAACCTTAATTTTAACGGCTGCTTTCATTTTGTGGAATTATATGGATAAAGCGAATCAAACCTCGCAAGACCAAGCGATTAGCTCAGCTAATCAAGTACAGAGCAAAAAGGTGTCGCCAGATGAAACCAAAGAAAACACAGTGATCATGAAAGATATTTTGACAAACCTCGCTGCGAACAACCGATTTGTAAAAGCGAGCTTTGCCTTTGAGATGGAAAATAAGAAGGCCAAGGAAGAGTTTGAGAAGCTGGATTTCAAAATGAAGGCCATTATCGTGCAAACGCTAGCCGACATGACGCCTGAGCAGGTTCAGGGAAGTAAAGGCTTCGATAATCTGACTTCGGTCCTTATGAATAAAATGAATCCACTACTATCCTCCGGTAAAATCAAACAAATTTGGATCACGGAACATGTGCTTCAATAATTGGAGGCAATAGACACTCGTACAGGAGGTGACGCTTATGGTTGATGTACTTTCACAAAATGAAATTGACGCCTTATTGGCTGCGTTATCCTCGGGTGAGATGGATGCGGAAGAACTTAAGAAGGAAGAGACGCAGAAGAAGGTCCGCGCTTATGATTTTAAAAGAGCCGTACGTTTTTCGAAGGATCATATTCGCAGCTTAACAAGAATTCATGAGAACTTTGCCCGATATTTAACAACCTACTTCTCGGCGCAGCTCAGGACCTTCGTTCAGATTAACGTAGTGCAGGTGGAACAGCTGCCGTATGATGAATTCATCCGTTCCATTCCGAAAATGACCATCCTCAATATCTTTGAGGCAGAGCCATTAGAAGGCAGAATGGTCCTCGAGGTCCATCCCAACGTAGCATTTGCTATGCTGGATCGTCTCTTGGGGGGGGCCGGCACGACACCGTCCAAAATTAATGCCCTGACGGAAATAGAAACGATCGTTATGGAACGTATCTTCAGCAGAGCTTTCGAGAGCCTGCAGGAGGCGTGGAAAACGGTGGTCGACCTGTCGCCACGAATGGAAGCCTTGGAAACGAATCCGCAATTTATGCAAATTGTTTCCCCTAATGAGACGATTGCGCTGATCTCGTTAAGTACCAAAATAGGCGATACAACGGGGATGATTAACCTGTGTATTCCTCACGTCGTTATCGAGCCTATCATGCCAAGACTATCGGTTCATCATTGGTTCGTATCCCAGAAGAAAACAAGCGCACCTGAGGAAGTCATGGCCCTGCAATCCAGACTTCATAGAGCAAAGCTTCCTATTATAGCGGAACTAGGCGAGTCGCAAATTTCCGTTGGAGAATTCCTGAACTTAAACGTAGGCGATGTGATTTCTTTGCAAAAGCCGGTGGATGAATTGCTGAAAATTCGTATAGGTGAAAAGCTGAAGTTTTACGGTACGCCGGGAACGACTCGTGGAAAATTGGCCTTGCAAATAACCGATATTGTCGATGAAGGAGCGGAAGAAAATGACGAATAGCAAAGATTATTTGTCTCAAGAGGAAATAGACGCATTGTTAAGACAATCCTCCGGCGGTGACAGTTCAGGCAGTCCGAGCACTACCGAGGTGTATGTGGAAGATTATTTATCGTCGCTGGAACAGGATGCGCTCGGAGAGATAGGGAATATTACTTTCGGCAGCGCAGCGACGGCTTTGTCGACGCTCTTGGGGAAAAAAGTCGATATTACAACGCCGAAAGTGTCGATTGTTGCGAAGGAAGCGTTGATAGATGAATTCCCCAAGCCGCATGTTGCAGTCCATGTCAATTATGTTGATGGCTTCCATGGCATCAATCTGTTGGTTATTAAAACGCGTGATGCTCAAGTCATCGCTGACCTCATGATGGGCGGAGAAGGCACAGTGGGCGAAGCGGATTTGACCGAAATCCATATCAGCGCCGTTCAAGAAGCGATGAATCAGATGATGGGGTCGTCTGCGACATCAATGTCAACAATATTTAACCGTTTCGTGAACATTTCACCTCCGGGCATTGATATACTAAATTTAGCGGAAGAAGGAGGAACTTCGACACTTCCTCCCGAAGATGTATTTATCAAAATCTCCTTCCGTTTGACAATCGGGGACTTAATCGACTCCACGATTATGCAGTTGCTTCCGGTACACTTCGCGAGGGATATGGTATCAATATTGATGGGAGGGGGAGACAGCCAAGAAGAATCAGCAGCAGCATCTGCGGTAGAGCCTGCGCCAATTCCTGCACCACCGGTGCCGGAACCTGCTCCGGCCCCTGCTCCTCAACAGCAGCATGCGGCGCCGCCGGTTCAGGATCCCTATGCGCAGCCTATGTACCAGCAGCCGACTATGCAGCCGCAGCAACCGATGTACCAGCAGCCTATGGCACCGCCGCAGCAGCCTATGTACCAACAACCGCCTGCTGCATATGGCACAGGACCTGCTCGCAATGTGAATGTACAACCAGCGCAATTTTCCAACTTTACACCGATGAATCTATCGCCTGCTGAGGATGCCAACCTGAATCTGCTTCTGGACATTCCGCTCAAGGTAACCGTAGAGCTGGGAAGAACCCACAAGGTCATTAAAGACATTCTCGAGCTCTCGCAAGGATCGATTATCGAGTTGGATAAGCTGGCCGGCGAACCTGTCGATATTTTAGTGAACAACAAGCTTATTGCTAAAGGTGAAGTTGTAGTCATAGATGAAAACTTCGGGGTTCGTGTAACAGACATTGTGAATCAGTGGGACCGCATTCAAAAATTACAATAACAAACATACTTTAGGAGGACTGTTCACCCATGGCAAACCGAATTCTAATCGTAGACGACGCAGCATTTATGAGAATGATGATCCGAGACATTTTGTCCAAGAACGGATACGAGGTAGTAGGAGAAGCAAACGATGGCGCTCAAGCCATTGAGAAATTTAAAGAATTGCGTCCTGACTTGATCACTATGGACATCACCATGCCGGAAATGGACGGAATCGCAGCTTTGAAGGAAATTAAAAAAATCGATGCTAACGCTAAAGTCATCATGTGCTCCGCGATGGGCCAACAAGCTATGGTTATCGACGCTATTCAAGCGGGAGCCAAAGATTTTATCGTAAAACCTTTCCAAGCGGACCGTGTTATCGAAGCTATCAAAAAGACGCTGGGATAATAGTACATAGGGGAGAGTCTTACAGCCGAAAGGAATGTGAAACTTGAACAGACTCTTGACCGGATTCACGTCGTTCATCATTATGGGGATCATTCAACTGGCCGGTTTCTCGAGCTTTTGTTACGGGGAACCAGGCACTCCTTCAGAACCGTTGTCAAAAGACACACCTGATTTTGCATATCCGGGTACGAATACGGCGAGTACGCTGTGGATGGTAGTTAAGGTTGTTTTTTTCCTTATTGTTATTATCGGAATCTTTTTTGTAATTGTGAAGTTTCTTTCTCAAAAAAATAAAACTTTGTTCGGACGGTCCCTGCGTTCGCTCGGAGGAGTACCGTTAGGACAAAACAAATCGATTCAAGTCGTTGAAATCGGACATTCTTTATATATTGTCGGTGTCGGAGACAACGTCCAGCTAATCGAGAAGATCGATGATGAGGAAGAAGTTGCTTACATAACAAGCATGTTGACGAATCATGCCATCAGTACTCCTAATTTTGAATCGCTAAGCGGATGGTGGAATAAGCTTAGGAACAAACAGGAGCCTAGTGAAGGTGAAGATATAACGGCATCCTTCCAGCAAGTGTTCCATGATAAGATGCAGCACCTATCCGATCGGAAGAAGAGGGTCGATGAGCTGCTGATGGATGATAATAACAAAGATCGGTTGAATGATAAACCATGAAATATAAAGCATTGGCATTTACTATCATGACCTTGTTGGCCGTTACCGTTATGTGGTCTTCCCAGGCTTATGCGGCAGATCCGATTCCGGGAATCAATATTGATATTGGGAGCTCCAACAGCAGTTCGGGGGCTTCCAATACCATCAATATCATTTTGCTGCTGACGGTATTGAGTATAGCGCCTGCAATTCTTATTCTAATGACCAGCTTCACAAGAATTATTATCGTGCTCGGCTTCGTTCGAACATCGCTTGGAACGCAGCAAATGCCTCCCAACCAGGTGCTTGTGGGCTTGGCCTTGTTTCTGACCTTTTTCATTATGGCGCCGACGCTCGGCGATGTGAATCAGAATGCATTACAGCCGTACATGAAGGGAGAAATCTCGCAAACCGCCGCATTGGATAAAGCGTCCGTAGCTATGAAAAAATTTATGTTTCAATATACGAGACAAAAGGATTTGAAGCTGTTTCTGGATTATTCCAAGGCAGCGCCGCCTACCGGAGTAGAGGATACTCCATTAACAGCATTGGTTCCCGCCTATGCCATAAGCGAGCTGAAGACGGCGTTTCAGATGGGCTTTATGATCTTTATCCCGTTTTTGGTTATTGACATGGTCGTATCAAGTACTTTGATGGCCATGGGGATGATGATGCTGCCGCCGGTCATGATCTCGCTGCCGTTTAAAATCTTGCTCTTCATCTTGGTTGATGGCTGGTATCTTGTTGTAAGGTCCTTGCTGATTAGCTACAATACATGATCACTACATTCGGCCGTGCAGGAGGAAAAGTAACGTGAGTTCCGAGTTTGTCATTCGATTGGCCGGTGAGGCTGTGTATACGGTCTTGAAAGCCAGTGCCCCCATGCTGTTAATCGGTTTGGTCGTAGGTTTGATCATCAGTATTTTTCAGGCAACCACACAAATTCAAGAGCAGACGCTGGCTTTCGTACCGAAAATCGTTGCGGTGCTGGTATCGTTTTTGATTTTTGGACCTTGGATTCTTACAACGCTGGTTGATTTTACTTATAACCTGTTGAATAACTTATATAAATTTATCGGCTAGGCTGTGAGTAAATGGAATGGGTGACACAGTATTTACCTGGTTTTCTGCTCTATTTTTGTCGTATCGCCTCGTTTTTTGTCGTGGTACCTATCTTTTCGGCCAGGAACGTACCACAGCATTTTAAGATCGGAATTGCTTTTTTTATAGCATTGATGGCTTACACCCTATTTGGGATGAAAGATCCGGCAACCTTTGACTCTCTATACTTGCTTTCTGTGATTAGAGAGATCTTAGTCGGTCTTTTATTAGGATTTATCGCTTATATGTTCTTTCAGATCCTTTTAATAGCCGGAGCCTTCATCGATATTCAGATGGGATTCGGTATTGCTAACGTGATCGATCCTATGACGGGCGCGCAAAGCCCTGTTATGGGGAATCTGAAATATATGATAGCGATTTTGCTGTTCCTGTCCTTTAACGGTCATCATTTGCTGCTAAAAGCGATTATGGAGAGCTATGACTGGATTCCGCTGTCTAACCCACTTTTTGCCAAAATGTACAGCGGCGATATAGCCAAATTCATGGTTCAGACGTTCAGCAGCGTGTTCAGCATCAGCTTTCAAATGGCGGCACCGCTAGTGGTATCCATCTTTCTTACGGATGTGGGACTTGGGTTTCTGGCAAGGGTAGCTCCCCAGTTCAATATTTTTGTTGTGGGGATGCCGATCAAGATCACCGTTGGCTTTATCTTGTTAGCCCTGCTGTTCCCGGCCTATCGTTACGTATATACGGATATGTTTACTTCGATGCTGGATTCCATACAAAAATTCATTGGTTTGCTTTCAGGATAATCGGGAGGACTGGAACGACTTGGAAACTTTTCGTTTGAAGCTGGATTTACAAATGTTTTCCCAAGAAAAAACGGAGCCGGCCACCCCGAAAAAGCGGCAGGAATCCAAGCAAAAAGGGCAAGTTGCCAAAAGCATGGAATTGCCTGCTGCATTTATTTTGTTCTTTGCCTTTCTTTCCTTTTATCTATTTGGCGGTTATATGAAAGAGCAGCTTGTGCATGTGTTCCGCTCCATCTTCTATGACTACTTGACGTGGGACATCACGATGGAGAATGTCTGGGTTCTGTTCAGGCAGCTGTTTATGCAGAGTATGCTGATCATTATTCCCATTTTGTTGGTTTCGGTAGTCATTGCGATTTTTACGAACTACTTGCAAGTCGGCTTTTTGTTAACTGGAGAACCGCTGATGATGAAATTAAACAAAATTAATCCGATTGAAGGTGCCAAACGTTTGTTCGCTCTGCGGGCCCTGGTCGACTTCGTGAAATCGATCCTGAAAATGTCGATCATCGGATATGTTGTCTACTCTACGTTATGGGCGGAAAAAGGCCAGTTGATGGATTTGGCAAGACTGCCATTGGAAAATGTCATCTTGTTTACTTCTTCCGTTACCTTGAAATTGGGCATCAAAATCGGGCTGGTTCTCATCGTGCTGGCTCTGCTCGATTATATGTATCAGAAGTACGAATTTGAAAAAAGCATCCGCATGTCCAAGCAAGACATTAAGGATGAGTACAAGAAAACCGAGGGTGACCCATTAATTAAAGGGAAGATTCGTGAAAAGCAAAGAAGAATGGCGCTGCAGCGTATGATGCAGGATGTTCCCAAAGCAGACGTCATTATTACGAACCCGACTCACTTTGCGGTAGCGCTGCGCTACGATGCCAAAAATATGCAAGCCCCTACAGTCATAGCGAAAGGAACGGATTACATCGCATTAAAAATTAAACAAGTGGCTAAGGAGCATCAAATTATTACGATGGAAAATAAGCCTTTGGCCAGAGCGCTGTATGCTCAGGTAGAAATCGGAGAAAGCATTCCAGCGGATTTATTCCAGGCTGTGGCCGAAGTATTAGCATATGTGTATAAGGTTAAAGGCAAGGCTAATTAATGGAGGAAAGGAGGGCATCTGCAATGAAAGTGAAAGATTTGGTCGTATTGATTGGCATCATCGGTATCATCCTTATGATGGTTGTACCTGTTCCCATATGGTTGTTAGATGTCCTGCTGATCATTAACATCTCGATTGCGCTAATGATTATTCTGGTAGGAATGAATACTCGGGACGCGCTGCAGTTTTCAATTTTTCCTTCTTTACTGCTCATTACCACGCTGTTCCGATTGGCGTTGAACGTCTCGACAACCCGTAATATTCTTGCGAATGCCGAGGCCGGTAATGTGGTCAAAACCTTTGGTTCCTTCGTTGCCCAAGGGAACATCGTTGTAGGCTTCGTCGTATTTATCATCCTTGTGCTTGTCCAGTTTATCGTTATTACCAAAGGTTCTGAGCGCGTTGCCGAGGTAGCTGCACGTTTTACCCTGGATGCAATGCCCGGTAAGCAAATGAGTATCGACGCGGATTTGAACGCCGGCTTGATCAACGAACAGCAAGCCAAGGAACGCCGTGAGAAGATCTCCCGCGAGGCGGATTTTTACGGAGCTATGGACGGTGCCAGTAAATTTGTCAAAGGGGATGCGATCGCGGGGATCATCATTCTGATCATTAACATCCTGGGCGGACTGATCATAGGGATGACTATGAAAGGGATGGATATCAAGGAAGCCGGATCCATCTATTCGATCTTAACGATCGGGGACGGGCTGGTCAGCCAGATCCCGGCCTTGCTTATCTCCACCGCAGCGGGCCTGATCGTTACTCGCGCGTCATCTGAAGGAAACCTGGCCCATGATCTGACAACACAGATCTTGTCGTATCCAAAGCTGTTGTATATCGTTGCCGGAACGATTACTTTGCTCGGTATTTTTACACCGATCCACTTATGGACTACATTGCCGATTGCAGCCCTTCTTGCCTTTGCCGCCACCAAAATGCAGCGCAATTTGGAGATGAAGCAGGCGCAGGAGGATCAATTGGTGGAGGAGCAGCAGATAGAAGAGGTGCGAAGCCCCGAAAGTGTTATCAGCCTGCTTCAGGTTGATCCCATTGAATTTGAGTTCGGCTACGGGCTAATCCCGCTTGCAGACACGCAGCAAGGCGGAGACCTGCTGGACCGCATCATATTGATTCGAAGACAGTGTGCCTTGGAATTGGGACTTGTCGTTCCCGTGATCCGAATTCGCGACAATATTCAATTAAAGCCTAATGAATATGTGATCAAAATTAAAGGTAACACCGTTGCTCGAGGAGAGCTGCTGCTTAATCACTACCTGGCTATGAGCCCGGGGATTGATGATGATTCCATCACCGGTATCGAGACGCTTGAGCCTGCTTTCGGCTTGCCGGCCTTATGGATCGACGAAGTCATGAAGGAACGTGCCGAGCTGTCGGGCTATACGGTGGTTGACCCTCCTTCGGTAGTAGCGACGCATCTGACGGAAGTGATTAAGAAGCATGCGCACGAGCTTCTGGGACGTCAGGAAACCAAAGCGCTTATCGAGAATGTCAGAGAAAGCTATTCGGCTCTCGTGGACGATTTGATTCCGAATGTATTGACCATCGGGGACGTACAAAAGGTACTGGTCAAGCTGCTTCGTGAAAAAATCTCCATTCGCGACCTGGTCACGATTCTGGAAACCTTGGCCGATTACGGTACTTATACGAAAGACCCTGAAATCTTGACAGAATATGTAAGGCAGTCTCTCTCAAGACAAATTACACAGCAATATGCAACAGGAAGTGATTCCTTGAAGGTGATTACTGTAGGGCCTTCCTTGGAGAAAAAAATTGCCGAGTCCGTTCAGCAATCCGATCAAGGAAGTTACTTGGCGCTCGACCCATCCTCCACTCAAATGATCTATCAACGAATGACGGATCAAGTGACAAGACTTATTCAGGCGGGCCAACAGCCTATCGTTTTGACCTCACCAACGATCCGGATGTATTTAAGACAGCTGCTTGAAAGAACAATGCAGGACATTCCAGTATTGTCCTACAGCGAACTCGAGCCTAACGTAGAAATTCAAAGCATGGGGGTCGTTAATCTATGAGAGTGAAACGTTATGTTGTGGATTCGATGCCGGATGCGCTGCAAAAGATACGGACTGACCTCGGCAAGGACGCTGTTATACTGAACACCAAAGAAATTCGCTCCGGCGGATTTCTAGGCATGTTCTCCAAAAAAAAGATTGAAGTCATAGCAGCGACGGATTCTGCGGCGGCAGCCGCCGCACCGTCTATCTCCAAAGGATCGGGACAGCCTGTCGTGCCGCTTTCGAAGCCGGCAGCTCCGATAATTACGGAGAAGATCACTTATACTAGACCGACACCCTTGAAAAAGAATACTGAGCCCGATGTAAACGAGAGCTTGTCCTTTCCGGAGGTTCCGGATGTGCTTGTACCCGAGCAGCGGCATGAAACGAAGCCGGTTCATCAGCCTGCCGTTCAACAACCCGTACAAATGCATACGCCGCACTCCAGAGATGATGTACTGCTTCAGGAAATCAAGCAGATGAAGCAGTATATGCAGCAATTATCCGTTCACGGAACCCAGGGGGTACCGATGGATCCGGTTCTTGAGCAAATGCAGCAGCGCTTGCTGGAGCAGGAGATCGATCCGGAGCTTGTGGAGCAGCTGATGACTAGAGCGGCTGAAGAAGCATCTGCTGACGGGAGCCCTATTACGGAAAGAGAGGTTCGCCGTTCCCTGGAAAGACAGCTGCATGAATTATTCGTACAGGGTACGAACAAACGGCTGGACCCCGAAACGAAGGTCGCTCACTTTGTAGGCCCTACGGGTGTAGGGAAAACAACAACGATAGCCAAACTGGCAGCGGAGCAAGTATTGAAATACCATCGCAAAGTTGGTTTTATTACATCCGACACGTACCGGATAGCTGCAGTAGAGCAATTGAAGACATACGGTACTATTCTTAATGTTCCTTTGGAAGTTGTCTTTTCTCCGCAGGATTTGCCGAGAGCTTTTGAACAAATGAAGGATCGCGATATTATTTTCATGGATACGGCGGGCCGCAATTTCCGCAATGAAATGTATGTTTCGGAGCTTAACGCCCTGCTGCAAACAGAAGGGAAAAGTGAAACGTTTCTTGTACTCAGCTTGACAACCAAGTATAAAGACATGAAGGCTATAGCCGACAACTTTACTAAATTCAAGCTGGACAAGCTATTGTTAACCAAAATGGACGAAACGGAGACTTACGGGTCCATTATTAATCTCGCACATGAGTTTCAGCTGCAGATGTCCTACGTGACTCACGGTCAAAGCGTTCCCGAGGATATAACGGAACTGGATGAGCAGCGGATCATTGATCTGGTGCTGGGGGGCGTCCCGTATGAATGATCAGGCGCAAGGGCTCCGGAATCTTATCCTTAAGCAGCATCAGCAGAAGCATCGAGAAGCTATCGCTACCCGTATACTGACGGTTACAAGCGGGAAAGGCGGGGTCGGCAAATCGAATTTCACGCTGAATTTTGCGCTAACTCTACAGAAAAAAGGATACAAGGTTCTCGTCTTTGACGCTGACATCGGCCTGGCGAACATTGACGTATTGATGGGTGTCACAGCCAAACACAGCCTCTACCACTTATTAACGAGAGAAAAAACGATTTGGGATATCATTGAGCAGGGGCCGTACGGCCTGCAATTTATCGCAGGGGGCTCCGGCTTTCAGGATCTTATCCGCTTGACGGAGCAGCAGCTTGATTATTTCGCAGAACAAGTGATGCAGCTCAATGGTACGGTTGATTTTATTATTTTTGATACGGGAGCGGGCTTGTCCAAGGAAACCTTGAAATTTATTTTGTCGGCAGAAGAAACGATCGTTGTTACAACACCGGAACCTACGTCTATTACGGACGCCTATGCCATTATCAAAATGGTCCATTCGATGGAACCGTCGGTTCCATTCAAATTGGTAGTGAACCGCGTAGCTGATTGGAAGGAAGGAAGGCAGACAGCGGATAAGATCAGCATGGTGGCAAAGCAGTTTCTGAAACTGGATATCCCAGCCATCGGTTATGTGTATGACGATAACAGCGTATCCAAAGCTGTCAAGAAGCAGGTTCCTTTTACGATGCAATATCCTTCCTGTGCTGCATCGCAATCCATCAGCAGATTGGCAGATGATTATATCTCCAGGCAATTGCCGTCATCGCAGCAAGAGGGTGCTGTAAAAAGCTTTATGTCAAAAATGATGAAATATTTGAGACAGTAGCACATCCTCTAACCAACAAATCAGACAATCTGCGGGGAGGAGTAACTTCTTATGAAAACCTATAACGTACTTGTAGTCGACGATTCGATTTTTATGAGAAAAATCATTACGGATCTCATCTCGGAGGATCCTCAGTTCCAGGTTGTGGCGACTGCCAAGAACGGCTTAGAAGCAGTGGAATTGGTGAAGAAGCATAAGCCGGATGCCGTTACTTTGGACATTGAAATGCCGGTGATGAACGGACTCGATGCCTTAAAGAAAATTATGTCGGAGCATCCGACGCCGGTCATTATGTTAAGCAGCTTAACACAAGAAGGGGCAAGGGAAACGATAATTGCTCTTGAAAGAGGAGCCGTCGATTTTGTCGGCAAGCCCTCGGGCTCTATATCGCTTGATCTTCATAAAGTGAAAGCTTCACTGCTTGAAAAGCTGCACATTGCCGTGAAGACCAATGCGGCTAAGTTCGCAGTTAATCCTCTCAGGACAACTATTTTTGACAAGCTCAAGGCAGCGAAGGAGCTTATTGCGAAGCAGGAAACGGCTGCTGCCGTAGAGCCTCCTAAGCCTCAATCGCAGATTCCCTCAACGCCTGCACAAGTAACGCAGCTGGTTGCCATAGGGACTTCAACCGGTGGTCCCCGCGCGCTGCACCAGGTCATCTCTAGTATACCAGCTGACTTTCCGGCGCCGGTCGTTATCGTTCAGCATATGCCTCCGAACTTTACCAAATCGTTGGCTCAAAGGCTGGATTCCATCTCTGAGCTGCATGTGGTGGAAGCGGAGAATGGCATGGCCTTAACCAACGGATGGGCCTATATCGCTCCAGGCGGTTATCATATGATGGTTGCCCGCAATGGTCCGGGAATGTACAAGATTTATTTAAGCAAGGAAGACCCGAGAAACGGGCATCGCCCTTCAGTGGATGTATTGTTCGAATCGCTTCTGCCATTAAAGGAATTGAAGCGTCATGCTGTAATCATGACAGGAATGGGATCGGATGGAGCCAAAGGCATGCTGTCTTTAAAACAGGCGGGAGCCGTAACCACGATTGCTGAGTCGGAAGAAACCTGCATTGTCTATGGCATGCCCCGGGCTGCGGTAGAGCTTCAATGCGTTACACATATATTGCCTCAACAGGAAATAGCCCATCAGTTAACCCAGGCCGTAATTCGCTAGCCTTGGTTCCATGGGTGTACATATAGGGTTGGACTAAATTGACGGAGGTGTGTGGTTATGGAATTAAATCAATACTTATCAATGTTTATTGATGAATCCAGAGAACATCTGCAGGCTATGAACGACAATTTGCTGAGCTTGGAAGCAAGCCCCGAGGATGTAAGCATTGTACATAACATTTTTCGTTCGGCCCATACGCTTAAAGGGATGTCGGCAACGATGGGCTTCGAGGACTTGGCGTCCTTGACCCATGAAATGGAGAACGTTTTGGACTTGGTCCGCAATCATAAGTTAAAGATGGATTCGTTCATTTTTGATTGCACCTTCAAAAGCCTGGATGCTTTGGAAGCCATGGTTGAGGATATTATCCAAGGCGGTACAGGCAAGCTCGATGTACAACAGATTGTGGCGTCCCTTAAATCGATCGTCAGCGGTGATTATCTCAAATCCGGATCAGCCTCCGCTTCGGCCGCAGCCAAGCCGGATTCTTCGTCACAAGAACCGGCGCTTGATGAATTTCAATTATCTATTATCCAGCAATCGATAGAAGCCGGATTATCTGTATGTCATGTTGAGGTATCCGTACGGGAGGACTGCGTTCTTAAAGCGGCGCGTGCCTATATGGTGTTCAACATTTTGGAACAGAACGGGGAAGTCATCAAATGCACTCCGTCCGTTGAAGACATTGAACAGGAACGATTCGATAATTCCTTCTCCGTATTTTTTATTTCCCATATTGATAGGGATAGTCTCGAAAAGCAGGTGGCAAGCGTCTCGGAAATCGAGAAGGCAGCCGTTACCCTATTGGACCAAGCCAAGCTGGATGAACTGATGAAGCCGCCTGCGGTACAGCAAGCGCAATTGGAGGTTGCGGCTGCGTCTGCAACGGTAGAGCCGTCAGCTTCTCAGGCTGCGGCAGCACCTGCAGACACCAAGAAGCGTCCTGCGGCAGCCAATGCTCCGGTGGCGAACAGAACCATTCGCGTGGATATCGAACGGCTGGATACGTTAATGAATTTATTCAGCGAGCTTCTGATCGACCGCGTCCGTTTGGAGCAGCTGGCGAGCGAAGTCAAGAGAAGTGATTTGACCGAGACCGTAGAGCATATGAGCCGGGTAAGCAGCGATTTGCAAAATATTGTTTTGAAGCTTCGCATGGTTCCCATTGATACGGTGTTCAACCGTTTCCCCCGCATGATTCGCGATGTGGCCAAAACCTTGGACAAAAAAGTGGACCTCATCATTACAGGGGCAGAAACCGAGCTGGATCGTACCGTGATAGATGAAATCGGCGATCCGTTGGTTCACTTGCTGAGAAACTCCGTAGACCACGGCGTTGAGCCCGTCAGTGACCGGATTAGTGCCGGCAAGCCGGAAACAGGGACCATTAACCTGCGTGCATTCCACAGCGGCAATCATGTCTTTATTGAAATCGAGGATGACGGCCGTGGGATAAACCGCGAGAAAGTGTTGAGCATTGCGGTTAAAAACGGCGTCATTCCGCAAGAACAAGCGGCGAAAATGACGGACGAAGAAGTCTACATGCTTTTGTTTGCATCGGGCTTCAGCACAGCGGATAAAATCTCTGATATTTCCGGACGCGGAGTAGGATTGGACGTTGTTAAGACCAAGATTGAAAGCTTGGGAGGAACCGTTCAGGTTGAATCCAAATGGGGTAAAGGCTCCAAGTTCTCTGTACAGCTGCCGCTTACTTTATCCATCATCTCTGCCATGCTGATCCGCCTGAGCGAAGAGAAGTATGCCATACCGTTGTCTTCGATTGTTGAAACGGCTGCTATCAAGCAGGATCAAATCCGCATTGTACACGGCAATAAAATGATTAATTACCGCAACAGCGTAATTCCATTAGTTTCCCTGGGCAAGCTGTTCGATGTTCCTAATACGGCGGACGTAAAGGAAGGCGAAACGCAAATTGTCGTGATCCGCAAAGGGGAGAAGCTTGCTGCACTTATTGTCGACGAATTCATCGGGCAGCAGGAAATAGTTTTGAAATCACTAGGAAAATATTTGACGAATTTGTTCGCCATTTCCGGAGCTACGATTCTTGGAGACGGTCAAGTGGCACTTATTATAGATACTAATGCATTAATCAAGTAATCATCCGTCACAGCGATTCTTAGTACGTTATACATTTTGAGGGAGGCAAGGAACATGGGAGAAGAGATCAAAGTCATTGTATTTGCCCTGGAGAATGAGGAATACGGTGTTGAGGTAGAAAAGGTACGCACCATCGAACGAATGCAGCCCATGACACGGGTACCCAAAACTCCGGAATTTGTAAGAGGGGTTATTAATCTGCGTGGTGTCGTTACTCCGGTAATCGATCTTCGCGGAAGATTCAGGTTTAAGGAAACCGAGTTTACGGACAGTTCACGTATTATCATTGTAGGCGTGAATGATATTGAAGTGGGACTTATTGTTGATTCGGCTAACGATGTCATTGATGTGGACACAGATAGCATTGAAGATCCGCCGGAAATTGTAGGAGGCATTAAAGCCAAATATTTGCGCGGCATTGCGAAGGTAAGCGACGACAGACTGCTGATTCTTCTGAACCTGCAAGAAGTGCTGAATAAAAGTGAAATTGTCCAATTAGAAAACCTAGAGGAGTAATCGCGTGGAATTATTCAACCGACTAGCAGATTTTCAAATGGATGTGCTTAAGGAAGTCGGCAACATAGGCGCAGGTCATGCGGCAACGGCCTTATCCAAGCTTTTGGATAAGCCCGTTGACATGCTGGTACCCAAGGTGCGTGTTGTTGCGTTTGAAGAAATCGCAGACAGTGTAGGCGGTGCGGAAGAAGTCGTCATCGCGATTTTCCTTCGGGTTGAGGGAGAAACGCCCGGGAATCTATTTTTTATCTTAACATTGGAGTCAGCCAAAAAATTGTTGCGCAGTTTGGTAGGAATTATGGCGACTCATGACGAAAATTATACAGAGATGGAACTTTCTGCTTTGAGTGAGATTGGCAATATTTTGGCTGGATCTTATTTGTCCTCCCTTGCAGATTTCACGCAATTGGCCATGTCGCCAACCGTACCTTCCATAGCCATTGATATGGCGGGAGCGATTCTCAGCTTTGGTCTCCTACAATTCGGTCAAATGGGCGATCACGCATTGTTAATTGATACGAAGTTTTTGGACGGGAATGAGGAAGTCAAGGGCCACTTCTTCTTAATTCCTGATCCGGAATCATTCGACAAAATTTTTAAAGCCCTGGGAGTAGATTCTCTATGATCCAGGATAAGTTCATCAAGGTAGGCATGGCGGACCTGAATGTTGCTCACTTGACCGGAGTGTTGAAGACGACGGGTTTAGGGTCCTGCGTAGGGCTTACGTTATATGACGCTAAAGCGAAGGTTGCCGGGATGGCGCACGTGATGCTGCCGACTTCGGAAATTGCCAGAGAAGGAACGCTTAACATTGCAAAGTATGCGGATACGGCAGTTCCTGAAATGATTCAGCGTATGGAGAGCTTGGGCGCATCCATAAGCAGAATGGAAGCCAAGATGGCTGGAGGCTCCCAAATGTTCGCTTTCGGCGGTAATTCGGACACCATGAGAATCGGACCGAGAAACGTAGAGTCTTGCAAGGAAATGTTAAAGCGTTATTTGATCCCTTTGAAGGCTGAAGACACGGGCGGCAATTACGGAAGAACAATTGAATTTGATTGTGAGACGGGCACCCTGGTCATTCGCAGCGTTCAAAATGGAGTAAAGGAGCTTTAGCTAATGATTGGAACAGTTCGATGGAACCTGATTATCGGCCTTATTTCATTAGTAATTACGTTCATAAGCTCAATTTCAACGAATATTTGGACAACGAGCTTGTTAAGAAGCGTATACAGCTTTGCTATCGTATTTATTGTGATTTTTTTATTCAGGTGGATTCTCGGCACAATAGCCGGTCTTAATCAGTTGAATACCGATTTGAAAGATGGCGTATCGGATGAAGAGGGAAAGGGAGCGGCTCTGGATTTGCAAACTCCGGAGGACGATGCTTCCATCCATCAAATGTTAAAGGATTCGCTTGATCCGAAAGCATCCTCGATGGATTCAGGATTCGCTCCGTTAAATCCACCGAAGCTGTCCAGCAAGACTAATAGCATGGAACCAGGAGAGATGGCGCAAGCGGTACGTCGTATGGCGGAAGAATAAGGGTGGTGACAACCGGTTATGATTCAACAAAAATCGCATTTACCGAATATCGATGTGTGGAAGCAGTGGAAGGAATTCGGTGTAATTGAAGCTAAACAGTCACTGATTGAGAACTATTTGCCACTGGTCGAATATGTATCGAACCGTCTGTCTATCGGTCTGCCCAAAAATGTATCGAAAGATGATTTGGCAAGCTATGGCGTCATGGGTCTTATCGATGCTATAGAGAAGTTTGATTATGAACGCGGTCTTCAGTTTGAAACCTATGCTTCCTGGCGGATTCGGGGCGCTATTATTGACGGGCTGCGCCAGGGAGACTGGGTACCGCGTTCGATCAGGGAAAAGTCCAAAAAAATCGAAGAAGCATATCAATTGCTGGAGCAGCAGTATTTGCGTTCCGTGACGGATGCGGAAATCAGTTCCTATTTACAAGTCAGCGAGAACGAGTTTCAGCAGATGGTTCAGGAAATTGCAATTACTACCGTTTGCTCCATTGATGATCCTATCCGAGAAGAAGATTCCGAGACGCGGCTATCTCTGTTAATTGACGAGAAGGCCAAAAACCCTGAATACAAGGTGAATGAGTTTTATTTGAAAGAAACGCTGGCAAAGGCTATAGAGCGTCTAACGGATAAGGAACGAACCGTAGTCTCCTTATTTTATTATGAGGAGCTATCGCTAAGTGAAATAGCGGAAGTCATGAGCTTATCGCCATCTAGAATCTCACAACTTCATTCCAAAGCGATTTTACGTCTTCGTGGCTCATTGAGCCGCTTTAAGACGCAGCTGTTTCAAGAAACTTGATCGGAAGAAAGTGGGGGAGAATAATGAGTGAATCTTCGATTCCGCTAAGTTATTATGCCGAGATCACATTGTCGGACGACAAGGCCCAAGCCTTTCTTCAGTTTAAGCAGCCGGAGGAAGGCTTGGAGGTAACGTTAACTCAGTTGGAAGAGTTGCTCCATTCCTATCATATTGTACATGGCATTGATTTAGATATGCTTAGCTCGATTGCCCGCAATCCTAAAGCTTACTTTCAAGCCAAAACACTGGTTGCGAGCGGCACTTCACCCATTCCGGGCAAAGATGGTTACATTAAGCTTGCTTATGAGGTAGCAAGTGATGCAAAGAAGCCAGCCGAGCTAGAGAGCGGCAAAGTCGATTATAGAGAAATAACGACCATTAGCAATGTTCGCAAAGGCCAATTGCTTGCCCAAAAAATGCCGGCAACCGCAGGAACTCCAGGCAAAGCGGTTACCGGTGAAGTTCTTCCTCCGAAGGATGGTAAGGAAGCCCGCTTGAAAATCGGCAAAAACGTAGTTGCCGATCCCGAGCAAAAAGCGCTTTACGCGGCTATTGATGGGATGATTGTGACAACGGAGCGCGACAAAATTAATGTATTCCCGATCTTTGAGGTCAATGGAGACGTTGATTATAACGTTGGAAATATCGATTTTGTCGGTTCCGTCGTGATCCGGGGCAATGTTTTGAGCGGGTTTAAAATCAAGGCTGCGGGAGATCTCCGGATTACCGGAAGCGTAGAGGGAGCAGATCTCGAGGCAGAAGGCTCTATCGAAATCAACGGCGGAATTCTTGGCCATAATAAAGCTATGATTCGAGCGGGAAAAAGAGTGAAAAGCTCCTTTATTCAGGATGCGACGGTTATAGCCGAAGAAATCTTTGTAACCCAAAGTATTATGCATTCCAATATTCGCGCGTCCAAAAATGTCATTTGTAAAGGCACCAAAGGCTTAATAGTCGGTGGAGTCATTCAATCGGGTGAGAACGTTGTAGCCAGAACGATAGGTAATTCCATGTCAACGGCAACGGTCATTGAGGTCGGCGTACTGCCTGAATTGCGAAATGAGCTGGTTCAGCTTCGTTCGCAGCTGAAGTCGGTTAACGAGAACTTCGACAAAACCGAGAAAGCGCTAGCATTACTGGATCAATTAGCGGCAGCAGGGCAGCTTGGACCAGATAAAGTTTCGATGAGAATCAAGCTTAACCATACCAAGAAGCAAATTGCTGAAGAGCAAGCCGGGTACAAGGAACGTATATTTGAAATTGAGCGTTCGCTGGAAGATTCGGATAAAGCCAAAGTTGAAGTTGTTTCTACTATATATAGTGGAGTCAAAATTGTAATTGGCAGGTATACGAAATTTATAAAAGATCACGTTTCCCACGTTAAGTTTCAATTGGCGAATGGGGACATTGCCATGATTCCCATTACATAGAGCATAAACCAGCTTAGGGAGGGATTGCGATGAGCTTGAGGCCTGTGGAGCTGCAGTTTGTTTTGCACAAGAACGATGAAGCCGGATTGAAGCAAAACCAGTTGAATCAAAAGCCGATTCAGGACCAGGCTTTGCTCGCTGATGATACCTTGAAGCATACGGAGAAAGAACGGCAACTGGCGGGAAAAAGCGAGCATGCGCATAAAGCAGCCCTTTTCGATAAAGAGAAGGAAAAATCCGAGAGCCGCTCTAAAAAATCTCCAAGGAAAAAAGGGGATGCGGATTCCAACCCTGCTTCCATGGAGATGAGTGAGCATCCCTTCAAAGGAAGGCACATCGATTTATCCCTGTAATCATCGCAGAAGGTACGTGACTAGCAGAAAAAGGTGATAAGATTGTATCAACCTTGGGTATATATTGTACTCGTTGGCTTGGTGTTTATCGTGTATGCCACACTTGTACCGAAGACAAACACGTCCAATGGGAAGTCATCGCCCAGCATCAACGAAATTGAACAAACCATGGAGCATTTTGCCGGTGAGCTGGAGGAGCAGAATGAGGCATTGATTCGTCAACTGGCAGAGCTCAAGAAGGATCATGAAATCCATCAAGCCAAGCTGTCGTCCAGATTGGAAAGCCTGGAACATCAATTCGCTCATTCCAATCAGGAATTGCTGAAGCTTGGTGCGGCATACGCGGATCTTCAGAAGCAACTTGATCAACCTGCGGGACGCATCGATTTTGCTGAAGCGGCGGCTGCTCAGCTAGAGATTGACCAGCTGCAGGGCACCGATCATTCCGAACCCCAGAGTGAACCGGAAGGAATGAACATCCGAAGCCGCTATGCGGAATTATTCGAGCTCCATGAGCAAGGGAAATCGACGGACCACATAGCGAAAAAATTAAACATGAACAAAGGTGAGGTCAACCTGATCCTTCAATTAGCCAAGCAGGAGGAACAGTTGAATGCTCAAAAATAGATCGCTTTTATTCGGGTTGGGTTTAGGCCTTATAGCCGGGGCCTTATTGCTGCAGGTTATGAATATTGCGGTATCCCCTCAGCAGGCTAATGGATTGGAGCTCCAGGAGCTTGATAAGCAAAAGCTGAAGGAAGCAGCCTCCAAATATTTTCAAGTGAATGAGTTGGATCAGAAATTGTATAATCAAGCGCAGGCGGATGCTTTGGTACAGCAGAAGCTTAAGGAAGAGAAGGAGAAGCAAGCGGCAAACGCGCCTGCCCAAGCTGCGAAGGAGCCTGCCAAGGAAACTTATATCTTCATATCCAAGGGGCTTACCGCGGGGAACGTAGCCGACTTGCTGCAGCAGAGCGGGGTTATCAGCGATCGTAAAGCGTTCGAGGATGCGATGTACAAGCAGCAGCTGAATGATAAGATCGTTGCGGGCGTGCACGTCTTTAAGGGTCCGCAGGATCTGACACAGGTTCTTACGAATTTAACGTCACAATAAGAGTCTGACCTTGAATGAGGTTAGGCTTTTGTTCTAATAATAGAAGATGTTGCATACGATATTCAGTTGTGGTATATTTATTGACGGTGTTAAAACGCACGCAGGTTAATTCGCATAATGGTGCTGCCGATTCCGGTAGTTTTATGTCGAAGATGCGACTTGCGGAGGAGACCCAAAAAACCAATTTAGAGGAGGTGTGTGAAGATGGCAGTAATCTCCATGAAACAGCTTTTGGAAGCTGGGGTACACTTCGGTCATCAAACCCGTCGTTGGAATCCTAAAATGGATCGTTACATCTTCACTGAAAGAAACGGTATTTACATTATCGACCTGCAAAAAACGGTCAAGAAAGTGGAAGAAGCTTACAACTTCGTAAAATCTGTTGCTGATGAGAACGGCACGATTTTGTTCGTAGGTACTAAGAAGCAAGCTCAAGATTCCGTTGCGGAAGAAGCAGAGCGTTGTGGAATGTACTACATCAACCAACGCTGGTTGGGTGGTACGCTGACTAACTTCCAAACCATTCAAAAGCGTATCGATCGCTTGAAACAGCTTGAGAAATGGGAAGAAGACGGTACTTTCGAAGTGCTTCCTAAGAAAGAAGTTATTATTCTTCGCAAGGAAAAAGACCGTTTGGAGAAATTCCTTGGCGGAATTAAGAATATGAAGGGTCTTCCAAGCGCATTGTTCGTAATCGATCCTCGTAAAGAGCGTATCGCGGTCGCGGAAGCTCGCAAATTGGGTATCCCAATCGTTGGTATCGTTGATACTAACTGCGATCCGGACGAAATCGATTATGTTATCCCTGGTAACGACGATGCGATCCGTGCCGTGAAATTGCTGACAGCTAAAATTGCTGATGCAGTTATCGAAGCACATCAAGGTGAACAAACAACAGCTTAATGCTGAATAGGAAAGGGTGGTTCAAAGGTGCAAAATCCTTTCACCGCCCTTTTTTTAGGGTCATAGACAAAATATAAGGAGGCCAAACCATGGCAGTTAATGCAGCATCGGTTAAAGAATTGCGCGAAAGAACAGGAGCAGGTATGCTCGATTGTAAAAAAGCGTTGGAAGAGGCTAACGGCGATTTGTCCAAAGCAGCTGATATCCTTCGTGAGAAAGGATTGTCTGCAGCAGCTAACAAAGCAGGCCGTATTGCTACTGAAGGCACTGTAGAATCCTATATCCACGCTGGTGGCCGTATTGGCGTATTGGTAGAAGTTAACTGCGAAACGGACTTCGTTGGTAAAACAGATCAATTCCGTGAATTTGTTAAAGACGTTGCTATGCATATCGCGGCTTCGAGCCCATTGTATGTTCGTCGTGAAGAAGTTCCTCAGGATGCATTGGATAAAGAACGCGAAATCTTGACTGCACAAGCTTTGAACGAAGGCAAACCAGCTAACATCGTTCAAAAAATGGTAGAAGGCCGTCTTGGCAAATACTACGAAGAGTACTGCTTGATGGAGCAACCATTCGTTAAAGATCCGGACAAAACTATCGGACAACTGGTCAACGAAAAAGTAGCAACGATCGGTGAGAACATCACAATCCGTCGTTTCGTTCGTTTTGAATTGGGCGAAGGCTTGGAGAAAAAACAAGAGAACTTTGCTGAAGAAGTTATGGCTCAAGTGAAAAAATAATAAGAGAAGTTCGTAAGAACCTATCTTAACTTATTTGGATATACTTACGGTAAATGATAAGTTGCTGCTGAAACGGAAATTTATCATTTACCGTACATAAATACGGAAAAGTAAAACGTGGGAACACTTAGTGTTCCTTCTTTTTTAAACATAAACGAGCATGACAGCTGATTGACGAACGGGGGTAGTGAAGCTTGGTACAGCCAATCTTTAAAAGAGTCATATTGAAACTGAGCGGAGAAGCACTGGCAGGTCAGCAGGGATACGGAATCGATTCCGATATGATTTCCTCGATCGCAGCGCAAGTCAAAGAGGTTGTCGATTTGAATGTAGAGGTTGCCGTTGTTGTAGGAGGCGGGAACATCTGGAGAGGTATTGCCGGCAGTGCGAAGGGGATTGACCGTGCCACTGCGGATTATATGGGGATGCTCGCGACCGTCATGAATTCCTTGGCGCTTCAGGATGCCCTGGAGACGATCGGAGTGCCGACACGTGTGCAAACGTCCATAACCATGCAGCAGGTGGCAGAGCCTTATATTCGCAGAAGAGCGATTCGCCACTTGGAAAAAGGCCGGGTTGTCATCTTTGCAGCTGGTACAGGGAATCCTTATTTCTCAACCGATACGACAGCGGCATTAAGAGCGGCTGAGATCGAGGCGGAAGTCATTCTTATGGCCAAAAATAAAGTGGACGGGGTTTATTCCGCAGATCCGTTCAAGGATGCCAATGCACAGAAGTTTGAGACGCTAACCTATATGGAAGTGTTAAGCAATAATCTGGGCGTAATGGATTCAACGGCTTCTTCTCTCTGCATGGACAATAATATTCCGTTAATCGTGTTTTCCATAACCGAGAGCGGCAACATCAAGAAGGTTGTTCTCGGAGAAAAAATAGGTACGATTGTAAAAGGGAGTGTTTAACGATTATGCCACAATCGATTAAAAAGAATGCGGAAGACCGCATGGAAAAAGCAATCGGTTCGTTGAAGAGAGAGTTGGCCAGCCTTCGGGCAGGCAGAGCGACTCCGTCTTTGCTTGATCGCATTCAAGTGGAATATTACGGGGCTATGACGCCTATTAATCAATTAGCCAACATTAATACACCGGACTCCCGTACCCTTATGATTCAGCCATGGGATAAAAGCTCCGTCGCCGCTATTGAGAAGGCTATTATGAAATCCGATCTGGGGTTGACTCCTTCCAACGATGGATCGATGATCCGCATTGTGATTCCGGCCCTTACGGAAGAGCGTCGTACCGAGCTGGTGAAAATGACTCGCAAATTCGGTGAAGAAGCTAAGGTTGCTATCCGTAACATTCGCCGCGACGCAAACGATGAGATCAAGAAGCTGGAAAAGTCGGGCATCTCTGAGGACGAATCCCGCAAGCATCAAGAAGACATCCAGAAGTTTACTGATAAATATATCGGTGAAGTAGAGAAAGTGTTAGCAGCTAAAGAAAAGGAAATTATGGAAGTATAATGATAGAAGACCCCCTTTCGAGGGGGCTTTTACACTTTCCTTATTGGAGGAAAAAGAAATGATGCCTTTCAAGAAATGGTTTGGAAGCAAGGCTCAGAATGACGAGTGGGTAGAACGGATCGATGCCGATAATATTCCGAACCATGTTGCGGTTATCATGGATGGCAATGGGCGATGGGCTCAGAAGCGCGGCTTGCCGCGTATTGCGGGGCACCATTCAGGTATGAAAAACGTAAAAAAGATTACTATGGCTGCGAATGCTATCGGCATTAATGTGCTGACCATGTATGCATTTTCAACCGAAAACTGGAAAAGACCCAAGGAAGAAGTCGAGTATTTAATGAAGCTTCCTCTAGAATTTTTTCCAAAAGAGATCGATGAGCTTATCGCCAACAACGTGCAGATTCGTATGACTGGATGGCAGGAAAGTTTGCCAAACTATACACTAGAGGCGATTCAGAAAGCGATTGAGCAAACCAAGAACAATACGGGACTTATTTTAAATTTTGCTTTGAATTACGGAAGCCGCAGAGAAATGCTATCTGGTGTTAAAAAGCTGGCAGAGGATGTGGCATCCGGTAAAGTTACATTGGATGAAGTGGATGAATCGAAATTTGGCCAATACTTATTGACCTACCCGCTTCCTGATCCGGATCTGTTGATCCGTACGAGCGGCGAGCTTCGTATCAGTAATTTTTTGATGTGGCAGCTGGCTTATTCGGAGTTATGGTTTACGGATTTGTGCTGGCCTGACTTTACGGAGCGGCATTTTTATGAGGCAATCCAGGAGTATCAACGAAGAGCCCGGCGTTACGGAGGATTGTAGCAGTAATTGGAGGAATGAATTTGAAGCAGCGAATCATCACTGGGGTCATTGCCGGTTTAGGCTTCATGATTCTATTGTATCTAGGCGCATACTGGTTTGCCGGATTAATTGTCATTCTGTCCCTGATCGGTTTTAATGAGTTTTTACGAATGAATGGGCTGACGCCATATCGTATTACAGCCCTTTTCGGATACATAGGTACAGCATGCTTAACGATACCGTGGAATACGCTTCAACTTGCGTCGGTTGGATCCATGGACCGTATGATATGGTTGTTTATGTTCATTTTCTTATGCGCTACCGTCGTTTCCAAGAATGAGGTAACCATTGATCACGTGGTCATGATGTTCTTAGGGATGGTGTACGTGGGTATCGGTTTTCATTACATGATCGAGACTCGTGCTATGGAGAACGGGATGTTCTGGACGCTACTTGTTTTCTTCTGCATTTGGGCTACGGACTCCGGCGCGTACTTCACAGGGTCAGCAATTGGCAAGCATCCCTTGTGGCCGACTATTAGTCCTAAGAAATCGATTGAAGGCGCCGCAGGAGGAGTTGTTCTTTCCATCATTGTGGCTATCTGTTTTTCATTGGCTTCACCTGAACTGCTCTCTTGGAAACAGGCGTTGCTTCTCGGTATCATCATCGCTATAGTCGGACAAATGGGGGATTTAATCCAATCTGCTTATAAGCGGGTAAAGGGCATTAAGGATACGGGGGCCATCCTTCCAGGGCACGGCGGTGTACTAGACCGGGTGGATAGCTGGCTGATCGTGTTTCCGGTTGTTCATCTGCTTTCGTTACTTCCCCATACCTAATTCGATTGTTCGAGGTGAAACATGAAGCACATTTCCATACTTGGATCAACCGGTTCCATCGGTACACAAACATTGGACGTTATTTCCCATCACCCGGAACAGTTTAAAATTGTGGGATTGGCAGGCGGCTATAATGTGAAGCTCCTGCTGGATCAGGTACATCAATTTCGTCCCGCCAAGGTTTCCGTCGCAACGAAGGAGCTTGCTGATCAAATGAAGATGCATGTTCCCGCAGGTACCCAAATTTTTTACGGGGATCAAGGTCTTATTGAAATTGCAGCAGGTACCGATGCTTCCGATGTAGTAACAGCGGTCGTAGGGAGTCAAGGCCTGGAGCCTACCCTCGCAGCCATTCGGGCGGGAAAGCATATCGGGCTGGCGAACAAAGAAACCTTGGTCAGTGCGGGCCATCTGGTTACGGCCGAAGCCGAACGTCACGGCGTCAAGCTGATTCCGATCGACAGCGAGCATTCTGCCATTTTCCAATGTCTGAACGGCGAGTCCAGGAAAGACATCAAAAAAATAATGCTTACTGCCTCAGGTGGCTCCTTCAGAGAGTATTCCCGCGAGCAGCTCAGAGATGTGACAGTGGAGCAGGCGTTAAAACATCCGAATTGGTCGATGGGAGCCAAAATCACCATCGATTCTGCCACTATGGTTAACAAGGGGCTAGAGGTTATCGAAGCCCATTGGCTGTTCGGGCTGCCTTATGATCAGATTGAGGTACTGATACATCCTGAAAGCATCATTCACTCTTATGTGGAGTTTATGGACTGCAGCATTATTGCTCAGCTTGGCAATCCGGATATGCGGGTCCCTATCCAGTACGCCCTCACTTATCCGAATCGTATAGCTACACCGTCTCAACCGTTGAATTTGGCTGCTATGGGCAAATTGACCTTTCGCGAGATGGACTATGTCCGCTTTCCCTGCCTGAAAATGGCTTTCGACAGCGGCAGAGCGGGCGGGACAACGCCAACGGTATACAATGCTGCGAACGAAGTAGCCGTTGAACGCTTCTTGAAGGGTGAAATCGGATTTTTACAAATTGAAGATATTATTGCAAGCGCTCTGGATCGGCATGATCCGGTTGCGCATCCGGATTTGGAACAAATCACAGCCGCGGATACATGGGCAAGACAGACAGCAAGAATGGGAAGTTAATTGGAACAGGTAAATTCCCTGGCATCATTTCATCGACAAGATAATATGTTCATAACATGGCTCGGCTTGTATTCATATCGCAAATAATGTTAATCTTAATGAAAAGAATGAGCCCGACCATGGAACTGGTCTTTGACTAATCGCGATGCTTAAAGGGAGGACGTTCGATTGGCTACATTGCAAATTGCGTTTCAAATTGTTCTGCTATTTTTTGTTCTGGTGACGATACATGAGTGGGGACATTTTTATTTCGCCAAGCGGGCCGGGATTCTGGTCAGAGAGTTTGCGATCGGCTTCGGCCCGAAGCTGCTTTCTTTTAAGAAAGGCGAAACCCGATATACCCTTCGTCTGCTGCCTATCGGCGGATTTGTGCGCATGGCTGGCGAAGATCCAGAGATTGTTCAGATTAACCCCGGTCAGCGTATTGCTCTGGCATTGAAAGGCAATGAAGTGACCCATATTTATTTGAATGACCTGGATGATCGTTCCGATTCCGTGGTCGGTGTTGTCGAAGATATCGATTTGGAGCGCCGCCTGTTTATCAAGCTCGATATGGATGGCGAGCTCAAGCAGTTCTCCGTTCATCCCCAAGCGATGATGGTAAGCAAAGACAAGGAAACCCAGATCGCGCCGTGGGATCGCCAATTTGGCAGCAAAACCGTCGGCCAGCGGGCTATGTCTATATTCGCAGGACCGATGATGAACTTTATTCTCGCGTTCATTTTGTTCATTACGGTTGCCTTTATGGCCGGTGTACCGGATAAAGTGAAAATTCAAAGTACCGTTGCGGGCTCGCCTGCGGAAAAAGCGGGACTTATGGCGAATGATATTATTATTTCGGTCAATAATGAGCCTATTGGTGCTGACCGTAACAAGCTGACGAAGATGATCAAGCAGTCCATCAACCAACCGATGATCTGGATTATTGAACGCAATAAGGAACAAATTCGTAAAGAAGTAACCCCGGAAGAGAAAGGCGGCGGCTTAGTCGGTGTCAGCCTGATTTCGGAGAACCGGAAAGCTTCCTTTACCGATGCGGTCAGCAACGGGTGGAGCAGCATGTCACAGGCTGCCGTCTCCATCTTGGACAGCTTCGGCAAGCTCGTTACGTTACAGGTCAAAATGGACGATCTAGGCGGACCAGTCCGCATTGTTGAGTTCACCAGCGAACAAGCCAGTGCCGGCTTGCCTCAGTACACCTTCTGGGCGGCCATCATGAGCTTATACCTGGGGATGTTTAACCTGCTGCCGTTCCCAGCCTTGGATGGAAGCCGCTTAGTGTTCCTGGGCTTTGAAGCGCTTCGCGGGAAGCCTGTTGACCCAAGCAGAGAGAGCCTCGTCCATTTTGTCGGCTTTGCGATGCTGATGCTTCTCATGATTGCGGTAACCTATAACGATATTTTACGACTGATTAAAGGCTAGTTTATCCCTAAGTCATAGCCTTGCTGATGCAGGGCTATGCTTTTGTTTACTACATAGGATGGGTATGGCATGCTTCATGAGTTAGGCCCCTTCCGTTGAAGAGAGATTCCGAGATCATCAGATGTGACAATTGAACACGCTCGCTCATCTATGAAAGGCCTCTATATGAGGTTTTCTCATGATAGTTTGTAGGAGGAGAACCCCCAATGTCCAAAGAGAAGCAGTTTGTTAAGGAGATTACACCTCAAAGCGAGGATTTCTCCAGATGGTATATCGATGTTATTAAAAAGGCAGACCTGATGAGCTATTCGCCGGTGCGCGGTTGCATCGTGTTTAAGCCGGACAGCTATGAAATCTGGGAGAACATCCAACGTGAACTGGATGCAAGATTCAAAGAAACAGGTCACCGCAATGCATATTTCCCTATCTTTATTCCGGAAAGCTTTTTCCAAAAAGAGAAGGAGCATGTCGAAGGCTTTAACCCCGAACTGCCATGGGTAACGGAAGCAGGCGGAGAAAAGCTGGAGGAGCGCCTTGCCATTCGCCCTACATCAGAGACTATGATCGGACATATGTATTCCGAATGGATTAATTCGTATAGAGACTTGCCGCTGCTGATCAATCAATGGGCGAACGTGGTTCGTTGGGAGAAGCGGACGCAGCCGTTCCTGCGGACGAGCGAGTTTTTGTGGCAGGAAGGACATACAGCGCACGAGAATGAAGAGGATGCACGTCGTGAAACGATGCAAATGCTAGAAATCTACCGCGATTTCGCGGAAAACTTCCTGGCGATTCCGGTTATCGTCGGACAGAAGACCCCTTCGGAGAAGTTTGCCGGCGCCGTAGATACCTATTCCATCGAAGCGATGATGAAAGACGGCAAGGCGGTTCAAGCGGGAACCTCCCATTACTTGGGCACTAATTTCGCCGTAGCCTTTGATATTAAATACTTGGACCGCGAGAATCAGCATACCTTCTGTCATACGACATCCTGGGGTGTAAGCACGCGTCTTATCGGTGCGTTGATTATGGTTCACGGAGACGACAGAGGATTGGTTCTGCCGCCTAAAGTTGCTCCTACACAAGTCATCATGATTCCTATCGGTCCTCCGAAAACAAGGGAGCAAGTGGTAGCCCGTGTTGATGAGCTGTACGCTCAGCTGAAACAAGCCGGGGTTCGCGTAAAGGTAGACGACCGTCCGGATCAAAGTCCCGGCTGGAAGTTCAATGAATACGAGATGCGCGGCGTACCGATTCGTGTAGAGCTGGGACCTCGTGATATGGAAAACGGACAAGTGGTGCTTGTTTCGAGAATTTCCGGGGAAAAACGCGTAGTCCAGCAGGATCATTTTGTCGAAGAAGTGCAAAAAATGCTGGAAGAAATCCATCAACAAATGTATGATAGAGCTAAGCAGTTCCGCGATGAGAATTTCACTTCGGTGGATACGCTGGATGAATTCAAGTCGTTCCTGGAGCAGAAGCGCGGCTTCGCCTTGGCAGGCTGGTGCGGATCCGATGCTTGTGAAGCTCAGGTTAAGGAAGAGACAGGCGCAACAAGCCGTAACATCCCGTTTGAGCCTGGTGAACACAAATCAACATGTCTAGTATGCGGAGAAGCTTCCAAGCATACCGTCGTGTTCGGTAAAGCTTATTAATTGCAAGGATATCAAGGGCAAATCGGAAAGCAACATCTCCTGTTTGCCCTTTGTATGTTTTACGGGGGAGGAAGTTCATGAGCAGTACGGCAGTGAAGAGAGAACGCTTTGAGATGCTGATGCAGCAGGCCCATGTGCCTGTGGATGTAGTGAACTCTTTTTTTCAGGACGGGTATATTGATAGAGTTGAAACAACGCGCAAAAACAGAGAATGGACGTTTTATATCGTAAAAAGCACCATTGTTCCCAATGACGTGTACCGTTCCTTTTGCAAGATGATCCGTGACAAATTCGCCCATATTGCAGCAATCCGATTTATGCTGAAGTATACGGAGGATGTAGAACCGGAATTAGTGGCTCGTGAATATTGGGGAATGTTTATTGAGTGGGTGCAGCGGGAGGCTACCTCCGTCAACGGTTGGATGGCCCGGGCTAAGATAGAGGTTCAGGGGCATCAGCTTACGCTGATTTTACTGGATTCCATCGGGCTGGAGCTTGCCAAAAAGAAAAATATCGGACAGTGGGTGCAGACGTATTTCTCTGATTTCTTTGGCGTTGACTTCCATGTTCGTTATGCTATGGATGAGAACCGCGAAGCGGAGTTTGAGAAATTCGCCAAAAAAATTGAAGAAGAAGAAAAGATCGTCACCCAAGAGATCATGACATCTATTGAAGTGGAGGAAGCCGAGTCTCTCCCTGAAGCAGAGTTAAAGCTGATGGTAGGCTACGAGATTAAAGATCCTCCGGTACCGATTCAGATGGTTCAGGATGAAGAGAAGAAAGTGACGCTGCAGGGCGCCGTGTTCGGTTTGGAAGTGAAGGAGCTTAGAAACGGCAGCACCCTGTTTACATTTAACATAACGGATTTCACCGATTCCATGATGATCAAGGCCTTTGCCAAAACGAAGGAAGACGTTAAAATCTACAGCCTGATTCAGAATGGCACTTGGGTAAAGGTACGCGGAAAAGTGGAATATGACCGCTTTATGCAAATTCCCGAGCTGGTCCTCATCCCGAATGATGTCAATGAAGTGATGCCGCCGCCGGACCGCAAGGATGATGCTGCGGAGAAGCGGGTCGAATTCCATCTGCATTCAACCATGAGTACAATGGACGGAATTACTCCGATCGACCAATATATCAAAACGGCAGCCAAATGGGGCCACAAAGCTATAGCTGTTACGGATCACAGCGGTGTACAAAGCTTTCCAGAGGCCAATAAAGCGGCTAAGAAGCATGGCATCAAGATGATCTATGGTGTTGAGGCAAACGTTGTGGATGACGGGGTTCCAGTAGTGGAGAACGCACGTTCGATGGATTTGAAGGATACCGAATACGTCATCTTCGATATTGAGACCACCGGCTTATCTATCGTCCATAACAAGATTATAGAAATCGCCGGAGTGAAGATGAAGGATGGCAAGGAGATCGACCGTTTTGCCACGTTCATTAACCCTCATGAAAGAATCCCGTACAACATTCAACAGCTGACTAATATTACGGATGATATGGTAAGGGACGCTCCTGAGCTGTCAGACATGCTTCCCAAGTTTCTCGAGTTTGTAGGTGACTGCGTGCTTGTTGCTCATAATGCCCGGTTTGATATGGGCTTTATTCAGGCGAACTGTAAGCAGTTAGGTCTGCCGCCGGTTACGAATCCTTCTCTTGACACGCTGGAGATGGCAAGGCTGTTGTTCCCTACGATGAAAAATCATCGTCTGAACACGCTCGCCGATAAATTCAAGGTCAGCCTGGATAATCACCACCGGGCGATTGACGACTCCGTGGCGTTGGGCTATATCTTATTTCATCTTATTAAAGAAGCCAATGACCGCGGCATAACCGATCTGGAGCGGCTGAACGACGATGTCGGCAAAAGCTTGAAAAACACAAGACCGTTTCACTGCTGCATCTATGCAAAGAACATGGTCGGCAAGAAAAACCTTTACACGCTGGTTTCTTTGTCTCATACCGAATATTTTCATAGAGTCGCGTGTATTCCTAAGAGCTTGCTCCAAAGCATGAGAGAAGGCCTTATTATTTCATCAGGCTGTGAGAAGGGTGAGTTTTTTGAAACGGTGCTGAACAAGTCCATAGAAGAGGCAGAGGAAGTTGCGCAATTCTATGATGTGCTGGAAATTCAGCCTACTTGCGTTAATATGCATCTGGTGGACAAGGGCTTGGTAGGCAGCAAGGAACAGCTGGAGGATGCAACCCGTAGAATCATTGATATCGGGCGTAAATTCAACAAGCCGGTCATTGCCACCGGTAATGTCCATTACTTGCATCCGCGCGATAAAATATGCCGCGATATTACGATTAACGGGATTACCGGCTTCAGTCCATTAAAGGATATGAAGAAGCCGGATGTTCACTTCAGAACAACCAAAGAAATGCTGGCAGAGTTTCAATTCCTCGGTGAAGAGACTGCCTTCGATGTCGTCGTGCGGAATACAAGCGATCTGGCTGACCAATTCGAGGAGCTTCAGCTGTTTCCGGATAAACTGTTTGCACCGATCATCGAAGGTGCGGATGAAGAAATCCGGACCAAATGCTATGATGCGGCCAAACGTCTCTATGGCGAGCCGCTGCCGGAAGTCGTTGTCGCACGGCTGGAGAAGGAACTGGTGCCGATTATCAAATACGAGTTCTCTGCGAACTATCTTGTATCGGAGCGGCTCGTTAAGAAGTCTAACCAGGACGGATATTTGGTAGGGTCTCGGGGATCGGTAGGTTCATCCGTCGTAGCTACATTCCTGGGCATATCCGAGGTTAATCCACTGCCCCCGCATTACGTTTGTCTATCCTGCCAATATAATGAATGGTTTTTGGATGGAAGCGTGCCAAGCGGATTTGACCTCCCGGATAAGGAATGTCCTAAATGCGGAGCAAAGCTTAAAGGTGAGGGGCAGGACATTCCGTTCGAGACGTTCCTTGGCTTTAAAGGGGACAAGGTCCCCGATATCGACTTGAACTTCTCCGGGGAATATCAGCCGGTTGCCCATAACTATACGAAGGTGCTCTTCGGTGAGAAAAGTGTATTCCGTGCGGGTACGATCGGTACCATTGCGGAAAAAACCGCCTTCGGTTATGTGAAAAAGTTTGAAGAGGAGCAGGGGAAGAAATGGCGCGGAGCCGAGGTTAGCAGACTTGCCTCCGGCTGTACCGGGGTCAAGCGAAGTACGGGCCAGCATCCTGGCGGTATCGTAGTTGTTCCGGATTACATTGATGTGAATGACATTACACCAGTCCAGTTTCCAGCGGATGATACAAGTGCTGAATGGATGACGACGCACTTTGACTACCATGCCTTTGACGCGAATCTGCTGAAGCTCGATATTCTCGGGCACGATGATCCGACCATGATGAGGATGCTGCAGGACTTGACCGGAGTCGACCCTACGACCATTCCTATGAATGATCCTAAAGTCATGAGCATGTTTAACTCGACCAAGGCCATAGGAGCCACACCCGAGCAAATCCGAAGCACGGTAGCAACTTACGGCGTTCCGGAGATGGGGACGAAATTCGTACGTCAAATGCTGGAGGAAACGCAGCCTTCATCGTTTGCCGACTTGCTTCAAATTTCCGGTTTGTCACACGGAACGGGAGTTTGGCTTGGCAACGCCCAGGAGCTGATCAAGAAAGGCACTTGCACGATCAAGACCGTTATCGGTTGTCGTGACGAGATTATGCTGTACTTGATCTATAAGGCGGGAATGGACGCAGGGCTCGCCTTTAAAATTACAGAGAGCGTTCGTAAGGGTAAAGGTTTGACGCCTGAGTGGAAGGAAGATATGAAGAAGCACAATGTGCCCGCATGGTATATCGAATCCTGCGAACGGATCGAATACATGTTTCCGAAGGCGCATGCCGCCGCTTACGTTATCTCTGCGGTTCGTACCGCTTATTTCAAGCTGTACTATCCGATTGCATTTTACGCGACTTACTTTACGGTGCGTGCCGAGGATTTCGAGCTTGATCTGCTTTGCCAAGGCTATGACGCTATTTTGCGCAGGCTGATTGAGATTGAAGAGAAAGCATTCCAGGCTACGCCAAAAGAGAAGGCGATGGTATCCATACTGGAAATGGCACTCGAAATGACGGCCAGAGGCTTTTCCTTCAAAGGAATCGATCTGTACAAATCCGATGCGACGAAGTTTTTGGTTGACGGAGATTCCTTAATCCCTCCTTTCTCTGCTTTAGCGGGGATCGGGGTGAACGCCGCCAAAAATATTGCCGCTGCCAAGGATGACGGGCCGTTCCTGTCGATTGAGGATTTCCAAACACGCAGTAAGGCATCCAAAACGATCGTTGAGCTGCTCGGCTCGATGGGCTGCTTCCGCGGCTTACCGGAATCCAACCAGCTGTCGCTATTCTAGGCACTCCTCTTTCAATGAAGCAAGCCGTCTTCATATTGCATACCTATAAGGCTTATGGTATAATCTTCTTTGGTAACAACCGTTTATAAGTTCGGATCTTAGAGAGTGGGGAAACCCACTCTTTACATTTTGTTACAGAGATGAAAGCGTCTGGCTTTCCATTTGATGATAGGAGGTTGCAGGTTGATTTCGCAAATTAAACCTATAGTTGAATCACTTCTTCAGCCTTTTTTGGATGAGAACAACTTTGAATTAGTCGATGTTGAGTATGTTAAAGAAGGCAGCAATTGGTTTCTACGAGTGTATGTGGACAAGGAAGGCGGCATCGATATTGACGATTGCGGCCGTATCAGCGAATTTTTAAGTGAAAAATTGGATGAAAAGGATCCGATTCCTACCGCTTACTTCCTGGAAGTATCCTCGCCGGGTGCCGAGCGACCTTTGAAAAAGACGCAGGACTATCATAAGGCAGTGGGCCAGCATGTATTTGTGACGACATATGAGCCGGTTGATGGGTTGAAGGAATTCGAAGGAACGCTTCTGTCCTTTGATGAGCAGACCGTCGTCGTTGAAATCGGAAAGAAAAAACACGAAATTCCTTTCAACAAAGTAGCAAGCGCAAGACTGGCGATCGTGTTCTAAAACAGTGGTGGATTTTATGAGAGGGGGAGCTCCGTTCAAATGAACATGGATTTTATTGAAGCATTATTGGAAATTGAAAGGGAAAAAGGAATCGCCAAGGAAGTGCTGATCGATGCTATTGAAGCGGCACTGATTTCCAGCTATAAACGTAATTTTAATACCGCGCAAAACGTGCGTGTGGACATTAACCGTCACACCGGATTGATCAAAGTATACGCCCGCAAAACGGTGGTTGAGGATGTATTGGATCCCCGTATGGAAATTTCTCTATATGCTGCGCGTGAATTGAATCAGAACTATCAATTGAACGATATCGTCGAGATCGAGGTAACCCCAAGAGATTTCGGCCGTATCGCAGCGCAAACTGCCAAGCAGGTTGTTACCCAGCGGATACGCGAAGCGGAGCGCGGTTTGATTTATAATGCTTTCGTCGACAAAGAAGAGGATATTGTGACCGGTATTGTACAAAGACAGGACCTGCGCAATATTTATATCGATTTGGGCAAAATTGAGGCTGCGCTGCCGTTGACCGAGCTTATGCCGACAGATAAATTTAAGCAGGGCGACCGCGTAAAGGCTTATATTACGAAAGTGGAAAATACGACTAAAGGCCCGCAAATTATTTTATCTCGTACACATCCGGGTCTTTTAAAACGTTTATTCGAGCTGGAAGTTCCCGAAATTTTTGACGGCGTCGTGGAGATTCGTTCCGTCGCGCGTGAAGCGGGCTTCCGTTCCAAAATTGCCGTTTATTCACGCAATCCCGAAGTTGATCCTGTGGGCTCCTGTGTCGGTCCTAAAGGAATGCGCGTCCAAACAATCGTTAACGAGCTGAAAGGCGAGAAGATCGATATTGTACGCTGGGTTGAGAATGTAGACGAATACGTGGCTAACGCGCTCAGTCCTTCCAAGGTACTTGAAGTGAACGTGTTTGAGAGCGAGAAAATGGCCCGTGTTATCGTACCTGATTATCAGCTATCCCTTGCTATCGGCATTAAAGGGCAAAACGCTAGATTGGCTGCCAAGCTGACGGGCTGGAAGATCGATATCAAGAGCGAAACGCAAGCGGAGCAGGAATACGGCCGGCCTAAAACATTTACTGAGGAAATGCACCAGGATTCCGTCAGTATCGACTAATTTCAAATAAGCAGCTGACAAGTAGAAGGTGATCTAAGATGAAGCAAAAGAAAATACCTCTTCGCAAATGCGTAGCATGCCAGCAAATGATGCCCAAAAAAGAACTGATTCGCGTCGTAAAAACGCCAAATGACGACATCATCATTGATCTGACGGGTAAAAAAGCGGGACGTGGAGCTTATTTGTGCGGAAAGCTGTCTTGCTTCAGATTGGCTAAAAAGAGCCGAGCATTGGATCGCGCTCTAAAGCAATCGGTCAGCGCGGACATTTACGATGCTTTGGAACAGGATTTTATTAAAGTAGAGGATGAATTCATTGCCGGCAAAGAAGCGGCGGTGGATGATGAATAATAAATGGTTTAATAACTTGGGATTGGCCATGAGAGCGGGTAAAGTCATTACGGGAGAAGATGCCGTCATAGACGCAGTTCGTAAGGGCGAGGCCAAGATGGTCATTGTTGCAGAAGATTCCTCCCCCAACACTTTGAAAAAAGTGAACGATAAATGCAGTACCTATCAGGTTCCCATACATCAGTACGGCAGCCGTGAGCAGTTAGGAGCAAGTATCGGAAAGGAAACACGCGTTGTTCTAGCCATAACCGATGCTGGATTTGCGAAAATGCTGAAGAAAAGTCTGGAAAATCGTACGGAGGTGGACAGTATTGAGTAAACAAGACAATAATAAAGATAATAAGCTTAGAGTATATGAGTATGCGAAGTCTTTGAATATGAGCAGCAAAGAGATTATTACAATTCTTAAAAGACTTAGTATTCCAGTTAACAATCATATGAGTGTAATGGAGAACGATACAGTGGAGAGTGTGGAAAAATTTTTTAAAGAAGTAAAAGCCAATGCAGCAGCCAAACGAGGAACTAACGAAACGGGGAATGCTTCTATCAGTACGAATAGCACGAACACAGTGAACACAGACGCAAACGCACAAGCACAAGCTCAACAACCTAAGACAGACACTAAGCCTCAGGCTCCTCAAGCCCAAACAGGCAATACGCCAAGCAATCAGCAAAGAACCGGCGGAGGCCAAGGCCAATCCAACCGCGACCATAGCGGACCGCGTTCCGGCCAGCAAGGTCAAGGTGGAGGCAACCGCGGGCAGTATGGAGATCGTAGACCTCAAGGTCAAGGTTCCCAAGGCGGTTATAACAACCAACAGCGCAGCGGCAACCAGCAGGGCGGCAGCAATCCTAACCGAGGCGGCGGCCAACAAGGCGGAGGCTACAATCAGAACCGCGGCAGCCAGCAAGGCGGAGGCCAAAGCCAAAACCGTCCAAGCGGCGGATACAATCAAGGTCAAGGCAACCGCAGCGGTGCACCTGGCGGCGGCAACGGCAGCCGTTCTGGTGACCAGCGTTCCGGTCGTCCGCAAGGCGGATTCGATCAACGCAGGCCATCGTCTGATCAACGTGGCGCAGGTCAAGGAGCCTCCAACTCCTTCAACAAATCTATTGGTGCGGGCCCTTCAAGAGCTAGCTTACCCGTTGATGTAGATCAAGAGGATGCAGCTAGCAAAGGCAAGACAACGAAGAAGACCAAACCGAACCAGAAGCGTTTTGACGATAATAAAGTGAGTACTTCAAGAGGCCCGCAAAACAATCGGGGTAACAACCGCAATCAGAAGGGGAGATTCCAGCAAGAACCTGTGAAGAAGGAAAAAGTGGATAATACCCCTAAAAAAATTATCGTTCGTGGTACGATGACGGTTGGCGAGTTGGCTAAAGCTCTGCATAAGGATGCTTCGGAAGTTATCAAGAAATTGTTGTTCCTGGGCATTATGGCAACCATTAACCAAGAGCTTGATCTGGATGCCATTCAACTGCTTGCAAGTGACTATAATGTTGAAGTCGAACTGAAAATTCCGGTTGAGGAAGATAAGTTTGAGCAGTTCGAAGAGAAGGATGACGAAGCAGATCTGCTGGAGCGTCCACCGGTAGTCACCATTATGGGTCACGTCGACCACGGTAAAACGACCTTGTTGGATGCTATCCGAAAAACAAGCGTAACCGAGGGCGAAGCAGGGGGAATTACCCAGCATATCGGTGCGTACCAGGTCGAAATCCATAATAAGAAAATTACGTTCCTGGATACTCCGGGTCACGAAGCGTTCACATCAATGCGTGCCCGCGGTGCACAGGTAACGGACATTACTATTATTGTGGTCGCAGCAGACGATGGTGTTATGCCTCAAACCGTAGAAGCGATCAACCATGCTAAAGCGGCAAAAGTGCCGATTATCGTTGCGGTTAACAAAGTGGATAAACCTGAAGCTAACCCGGATCGAATCAAGCAAGAGCTTACCGAGTATGAACTGGTACCGGAAGAATGGGGCGGAGACACGATCTTCTGCAATATTTCCGCTAAACAGCGTATCGGTCTTGAAAATCTGCTTGATATGATTCTTTTGGTCGCTGAAGTTCAAGAACTGAAAGCTAACCCGAACAAACGTGCCAGAGGTACGGTTATTGAAGCCGAGCTGGATAAAGGTAAAGGTCCGGTTGCACGCGTTCTGATTCAGCACGGTACGCTCAAAGTCGGAGACAGCTTCGTAGCCGGCGTATGCTTTGGCCGCGTTCGCGCCATGGTCAACGACAGAGGCAAGAGATTGAAAGAAGCTGGTCCATCTACTCCTGTAGAGATTACCGGCTTAACTGAAGTGCCGCAAGCTGGCGATCCGTTTATCTGCTTCGAGGATGAGCGTAAAGCAAGAGCGATTGCCGAGAAACGTGCTGTTACGTTGAGACAATCGGAAATGGGCGCGAACGTTCGTGTTACATTGGACGATCTGTATAAACACATTAAAGACGGCGAAATCAAAGACCTGAACGTGATCATCAAAGGGGACGTACAAGGCTCCGTTGAAGCCCTTCGCGGATCTCTTGAGAAGATCGATATCGAAGGCGTTCGCGTCAAAATCCTGCATAACGGCGTAGGTGCGATTACTGAGTCCGACGTTATCCTGGCTTCCGCATCGAATGCTATCATTATCGGCTTCAACGTGCGTCCGGAGCCGCAAGCGAAGAATACGGCTGACCAAGAAAAAGTAGACATTCGTCTGCACAGCATCATCTACAAAGTTATTGAGGAAATCGAGCAGGCCATGAAAGGGATGCTGGATCCTGTATATAAAGAGGTTGTTATCGGGCAAGCAGAAGTCCGCAACATATTCAAGGTTTCCAAAATCGGCGTGATTGCAGGATGTATGGTCATCTCCGGTAAAATCTCCCGTAATGCTCAAATGCGCTTGATCCGCAGCGGAATCGTTGTGTACGAAGGTAACATTGACTCCCTCAAACGCTTCAAGGACGATGCGAAGGAAGTTGCTCAAGGTTACGAATGCGGTATATCTCTGGATAAATACAACGATATTAAAGAAGGGGATATTATCGAAGCCTTCGTAATGGAGACAGTTGAGAGGTGATTTGAATGGCGCGTATTCGCGTAGGAAGAGTCGGAGAACAAATTAAGAAGGAGCTTAGCCAAATCATCCAATCGGAGCTGAAAGACCCTCGTATCGGATTTATTACCGTAACGGGCGTCGAGGTAACGAATGATTTGTCTCAAGCCAAAGTGTTCTTAAGTGTCCTCGGTACTGACGAGCAAAAGGAAGAAACGTTAAAAGCGCTGGGCCGCGGCAGCGGATTTATCCGTTCGGAGCTCGGCAAAAGAATCCGGCTGCGTAAAATTCCGGATCTGATCTTCCGTTTCGATGCATCTATCGATTACGGCAGTCATATCGAGAAGCTGCTGAACCAAATTAACGGGGAGAATGCGCAGCCATGACGGCACTATCCCGGCAGGACGAGTATGCCGCTCATTTGGAGGCTGCTGCGCAATTCATTCGTGAGAACGATCATTTTCTGGTGGTATCCCATATTCATCCGGATGGGGATGCCGCCGGGTCTACATATGCCGTAGCATGGATGCTGACCGCTTTGGGCAAGCAGTATACCCTTATCAACGAGGGGAACATGCCTGAGAAGTTCAGGTACATGGGTGCCGGACAACAGACAGTGGTCGATTACGAAGCTTCGGCAGGATCGATGGAAGCGTCGTTTACCCGCGTCATTTGCGTGGATTGCGCGGACTTTTCCAGGATGGGCAGTGTAAGTCAGCTTTTATCTGCGGATGTAAAGCTGTTAAATATCGATCATCACGCAACGAATGACCGTTTTGGCAGCTGCAATTTAGTGGTGGATACGGCCGCTGCAACCGTCGAGGTTCTGTATGATCTTTGCATGACGATGAACATTCCGTTTTCGCAAGAGCTTAATGTTTGCCTGTATTCGGGGCTGTTAACCGATACAGGCGGCTTCCGGTACTCGAACACTACGCCGAAGGTAATGCGGATTGCTGCGGATATGCTTGAGCGAGGGGTTAAAGGGCATGAGCTTGCCGAGCATTTGCTCGAAAAGCTGTCCTACCCGCAGATCGCACTCATCAAAAGCAGCCTGTCTACCTTGAAATTCGCTCACGGCAACCAAGTAGCCTGGCTTTCGGTCACATTAGACGAGCTTGAACAAAGCGGCGCCAGTAACGAGGATTTGGACGGATTGGTCAACTACCCGAGAAGCGTTGAAGGCGTGGAGGTGGGCATTTTGTTCAAAGAACGGAAAGACATGGTGAAGGTGAGTTTGCGCTCCAACGGCAAGGTGGATGTGGCACAGGTTGCCAAAGCCTTCGGCGGCGGCGGACATGTCCGCGCGGCAGGATGTGCTGTCGAAGGGACGCTGGACGAAGCCATCGAACGGGTGGTTAAGGAAGTAGGTTTAGCGCTGGGATGACGAACGAAACGTTAGAAGGAATACTTCCGATTTGGAAGCCGGCTGGATTTACATCACATGATGTGGTTGCCAAAGCGAGACGTATTCTAAGGATAAAAAGGATCGGCCATACAGGAACGCTGGATCCTCAAGTGACCGGTGTGCTGCCGCTTTGCATTGGCCGTGCTACCCGTCTGGTAGAATATATCCAGGAGCTTCCCAAGGAATATGAAGCAACTTTAAAAATCGGTCTTGCTACCGATACGGAGGATGCAAGCGGTCAAATCATCGAGCAAGCAGACCAAGTCACCCTGACAGAACAACAGGTGCGTGAGACGCTGCATTCATTCGTAGGCGAAATCGAGCAAGTTCCCCCTATGTACTCGGCGGTTAAAGTCGATGGCAAGCGGCTGTATGAATTGGCCCGCCAGGGGGTTGAAGTAGAGCGCAAGTCGCGTAAAGTCTCAATTTATCAAATTGAGATATTACAAATGAATCTTGATATGCATCACCCGGAAATTCGCTTCCGTGTCCGCTGCTCCAAAGGAACCTATATCCGCACGTTATGTGTGGACATTGGGAAAGCACTCGGATACCCGGCGGTAATGTCGGAGCTTGTCCGTACTTCCTCGGGCAGCATCGGACGGGAGCAATGTCTTACCTTGGAGCAGCTGGAGCTGCTTCAACAGCAGGGCGGTTTATCGGACAAGCTGATACCGGCCGAAATAGCTTTAGCTCATATGCCCAAGGTGTGTTTGAGTGAAAGGCAGACTCGCAAGGCGCTGCTTGGGCAAAAACTGACCTTGACTCCTTCGGAGCAGACGGCTTTAACAGACGCTGAAGGGCTTAATTACGCGGTTTATAGCGAAAGCTCCCGATTTATAGGGATTTTTCTATGGAATCGCGATAAACAGGAACTGCAGCCAGTTAAAGTATTTTCGTAGCAAGCTTCGTCTGAAAAGAATGCAGGTGACATATTCGATGCAATCTATACATTTAAATTACCCAATAGTCGAAGGTAAAGATTCGATAGCTACAGTACCCCAGGTATTGGCCATCGGGGAATTTGACGGCATTCATCTCGGTCATCAGGAAGTGATCAAGCGGGCGCTGCAGACGGCGAAGAACATGCATATTCCTGCATCGATCATGACCTTTCATCCTCATCCCAAAGAGGTGCTGGGGCAGCATAAATACACCCAGCTGCTCACGCCCGCCAACGAAAAGGAACGAATACTTGCCGGGATGGGCTTGGATAACAGCTATTTGGTTGCTTTTGATTCGGAGTTTATGAAAGTAACCCCGGAACAGTTTGTGGAGAATATGCTGATTCCTATGAATGTGAATACGGTGATCGTGGGCTTCGATTTTACCTTTGGCTTCCGGGGTGCAGGTACGCCGGATACGCTCTGCGAGCTCGCAGCGGGACGCTTTGCCGTTGAGGTGATACGGCCGTTTTTGCTGAACGGCAGCAAGGTAAGCAGCACGCTGGTGCGCGAATATTTGCAAAGCGGACAGCTGGAGGAGGCAAATCTCTTGTTAGGCCGTCCTTACACTATTACCGGCACCGTTGTGACCGGGGACGGGCGGGGTCGCACGATCGGTTTTCCGACAGCGAATATAGAAATGTCCGAATCCTTTGTCATTCCGACGCTTGGCGTGTATGCCGCTAAAGTGATTGTGGATGGAGAGGTACATCATGCGGTCATGAATGTCGGGAAAAAGCCGACCTTCGTTGAACATTTGGATAAGCCCACTTTGGAGGCTCATTTATTTGATTTCTCACGCTCGATCTACGGAAGCTCTGTCACGGTAGAATTTATTTCTTTTCTGCGGCCTGAGCGCAAATTCGGTTCCGTGGATGAACTAATTACCCAAATCCGCTCGGATGCGGATAGGGCGCGGACAATTTTGGCAGAAAAATATTCATAATTTCATTTCTTTATTTTACATTTATCCTGCATCTGTGCTATACTATAAAACGTTGTCGAACCAATAGGGTCCGGCATGAACCATGGCATGGAGATTCGACTACTCCGGCGCTCTCTGGGCCATTGGGGATATTCAATTATGGAGGTGAATGAACGATGGCATTGACACAAGAACGTAAGCAAGAATTGATCCAAACGCATAAAACTCATGAATCCGATACAGGATCTCCTGAAGTGCAAATCGCAATTCTTACTGAAAATATTGTGAACCTGACAAACCATTTGAAAACACACAAGAAAGACCACCACTCTCGTCGCGGTCTTTTGAAGATGGTAGGTCAACGCCGTAAGCTGTTAACTTATTTGAAAAACAAAGACGTTAAACGTTACAGCGCCCTTATCGAAAAGCTTGGTCTTCGTCGATAATCAGATTGATTTCAAAGGAGCAACCACGGTTGTCTGCTGTTTGGGTCCGTTTTGGGCTCGGACAGGGGCAGCGCGGTTGCTTTTTCGTATGTTTCTTTTAGCCGAAGCGAGATTTATTTCGAAAAAGAAGGAAATACTAGGCATTATGAAGAAGTGTTAGTAGAACCATTCAGCATCGTGTAGGAAGAAAGTTTCTTGACCGGAAGCTGTCGCTTACGTAGAAAGTTTCTTAGCAGAAACTCTTAGGAGGATTTTATGGAAAAAAGAGTACAAATGGATTTAGGCGGGCGCCCGCTCATTCTTGAAACGGGTCGTCTAGCCAAGCAAGCGAATGCTGCCGTAACAGCACGTTACGGGGACACCGTGGTGCTTTGTACGGTGACGGCTTCCGCCGAACCGAAGGATCTTGATTTCTTTCCGTTAACCGTGAATTATGAGGAGCGTCTGTATTCCGTAGGTAAAATTCCTGGCGGGTTCATCAAACGTGAAGGCCGTCCGAGCGAAAAGGCGATTCTCGCAAGCCGTTTGACAGACCGTCCGATCCGCCCGCTTTTCCCTGAAGGCTTCCGTAACGACGTACAAGTCGTAGCCATCGTTATGAGCGTGGATCAGGAATGTTCTCCGGAAATTGCAGCCATGATCGGGGTTTCCGCTGCGCTCAGCATCTCCGATGTTCCGTTCAACGGACCTGTTGGCGGCGTTATCGTAGGCCGTGTTGACGGGCAGTTCGTCATCAACCCTACTTTGGAGCAAGCGGAGAAGAGCGATATTCATCTCGTAGTAGCAGGCACCAAAGATGCTATTATGATGGTAGAAGCGGGCGCCGATGAAGTGCCTGAAGAAGTCATGCTGGAAGCGATCATGTTCGGTCATGATGAAATCCGCAAAATTGTAGCAGCCCAAGAGGAATTGGTGCAAGTTGCCGGAAAGCCGAAAATGGAAGTTAAGCTGCACAGCGTTGATGAGACCGTAAATCGCGAAGTGCGCGCCTATGCACAAGAACGATTGGTTGAAGCGGTTAAAATTGCCGAGAAGCATGCAAGACAAGATGCGATCGACGCCATCAATGCCGAGACGGTAGAGCACTTCACAGCCCAATACGAAGAAACGCCTGAGAAATTGGCCGATGTGAAGGAAACGCTGTACGATATCGTCAAGGAAGAGGTTCGCCGTCTTATCACTCACGACAAAGTAAGACCGGATGGACGCGCCTTGGATGAAATTCGCCCGATTGAATGCGATATTAATCTGCTGCCGCGCACACATGGCTCCGGTTTATTCACACGCGGTCAGACTCAAGCGTTGAGCGTTTGTACCTTGGGAGCATTGGGTGACGTACAAATTCTTGACGGTTTGGACTTGGAAGAAACTAAGCGTTTCATGCATCATTACAATTTCCCTCCGTTCAGTGTCGGGGAAGCCAGACCGCTTCGTCCTCCAGGCCGCCGCGAGATTGGTCACGGAGCATTGGGTGAACGGGCACTTGAGCCGGTTATTCCATCGGAAACCGACTTCCCTTATACGATTCGTCTCGTATCTGAAGTTTTGGAGTCCAATGGTTCCACTTCCCAAGCAAGTATTTGCGCAAGCACCTTGGCTATGATGGACGCTGGCGTTCCTATCAAAGCTCCTGTAGCGGGCGTTGCCATGGGTCTTATTAAGGATGGGGATCATTTCTCGATCTTGACCGACATTCAAGGCATGGAAGATCATCTCGGGGATATGGACTTTAAAGTAGCTGGCACTGCAAGCGGGGTAACGGCACTTCAAATGGACATTAAAATTGACGGTATCGACCGGGCCATTTTGACACAGGCATTGGAACAAGCTAAAAAAGGCCGGATGCACATTCTGGGCAAAATGCTGGAGCGCATTCAACAGCCTAAGCCTCAATTGTCGCCATACGCGCCAAAAATTGTTACTATGCAGATCAATCCGGATAAAATCCGCGATGTCATCGGTGCAGGCGGTAAAATCATCAACAAAATTATTGAAGAAACCGGCGTAAAAATCGATATCGAGCAAGACGGCCGCGTATTTATCGCTTCCTCCAACGAGCAAATGAACGAAAAAGCCCGTCAAATTATCGAGGGCATCGTGAAGGAAGTCGTTGTTGGTGAAACCTACCTGGGTACCGTTAAGCGCGTTGAAAAATTCGGCGCATTCGTAGAAATATTGCCTGGCAAGGAAGGCTTGGTCCATATTTCTCAGCTGTCTACAGAGCGTGTAGCCAAGGTTGAGGACGTTGTGGCTGTTGGAGATACCATTACCGTTAAAGTGACTGAAATCGATCAGCAGGGCCGTGTGAATTTGTCACGTAAAGCAGTATTGACGGCGCAAGTACCTGCCCAATCATAAAATATTAGCCATCTATAGCAAGAACGAGAAAGAGTCAGAGTCGTCTGTCTCTTTTTGTTTTGCCTGAAAACGGATGCCCGAGTCATAATCTTGTCCCAAGGCGCATATGAATGGGACAAACGATCTAACGACAGGAGCAAGGTTATGAAACGAGTTCAGGTGTTAGTATTGTCCGGTATTTTCGCAGCCGCATTCTTCGGTATTCAGCAGTCAAAAAGCCTGCAGGCATTTGTACAAGATGCGAAGCTCCGTCAATCCAGTTCCGCAGCATCATCGCCGGGGCAGTGGACTATTTCTTCAGCCGCGGCTTCTGTATGGGGAGGAATGAACCGGCTGGAGCAGGATCGACGCGAGGCATTGAAGCAAAGAATACAACAGGAAGCACAGAGGCGATACATAGCTCCTATTAATGCCAAAGTGGACCGAGTATGGAAAGCCATCCCCGGCTATAACGGGCTTGAGGTGGATATCGAGCAATCCCTTGCGCTAACCGAACAGCAGCCGAATACGGACAACCTGAAAATCGTAACCAAAGAGATTAAGCCTGCCATCGGTTTGGAACAGCTCGGGCCTCAGCCGATCTATAAGGGAAATCCGAACAAGCCTATGGTATCGTTGATGATCAATGTGGCCTGGGGGAACGAGTATCTGGACAAGATGCTGGACGTATTGGAGAAGGAGCAGGTCCATGCGACGTTCTTCTTTGACGGAAGCTGGTTGAAAAATAATATCCCTACGGCACTCAAAATCAAGGAAAAAGGACATGAATTGTCCAACCACGCCTATTCCCACAAAAACATGAGTGAGCTTTCTAGCGCTAAAGCTACCGAGGAAATCACGAAGACCCAGCTTCTTCTTGAAAAAGAATTGGGGGTGCAGAACAGGCTGTTTGCTCCTCCATCCGGTGATTTCGATCAAGAAACGGTCAATATAGCGCATTCGCTTAAGCTTCAGACGATCCTGTGGACTTTGGATACGGTAGATTGGATGAAGCCCGAGCCGGCTACCATCATCCGTAAAATATCGACAAAAGTAGAGCCGGGCTCCTTGATCTTGATGCATCCTACAGCGTCTTCCAGCAGCGCTTTGCAGCAAATGATCAAGATCATAAAAAGTAAGGGGCTTGTACTGGGGACAGTCAGCGAGTTAATTTCATCAAATCGCGTTCCCGAAGTTGAGTCTGCTCCGCATTAATGGTAATATCATTAAGATACATAAAGATACATACAGAGATTTTCCGAGGAGGCTCCATTCATTGAATAAATATGTATTAAACAATGGGCTGCGGGTCATCGTGGAACCAATTCCTACGTGCCGCTCCGTATCTTTCGGAATTTGGGTGAAGACAGGTTCGCGCAATGAACATGTGCAGAACAACGGAATCTCCCATTTTATCGAGCATATGCTGTTCAAAGGAACAGATCGATATTCCGCCAAGGATATTGCCGAAATCTTTGATGGAATTGGCGGGAACGTGAATGCGTTCACTTCCAAAGAATATACATGCTACTACGCCAAAGTGCTCGATGAGCATTTACCTATAGCAGTTGAAGTTCTGGCTGATATGTTTTTCCGTTCTTCGTTCGATCCGGAGGAGCTGGAGAAAGAAAAGAACGTTATTTTTGAAGAAATCTCCATGTATGAAGACACTCCGGACGATATGGTTCATGATTTAATTGCGAAGGCGGCTTTCGAAGAGCATTCATTAGGCTACACCATCATAGGAACGGAAGAGAATCTCTCGGCGATGGATTCGAATACGCTTCGTCATTACATGAAGGATCAATATTCCATCGATCGCACCGTTATTGCTATTGCCGGCAATGTGGACGACAGCTTGATGGCCTTGATAGAAAAGCATTTTGGCGAATTCCAAAATACGGGAGCAGAGCAAACGTTAGTCACCCCGTCCTTTGCCGGAAATTTGATGTTTCATGAGAAAAAGTCCGAGCAAAACCATATCTGTCTCTCCTTCCCGGGCTTATCCGCCAAGGATGACCGCCTATATGCCATGGTTCTATTAAATAATGCTATCGGCGGGGGAATGAGCTCCAGATTGTTCCAGGAAATTCGTGAAAAAAGAGGCATGGCTTATTCCGTTTATTCGTATCACACCTCCTATCAGGATGGCGGAATGTTTACGATATACACTGGAACGGCACCGAAGCAGACAGCCGATGTTTTGAAGGTTACGATGGAGCTCATGAGCGAGATCAAGCAGAAGGGGCTCACTGCCGCAGAACTGAAGAAAGGGAAGGAACAAATGAAAGGCAGCTTGATCCTGAGCCTGGAAAGCACAAGCAGCAGAATGAACCGTTTGGGTAAAAATGAGCTTATGCTGGGTAAGCATAACACGATGGACGAAATCATTGAACGGATCGAAAGCGTTCAGCTGTCCGACATTCAAGACATGGCCAATCATATGATGTCCGTGCCGTTCGCGCTGGCTATGGTCGGCCAGAAGGATGATGTCATCGACGGCTTCAGGAGGGATCAGCTTGTATAACGTACAAATCAAGAGACTTCCGGGCAATGAGGACATTCAGCTTCCTCAGAAGATGTCGGCATTGGCAAGCGGCTTTGATCTGCATGCCGCCGTCAGTGAGCCGATTACTTTGCAGCCTGGCGACCGGATGCTGATCCCGACCGGATTCGCCCTGGCTATGCCGGATGAGCTGGAAGCGCAAATTAGACCGCGGAGCGGGCTTGCTTATAAGAATGGAATCACAACTTTAAACTCGCCGGGTACTATTGATGCGGATTATCGAGGGGAAGTCAAGGTGCTTCTAATCAACCACGGCAAGGAGCCCTTTACCATACAAAGAAATGAACGAATAGCCCAAATGGTATTTCAGGTTGTACCTGCCATTCAATTAACAGAGGTAGACGAGCTGTCGGAAACCGTGCGCGGCGCCGGAGGCTTCGGCCATACCGGGACCAAATAACAGAAACACCTTCCTTCGCAGGAGGGTGTTTTTTTCTTGGCATTATATCATTTTCGGAGATTCCGGCAGAGGACAAGGGGCTTCAAAATCAATGTCGAACTATGCGGGGGGTTCTTAATAGGCATCAATCTCGTGTCTGTAACCCATCCTTGGGCGGCCGCATAAGATGAGTTATCGAAAGCGACTTAGAAAGAGGTGAGATTGAATGCTAACAGGAATTCAAGTGGCTCTCATCGGTGGTGATGCACGCCAGCTTGAAGTTATTCATAAATGCTCTGAGCTTGATGCTTCCATCGTGCTGATCGGTTTTGATAATTTACAAAATCAATTTAGCGGCATCACCAAAACAGAGCTGAGCCCCGAAGCCCTTGAGGCAGTGGATGCAATCATACTACCTGCTGTTGGAACCGATGATCACGGAAATGTGGAAAGTATCTTTTCTACATCCGAATTGAGGCTTACGGAAGAACATTTCAAAGCTTTACCCAAGCATGCAAGAGTGTTTACGGGAATGGCGAAGCCTTATTTACGGAAACTGTGCTCACAGTACTCCATCAGACTAGTCGAATTGTTCGATAGGGATGATGTTGCCATTTACAACTCCATTCCAACCGCCGAAGGCGCCTTAATGATGGCTATTCAGAACACGGATTTTACGATTCACGGCTCCAATTCGATGGTGCTCGGATTTGGCAGAACCGGCATCACTTTAGCCAGAACTTTGCAGGGGCTGGGGGCTAAAGTGAAGGTTGGCGTCAACAAGCCAGAGTACTATGCAAGGGCTTGGGAAATGGGCTTTATCCCTTTTTATACGCAGGATTTGTATACTCAGGTGGCGAATATTGACTTGCTTTTTAACACAATTCCGTCTATGATAGTCACAGCACAAATAATTGCCAATATTCCACATCGTGCAGTGATCATTGACTTGGCCTCCAAGCCCGGCGGAACTGATTTTCGTTTTGCCGAGAAGCGGGGGATCAAGGCTTTGCTTGCGCCAGGACTCCCTGGAATTGTTGCGCCGAAGACAGCCGGCCGCATCATTGCCGACACCTTGAGCCGAATTATCCTTGAGGATGCAGGACAGAGGAGGAATGTGGAATGAATTGGCAGGGAAAGACCGTAGGCTTTGCTTTAACAGGGTCGCATTGTACGTTTGCTGAAGTAATGCCGCAAATTCAACGGTTTGTGGATGCCGGAGCCAAAGTGGTTCCGATTGTTTCGTTCACGATACTTACGACAGACACCCGATTTGGAACGTCTGAAAATTGGCAGAAGCAGTTGAAGGAAATTACGGGCAATGATATTATTGCCTCGATTGTAGATGCGGAACCACTGGGGCCATCCAAATTACTTGATGTGCTCGTCATCGCGCCTTGCACAGGGAATACGACCAGCAAGCTCGCTAATGCAATGACAGAAAGTCCTGTCTTGATGGCCGCGAAGGCGCAAATGCGCAATCAACGGCCTGTTGTTTTGGCTATTTCCACGAATGATGGACTTGGTCTTAATTCTATGAATATCAGTAAGCTGCTGATTACCAAAAACATTTACTTTGTCCCGTTCGGTCAGGATGCTCCAATGGCGAAGCCTAATTCGCTCGTCGCCCGCATGGATCAGATTATGGAAACCTGCGAAGCGGCTTTAGAGGGAAAACAGCTTCAGCCGATGATCATTGAACGGTTCAATTACCAATAATGATTTTTGCATAGGGAGAGACGAACAAGATGTCGAACCAAAAATTATTCAACGTTGCGGTAGTCGGAGCAACAGGAGCGGTCGGAGAACAAATTCTTCGTTTGTTGGAAGAACGCAACTTCCCTATTCAAGAATTGAGGCTGTTGTCTTCGGCCCGTTCCGCTGGGACCAAGCTGAAATTCAAAGGACAGGAACTAACCGTTGAAGAAGCGACAGCCGATAGCTTTCAAGGCGTAGATATCGCTTTATTTAGTGCTGGAGGCAGTGTGAGTCTCGATTTGATACCGCATGCGGTTCGCCATGGAGCGGTATGTATCGATAATACGAGCGCATATCGTATGGATGAGGAAACGCCATTGATTGTTCCGGAAGTGAACATCGACAAGATCAATGAGCACAAAGGGATCATTGCGAATCCGAACTGCTCTACAATTCAATTGGTAGCTGCACTAAAACCATTGTATGATCGGTATGGCATTTCTCGAATCATCGTTTCTACTTACCAAGCGGTATCCGGCGCAGGCTCCCGCGCCATTGATGAAATGCTGCGACAATCACGAGAGATTTTGGCCGGGAACCCGGTTGAACCGCAAATTTTGCCGGTTGGGGCACTACCGGTCAAACATCAGATTGCATTCAATGCAATTCCGCAAATCGATAAATTTATGGATAATGGCTTTACTTACGAAGAAATGAAAATGATCAATGAAACGAAAAAAATATTGGGAGACGACACGCTTGAAGTTACAGCAACTTGCGTGCGTATTCCTGTAGTTTATGGACACTCGGAATCGGTCTATGTCGAGCTGAAGGAAGCTTTTGATATAGAGGAAGCAAAACAATTGATCTCTGATGCTCCAGGCATCGTGCTTTTGGATAATCCTGCGGAGCAGCAGTACCCTCTTGCTACGGATGCCGCAGGTAAGCTGGATACATTCGTTGGTCGTGTGCGTCGTGACCTGAGCAATTCGCGTGCTTTGAATATGTGGATTGTTTCGGACAATCTGCTGAAAGGCGCTGCCTGGAACGCCGTACAAATCGCAGAGTACATCGCTATCGAGCAGGAGTAATCGAGGCAGGCTTCCTAACGGAAGCCTAGCTTTTCTTTTATAATGAACCGTTTTCAAAAAGAGGAAGGCAGCATGATTTTGCTGTCAGCTTGTACTTGAGAGCGGTATGAAATGCTTACGAAGATGGCTTTCTAAAGAAAGCCTGTAGGAGGGACCTCATGAAAATTCTGGTTCAGAAATTCGGAGGCACGTCCCTTTCCAACGCCGAGGCAAGAGCACAAGTCATAGAACATATCGAAGCTGCTATAGAACAAGAATACAAGCTAGTCGTCGTCGTATCGGCAATGGGGAGAAAAGGCGAGCCCTATGCAACGGATACGTTATTGGATTTTATTCATCAGAACGGCAATCAGTTGCCGCCACGCGAGAAAGACATACTAATGTGCTGCGGAGAAATCATTTCGGCCGCAACGTTATGCAGCTTGCTGTGCGCAAAAGGAATTCCCGCCAGTGTTCTGACCGGAGCTCAGGCAGGGATAATTACAAATAACGATTTTGGCAATGCCCAGATCGTTTCTATTAAACCAGCGAGAATCCTAGAATTGCTAGAGGCGGGTCAGGTTGTTATCGTAACAGGCTTTCAAGGTCAAACGAAAACGAATGACTATACGACCTTGGGCAGAGGCGGCAGTGACACGACGGCAACAGCTTTAGGAGCTGCCTTGAAGGCGGAAATCGTCGATATTTTTACCGATGTGGACGGCATTTTGACGGCTGATCCGCGAATTGTCGAGGATGCGAGACGCCTTTCGGTCGTCTCCTATTCAGAGATTTGCAATATGGCTCATCATGGTGCCAAGGTGATCCATCCTAGGGCGGTAGAAGTGGCCATGAACGCCAGTATTCCGATACGGGTACGATCTACCTTCAGCAAGGACCCGGGAACTTTGGTTACGCATCCAGACGCCATTAGTCAGGACCGAAATGTGATTCAGGACCGTTTTGTAACGGGAATCGCAAGCTTTTCGAATACTTCTCAAATTCAAGTGGCAGCAGGTGAAGGAGTTTATGACTTACAGCTGCAAGTATTCAAAGCCATGGCTCAGCATCATATCAGTGTTGATTTCATCAACGTGAATCCGTCCGGAGTCGTCTATACGGTTTACGATCATGAGCTGGACCGTGCTGTCCGCATTTTAAATGAACTAGGATATAAACCGCAATGCACCTCAAACTGTGCCAAAGTATCAATTATTGGTGGAGGAATGAATGGTGTGCCTGGGATTATGGCGCAAATTGTAGAGGCATTGACGGAAGAAGATATAAGCATTCTGCAATCGGCGGATTCGAATACGACCATATGGGTGCTTGTCCAGGGCATCGACATGGTCAAAGCGGTCCGGGCATTGCACCGAAAATTTGAGTTACATCGATAAAAGACTGTAGGGGGAAAACGCAGTGGATTTCGGTAGACTAATTACGGCAATGGTAACGCCATTTGATGCTAATTTGCAAATTGATTGGGATCAGGTGGCCAAACTGATGGACTACTTGATTGAAGAACAGGAAAGCGACAGCTTGGTGATTAATGGTACAACCGGTGAGTCGCCAACCTTGACCGATGAAGAAAAGCTGCAATTATTTCAATTTACAGTAAAACATGCTAAGGGACGCTGCAAAATTATTGCCGGTACAGGAAGCAACGACACGGCTCATTCCATCCATTTATCCAAGGAAGCCGAGAAGCTCGGCGTCGATGCGCTGCTCCTGGTAGCTCCTTATTATAACCGACCTTCTCAGGAAGGATTGTTCCAGCATTACAAAGCTATTGCCGAGGCGGTTTCCCTGCCTTGTATCCTATATAATGTGCCAAGTCGAACCGGTGTTAACATTAATGTAGATACTACCATCCGGTTGTCTCATATTCCAAATATTGTAGCTACCAAAGATTGCGCCGATCTCGACCAGATTACGCAAATTGCTCATGGTGCAGCTCCGGGTTTTGTTGTGTACAGCGGCGAAGATAACATGACACTGCCGGCTCTGTCCGTTGGCGCTTACGGTATTATCAGCGTAGCGAGCCATGTGATTGGAAAAGATATGAAGAATATGATAAACTGTTATTTGCAGGGAGATGTTCGTGAAGCAAGCCAGATCCATGCCAAACTTCATCCGATTTTCAAAGGATTATTTGCATGTCCTCATCGAGTTCCAAACCCGGCTCCTGTGAAGTTCGCTTTGAACCGCAAGGGGATTGAAGTCGGAGGAGTTCGTTTACCGTTAATAAATGTAACCGAAGAAGAAGGACGATTCATTGCTTCGCTATTTGAGTGAGATGTCTTAGAAAATCGGTGCGTTTTTTAGCATCGGTTTTATTTTTTTAGGTAACAGTAGGCAGTAAAAAAGGGTGAACTTGTAATTACAGTTTTTCTTCATGTATAATGGTGGCAAGTGACTGGTGCGGTTTTTGGTTTTTGGTTCTTACAAAAATTCGTCGTCAATTTTAATTAGGAGGTATTTCTTTGTCAAAGAAAAATATGGATAAGCTTTCGATCTTTGCTCTGGGCGGCGTGGGCGAAATCGGAAAAAATATGTATGTCATTCAGTATGCCAATGATATTGTGGTCGTCGATTGTGGTTTAAAGTTCCCTGAGGAGGACATGCTCGGTATTGATATTGTCATTCCGGATATCACGTATTTAACGGAAAACCGTGAGAAAGTCAGAGGAATTATTATAACGCACGGGCACGAAGACCATATTGGCGGCTTGCCTTACGTTCTGAAGCATTTGAATGTTCCTGTATACGGTACCAGACTAACGCTCGGGTTAATCGAAACTAAGCTTAAAGAAGCGAATTTGTTGGGTGAAACCAAACGAATTCTCATTAACTCGGACAGCGAACTGAAGCTCGGAACCATTACCGCTACATTCTTTAAGACCAACCATAGTATTCCTGACTCCGTCGGTGTATGTCTTGAAACCCCGGAGGGGAACGTTGTTCATACAGGAGACTTTAAATTTGATCAGACTCCTGTTAATGACCAATATGCTGATTTGCACAGTATGGCGGCTATCGGGAAAAGGGGCGTCTTGGCTCTCCTTTCGGATAGTACCAATGCAGAGCGACCAGGATATACGGGCTCGGAAAGAAGCGTAGGCATTCAAATCGAGGAAGTATTCCGCAAAGCCAAGCAGAGGGTTATCATTGCCACCTTTGCTTCGAATATTCACAGAATTCAGCAGGTTGTCGATGCTTGTGAAGCTACCCGCAGAAAATTAACCGTCATTGGACGGAGCATGGTCAACGTTGTAGGTATCGCACATGAGCTTGGTTATTTGCGTATTCCAGATGGCATGCTGATTGAGCCGGAGGAAGTGAACAAGCTGGCTGCAGATCGCGTGGCCATCCTGTCTACAGGCAGCCAAGGAGAGCCGATGTCGGCGCTTACTCGCATGGCGAGATCCACGCACCGCAAAGTGGATATTTTTCCGGGGGATACCGTTATTATTGCTGCAACGCCAATCCCGGGCAACGAACGTTATGTCGGCAGAACCGTCGACGAATTGATGCGTATTGGAGCCCATGTTATTTATGGTCCAGGTTCCGTTACAGGAGTTCACGTTTCCGGACACGGAAGCCAAGAAGAATTAAAGCTCATGCTGAATATCATGAAGCCTAAATACTTTATTCCGATCCACGGTGAATACCGTATGCTTCGTCAACACGGCGCTCTGGCTGAGTCTGTTGGTATCGCCAAAGAAGACATTTTTATCGTGGACAATGGTGAAACGGTAGAGATTCAAGACGGTGTTGCCCGCAAAGGTTCTAAAGTAACGGCGGGGAATATTTTAATCGATGGACTCGGAGTCGGCGACGTTGGGAATATTGTTCTTCGCGATCGGAAGCTGCTCTCGCAAGATGGTATTCTTGTCGTAGTTGTTACGCTTAGCAAACAAGACGGTGCCATTTTATCCGGGCCTGATATTATATCCCGAGGTTTCGTGTATGTTAGAGAATCGGAAGGCTTGCTGGATGAAGCAAACCGGATCGTAACAAGCACACTGAATCGTTTAATGAATGAAAATGTAAATGAATGGGCTTCCTTAAAGACTCATGTTAAAGATGCTCTAGGACGATTTTTGTACGAACAAACCAGAAGAAGACCTATGATCCTTCCAATTATTATGGAAGTATGATCAAAAACCACCAGTCAATAGCTTGAAACCGTTCATTCATACAGGTGTTTGCAATCGATCACTGCAAAAAGACCGCATAGAGAAATTCTCTATGTGGTCTTTTTTTATCTAACGATTTATCAGATTCCGATGATGTAAAATTCATGTGGAGATAAAATCAACTTTGCTGTCGAAGCCGAGTTGTACTAAAGCAAACCTTAAGATCGCCCAGCATTGAAAAGCATTTGTAGATACTTGTCATATTTATGGTATTCCTTTGCCAATGCCGCATATTTTTCCCCTCTCGATCCATACTATGGGAGATGATGTGACCATAGACTAGGGAGGAATTTCCTTTATGAACAATTTCACTCAAGACACACTGCCCCAGCAACCGAATGACGAAGCCAGAAAAAATCCGACGGTTGAAAATATTCAACAGCTAGGTCAAACGGCTACGCCTGGGACCGACTCCAATATTTTTTGTATGACGATCATCGGTCAGGTAGAGGGACATATTGTGCTTCCGCCGCAAAATAAAACGACAAAATATGAGCATTTGATCCCGCAGCTGGTTGCAGCAGAACAGAACTCGAAAATCGAAGGGGTTCTAATCATTTTGAATACGGTTGGCGGGGATGTCGAAGCTGGTCTTGCTATCGCCGAAATGATATCGACGTTGTCTAAGCCGACCGTAACTTTGGTACTGGGGGGGGGACATTCGATCGGCGTACCGATCGCAGTTTCTTCCAATCATTCTATTATTGCAGAAACCGCGACGATGACCATACATCCTATCCGATTGAATGGACTGGTTATTGGAGTACCTCAGACTTTTGAATATTTGGATAAAATGCAGGAGCGGGTCAATCGCTTCATCACGAGCCACTCCAGGATAACCGAAGAAAAACTAAAGGAACTGATGTTTAAAACCGGTGAATTAACGAGAGACATTGGAACCACCGTTATCGGGCCGGATGCGGTTAAGTACGGCTTGATCAACGCGATCGGCGGTGTCGGCGATGCCATTCGTGAATTGAATCGCAGAATTGAAGAGAAGCGTACCTCCCAAACAGGGGGCATGGTGCAATGATCCATTATACTATATTGCCGTTGGATGTGGTGATGGAAGGCATTGAGGAATTGGAGGATAACTCTATGGAGATCGTTCTGAACGGGATCACCATGCAGGTTCAGCCTCTCAACTCCAATCAAGCGACCATTGTCCGGTTAATCAGCGGCAATCCGCAGGATTATTTGAATCCACAGTATACCCCTGGCCGCGTAATTGAGTTTCAACCGAAAATCTAGTTCCAAGGTCTGATTTTTGCCATCATATTAAGGTTCTATCCAAAGTATGGTATAATTTGTACTTGGGGGTGAGCCGCGTTGGCAAGGCCAAAGAAAAGAAGCAAGGTTATGAAAACGAATTTGAAATATGAGCTGTACGGCATTGTCATCTTGACGCTGTCTGTCATTGCGATATCCCAAGAAGGTCCAGTAGCCCGATCGTTTAAGTATTTGTTCCGGTTTTTGATCGGATCGATGGAATTTGTTATTCCGCTTGTGTTTATCTATCTTGGATTGTACGTGATGGTAAAAAGAGCTTGGCCCGTATGGAGAACCACTCGCAAGGCCGGGATTTTGCTGATTATTTTGGCATTTATCCTTATGAGCCATATCACGCTCTTTGACGATATGTACCCGAAGGGGAAAATCACTGCAGGGATGATTATGTCGCAGTCCTGGTCCAGCCTGATGACGGCGATGGAGGCCTCAGATAAGGGACGAGCAGCCCTTGACAGAGAAGTCGGAGGGGGCATCCTTGGTGCCAGCCTGTACAGCTTGTTATTCTTTTTGTTCGCAAATTTGGGAGCAAAGCTGATCCAATACATGATGATCCTGATAGGGATTCTGCTGGTAACCCGATTGTCCATCGCCGACATCATTCAGAAGGTCAAGGGCCGCCGGAAGTTCGAGGACACGCTGCTTGGACAATACATATTACAGAAATTATCAGCCCGCAAGCATAAGCCTGCCCCGGCAGCTGTTAAGAAAAAGGCCGCCGTCATCCCGTACATTCCGGAGGATAACGAGTTTGACGAGGAGACTTTGAAGCCGGAGCGCAAAGAGAAGAAGAGCGGTAAGAAACGCTCCTTATTCTTTGATCTGATACAGCCTAAGTCCAAATCGGAGCCGGTTGAGCAGCAATTAAACGGCCAGGAAGAGGACTTGGAAGAGACGGAGCAGGACAGCAGAGAGTCTGTGAAGACTAAAAAAGAGCAAGTGGTTTATCACGGCGGGGACGAATTGGACGAACCCGAGCAAGAGCCGTTTATTCCTGTCATACGCGACTTCCAGGAGCATGTGAAGCAAGAGGCTCTACAGCCTGAGAATGAACCGCCTCAAGCGGCTCCGGCAGCTGCCAAGACGAAGCAGGAACCGGGTGCATCGGATGATGATGTTCCGGCTCCGGAAGATTTTGATATTCATAATAAGCCTTTGGAGGTGCCGTATGAGCTTCCGTCCTTCCAGCTGTTAGCCAAGCCTAATCTTTCCAAGGGAGCGGAATCGCTGGATTACAAGGCGGTAGCCCGCAAGCTGGAAGCAACTCTCGAAAGCTTTGGCGTAAGAGCCAAGGTGCTTGAGGTGGTTAGAGGTCCTTCCGTAACCCGGTATGAAATTCAGCCGGATGTGGGCGTCAAGGTAAGCCGCATTGTGGGCTTGACTGACGACATCGCGTTGGCCTTGGCTGCCAAGGATATCCGGATGGAAGCACCTATCCCAGGCAAATCCGCTATAGGGATCGAGGTACCTAATACGGAAGTATCGATCGTAACCATGAGAGAGGTTATGGAGACAACGGCCTTTCAGGAGTCCAGCTCGAAGCTGTCCATTACTTTTGGGCGGGATATCTCCGGTCAGCCGATCGTCGGCAATCTGGCCCGCATGCCGCACATGCTCGTGGCAGGTGCAACCGGTTCAGGTAAATCCGTTTGTATTAACGGAATCATTACCAGTATTTTGTATAAAGCCAAGCCGGATGAAGTGAAATTTCTCATGATTGACCCTAAGATGGTTGAGCTAAACGTATACAACGGTATCCCGCATCTGCTGGCTCCGGTTGTTACGGATCCGCGCCGGGCCTCACTGGCATTGAAGAAAGTCGTTGTTGAGATGGAAAAACGGTACGAGCTTTTCTCCAAGAGCGGTACGCGAAATATCGAGGGCTATAACAATATGCTTATAGAGACCCAGACAGGCGCTCCACTGCCTTATATCGTTGTTATTGTCGACGAGTTGGCGGACCTCATGATGGTAGCGGCCAATGATGTCGAGGATGCGATATGCCGATTGGCGCAAATGGCGCGTGCGGCAGGAATTCACTTGATTATTGCTACGCAAAGACCATCCGTCGACGTCATTACAGGTGTCATCAAGGCCAATATTCCTTCCCGGATTGCCTTCGGGGTTTCCTCACAAGTCGATTCCCGAACGATACTTGATATGGCGGGGGCGGAGAAATTGCTCGGTCGAGGTGATATGCTCTATCTGCCGATGGGGGCTTCCAAGCCTGTACGGGTACAAGGAGCGTTCTTATCGGATAGCGAAGTGGAGGCCGTCGTTAACTTTGTCAGAACCCAAGGTCAGGCCAATTATGTGGAGGATATGGTACCACAGGTTGAGGAGCAGTCGGAAGTGCCTGATCAGATGGAAGACGAGCTGTACGATCAAGCTGTGCAAATCATACTGGAAGCGAAGCAAGCCTCCGTCTCCTTGCTTCAACGGCGTATGAGAGTGGGGTATACCCGGGCTGCCCGATTGATCGATTCCATGGAGGCCAAGGGCATTGTTGGTCCCTATGAGGGCAGCAAGCCAAGGGAAGTGCTCGTATCTCTGGAGCAGTACCAAAGCCGTCTTTCGTCATAAAAATCTAAAGAGAGCGTGCCATTTCAGGCATGCTCTTTTCCTTTGCGTTCATCCCATTACTTTCCTGTTTTATCTGAATAGAAGCTTACTTCCTTTCTCATAATAACCTTAAAAAGGTTGCCAAAATGAATGTGGGAAAGGTGAGTAGTTGATGAACAAACGTCTTGTTTTTATTACGTTCTGCTTGGTTTTTGTTTTGTTTGCAGGCTATCAAGTCAAGCACCGGCTTGAGGTCAAGCAAACGTTCAGTAAAACCGATATTCACTATGGAGCTACTGGCAAGGATGTTTATGAGCTTCAAGGGAGACTCAAGCTGCTAGGATTTTATAACGGAGCTGTGGATGGTGATTTTGGGTACAACACCTTGCGGTCTCTGAAATGGTTCCAATCGGAGTTTGGATTGAATGTTGACGGAATTGCTGGCCCCAAAACCAAATTGAAGCTGTGGGAAGCAACCAAGCACTATCGCCCTACGGCGGAGGAGCTACCTCCATCCAGCCAAACAGGCAATGCAGGAGCAGGTACAAGCGAAGGCGGGGGGGAGAACGCGAATTTGCCGGCTACTAATCACCTGGGCTTGTCCGAGCAGGACCTGAATTTGATGGCAAACGCCGTGTACGGCGAGTCGAGAGGCGAACCCTACATAGGTCAAGTGGCTGTTGCGGCCGTCATTCTGAACCGTGTGAAATCGCCTAGCTTTCCGAATACCGTCTCAGGAGTTATTTTTCAGCCGGGTGCTTTTACGGCGGTAGCCGACGGTCAAATCTGGCTGACGCCTAACGAAACGGCGAAAAAAGCCGTCAGAGACGCTTTAAACGGAAATGATCCGAGCGGCGGATGCATATATTATTTTAACCCGGAAACAGCAACCTCCAAATGGATATGGACCCGTCCTCAAGTCAAGCAAATCGGCAAGCATATCTTTTGCATGTGATGGATTGCAAGAAGTAACCCTTGTGGTTGCTTCTTCTGTTTATGAAGGAATATAATGGTATAAAGCCAACGAAAGGAGCAATGTCCCGTTGAAAAACATTCAATTTGAGCGTGGCACCATAAGGAATATTCGCGTGCATGTGCTGCCTACAGAACAGTTCAAAACCTACGCTTTATCGGTATATATCGGAACTCCACTGGAGGAGCAATCTGTGACCCCGACGGCCTTTACTCCCTTTGTACTGCGCCGCGGTACCCAAGCCTATCCGGAAACCAAACAATTCCGTGAACGATTGGATGATCTGTACGGGGCTGGCTTCGGATTTGATATTTACAAGCGCGGGGATTACCAGATGGTTCAATTCCGTATGGATGTAATTCAGGATCATTATGTGAGCAGCCCGGAATCGTTATTGAAGAATGGGATTCAGTTTCTCGGTGAGTCCCTTACTAAGCCTGCGCTTGAGAACGGCCGGTTCGTCAGCAAATATGTCGATTCGGAGAAAGTCACACTGCAAAAAAGAATCGAAGCTATCGTTAATGACAAAATAAAATACGCAGCAGAGCGTTGTATTGCTGAAATGTGCAGCCAGGAGCCTTACCGGTTGCATCCGCTTGGCAGCATCGAACAGCTGGCGGGTCTGAGTCCTGAATCGTTGTACGCCTATTATCAGCAGTGGCTTAGAAATTCGGTTATAGATATATATGTAGTGGGTAAAACGAATTTGCAGGAGGTTCTGCCGCTGATTGAGCAAAGCTTCGCAGTAGACCGGACTCAAACCGGCAGCTATGCGAACAAGCCGGGTCATCGTCAGGTGGAGCAGGTGAAGGAAGTCGTTGAACGGCTCGATGTGAACCAAGGAAAGCTCAATATGGGCTTAAGAGCCTACACCACTTATGCGGATTCTACATACCCGACCATGTTGATGTATAACGGTATTTTGGGCGGTTATCCTCACTCCAAGCTATTTACGAATGTGAGGGAAAAAGCGAGTCTTGCCTATTACGCATCCTCGCGGCTGGACGGTCATAAAGGAATCCTTACGATTCAATCGGGGATCGAAATTCAAAATTATGAAAAAGCCGTTTCGATCATTCGTCAGCAGCTGGAGGCAATGGCCAAAGGGGATATTAGCGAGACGGAGCTTCAGCAGACCAAGGCTATGATCACAGGGCATTTGCGCGAAATGCAGGATTCTGCATTCGAGTTGATTGCGTTTGATTTTAACAATATATTATCAGGCGTAGAGAGATCAGTGCCGTCCTTAATCCAGGATGTGCTGTCAGTGGATAAACAAGATATTCAAGAGGTGGCCAATCAGGTCAAGCTCGATACGATTTACTTTTTGCGCAACCGGAAGGGAGGAGAATAAGCATGAAGGCAATTCCTTATCCTCATGTGAATGAAACATTATATGTAGAGCAGCTTCCTAACGGATTGTCGGTATTTCTTCTGCCGAAGGAAGGCTTTCAGAAGACTTATGCTACTTTCTCCACTAAATATGGCTCCATCGATAATCACTTTAAGGTGTTGGGCGGAGAGGAGAAGCGGGTTCCTGACGGCATCGCGCATTTTTTGGAGCATAAGATGTTTGAGGAGCCTACCGGGGATATATTTGCAGTGTTCGCTTCTAACGGCGCATCCGCCAACGCCTTTACAAGCTTCGATAAAACCGCTTATTTGTTTTCGGCGACGGAGCATATTCGTGAAAATATCTCCACATTAATCGACTTTGTGCAGCATCCATACTTTACGGATGAGAATGTGGAGAAGGAAAAAGGAATCATCGGCCAGGAAATTAAAATGTATGAGGATAATCCGGATTGGCGATCCTATTTTGGATTGATCGAAGCGATGTACCACAAGCATCCTGTTCATATTGACATTGCAGGAACAGTTGAATCCATTTCTCATATAACCAAAGAGCTGCTGTACGATTGCTACTATACGTTCTATCATCCGAGCAATATGAGTCTGTTTGTCGTCGGCGGGATCAAGCCGGAGGAAATTATGGAGCTGATCCGCAATAATCAGGCAGGCAAGGATTATAAGCCGCAAGGGAAAATCGAACGCTTCTTTGAGAACGAGCCATCGTCGGTAAGGCAAAAGGAGAAGGTTACGGTTCTGCCTGTATCGCTTCCCAAATGCTTGTTCGGCTGCAAGGAGCCTGATCAGACCGCCGCGGGCAAGGAGCTGCTTGAGCGCGAGCTTTCGATGAAGATCCTGTTGGACGTCCTGTTAAGCCCTAGCTCCGACATTTATCAGAAGCTGTATGACGAGCAGCTGATTTCCGATAACTTTGGAAGCGAATATAACATAGGCGAAAACTACGCCTTTACAGTCATCGGCGGTGATACCAAGGACCCTGACCGTCTTATTGCAAGAGTTCAAGAGGAGATCGATAAGGTTAAGACGACGGGAATTCCGGAGGCAAGCTTCGAGAGAAGCCGCAAGAAAAAAATTGGCGGTTTCATGAGGCTGCTCAACTCACCTGAGGCGATCGCCAATGAATTTACGAAATACCGGTTCAAAGGAATTGATCTTTTTGACATATTGCCGGCTTATGAGCAATTGACGTTAGCCCAAGTGAATGATAGGCTGCGGCAGCATTTTGACTGGAATCAATTGGCGGTTTCCATCGTAAGAAGCGAACAACATTGAGTACATCACCTCGCCCCTTTACCGAACAGACCGTACTTGTTACGGGTGCCAGCAGAGGGATTGGGGCGGCTATTGCTGAACGGTTTTCTTCCGTTGGAATGAATGTCGTCATTCATTATTTACAGTCTCATGAGGCTGCCAACGAAACAGCCCGCAGCTGCATGAAGCACGGCGCCAAGGTGCTTACAGCAGCTGCCGATTTACGAAGCAGAGAGCAAATATTGCGCTTGCAGGAAAAACTGGAGCATCATAACATGATGCCGGATATTTTGGTCAATAACGCAGGGATCTCCCACTACGGTCTTTTGTCCGATGTTACGGAAGAGATGTGGGATGAAGTGATGGACGTCAATTTGAAGGGCGTATTTTTGGCAACTCAACAGTTCATGAAACCGATGATAAGCCAAAAATATGGAAGAATAATCAATGTATCCTCCATATGGGGGATTTCGGGTGCATCCTGTGAAGTGATCTACTCTACCGCTAAAGGAGGCATAAATGCTTTTACGAAGGCATTAGCCAAAGAACTCGCTCCTTCAGGAGTCACCGTTAATGCCGTTGCTCCCGGTGCGGTAGATACGATGATGATGGCCAATTTCGATATGGACGAGAAAGCGGCTTTAGAGAATGAAATCCCGGTAGGACGCTTTGCGCAGCCAGATGAGATCGCTTCATTGGTATATTTTTTGGCGCTTCCGGAATCAGGGTATATTACCGGACAAATCATAAGCCCTAATGGCGGCTGGCTGACCTGATTGCTGAATATTTAGACCTCCTTTTGCGAACATTAGTAGTCGTAGTGATACTTTTACTTAAAGGAGGCTATTTCAAATGGCAACAGCGTTGAAGGTTTTTGAACGTTGGAAGGAATTTTTGGGCGAGCGCGTAGACCAAGCGCAAAAATCCGGTATGAGCGACGAAACGATCAGCAAGATTGCATTCCAAATCGGTGAATTTTTGGCCGATAAGATTGATCCGGAAAACAATGAAGAAAGAGTATTGAAGGATCTTTGGGATGTAGCTGACGAGACGGAGCGCAAGACAATGGCTCGCCTGATGGTAAAGCTTGTTAATAAATAAAATGATTTTTTAGCGGCCTCCTTCATGGGAGGCTTTTCCGTGCTATTCATGATATACTTAATTAAAGTATGTTGCAGAAAGGCGGCAAGGTTAGTTTTGAGTATTCTGAGATGGGCAAAAGGCATAACAATTCTTATATGCATATTCCTTATTGTAAGTGGCTGCGGCAAAAACATCCCCGCAATTGATCCGGCAGTTCTTCAAAATAAAGTGTCGGTGCTGGTCATAACGGCGCCAAACTTAAAAGAGCCTGCCAAAACCGCGTTCTCCAAAACATTATTATCCTGGCGAGATACACAAAACGTCGCCTTTGAATGGATCTCGGATGTAACGGGTATTTCGGAAGATCAGTCCCGGAAAATACAAACGGTGCCTTATGATTACATAATAGTAGCCGGTAATGAATTGAATCGGCAGCTCCAGTCTTTTGCATCGACAATTCCCGATAAAAAGTGGATCTTTATCGATGATTCCATAAGTCAATCCCAAGCGGAGGTTTCGGCCTCCAACATCCAATGGAAGCAGACAGGACCCGGCTTTATGGAAACTCAATGGGGCGAATGGGTCAAGCAGCAGCAGGTCATAGGCAAATCATTTGAATGGGTGACGGTTTCCACGAATCCTATCCCATCGGCCTGGGCCCCTTCGGAAGAAGCCGAGCGAATATCCCTGTCCGACGCAGAAGGCTGGTATCCTCAATTTCAGCTTCAAGTAAAGCAGCATGGTCCGGATTGGCTTGCCGTATATTCTCCTTTAGAGGCTAGTGTATTGCAGCGTATGAAAAATTTACAGGTCCCCATCATCAATATGGCCTCCACCTCCATCGATGTGAATTGGGATGCCGTCCTTCAATCCGTATTGACTCAGATGCAATCGAAGCAATTGAAAGCAGGAATTGCGCCTTTTACCCAGCAAGAAGTGCAGGTATCAAAGCCGCAGTAAACTTTTTGCTTGATGCAGAAGGAATTATGCGAAATTTGTAGAATATTTTCGTAAGATGTTACAAAATATGAATAGATGGTCTCTTGACATCGGTTAGAGGTGTAAACAAATGGAAATGAAACAATGGTACATGGAATATCGAATTTTCAAAAACCGTCCCGGCTTGTTGGGCGATGTTGCCTCCTTGATGGGGATGCTGGACATAAATATTGTAACCATTAACGGTGTGGAAGATCGTACGCGCGGCATGCTTCTTCAAACTAATGATGATGAAAAAATTGCCTTAATGGGTAAAATGTTGAAAAAAGTGGATAATATAACTGTAACGGCATTAAGGGAGCCGAAGCTTGTTGATATACTGGCCGTAAGACACGGACGTTATATTGAAAGGGATTCCGATGATCGGAAGACCTTCCGCTTTACTCGTGACGAGCTTGGTTTGCTTGTTGATTTCCTGGGCGAAATTTTCAAGCAGGAAGGAAATCAGGTTGTAGGTCTTAGAGGGATGCCTCGCGTCGGCAAGACGGAATCCATCATTGCCGGAAGCGTGTGTTCTAACAAGCGATGGACCTTCGTATCATCCACGCTGCTGCGTCAAACGGTAAGAAGCCAATTATCCGAAGACGAGATGAACACGAACAACGTGTTTATTATCGATGGTATTGTTTCTACATTGCGTTCTAATGAAAAGCATCATATGCTTTTACAAGAAATAATGAGCATGCCATCGACCAAAGTCATTGAGCATCCGGATATATTCATTCGGGAATCCGAGTATACCTATGATGATTTCAATTATATTATCGAGCTTCGAAATACGCCGGATGAAGAAATATCCTATGAGAGCTTTACAACCGGATTTGACGAATACTAAGCATTTTTGCAACTAAGGACATTTACAGAAGAGGGGTGAAAACATGTCAGATCTTGGACAGCTGCTCCAAAAAGCGAGAATGGAGAAGAAGATTTCGCTTGAGCAGCTTGAAGAAACGACGAAAATTCGAAAGCGGTATTTGGAAGCGATCGAAGAAGGAAACTATAAAGTGCTGCCTGGCAACTTTTATGTCAGAGCTTTTATAAAAAGCTATGCTGAAGCGGTAGGCATGGACCCAAATGAGGTTCTCCGCATGTACCAGAATGTAATTCCGACTCCTGAGCCTGAGCATGTTGAGCCGATTCGGGCTAAGAGAACTACGAGAAATACGGAGAGAATCGGGAAATATGCATCTACTGCGATGATGGTTTCCTTCGTTGTGCTCATTCTTGGGATTATTTACTACTATCTCAATATGAACTACAATAGCGGCCAGAATGAAGCGAATCCTAATAGCGAGCCGAGCCGGGTTACGGATAAAAGCGTTCCAGCTCCTACAGTGAGCAATGATACGTACGGAATCACGTTAAACGATAATAAAGCAGCGGCAACGGTAACTCCGACGCCGACTCCGCCACCGGCTCCAGCCGTAGAAGTGAAATTGGTGAAAAGCCAAGGAGGCATCGATTATTACTCGGTTTCCAATACAGAAAAGCTGAATATCGACATGAAAGTAACCGGGGAGGCTTGCTGGGTACAAGTGGATTCGCTCGGACAGCCCAAAAAAACAATAGATGAAGGCACCTACAAAAATGGAAATAACCCTAAGTGGGATTTGGACAGCTCTGCGTTTCTAGTATTTGGAAGAGCTAATGCCGTGGAGCTAACGGTAAACGGAACTTCCATTGCTTTGGGGGATGCGCCGAACGCCAAAAGAATCCAGCTTGATCTAGTTAAAATGTAGCTTCTGTTTACGTTTCGTGAATTAAGGTTATGCTGGGGTAAGATTAGGAAATGCCGATCAAGACACCACGGAAGCGATAGCCGAAGGTGTCTTTTTATGTTATTCTTCGATATAGGGAAAATATAGGATAAAGAAGGGTGTGTCACACATGAGCAGTGAAAGTTCATTCGATATCGTATCCAAAATGGATATGCAGGAATTGAACAATGCCATTAACCAAGCGGAGAAGGAGATTGCCAACCGCTTTGACTTTAAAAACAGCAAAAGTAAAATATCTCTCGAAAAAGAAGAGCTGGTCGTCGTATCGGACGATGAATTTAAGCTGCAAAACGTACTGGACATATTGCATTCCAAAATGGCTAAGCGCGGAATCTCCTTAAAGAACCTCGAATACGGTAAGATTGAAGGTGCATCCGCATCAACCGTGCGCCAAAAAATCAAGCTGAAGCAAGGCATCGATCAAGATAACGCCAAGAAAATTAACATTCTGATCCGCGATTCCAAGCTTAAGGTAAAAAGCCAGATTCAAGGTGATCAAATTCGGGTTACCGGCAAGAGCAAGGATGATCTCCAACAAATTATTCAGCTCCTTCGTAAAGCGGACTTGCCGCTGGAGCTTCAATTCATGAACTTCCGGTAAAGCTACCGTGAGCTACTTATGATATCGAGAGCCTTTAGTGGCAGGGCTTCTCTTTTGACACGCTTCATTGCCATGTATTATACTTGAAACTAATATAGTAAGGCTTGAACATTGGAGGATATTACATGACAGAGAAAGTGAAGGTAGTTACGCTCGGTTGCGAGAAGAATCTCGTTGATTCCGAGATCATGTCAGGTTTAATTCATGGACGTGGCTACGAGCTCGTTGACGATAAAGAAGAAGCAACCGTGATCATTGTCAATACATGCGGTTTTATAGATGCGGCCAAGGAAGAGTCGGTTAATACGATTTTGGATATGGCTGATCTGAAACAAACAGCGAATCTGAAGGCTCTGATCGTATCCGGGTGTTTAACCCAAAGATACAAGGAAGAGCTGATGAAGGAAATGCCGGAGATTGACGGTATTGTCGGTACCGGGGATTTCCATAAGATCAATGATATTGTGGATGAGGCACTGGCCGGCAAAAAACCGATTTTGATAGGGAACCCTGTATTCAACTACGAGGCTTCCCTGCCTAGAAGAGTAACCACGCCTCGTTATACCGCTTATGTGAAAATTGCCGAGGGCTGCGATAACGCCTGTACCTTCTGCAGCATTCCGATCATGCGGGGTAAATTCCGCAGCCGCAGCATAGAATCGATTATTGCTGAGGTTGAACAGCTGGCTTCGCAGGGTGTCAAAGAAATCAGTCTCATTGCACAGGACTCCACGAATTACGGCACAGACCTGTACGATGGCTTTATGCTGCCTGCTCTTTTGAATAAAGTGAGTGAAGTGGCCGGCATTGAGTGGGTACGTCTCCATTATGCGTATCCGGGATTTTTCACGGATGAATTGATTGATACTATTGCCAACAACCCTAAGGTGTGCAAATACGTCGATATGCCGCTGCAGCACAGTGAAGACAGCATTCTGAAACGGATGAGAAGACCAGGCAGACAGCAGGATGCCAGAGCCTTGATTGCAAAGATCCGCGAGCGCATCCCGAACGTTTCTCTCAGAACCTCGCTGATTGTAGGCTTCCCTGGCGAGACTGAGCAGGACTTTGAGAATCTGAAGGCCTTTATTAAGGACGTCGAATTTGACCGTCTTGGTGTATTCGCTTATTCGAAAGAGCAAGATACGCCGGCTTCCCGCCTGCCGGATCAAATTCCGGATGACGTGAAGGAATTCCGTGCCAATACATTGATGGAGATTCAGCGTGAAATCTCGAATTATCGTAACGGCAGCCGGATTGGTCAGGTCGTCGATGTATTAATTGAGAAATACGACGGCCGCAGCGATGTATATGTAGGCCGCTCACAATATGATGCGCCTGAAATTGACGGGGAAGTGTTCGTCACCGGTTCGCAGCTGAAAATTGGCGAAGTTGCCAAGGTTCGTATTACCCACTCATTCGAGTTTGATCTATCCGGGGAGGTTGTGGCATGAACCTGGCCAATAAAATCACTTTGGCGAGGATCTTTTTAGTCCCCATCATCATGTTTTTTTTATTGGTGAACGTGAAGTTTCCTCATATCCGAATAGAACAATTCGTCATCACCTATAACCAGATTATTGCGGCTCTTATCTTTATTGTTGCGGCAAGCACCGATAGCTTGGACGGTTATATTGCGCGCAAACGTAAATTAGTGACGAATCTGGGGAAACTGCTTGATCCGCTTGCGGATAAATTATTGGTTTCTGCAGTGCTCATCTCTCTCGTAGAGATGGGCAAAGTAGGGGCTTGGATTGCTATTGTCATTATTAGCCGTGAATTCGCAGTTACCGGATTGCGGCAGATTGCGCTGCTAGAAGGTCATGTCATTGCGGCAAGCAAGTGGGGAAAATGGAAAACGGCGACGCAAATAACGGCGATTATCGCCTTGCTCATCAATAATTTTCCGTTCGCATTTATCAATTTCCGTTTTGATACCCTGGCAAGCTGGGTTGCTGCCATTATTACCCTTTACTCCGGCTTTGATTACTTTATCAAAAATAAACATGTTCTAAACTTTAACGAATAAGAGACAGTAGGAGTATCCTATTGTTTTTTATTTCACGTTAATGCTTATATATAAATTTCAGGGCGCCCCGCAAAGTACCTGAATCCGCTTCGCATCCGAGGCCCCACTTTGTGGGGTTATTTTTATTATGAGGAGTTGTTGCTATGAAAGCGGAAATCATTGCCGTAGGAACCGAATTGCTGCTCGGCCAGATCCTTAATACGAATGCCCAATTTTTGTCCCGCGCATGTGCTGATCTTGGGGTAAGCGTCTATTTTCAAACGGTCGTAGGAGACAATGAGAGCCGTTTGACCGAAGCGATTCGAATCGCCTCCAGCCGAGCTGATCTGGTCATTTGTACCGGCGGATTAGGTCCGACGCAGGATGATTTGACAAAGGACGTGTTAGCGGCCTATGCAGGACAGAAATTACATATCCACCAACCGTCGATGGATAAGATCGAGGCATTCTTCCGAAATCGCGGCGCCCATATGGTAGAGAGCAACAAGCGCCAGGCCTTGATGCTTGAAGGCAGTGATCCGCTTCCTAACGATACTGGTATGGCGGTCGGTGTGGCTCTGACTCACGAACAGACGCATTTTATTCTTTTACCCGGTCCGCCCAAAGAAATGAAACCCATGTTTGAACGCTACGCCTCTGTTTGGATTTCCGCCAAGATGGGGGAGGTTCGGCCGTTATATTCGCGAATGCTTAAGTTTGCGGGCATTGGCGAATCGCTGCTGGAGCACGAACTGATCGACTTGATTCAGGGCCAAACGGATCCGACCATCGCCACCTATGCCAAGGAAGGTGAAGTGGCGGTTCGCTTGACGACAAGAGCCTCATCCGAGGCGGAGGCGGAGAACGCATTGGCACCCGTTGAATCAGAAATTCGAAGCAGATTAGGTCAGCATATTTATGCGAATGAGGATATCCCCCTCGAAGAAGAGATCATTCGCCTTATGCAAAATAAACAGCTGAAATTGGCCGTTGCGGAAAGCTGCACTGGCGGACTCGTCAGCGATCTTCTAACGGCTGTTTCGGGCAGTTCTGCGGTGTTTCAAGGCGGCATAGTCGTTTACACCAACGAGTGGAAGAACAGGCTCCTGAGCGTCCCTCTGGACGTTCTGGAAGGCACAGGCGCCCCCGGGGCGATCAGCGACGTTACGGCCCGGCTATTGGCCGAAAACCTGCTTAAGCAGTCGGATACGGATTATGCCATTGCCATTACGGGAGTAGCGGGTCCGGGAGAGTCCGAAGGCAAGCCGGTTGGCCTCGTTTATATTGGCGTTGCGCAAAAGCGGGGAGAGACCATCGTCAAGCAGCTCCAGCTTGCTGGAAACCGAGAATTGATTAAGCTTCGCGCGGCCAAAAGCGCGCTGTATCAGCTGTGGAAGCTTCTATAAAAGCTTCGGGATGGTTATAAAAATAGTGCTTGTAATTTATTCGTAAGTTGTAATATAATAGGTTTAACGGAAGAACCGTAACAATGCATATATCTTGTTGCGGTTTTTATTTTGACTATCAATCGAATGTATGTTCGCAAAAAATGCTTGGCAATAGAGTGAAAACAAGTTATCATGGAAGTAATTATAAGAGAGAAAAGGAAGTGACCGTTGTGTCAGATCGTCGCGCAGCATTGGAGAATGCACTCCGTCAAATCGAAAAGCAGTTTGGTAAAGGCTCTATCATGAAACTGGGTGAATCCACCCATATGCAAGTTGAAACTATCCCAAGCGGTTCGTTGGCTCTCGATATCGCCCTTGGTATCGGCGGCTTTCCGCGCGGTAGAATTATAGAAGTATACGGACCGGAATCCTCCGGTAAAACGACAGTAGCCCTTCATGCGATTGCTGAAGTGCAAAAGGCCGGCGGACAAGCTGCCTTCATCGATGCGGAGCACGCGTTGGATCCACTGTATGCAAGCAAGCTGGGAATCAATATCGATGATTTACTCCTGTCACAGCCGGATACGGGAGAGCAAGCGTTGGAAATCGCCGAAGCTCTCGTTCGAAGCGGCGCTGTCGATATTATCGTCATCGACTCCGTTGCAGCACTGGTGCCGAAGGCAGAGATCGAAGGCGAGATGGGAGATTCCCATGTCGGTTTGCAGGCAAGACTTATGTCTCAGGCATTGCGTAAGCTGTCGGGTGCTATTAACAAATCCAAGGTTATTGCCATCTTCATTAACCAGCTTCGTGAAAAGGTAGGGGTAATGTTCGGAAATCCGGAAACAACGCCGGGCGGACGCGCATTGAAGTTCTATTCCACAATTCGGCTGGATGTTCGCCGCGTAGAGACAATCAAGCAAGGCAATGACATGGTGGGTAACCGTACCCGGATTAAAGTCGTTAAGAATAAAGTGGCACCTCCATTCAAGCAAGCGGATATTGATATTATGTACGGAGAGGGCATTTCCAAAGAAGGCAGCATTATTGATATCGGAAGCGAAATGGACATTATCCAGAAGAGCGGCGCATGGTATTCTTTCAACAACGATCGACTCGGTCAGGGCCGTGAGAATGCTAAGCAATTCCTGAAAGAAAATCCGCAAATTGCTGATACCATCGAGAAGAAGATTCGCGAGAACAGCAATCTGATCATTGCCAACGGTTCTGATCTTCATGACCAAGACGAGGAAGAGGACGATCTGCTGGCATTTGAAGAATAAATCGGAGTGACTATAGTGCAAGGCACCTTTACTTCAAGTATAAGGTGCCTTTTCTACCATATAGGAACAGCTACGAAAGGTCCAGAATAGAGGCTACTATTTCTTAACATGTTAGCACTTATCGATTGTATGCTTCCCCATAAAGTACCTGAATCAGCTTCGGTTCGAGGTCCCCGCTTTATGAGGTTATTTTATGTTTGAGGTGTTTAGGATTGGATAAAGAAACCGAAGAAGGGATGCACAGCGGGACGATTACCAAGGTAGAGCGGCAAAAACGGGTCAAGGACAGATATAACCTGTATATCGATGAACAGTATACGTTCTCGGTTCACGAGGATATATTGATTAAGTATAGGCTTGTCAAGGGCTCGGTTATCAGTGTCGAGGAGTTCAAGGCGATACTGTATGCCCAAGAGAAGCAGCAAGCCTATCTTTACGCCATTCGGCTCTTATCGTCCCGTCTTCGTTCCGAGCATGAGCTTGCAGCACGTCTTAAGCAAAAAGGATATGAACCTGCGATTAGAACGATCACCATTGAAAGGCTCAGGCAGGAACGGTATGTTGACGACGGATTGTTCGCCGAGCAGCTCACGATGCAGCGGATTCGTTCCCAGAAGAAGGGGCGCAATTGGGTCAAGCAAGAGCTGCAGCATAAGGGTCTCCAGCCGGAGCATATTGTGCATGCGCTCGGCCAGGTTGATGAAGAGACAGAGTATCGCCACGCTTTTGATCTCGCCTATAAAAAATATCGCATGGAATTTGCGAAGGATTCCTTGAAAGCCAGGCGCAAGGCTATGGGGTTTTTGGCGAGAAGAGGCTATTCATCAAGTCTGGTATCGAGAGTGATGCGAGACCTGGTCAAAGCATTTGGAGCTGCGAATGCTGATGAATTGGAATTTGGTGTTGAAGAATTTGAAGACTATTAATGGCATTATCAGGACTCAGACGGCTTGATATACCTGTATTGGATGAATGTACTTCAGGGTTCAATGAATCATTTCTGCCCTGGACACCTTGACAAGCTTCTTCGACAAAAGATAAAATAATCATGTATAATTTTATACACAGAATCTTCCTGCTGTACTTCGCCCGGGAAGAGTCTCAAAGTAAAATCGCCAATTTTTACTTTATCTTACGTTTGTGAAACGGATTAAAAACCATACTGTCCCAAGCTTACCCCTTGGAGAAACAACGAGGAGGTGAACTGGATGCTGAATCCGGCCATCTGGATCTTAATTATCCTCTTTGTTGGTGTGATTTGCTTAGGGATTGGTTATATTATCCGCAAGTCCATTGCAGAAGCGAAAATTTCTAGTGCCGAACAAGCTGCTGAGCAGATTAAAGAAAATGCGAAGAAAGAAGCGGAGGCACTTAAGAAAGAAGCGGTTCTGGAAGCTAAGGATGAGATTCACAAGCTCAGATCCGAAGCTGAAAAGGACATTCGTGATCGTCGAAATGAAACTCAACGATTAGAGAGACGATTGTTGCAAAAAGAGGAGTCGCTGGATAAAAAATTAGAATCTCTGGAGAAAAAAGAAGAGCAGGTCGCCAACAAAGAGAAAAGAATCGAAGAAACACAATCGCAAATTGATGAGATTTATAAAAATCAAGTTGCGGAGCTGGAACGAATCTCAGCGCTCACGATGGACGATGCCAAGAACATCATCCTTACGAATGTTGAGCAGGAAGTTCGTCACGAAACAGCTCAATTAATTAAAGAGATTGAACAACAGGCTAAAGAAGAAGGCGACAAGAAGGCTCGCGAAATTATTACGCTGGCTATCCAGAGATGCGCTGCAGATCATGTGGCAGAAACTACCGTTTCGGTCGTTTCCCTGCCGAATGAAGAGATGAAAGGGCGCATTATCGGTCGCGAAGGAAGAAATATCCGTGCACTGGAAACATTGACGGGAATCGATCTTATCATCGACGATACACCTGAAGCAGTGATTCTGTCCGGTTTTGATCCTATTCGACGGGAGATTGCCCGTACTTCACTTGAGAAGCTGGTTGCAGACGGACGTATTCATCCTGCCCGGATCGAAGAAATGGTCGAGAAGTCCCGTAAGGAAGTGGATGAACGCATTCGTGAATACGGTGAACAGGCAACTTTTGAAACTGGCGTTCACGGACTGCACCCGGACCTGATCAAAATTTTGGGCCGATTGAAATTTAGAACAAGCTATGGGCAAAATGTGTTGAAGCATTCAATGGAAGTGGCCTATCTAACCGGTTTGATGGCTGGGGAACTCGGGGAAGACGTGACATTGGCGAAACGTGCCGGTCTCCTGCATGACATCGGTAAAGCTTTAGACCACGAAGTGGAAGGCTCCCACGTTGAGATTGGCGTAGAAATTGCCAAGAAGTACAAGGAGCATCCTATTGTCATTAACAGTATTGCTTCTCACCATGGAGATTGCGAAGCCACATCCGTTATCGCAATGCTCGTTGGAGCCGCGGATGCATTGTCGGCCGCACGACCTGGAGCACGACGTGAAACGCTGGAAACCTACATCAAGCGTCTTGAGAAGCTTGAAGACATTTCCGAATCGTTCGAAGGCGTAGAGAAGTCGTACGCTATTCAAGCGGGACGCGAAGTTCGCGTTATGGTGCAGCCTGAGAAGATCGATGATACGGAAGCTTTCCGTCTTGCACGTGATATAACCAAAAAAATCGAGAGCGAGCTGGATTATCCGGGCCACATCAAGGTAACGGTTATCCGCGAAACTCGTGCCGTAGAATACGCGAAATAGCAAATTGCATACACTAAGGAGAAAAGTGGCTGAATAAGCCACTTTTCTTTTCCGCTTAAAAGGTTCATACATAGAAAGGGAGCACAGAAATGAGAATCTTATTTATCGGTGATATTGTTGGGTCCGTCGGAAGAAAGGCGGTAAAAGCCTGTTTGCCCGGACTCAAAAACAAATTAAATCCGACCTTTATTATAGCGAATGGGGAAAACGCGGCAGCCGGGAGAGGGATTACTTCCAACATCGCCAAGGAACTGTTCGAAATGGGCATTCATGGCATAACGATGGGAAATCACACCTGGGACCAAAAGGAAATCTTTGACTTTGTTGACGACGAAGAACGTATGGTTCGTCCTGCGAACTTCCCTAAAGGGACACCTGGCAGAGGCTTTACAACCATCAAGGTAAAGGACCAGGAACTGGTTATCATTAACGTCCAAGGGCGCACATTTTTGCCGCCGCTGGACTGTCCTTTTGACAAAGTAGATACGATACTGGATGGTGTTAAAAAGCGGAACAAATACATCCTTGTAGATTTTCACGCTGAAGCTACTTCAGAGAAGCTCGCAATGGGCTGGCATCTGGATGGCAAGGTTTCCGCTGTCGTGGGTACTCATACTCATGTACAGACGCATGATGAGCGTATCCTGCCTCAGGGGACCGCTTACGTAACCGATGTTGGGATGGTCGGTCCGCGAGACGGTATTCTAGGCATGGAGAGAGGAGCTGTACTGCAGAAGTTTAAAACGCAGCTTCCTGTTCGATTCGTAGTGGACGAAGGCAAATGGCATTTCCACGCGGTTTGTATAGATCTGGATCCTGCTACAGGCCTAGGGAAGAAGATCCAATTGATCCGTATGGAAGAGGATCAGTTTATTATAGAATAATTATCAGATAATTCTAAATTATTAGTTAATACGATCTTCGGGAAGAAGGAATTATTGCAAAATTCCTAGAATATGATTAGTACTGGAAGCAATCCATCATTCCCGAGGAGGTACTTTTCATGGAAGTATTAAAAGTTTCAGCAAAGTCCAATCCTAACTCCGTAGCCGGCGCGTTAGCGGGTGTATTGCGTGAACGTGGTGCAGCTGAGCTGCAGGCAATCGGGGCTGGAGCTCTCAACCAAGCGATAAAAGCAGTAGCGATTGCACGAGGATTTGTGGCTCCAAGCGGGGTTGATTTGATTTGCATACCAGCATTTACGGATATCGTTATCGACGGAGAAGATCGTACGGCTATAAAACTCATTGTGGAACCCAGGTAGAGTACAGCACTATATTTCATAATTACCGAACGCCTGTTTACTTAGTAGACAGGTTTTTTTACCGTGCCTTTTCAATACGGACATGACAATGAACAGTAGTTCCTTGCTTTTTCATTTATGAACCTCTAATCGTGGTCGATTCTTTTGGGAAAAGACCGGTTAGAGGTTTTTTATTACTAACTTCATTACTCCAGAAAGAGGTAAACGTGGCAATTCCTCTCTTGAAAAGGCATTCATGTGATTAATCATGTCGAGGAGCGTGAAGAACAATGACAATTATTGACGGGCATTGCGATGTACTATACAAAATGTACGAAAACAGGGGACTGGATTTTTTTAACCCGACCGTGTCTGGATTGGATGTAACCTACCAAAGAATGGTGCAAGCAGGGGTGAAGATCCAGTTTTTTGCTATTTTTTTATCGGATAGTATCCGACAACCATATTTTGAACATTATTTAGAGTACATAAATATTTTTTATCAAAGAATCATTTCAGACCCCAGAATCAGACTGATTAAAAATCAGACGGACTTGCTGGAGGTTATGAGCGGACCCCAGAAGGGAGCGATTCTGACATTGGAGGGAGCGGATGCGATTCAGGATAACCCCTTGTTTACCCAGACCTTGTTCCATCTCGGAATTCGATTGATCGGAGTTACCTGGAATTATGGGAATTGGGCGGCGGACGGGGTTTTGGAACCGAGGCAAGGAGGATTTTCAAGAAAAGGGCTTAGATTTATTAAAGAGTGCAACGATTTGGGTATAATGATGGATGTGTCGCATCTGTCGGAGAAATCGTTCTGGGATCTTGCGATGATGTCGGAGAAGCCTTTTGTTGCCACCCATTCCAACGCCAAAGCCATCTGCAGCCATCCGCGCAACCTGGACGATAGTCAGATCAAAGCGATAATCCAAAAGCAGGGAAGGATAGGCATCACGTTCGTCCCTTGGTTTGTTACCGAGCAAGGAACCGCCTCGCTCAGCGATTTAACAAAGCATATTGACCACATATGCTCGTTAGGCGGCGAAAAGCATCTGGTGATCGGCTCCGACTTTGACGGCATCAGCAAATGGATCCCGGGTCTTGAGCATACAGGGAAGTTTGACGATCTGGCGCACTTTTTAAGCAAATACTACAAGGATGACTGGCTTAAAGACTTCTTTTTTCGAAATTGGTACCGATATTTGCAGCGGCAATTGCCGGCTCGGTAAGCTTTTATCTTGTATCTAGATATATGCCGTGCGGACTGATCTCTTTTCGGTATGGATATCATCTAAAAATACTATCTTTCAATTTGGACCAAACTACTTGCTTTTTATTTGGTAAAGTCATATGATTTGGATGACAACTGAAAGAAATTTTTTATCCATATGTAAAATTTCTTTTAAGCTTAAGTTGATCTATTGCAGTGTCAGTGACATTAAAAGGAGTGGACAACGGTGATTAGCCAATTATCTTGGAAGATCGGAGGACAACAAGGGGAAGGTGTTGAAAGTACCGACAAAATCTTCTCGACGGCATTGAATCGTCTGGGATATTATTTGTACGGGTACCGTCATTTCTCCTCTCGTATTAAGGGGGGACACACCAACAACAAAATCAGAATCAGTACGAAACCGATTCGTGCTATTTCCGATGATTTGGATATCCTTGTTGCATTTGACCAAGAAACCATCGATTTGAATGCGCATGAGCTTCGTGAGAATGGCGTTATCGTAGCAGACGCCAAATTTAATCCTGTTGTGCCTGAAGGCATCAAAGCACGTTTGTTCCCTGTGCCTATTACAGCGATTGCTGAAGAGCTTGGAACATCCCTATTTAAGAACATGGCTGCTTCCGGCGCATCTTGGGCCCTGCTTGGTTTGCCACTGGAAGTGTTTAATAAAGCGGTTGAGGAAGAGTTCGGACGCAAAGGTCCGGCAGTTGTAGAGAAAAATATCGAAGCGGTTCGCAAAGCGGCTGAGTTCATTCTCGAAATGAACGGCGGTCCATTGCCTGAGTTCCAGTTAGAGCCTGCTGACGGCAAACAAAAGCTGTTTATCATCGGTAACGATGCTATCGGTTTGGGTGCTGTAGCTGCCGGCTGCCGTTTCATGCCTGCATATCCGATTACACCAGCATCGGAGATCATGGAGTACTTAATCAAAACCTTGCCTAAATTTGGCGGTACCGTTATTCAAACGGAAGACGAGATCGCAGCGGTAACTATGGCTATCGGCGGTAACTACGGCGGTGTGCGTACAATGACTGCATCCGCAGGTCCTGGTCTTTCCTTGATGATGGAAGCTATCGGTCTTGCTGGTATGACGGAAACTCCTGTTGTTATCGTAGATACACAACGCGGTGGTCCAAGTACAGGTCTGCCAACCAAACAAGAACAATCCGACGTGTTCGCCATGATCTACGGAACACACGGTGAAATTCCGAAAATCGTGCTGTCTCCATCCACAATCGAAGAGTGCTTCTATGATACGATTGAGGCGTTCAACCTGGCAGAGAAATATCAAGTGCCGGTTATCCTGTTGACTGACCTTCAACTTTCCCTTGGTAAACAATCCAGTGAATTGTTGGATTACAATAAAATCGTTATCGACCGCGGCCGCTTGGTTCAAGGCGAATTACCTCCGACGGAAGAAAACAAGCTGTTCAAGCGTTATGAGTTTACTGAAGACGGCGTTTCTCCAAGATCGATTCCTGGTCAAAAATACGGCTTGCACCACGTAACAGGCGTAGAGCATGACCAAGAAGGCCGTCCATCCGAAGGCACGGATAACCGTAAGAAAATGATGGATAAGCGTATGGAGAAATTGAAACACGTGAAAGTAACGAACCCGATCCTTGTAGACGCTCCTCACGAAGAAGCGGATCTGCTGCTTATCGGTATGGGTTCCACTGGTGGAACTATCGACGAAGCAAGAACGCGTTTGGAGAAGCAAGGTATCAAAACAAATCACGTAACGGTTCGCTTGCTGCATCCTTTCCCTGCTGAAGAGCTGAAGGCTCAAATGGCAAAAGCAAAAACCGTTGTTGTTATCGAAAACAACGCGACGGCTCAATTGGCTTCCTTGATCAAATTGAACGTTGGTTCCCCAGAAAAAATTAAGAGTCTGTTGAAATATAACGGTAACCCATTCTTGCCGGCAGAAATCACTACATTTTGTCAGGAGTTGAGTCCAGTATGGCAACGTTAAAAGATTTTCGCAATAATATTAAACCTAACTGGTGTCCGGGGTGTGGAGACTTCTCCATCCAAGCGGCTATCCAAAGAGCTGCTGCCAATGTAGGGTTGGAGCCTGAACAATTGGGCGTTGTTTCCGGTATCGGCTGTTCCGGACGTATCTCCGGTTACATCAATGCCTATGGCTTCCACGGTGTACACGGTCGTTCCCTCCCAATCGCACAAGGTCTGAAAATGGCCAACCGTGAATTGACGGTTATCGCTGCAGGCGGTGACGGCGACGGCTTCGCGATCGGTATGGGTCATACCGTACATGCTATCCGTCGTAACATCGACATTACTTACATCGTTATGGATAACCAAATCTACGGTTTGACAAAAGGGCAAACTTCGCCGCGAAGCGCTGAAGGCTTCAAAACGAAAAGTACGCCTGCAGGTTCCATCGAATCTGCCTTGTCTCCGCTGGAAGTAGCTTTGGCTGCTGGTGCAACCTTTGTTGCACAATCGTTCTCCAGCAACTTGAAGCAGCTGACTTCTTTGATCGAAGCAGGTATGAAGCATAAAGGCTTCTCCTTTATCAACGTATTCAGCCCATGTGTTACTTTTAACAAAGTGAACACTTATGACTGGTTCAAAGAAAACATCGTGGACCTGGAAGAAACTCCTGACTACGATCCAAGCAACCGTGTTATGGCTATGACCAAAATCATGGAAACCAACGGCTTGCTTACTGGCTTGATCTATCAAAACACAAGCAAAGACAGCTATGAGAACTTGGTTTCTGGCTTTAAACAAGAAGCTTTGGCTAAACAAGACCTCAAAATCTCGGAAGCAGATTTCGAGAAATTGATGGCAGAATTTAAATAATTTTATGAACTTTAAGAAAGCATGCGGCATCGCCGTATGCTTTTTTTACTGCTGTACGTTATAATCAGGGTGAGTTAGCAAATAATGAATACGTACATAAGTCCAATCAATGGGGGTTATTGCTATGAAACAAGTACCTATTGGCGTTTCGGCAAGACATATTCACTTGTCGGTTGAACATATCGAACAATTGTTCGGAAAAGGGTATCAGTTAAACATTTTGAAAGATTTGTCTCAGACTGGACAATATGCCGCGGTCGAAACGGTGGCTGTTGCTGGTCCTAAGGGCAGATTTGATAAAGTAAGAATATTAGGCCCTGCCAGAGGCAAGACACAGCTGGAGGTATCGCGTTCAGACGCTTTTGTATTGGGCCTGAATCCTCCTGTAAGGGAATCGGGTAACATTGCCGGGACCCCGGGAATTACCGTTATCGGTCCGGCCGGACAAGTTGATATTCCGGAAGGCGTCATCGTTGCTGCGCGCCACATTCATTTCCATACGGACGATGCGGCAAACTGGGGGATTAAGGACAAGCAGCTGCTAACGGTTAGAGTGGAAGGAGAGCGTTCGCTTATTTTCGAAAATGTATTGGCGCGGGTTTCCGATCAATATGCGTTAGATATGCACATCGATACGGATGAGGCTAATGCGGCCGGTGTAAAAACGGGAGATATGGCCACCCTATTGTCCTAGCAAATAGAGGATTTTCTCTTTGAAATTGATGCTGCAATAATGATATAATAAAAGGTATGATGTTTGCAGCTTATTTCAGGAGGAACGTGCAATGACAACGAAGAACAAATCTGATAAAGATTATTCTATATATTTTCAACCTCCTTCTTTGACCGATGCGAAAAAAAGAGGGAAGGAAGAGATCAAGGTTCATTATAACTTTGAGATCCCCGAAGACATGAAGCAGTTTGGGCAAGATAAATATTATTTGATCCAAACCTACGGATGTCAAATGAATGAGCATGATACCGAAACCATTATGGGTTTACTCGAGCAAATGGGATACAAAGCAACGGATGACCGCAGACAGGCGGACGTTATCTTATTGAATACCTGTGCCATACGTGAAAACGCGGAAGACAAAGTATTCGGGGAGCTTGGTCACCTTAAGCATCTTAAGGCGGAGAAGCCGTCGCTAGTCCTTGGAGTGTGCGGCTGTATGTCCCAGGAAGAGGCTGTTGTCAACCGCATTTTGCAAAAGCACGCTTTCGTCGATCTGATATTTGGTACTCACAACATCCATCGTTTGCCGCATTTGCTGAAGGAAGCTTTTTTCAGTAAAGAAATGGTTATCGAAGTGTGGTCCAAGGAAGGCGATATCGTCGAGAATCTTCCTAAAAAGCGCGAAGGTATTAAAGCATGGGTTAATATCATGTATGGCTGTGACAAATTCTGTACGTACTGCATTGTTCCCTACACTCGCGGGAAAGAGCGGAGCCGCAGACCGGAGGATGTATTGGCTGAGGTTCGTGATCTGGCAAGACAGGGCTTCCAGGAGATTATGCTGCTTGGGCAGAACGTGAATGCATACGGCAAGGATTTTGACGATATCGAGTATCGCTTCGGCGATTTGATGAACGATATTTCCAAGATAGATATCCCGCGCGTTCGGTTTACGACATCGCATCCTCGTGATTTCGACGATCATTTGATCGACGTTCTTGCGAAAAAAGGGAATTTGGTAGAACAGATCCATTTGCCGGTACAATCGGGCAGCAATGAGATATTGAAGCGCATGAGCCGCAAGTATACTCGTGAGCACTATTTGAACCTGGTGGACAAAATCAAAGCGGCTATTCCTGATGTAAGCTTAACGACAGATATTATTGTCGGCTTTCCCGGTGAGACGGATGAACAGTTCGAGGAAACGCTCGACCTGGTTAAGCGAGTGAAATATGATAGTGCCTATACGTTTATTTATTCGCCGCGCGAAGGTACCCCTGCCGCTGACATGGCGGATGATGTACCGATGCAGGTTAAGAAAGAGCGGCTGTACCGCTTGAATGCCGTATTGGCTGAGTTCAGCAGGGAAAGCAACGAAAGCATGAAGGGGCAGCTTCTGGATGTTCTCGTTGAAGGCGAAAGTAAAAATAATGCGGAAGTGCTTGCCGGACGTACACGTACGAACAAGCTGGTTCATTTGGCAGGACCGAAGGAACTGATAGGTAAGATTGTACCTGTCAAAATTACGGATGCTCAAACCTGGTATATCAAAGGGGAATGGGTATCGGAAGCCATTGCGCAATAAAAAAGTAAATTTACATGTTGAGGGGCGTGACCGGCAATGTCGGGACAACATCATCACGATCATGACCATGATCACAATCATATGCAGTGCAGTGAAATGGAGTGCTATACCAATACGGAAATGATCGTTCGTGAAGATATTCTGGCCAAAGCCAAAGAGCTGGCTGAATTGATTTCGACATCCAATGAGGTTCAGTTTTTCCAAAAAGCAGAACAACAAATATCCTCCAATGATCATATTCAAACCTTAATCAGCGCTATCAAGAAAAAACAGAAAGAAATTGTAGCGTTTGAATCGTTCGAGAACAAAAAGATGGTTGAAAAAATCGAGAAAGAAATTGAGGAGCTGCAGGATCAACTGGATAACATTCCGATCGTTAGCGAGTTCCGCCAGTCTCAGGAAGACATCAATTACCTGCTTCAACTGGTAATGTCCGTTATTCGGGATACCGTATCTGACAAAATTACCGTAGAATCCAGTAAATAAGTTAAAATGAAGAACCACTTTGCCTTCATCGCGGCAAGGTGGTTTTTTGTATTATGGAATATATAATGATCAGTTCGTTGCTACCCCGTACAGTCACTTACGAATAATGACTCGCGTCCCAATAGGGACAACAGCCGCAAGGGCAAGCACATCTTGATTATACATCCTTACACAGCCATGAGATACTTCGTGTCCTATAGAGGATGGGTTGTTAGTGCCATGAATGCCGTAATGCGGGCGTGACAAACCCATCCAGAAAGCGCCGAAAGGGCCGCCAGGATTGGGGACTTTATTTACAATCGTATAAATTCCTTCCGGTGTCTTCGTCAATTCTTTACCGATACCTATAGGGTAGCTGTGAATGACAATGTTGTCCTTTAATAAATGAAGCTTACGTTCCGATAATACAATTATAATTTGATACATTAAGCATAACTCCCTAAGCTCTCTCGCGACCGTACTATAAGTATCTTACAGAAATTTCGCGATAGGTCTGGTCTATTTTCTTCTTGCGCATTTTGATTTGTAAAATGCCATCTTTATATGAAGCTCTGCTGCCACGCGGATCAATAGGACATGGGAGACGGATGATTTGAGGATTATTACCTGAGATCCCGTCTACCTTCACTTGATCTGTTCTGATTTTGACAATAGGGTTGGCGTTGTCCGCCATTTTCATTTTTACAATGATAAAATGATGCGTTTCGAATATTTCAGATGGGTTATTGGCTGCTTTTTTCAACGTGCTCGTCTTCGGAAGACTTTTCTCCAATATTTGCTTAACGTAATCCTCTACCCAAGAAGTATCTTTCCACATCTCCAAATGCTTATCAGAAGGCAAACCAGGCAGCTTCATTCCAAGTAAGGATTCAATGGCTTCCCAGCGGGATTGGTTGTTATTGGTGCGGCTCATCTGGAATCTCCTCCTTTCGCCTAGAAGTTCAACACATTATATGAAATCCCGGGCCGTCATGATACAATCAAGAACTATTCCATCTTTATGTACCACTGGGCACTTATCATCATACTATGTAGCAAGAAGAACAAAGGAGTACGCCTATGCCTTCCATTGTTGGTAATATAAAAATATTATCCATTGACAACGGCTCGATTGTGCATATAGGGGATGCGGTTCAGTTAGCGCCGGAAAGCAATTCTAAAACGTTTGCCGGGGGAGGGTCATTCAATACAGGTGATTTTCCAGTAACCGGAGTTGGCATTAGCAGTACGAATACAAATGATAATGATGTGGCTGATTCTACTCAAACGAATTTGGGGAATAGGGGTGTCGTCTGATGAATTTAACCATTAACCAAAATATTGTCATCCATCAATTGCGAGTGAACAATGTGACGAATTCATCTGTTCTTCAAATCGGAAGCTCGGGAATGATCAAATCATTATCCAATCAGTATAATACGGGAGGATTTAAGGAGGAGGGGGAGCCTCCTGTTAAACCAGAGGAGGAAATGACCCCATCCCTTGTTCCATTACCAAGTCCTCATTAGCTGGGCTAACACCCATCTCCTATCCTGTGCATACAATGAGGAAGGAGGTGTTGGTATGATGTATAATGGGTGGCAATGGAGCCAGTACTTTCAAAATTTGCATCATTATGTCCTGGCTCACGCCGAGAAAGTGGCAGAGTTGGAAAAAACGCTTGAATCGGTGAAGCAGGAACTAAACGCCTTAAAGGATCAGAAAAGGGTTCATATCGATAGAATTGAATATAAATTTGATCAGTTAAAAGTTGAAAAGCTGGACGGTACTTTAAACATCGGTATTACTCCCCAATCATTAGATGAGATGGCTGTAGGCAAAAATTCAGATCAGCAAATGGATGAGCAGTCGGAACTGCCGGCGCAACCGACATCTGAACTGCAGGAATCCGTACAGAGGGAGCTAGAGCAGTATCTCGATAAAGACGTTCCACAACAAATAGATCAGTTCGAGCAAGACTCTGAATTCCAATTAGACCCTTGGCATCGAATGCTGATTTTGGATGATTTAAAAAGACAGATGAGAGAAAGAATGATGTACTATTTTCAACAAATGGAACCAGGAGCTACCAAGGATCAATTGTCTTCTATTCAAGACTCCGTTTTGTTTAGAACGAAAACAGACATTCAAAAAGCAGTGGATCTTTATTTCAATAAACTAAAGAAGAAGGATGTGAGTAAAAAATGAATTTTCAGGTTATTAATCACGAATTGTGTGTTGGTGATATCAAAGTAACAGGGGTATCCGTGTCATCGGTCTTTTTGATTGGGGATACGGAACAAATTATTCTGTCTTCTATTTCGGATTCTCCTCCGGAATCGGTGACGGTTGGTCCGCTTCTTCCATTAGCGGCCGAAGCATGAGCAGATGGTCCGTAGTTGGTTTTGTAGATGTATTTAATTTATCGGAAGCATCCATACTGCAAGCCGGAGATAATAGAAGCATTAATTCAGCTTCAAAAGTCATGACAGTGGTAAGACAAGTTCCCACGTATTTGGGGAATGAAGGTAATTTTACGAAATATCCGGTTTACTCCAGACCTATCCCTTTACCAGCTAGCGGGGATTCACTCTCTATGAAAGTAAACAATGATTGCAGCGTAATTAAAGTGCGCTCTGTAAGAATCATCGGTATTGCCGGGTCGTCGGTTTTTCAAGCCGGAAGGAATGAAATTATCGAGTCTGAAGCACGAGTCAAGGAATTTCGCCAGTTCATTACAAGAGCTCGTCCCAAGGCTACTAAAGAAGAGGCACAGCCGGATAACGATACATTAGAGTAAAGAATAAAAAGGTTGTCAACAGGTGACAACCTTTCTATTTTTATGGGTTTAGGTTCGAAGCGGGTTTTGGATTCCCCGAGTTGTGATCCGTATAGGCTATCAGCACAATGTTCTCGTTAACGTCAGTACGAAGCTTATTTTCTAATTGCTGAATCTGGGTTAACACCTCAGGTGTTAAATGTGCTACTGAAAATTGTGAGCTCATCAATTAAGATACCTCCGTTTTTATTAATATTGTGACCCAAACTATGCAGTTCATCCTGACATGGTATGAATGTTTAGTTTGTAATAAATTCCTTTGCTATACTATTTGATTCGTGATATATTGTGTAAATGTCTTTGTAACATAATTTTTCAAACGATTTGATTTCATAATTTTGGTTTTAAAAAAATCTTGCAATTATGTAGGCAAATGTGATATATTTAAATTCCGGTCGTTGAAAGGAATAAAACGATTGAAACAGGAAAATTGTCCTTTGAAAACTGAACAACGAGTGAATGTTTGAACAGAGAATGAAAATTCTCGCTAGCATTGAATTTTGAGCTTAAGACAAGCTCTGATAATTTGCCTCATAGTCGTTATGGGGCCCCCGAAAAGTAATCGGAATATGCTTCGGCAGCTTCGCTTCACTTTTTGGGGAGGAACACTTTATTGGAGAGTTTGATCCTGGCTCAGGACGAACGCTGGCGGCGTGCCTAATACATGCAAGTCGAGCGGTCCCTTCGGGGATAGCGGCGGACGGGTGAG
>NZ_JADBDR010000018.1:0-34907 GCF_014873645.1 Paenibacillus sp. OAS669
CACATGAATGACGAACATCGGAAAGCCGTATGAGGGAAAACCTCACGTACGGTTTGATGAGGAGGGGCAGAAATTTATCTGCCCTTTACTCTAGATCGGAAGGGAACATGCATGGTTTGGTTGCAGCTAAGGCGAATTTGAGACGGGATTGTAAAGGTTTTGTATTTTTTGCTCGTACCTAATATACAGCCCCCAATAGTTGTGTTACTTTATACGTGTTGATTGCAACCCATGAGGCATAGACAGAGAAAGCGGCCGATGTTTGCGGGATACGACGCGGCATAGCGGTTATTTGTGCTGAACGTTTGCATTAGTGCTGTACAGCTTTTAAGTGATGCAGTAATGGTTTGTGATTTTTTCTCAGTAATCTTACTATTTGGGAGGCTAGACTTCATTGAAATCGAGAAAATCAATTCGAAACCTATCGCTGCTGACACTTACGGTTTCCCTTTTGAGTCAAAGCATGCCTGCAGCAGCTGTATACGGGACCGCTCCGGATGTGGGTCAGACGGATGCGGGCGGCGGAAGATGGATGGCAGGAGAATATCACGTTCACACGTATGAATCTGATGATGCCCAGCGATCGCTGCAAACGGTGCTGGATAATGCTTTTGAACAGTATGGGATGGACTGGATTGCGCTTGCCGATCACTTGAGAATGTCAGGCCGGGACGATGAAGGCAATCCGGTTCCGGGTGGACCGATTCCTTTTTCCAAGGGCATGGCATTGTATCAAGTGCCGAAAATCAAGCAGCTTCAAGACGCGAATAAATATAAAGATAAAATTATTTTCTCCGGGTTTGAGTGGGACATGCCTACCTACGATCATATCGGGATAGGCATTTTGGCGGACAGCCCCGATCAATCATTAAAAGCGGCAAGCGAGTTCGAATATTTGTTCACGAACCGTGACGAAAGCCTGTTTGATCCGGCCGATGTTGCCGTCTGGAAGGCGACTTACAGCAGAGCCTATACGACAAGCCAGGATGCAAGAACGGGTTTGAGCTGGATTAAGGGGAATTTTCCGAAAAACAGCTACGCTTTATTGAATCACCCTTCACGGAAAACAAATTCCGGAGGGACGGTTTATAAAATATCGGATATCCGCGACTTCAACAATATAGCACCGGAGACCTTCTTCGGGATGGAAGGAATGCCCGGAAACCAGATGGAACCTGACCGGGGAGGACTTAACCTGACGACTCCCAAAAACCGGACTTACGGCGGAGCGGATTATATGATTGCCAAGGTCGGCGGAGTATGGGACGCGCTGCTCGGGGAAGGAAGGAGATTCTGGAATTTTTCGAACTCCGATTATCATTTTGATATCAGTGACGACAATAAATACTCCAGCGGCTACAAGCCCGGGGAATATTCGAAAAACTATACGTGGGTAAACGGCAGTGATATGCAGGCGGTGCTGGAAGGCATGCGCTCAGGAAAATCGTTCTCCGTATTCGGCGATTTGATTAACGCGCTGGATTATCATATCGATGCCAACGGGACCAGGAAAGAAATGGGCGAGGAGCTTTCCGTGAAGGAAGGGGACCCTCTCATGCTGACCATTCGTTTCAAAAGCCCGGACAAAAATAACAACGGAGACCCTGTGCAGGTGGACCATGTGGATCTGATTGCAGGCGATGTAACGGGCTATGCTGCACCTGGAACTCCGGAATATGCCAAGGATACGAATGACTCGACCCAAGTGCTCCAGCGCTTTACGAGCAGCGATTGGACGCAGGATGCCGAGGGCTACAACGTCATTACTTATAACCTCGGAGCTGCCGGCAAAAATCAATACTTCAGGCTGCGCGGCACGAATCTGGGCACTGATGTAGCGGGAGAAACGAGCAACGGAGAGCCGCTGATCGATCCGAAGACCGACATAGCCGATAACGCGACCCGCTTTGCGGAAATCAATAAACGGAATTATAGCGATTTATGGTTTTATTCTAATCCGATTTTCGTGAACGTGGAGCCGTATTCGGATCAGCAAGCCGTTAATGATACGGTAGCTGCTCTGGATTTGGGCGATATGAGCGGCGTAACGGCGGATATCGAGCTGCCTGCGCAAGGCCAGCACGGTGCTGCAGTTCAATGGGAAAGCATGAATCCTTCTGTTGTTGCTATTGCCAACAATAAAGGAATCGTTACCCGACCCGCTGCAGGTCAGCCTGATGCGAAGGTGACATTGAAGGCTACGGTATCCCGCGGTACGACTAGCGAGGTCAAAACTTTCGAAGTTACTGTTAAGGCGTTGGCTTATACCGATGCACAAGCGGTCGCTCTGGCGAAAAACGCTCTGACTCTCGGGGACACCAGTTCCGTAGAGAATGATTTGAAGCTGCCAGCTGCAGGGGCTCAGGGAACCGTGATTACGTGGAAAAGCTCCAATCCGGTCTATATGGACGATAACGGGAAAATGGTGTTCCATCCCGATAAGGATACGGATCTTACATTAACAGCAACGATCAAACGCGGAAATGCCGTGGATGTGAAAATCTTCTCCGTTACATTGAAGGGAGATGCCAGCATTACTCCGCTGCAGCTGAGCTGGACGATGAAGACGTCGGACGGCAACCCTTATGCCAGCGGAGCCTGGACGAATCAAAACGTAACGGCCAGCGTCTACGCGAATGTGTATGTTCCGGGCTCGACGGTTTCATTAGAGCTATCTACAGATGGCGGAGCGTACCTGGCCTACAACAGCCAAAGTAAAGTAGAGGTAACCAGTGAAGGAGAGCATACGCTGCAATTCCGGGCGAAGGATTCGTTAGGCCATACGGCCGAGTTACCGCTTGCTGTGAGCATTGATCGCACGGCTCCTGTGATTACTCTAAAAGGCAGCCCGAGCATCATTATGCTTGTCGGTACGCCATACAACGAGCAAGGAGCTGAAGCGGCGGATCATGTAGGCATAGCAGGCGAGATTGCGATAACCGGAACTGTGGACACCAAGACGATTGGAACTTATACGCTGCATTATAACGCAACCGATCTGGCCGGGAATGCGGCCGCAGAAGTGACGAGAACGGTGAACGTCGTGGCACCGCAAGGAAACAGCAACCATCATGGTTCCGGCGGCGGAAGCTCGACTCCGACCAATACTTCGAACAACTCAACGAACGGGAATAATACGAATCAAGGAACGGAGGCTTCCTCTTCCCAAGTGGCTGTCACCACGGCTCAAGGGGCGGAAGGCGGCATCAAGGATGTGCTTCAATTTAAGATTCCATCCGGTGCCGTGAAGGAAGACGGCAAAATTCAGGCCGTACTGCTTCCTTCCGCTCAAATTCCGTCTTTCGGTTCGTTGAAGGCGGTAAGCCAAGCGGTCGAGCTGACAAGTACGACAGGCCGTACCTTTACGAAGCCTGTGGAAATCAAGATGTTCTATAAGGCGGATTCTATCGCTCCTGGAAGCAAGCCGGCTGTATATTACTACAACGAGACGCAGAAGCGCTGGATTTATCTTGGAGGGACCGTCAATCCGGACGGCAGTATAACGGTCAATGTCAAGCATTTCACGAAGTTTGCCGTGCTGGAGTACAAGCCTGCAGTGTTCCCGGACCTGTCCGGTCATTGGGCCGCTCCTTATACGGAACGGTTGACTGGAATGAATGTCATTCAAGGCTTTGAGGACGGGAAGTTTCGTCCGGAGCAGACGGTGACGCGGGCTCAATTCGCCAAAATGATCGCCGAAGCCATGGGGCTTCAGGCGACGGCGGCTTCCACTTCCTTCGCGGATGATAACCAAATCCCATCTTGGGCAAAGGGAAGCATTGCGGCCGCAGTCCAAGCGGGCCTTATCAACGGTTATGAAGAGAACGGCCGCCTGCTGTTCAAGGCCGACCAAACCATTACCCGGGCGGAAATGGCGGTTATGATGTCCAGAGCACTTAGCGCCAATGGATACAAGGGCGGCGAGGCGAATGCCATTTCCTTTAAAGACGCCTCCCATATTCCGGATTGGGCGCAAGCCTCCGTGAAGGCTTCAGCGGTATCCGGCATTCTGAACGGGTACGAGGACCAAACCTTCCGCCCAAGCGCTGGCGCTACAAGAGCGGAATCCTCTGCAATGATCTATAAGCTGTTAGAAGCATTAAACATTTAGGTTATAAAGGAAAAGAAGAGACACGCGGTGCTCCGTGTGTCTCTTTAGGTTGTTGAGCAGCCTGCAGGTAATTGGAAAAATAGCATCGGTCCCCGATGGGGTATCCGCCTCCGGCCGCTGTTGTTTTCGGGAAATTTGGATTAGATTCGCTTCTAGCGGGGATTTCCCGAAAACAAAGGCGAACGCTTAAGAGTTTTCCAAAGGAAAACTTACTTCGTAAGCAAGGGGACACCCCATCTCTAACCTTTCGCATTTTGTTTTCTGATAATAAAGTTGTTTAAATTGGTCGCAAAAAATGCAGTAAACCCGGCCCTGATGCGGGCCTGGTCAAAAATAAAATTGTTTAAAATCATTGAACTAACGTACCCGATAGCTACATGGTTTGAGATCTTTGTTAATGCTAAACGGAGATCTTAACACGTTATGATCGCTGTTTTATTATCTGTCCTCTTGTAGTTTATCTAAGTCCTCTAGATTTTTGAAAAAATTGATTTTAAGATCGATTTTCTTCAGCGTCTTTTCAAGTTCCTTCATTTGATCGATAACTTTCCGGCGATAAGCTTCCATAAATTCTCGTCGTGCTGTTATTGTAGAGACCTCACTATTATGCAGGGCGATAAACTGCTGCATCTCCCGAATGGGCATCCCCATCGCTCGAAAGTAACTTAAAACTTGAAACCATGCGATATCGGACTCTGAATACAGACGATATCCATTTTCGTCCCGTTCTATACCGTCAACTAACCCAATTTGCTCATAGTATCGCAATGTGTGAATGCTTAATCCCGTCTCTTCAGAAACTTGTTTGCTCGAAAATTTGTTTTTCATATTTTTTATTATAGCATTGATTCGAACTATATTGCTATTGAGTGCACTCTATACTTTATCATTGCAAATGTAAGTAATGATTTTCATTTTAGGGAGGAATTCATTATGCGTGTTTTTGTTACCGGAGCAACTGGATTCATCGGATCTGCGGTTGTTCGCGATCTCATCGAGGCAGGTCATCAGGTTATCGGGCTTGCCCGCTCGGACACAGCCGCCGCAGCCTTGATGGCCGCTGGCGCCGACGTGCACCGCGGCGCCCTCGACGACCTCGACGTCCTACGCAGCGGCGCCCTAACAGCGGACGGCGTCATTCACCTGGCCTTCATTCACGACTTCTCGGACTTTGCGGCCGCGGCCGAGACCGACAGACAGGCGATCGAGGCGATCGGATCAGCGCTCGAGGGCTCCGACAAACCATTCGTGGTCACCTCGGGGACGCTCATGCTCACGCCTGGACGCCTCGGGACGGAAGATGACGAGCCGATCCCGGTTACGCCGCGTCGCTCCGAGGAGGCGGCGATCGCGCTAGCTAAGCGCGGGGTGCGATCATCGGTCGTGCGACTCGCACCGTCAGTGCACGGTCCGGGCGATCATGGCTTCGTTCCAGCGCTGATCGGCATTGCTCGCGACAAGGGCGTCTCTGCCTACATCGGAGACGGGTCCAACCGCTGGCCGGCCGTGCATCGCCTCGATGCGGCACGCCTGTTCCGGCTGGCTGTGGAAGCCGCCCCGGCGGGGTCACGGTTGCACGGGGTCGGTGATGAGGGTGTGCCATTCCGCGACATTGCCGGCATCATCGGTCGCCACCTGAACCTGCCGATCGTAAGCATTTCCCGCGAAGAGGCAGACGCCCACTTCGGCTGGCTTTCCTTCGCTGCGTCGGTCGACAATCCGACGTCGAGCGCACTGACTCGGGAACGCCTGGGATGGCGGCCGGTGCAGCCCGCGCTGATCCCGGACCTCGAAGAAGGACACTACTTCAACGGCTGAACCGCCAAAAAAATGTGACACAGGACGATTTCCTGGTAATTGCCGGGGAATCGTCTTAACCGTATTCAAGTAAAATTACCAAATTGTTATTTAGTCCTAATTAAATTGTAAGGGTCAAAACTTTTATCTTCAGCCACGTTAAACTGCCCGTTAGCTTAATGACGATAGCCGTTTTTTAAACAACTTTATTATCAAATTTAAACGACTTTATTATAAATTCAACAACTTTATTATCAGACAACACATTTTTCGGTATGATGGGGGACGGGATGCGTACGCTAACTGATCGGCTGTGCGGCTTGGCGGGCTTTGCTCCCAAGATCAAGTTCGAGGGGGACGATGTGGCGACGGTCTCCGTGCTGGTCTCGTCCGGTCTTGGCGTTACCTTGATTCCTTTCTTCACCGGGATCGATTCTAGCAAAATCAAACGGCTGCATGTAACCGAACCCTTGTGCAAACGGGAGATTGGTCTTGCATGGGTTGAGGACCGGACATTATCTCCTTCGGCCGAGCTGTTCCGCACCTTTATCATCGAGCAGTTTCGCTAAAGACCACCGGGAGAGAACAACAGGCTGCAAAAGAATTCGCTTGGAATTCCATGCAGCCTGTTGTTATGAAAGCCGTGATGCCGTTTGAACCTTTTGCTTTTTATGATGAAGGCTGTAATAGAGGATGACGGTAAAGGCCACGACGATGCCCCCGACAAGGTACATGACGTGATAATTGGTTTTAGCGGCAATAAGGCCGAGAATATAGGAACCGAGCCCATAACCGGAATCGAAAAAGACGAAATACGTGCCGGTGGCCAGACCGCTTCGATGACTTGGAGCCGATTTGACGGCAATAGCCTGGAAGCTTGGCAGCAGCGCGCCGAAGCCGAGCCCAATAATGCCTCCGGTCAGCAGGAAGATGAAGGCTGTATTCGCTTGGCTCAGCCAAAGCATGCCGACGACGAACAGTACGATACCGGGATAGACAAGCACATGCTCGCCTTTGCGGTCGAACAGTCTGCCGGTAAAGGGTCTGGATATAAGTATCATTGCGGCGAATACCATGAAGAAATAGCTGGCTACCTGCTCCAGGCCGATCGATTTGGCATAGACGGAGATGAAGGTGGAGATGGCCCCGTAAGAAAATGCCAGTACACAGCCTGCCAACGAAATCGGAATAGCCTTGGGCTCGATAAATCTTTTCCAGTTCCAGGACGGGCCGGTGCCGGAGTATCGGGAAGCTTGGTTATTGCCCCGCACAGGAGAGCCAGAAGAGAAAGTACGAAGCAGGCGATGAACAGAACGTGGAAGCTGGCCTTTGTCATCAGCGTCAATCCGAGGAACGGACCGATGACCATTGCCAGGCTCATGAACAGACTGAAATAGCCGATCCCTTCGCCTCTGCGATGCGCGGGAATGATGTGAATCACTACCGCGGATGTGGCTGTAGCGGCGATGCCGAAGCCGATCCCGTGAATAAATCTTAGCAATAAGAGAACGTAGAAGTTAGTAACGACAAGATGCAATATGCTGCAAACGGCGAACAAGATGAGCGAGAAGAGGATGATTTTCTTCTTGTCCAGCTCGTCCAGCCATTTCCCCGTCAGCGGGCGGAAAATAACTGCACTAATGATGAACACAGTAGTGACCAGGCCGATTTGCTGGCCGCTTCCTTGCAGATGCTCCAGAACGAAGGTCGGAAGGGTCACCGCCAAAATATAAAAGGTCATATAAACAAAAAAACTGCTGATACAAATCGTTATAAAATTGCGGCTCCACAAAGGAGCTTCTTGCTTTGCTGTCTGATTCTGCATAAGAGTAGTATCGCTTCCTTCTTCATGTATTATTGTGTCTGATGCGCATGAGGTTATTCATGGACTGAATAGCTACGCACAGCAAGTAAAGGTAATCTCACGGAATGTGAAATTACCTTGGCAGCTTTCTTTTGCTAAATTGTTGTTATGACAATTATATGTACATCAATTAAAATTGTCAACGATGAGTGTCAGCTGTTTAGCAGAAAGGGTTGTTGACATTTCCATATTTTTCTTATATAAAATTATATATATAGTATTATATATATTGATATAAGGATGTGTATATATGAAGGGTAGAATAGACGAAATGACTGGCTTACGCAACCGGGAGGCATTGGAGCTTCAGCTGAAGGAGACGTCTCAGGAATGTGAAGGAGTCGCTCTGGCTCTTATTGATGTGGACCATTTTTTGGACATCAACCGGTTGTTCGGTCATGATACCGGGGACCATGTATTGAAAACGATCGCGGATATCCTTAAGGAACAGACCTCGGAGCAAGCGGTGTTTCGCGTCTCCGGGGATGAATTTGCGGTAGTGCTGGCCGATTTCAGCCTGGAACAGGGCTTTTTGAAGATGGAGTCGGTTCGGGCGGCCGTACAAGCCTCGAAGGAACGGTTTCAACTGCCGGCGGACGAGCAGGCGCAGGAAATTAGTGTAACGGTAGGAGTGGCTCAATACCCGCGGGATGCCAAGGATATGAACGGGTTGATGCGGGCGGCCAATGCGGCGCTTATGTCGGCGAAGGAATCGGGGAGAAACCAGGTTGCGCTGCCTCCTAATGAGGAGATGGTGATGAAGACCTGCTATTATCCGGCGACGATGGTTCGGCAGCTGAAGACGCTGGCCGAGAAGCTGAAGAAGAAGGAGTCCATTTTATTCCGTGAAGCATTGGCGGATCTGATCCGCAAGTATGACCGTTAATCCTTTGACTTGGCCGTCAGAGGAATCCCTGATAAAGCAGACGGGAAAATAAAAGAATAAGGAAAGACCTCCTGACGATGTCAGGCGGAACAAGGGCAGGCTGGACAAGCGCTGCTCTTGTTTGATTTGTGGAGTCCTGGCGAATTATGTTTTCGAATGAAGTGAAAGGGATATTGACTTAGACTAAGTTTAAGATTAGAATTAATCTAAATATAACAAAAAAGTACCGGGGGAATCACAATGAGCAGAAAAGGACAGCTGACACCTCAGCGGAAAGCAATCTATGAAATTGTGATGGAAAGCACCGATCATCCTACCGCTGCAGAAATTATTGAACGGTTGAACAAGCGCGGGCATCAATTTGCCTATGCAACCACCTACAATTCCTTGCGCTATTTGACGGAGGAAGGGCTGATTCGGGAGCTGAAGCTCGAAGGAGACGCAAGCCGATACGATGCACGGACAGAGGATCATCAGCACATCGTTTGCCGGGTTTGCGGCAAAGTGGATGAAGTCTTTACGCACGTTCCGGCCGAATGGTCGAAAGCCGTTGCGGAAGAGACCGGTTATATAGTGGAGGATGAACATATTTTGCTGAAAGGAGTGTGCCCTTCATGCAGCAGCAAAGAGAAGTAAGCGAATGGACGAATGTGGCAATAGATACGTCCCGGGATGAGCAGCCCATCGGAGCGTTTTGCTCCACCACGCATACCATTGTCATTATAAGCCCGTTTCCTCATGCCTTGCACGAATTGGTGAGAGAGCTGACAGCCAAGTGCTATGATGTACTGGTCTTTCATCATCTGGATGAGCACTCGCTCGCGGCGCTGCCGATTGATCTCCTGATTGTAGATGCAACCTACGATGCGCTTGTGCCGAAGCCGCGCCCGAATACGGTGTCGTCGCCGGCTCTTCTGCTCGTCAAAGGAACGGAGCGGCTGGTGGAGCCCGGCTTTTCATCTTACGAAGATGCTGTTGTCTGGTCTTCCGCGAGCACCGAGGCGATTCTCGAGCGGATTCAATCCAAGCTGCTCGGCGAAGGAAGGGTACCGGAGGAGCGAGGCGATCAAGTGCAGCATAAGGAGCTCCTCGTGGATTACAAACGAATGGCCGTATATCTCGGGGCCTCCCGCGTCGATTTGACCAAGACCGAGTTTGATCTGCTGAAGGCATTGCTCGATACCAATGGCGCCGTATTGTCCAGACAAGAGCTGATGGACCGCGTCTGGGGCGATCAATACTTCGGAGGCAGCAATACGGTGGACGTCCATGTCAAAAGTCTGCGGCAAAAGCTGAAGGACAATCCAAAGGCACCGACCTATATCGAAACGGTTCGCGGGGTCGGGTACCGGCTGGCAGATTAATAGGATATAAGTAAGAAAGGTGGGTTTGGCGATTCGTCGCTAAACCCACCTTTCCGCATGTAAGGGGCTGCTTCATGAAATCTTCACGAGAGCTTAATCAAACCTTCATGATCCATTGGGTTTGTCGTGGTAATATTCAGATATAAGATTTTTAGATTTAGTTTAAGTTTAAATATAAACAGAACGATAAGCAAGGAGGGTTTATATGTACGATGTCATCATTATCGGAGGAGGGCCGGCAGGCGCAACGGCGGCTTTGTACACGGCGAGAGGTCATTTATCCACTCTGGTGCTGGACAAAGCCCCGAATACCGGAGCCTTGGCGCTGACTCATAAGATCGCGAACTATCCCGGTGTTGCCGAGGAGCTTAGCGGGAAGGAGCTGCTGGATCGCATTCGCGGCCAAGCCCGAGGCTTCGGAGCAGAGTTTAAGCAGACGACGATTACCGCCGTGGATCTGGAAGGGGAGTCGAAGCTTGTGTTTACAGCCGACGGCATGTTCGAGGCCAAGGCCGTAATCGTCGCTACCGGCTCCAAAGGGCGCAACCGGATGCTTCCGGGGGAGGAGAAGCTACTTGGCCGCGGGGTAAGCACCTGCGCCACCTGCGACGGCGCCTTCTTCGAAGGCAAGGAAATTGCCGTAATCGGCGATTCCGAGGAAGCGCTGGATGAGGTGCTGGCCTTGAACAAGCTGGTCTCGAAAATTCATTTTGTCGTGCCCCGCAATGAGCTGCAGGGAGCAGAGACGCTTCCGCCGCTGGATAAGACCGAGCTGTATTTTCGGACAAGGCCTTTGGAGATCGTCGGCGAGCACCATGTGGAGGGACTGCGGGTGAAAGCCCCGAACGGCGAAGAGCAGCAGCTTCAGGTGGATGGAGTCTTCGTCTTCTTATCGGGCAGCAAGCCCGGCACCGACTTTTTGCAGGATCAGGTTCCGCTCGACGAGAACGGCTTCATGATCTTGGATGAATCCATGCAGTCGCCCGTTCCCGGAGTATTCGGAGCCGGAGAGGTTCGCCGTTCGCCGGTGAAGCAGGCGGTCGTCGCCGCAGCTGACGGCGCTATTGCCGCCATGGCGGTGGACAAGTTCATTCATCGCAGAGCACAGCTGATTCCACAGTACAAATAAAATCATTTCTACAATCCAAGGAGGAACTGCCTATGTCTACAACAACTACACAGGTCATTGTTTATTCTAGCACAACCTGCACCTACTGCAGCCAGCTGAAAAAATATTTAACGGAGCAGCAAATTGCGTTTGAAGAGCGAAACATTGATGTGAATGAAGCTTACCGCGATGAGCTGGAAGCCATGGGGATGAGCTCGATTCCCGTCACGGTGATCGGAGAGACGAGAATTCTCGGCCTTAATCCGACCCGTATCAAAAAAGCACTGGCGCAGCAATGACACCATCGTCCAAGCAGATATTTGACCATTAGTTAATTAAATAAAACCACTACACTAGGAGGACATTCATTATGACAACAACAACTACTAATGCAGAACAAACGGTAAAAATCGGACTGAAAGCACCATCGTTTCATCTTCCTTCCACCATCAATCTGGAGACGTTAGAAGAGCACGTATCCCTGGAACAATACCGCGGCCGCTGGGTTATGGTCTTCTTCTGGCCGTTCGACTTCACTTATGTGTGCCCGACGGAGATTATTGCCTTCAGCGACCATTATGACAAGTTTCAGGAGCTGGATTGCGAGGTCATAGGAATTTCCGTAGACAGCATCTATACCCACCGTGCTTGGATCAACACGCCGCGTGATCAACAGGGGATCGGACCGATCAGCTATCCGATAGCCTCGGATTTCAAGAAGGAGACCGCGAAGGCTTATGGCGTTCTGGATGACGCAACAGGCGCTGCTCATCGGGGCTTGTTCATAATCGACCCGGATGGAATCCTGCGCTACCAGGTGGTAACTGATATGAACGTCGGCAGAAGCGTAGAGGAAACGCTGCGGATTCTTGAAGCGCTGCAATCCGGCGGCATGTGCCCGGCCAACTGGAAAAAAGGGGATAAAACACTCGGTTAATAGTGACAAAAAGGATGACTCGCGATCAGCGGATCATCTTTTTTTACAAATTCGGGGGTTCCCTGCAAAATAGAAAGTGTGTCATAGTTCACGATAAGTTTCGTTGACTAGCCTTAGGCAATCATGTATTTTTATGGAAGAACCCGAATCGTATAAATTTGACAGGGGATGGCATCATGTTTATTATGAAAATGAGAATCGTTTTCACTAATAGACCTATGCGGACGATATGTGTGGTTACCATTAGGAGGGAGCTTCAGAGGTTGTGGATACGGCGTATTATGAAAATCAGTTTTTTGTGGTCTTGGAAGATCAGCCTGGTACGCTGTTCGGCGCATCGCTTTCTTGCCTGAGCAGAAGACAAGGAGCGAGCGCATTCATCCAAACCTATGCTCCGCTGCTCAAGGCGCTGGAGCCCGATGTGGCGGCTGCCTATTTTGCCAGCTGGTTCGGCGGGGTATGTGCGGCTTTCCAATATTCCCTATGGCATGATTCCTTTATCCCCGATTTTTCATTGGACAATATGGAAGTACAGATTTACGACAGCGGCCGCAGGATCGCATTGGCTTTCCGGATGAAGGAGTGGCGGGGGGAACCGCTCACGTGGCCGAACCGGAACGATCGGTCGAAAGAGGCGATGATCCAGTTTTATGGCCAGCAGGTCAAGCCTTTGCTAGAAAGCCTTGCCGGGACCGTTTCCATCTCTTCCGGCATTCTATGGGCGACTATGATCACCCGAATGCACTATGCGATGGACCGCTGGTACAAGGAAGCCCATTCCGAAGAATCGCTCGTCCGGTTAAAGCAGGACATGGACACGCTGCTGCATGGACTTGATCCGGCACTATTCGGACGCTCCCGCAGCCCGTTCGATATCCGGTTCCGGATGATGGAGAATCCGAGAGTTCCCGGGGAACAAATGCGCATCAAGCCGGTATGCTGCCTGGCCTACAAGACGGATACGGATCATGGCTATTGCTATACCTGCCCTCGTCTAACGGAGGCGGAGCGCGAGGAAAAGGTACAGCGGATTAAAATGGAAGCAGGACATGGATAAGCGAGTGGAGCTCATTCTCATAAGAGGATGGGCTTTTTATAATTTGCAATTATAAATTCCTGGTTTCCCCACAAAGTATCTGAATCCTTGCGTGGGGATTTTGTCTGGGGAATCGGAATCCGCCTACTGAAGGCGGAAGGCTTATCTTCTCCGGTCAGGTACAAGGGCTGCGGACGGATGACCAGCTGCCAGTTAATAAATGAGCGCTTCTATTGTAGAATTGCATCATATGTAAGCGCGTTCATTTATGTTAAGATCAATTTCGAAAAGACAACTGCTACAACTACCCGGGAAATGATAATGACTTCAATTGGTCAATGCAGCAGGGGAAGACCTGTTATACCCAAAGCATGGAAACGATAAGGGAGGCCAATTCATGAACAAGAAACTGTGGAGCTCAACAATGTTGGTTTTGACATGCTCTATCGCTTTAGCGGGATGCTCGCAAAGGCAAGGGGGAACGGCCGCGGAGAAGACGGCGGCGCCTGCGCCGACGGCGGATACGGGCAAGAGCAGCTCTCCTGCCGGAAGCGGAGACAAGACAAGAATCACCGTCTATTCGACCGTCAACGACAAGCCGATTCAAGAGGTTTACAAGCAGATCGCAAGCGATTTTGCCAGGGAGAACGGAAAGGTCGATGTCGATTTGCAGTTCCCCGGCACGGAGTACGAAAACATTTTGAAGGTCAAAATGGCCGCGAACGATTTGCCCGATGTATTCGATACTCACGGCTGGGCCATTATCCGGTACGGCAAATATTTGGCCGATTTGAAGGACCAGCCTTGGGCGTCCCAGCTGACGAATACCATCAAGGATGTCGTGACGGACAAAAGCGGCAAGGTTCACGCGCTGGTGCTGAGCGAAGCCAAGGACGGCTTGACGTATAATGCGGATCTCCTGAAAAAATACAACATCGAACCGCCCAAAACGTTCGACGAGCTGTTGGCTGCGGCTGAAAAATTGAAAACCGAAAGCAAAGGCGAAGTGACTCCCTTCTATTTCTCGGGAATCGACGATTGGATGATCGGGCAGTATTTTGATTATTTCGCTACCTCCTTATTGATTAGTCCTAAGGATAACGAAGCGCAGAACCTGCTCGACAAAAAGTTCGACTGGAACAAGTGGAAGCCGCTCCCGGACAAATTCCTGGAAATGCAGAAAAAAGGCTACATCAACAAAGATGTGCTGACGGCCAAATACAGTGACCTTCCCCAGCAGTTTGCCCAAGGCAAGGTAGCCTTCACCCTACAAGGGCCGTCCTTCGCCGATGAGGTTCATAAGATTAAAGCCGACCTGAAAATAGGCTTTATGCCCGTTCCCTCGATGGTACCGGGAGACGCGCCGAACTTCTCGGGCGGCGAGCGCTATACGATGGGAGCGTGGAAGGACGGCAAGCATCTGGACGATGCGAAGAAGCTGATCGCTTATTTCGCGAAGCCGGAGAATATGACCAAGATCGCCAACGCGACGAAGCTTCCTCCCGGACTAAAAGGGGTCGAAGCGAAGCATGAGTTTACCGAGTATTACAACAAATACGCCGATATTCGGGTGTTCCCTTACTTTGACCGCGTCTATTTGCCTAACGGTATGTGGGATGTGATGTGCAAGACGGGAACGGCGCTGCTCGCCGGTAATGTGGATGCGAAGCAGTACAGCGATAAAATGAAGCAGGAAGTCGAGCGGCTTAGTAATAAATAAGCTTTCGGAGGGGCTTTTTGTCCCTCCGGTCAGATTGATAGTCACTTTTGTTTTCAGCAATGGATAGTGGAAGAAGGTGAGGTGTCCCTCGGAAGAGCGATAGCGGCCGCCTTTGTTATCAGGAAATGACCGCTGAAAAACGTATATAATAAAGAATTTCCTGATAACAACAGCGGCTGGAGGGGGATACCTTACCGGATGCCCTGCTATCCTTTTGAAATACTTTGTTCTCATCAATCCCGGAGGGGCATCAAGCCTCTCCGATGCTATCACGGAAGGGTGGAAGCCGATATGGCCCCTGCGCCTATAGAGACAAGCCATCACACGAAGCCGCATCCCCGGCGCGAACGCCGGCGGCAATGGTTTCATTCGCCGGCATGGCTGAACCTGCTGTACGCTCCGGCGCTGCTCTTGTTTTGTTTGTTCATTTTTTACCCATTTCTGAAAGGCATCTCGATCTCCATGACCAATTGGAACGGGTACTCCCAGGAATATAAGTGGATCGGCCTGAGCAACTACAAGCGGATGCTGACCGACCCCGATATGAGCAACGTCATTAAGAACACCCTCATCTACGGCCTGGGGAGCGCCTTGTTTCAGAACATCATCGGTCTGGCTTATGCGCTCTTCCTGAACCGGAATATCCGCATAAGAGGGCTGACCCGTACCATCATTTATTTGCCCGCCATCATCAGTCCGCTCATTATGGGCTACATCTGGTACTTTTTCTTTCAATATAACGGCGGCGCGATCAACGATATTTTATTGCTGTTTCAAGATAAGCCCGTCAATTTGCTGGGCAGTCCCAAAATCAATGTCTGGATCATTACGTTCGTCAACACCTACCAGTACTTGGGAATCGCGATGATTATTTTTTTGGCCGGACTGCAGATTATTCCCAAGGATTACTATGAAGCCGCTACGATCGACGGGGCAGGCTCCTTCGCCAAATTTGCGCATGTAACCTGGCCTCTGTTGGCCCCTTCTTTTACGGTCAGCGTCGTGCTGAACGTCATCGGGGGACTGAAGCTGTTTGACGTGGTTACCGCCATGACGAACAGCGGCCCCGGCTACGCCTCCGCTTCTCTGTCGACCTTGATGTACCAGCTGTATTTTGGCCGGGAGGATGCGGGGTATGCCGCTGCAATCGGCAATCTGATGTTTGTGATGATTTCCATCGTGAGCATCACGGTGCTGTACTATTTGCGAAAGAGAGAGGTGAGCGCGTGAACAGAGCATCGGTACGTTGGGGGGCGGAAATCGTCTCGGGAGTCCTCTGTCTGATTCACATTCTCCCTTTTTATATTCTGATCACAACTTCGTTTAAGGCCATCGACGACCCCAGCTCCAAATGGATCATGCCGGGCTATTTGTATCTCGACAATTTTTTGAATGCCTGGCATGAAGCCAACCTGGCCCGGGCATTTATGAACAATGTGACGGTAACGGCTTTTGCGTTGGCAGGCATTGTCATACTGGGCTCCATCGCTTCCTATCCGTTGGCACGATACCAGACGGGCTGGAACAAATTCATGTACGCCGTCTTTATTTCGGCGCTGATCGTGCCTCCGCTGACGATTCTCGTCCCGCTCTATAAGCTGATGGTCGATATCGGGGGAATGAACCGGTTTTGGGGCATCATTATGCTGCACATTACGTTCAGTCTTCCGATCACGATTTTTTTGTACACCGGGTTTATCGGCACCATTCCCAAGGAGCTGGATGAAGCCGCCATGATTGATGGCGCGGGGAGACTCGGGCTCTTTTACCGGGTGCTGCTGCCCCTCCTGAAGCCGGTGACGGCCACCGTCCTGATCTTGACCGGGGTTACGATTTGGAGCGACTACCAATTCTCCGTCTTTTTCCTGCAGCAGCCGGTGACCCGAACGATTACGGTGGCACTGTCGAGCTTTTTCGGACAGTATAACAATAACATCGGCTGGGTAGCGGCAGGCTCGTTCATGGCGGCGGTACCGATTACCGTGCTCTATTTATTCCTGCAAAAATATTTTATACACGGGCTGTCCTCCGGTGCGGTCAAGGGATAAATGGCTTCAACGCCATCTATAGACATGACGAAATGACGAAAGCGCTCTCTTCCCTCCCGGGATCGTCGTGGTATAAAATGGAGCTATACAATATACCATGGTCGGGATGTGGCCGCTCGTGAATTTGGCGTATTCGATCCGTTCCAAGCTATCCTTGCTGTTTCTGTTAACGCTTGTAATCCCTTTGGCGCTGATCGTGATCAGCGTGCCCGCTTACTACGAGAAGCTGATCGGCGAGCAGACGGCTACACTGACCGAAGGGACTTTAACGGCGCTCACGAACAATATTATGACGTATGTTGATGATCTGGAGCGCATGACGATTACGCCTTATCTGAACAATGACGTAATGGTCGCCTTGAAGCTCAAGGCAAGCCACCAATATGCCATGGCAAGCGATTATGCCAAGATGGAAGCGGAAAAATCCTTAAACCTGATGCTTCCGAAGTTTTTGCGCAATGCGCGTAAAGATATTTTGGCGACTACGCTGATTCCGTATGACGGCTCGGTGTATGTGTCCTCCGCCTTCGGCATGAATGAACCGGTTCCCGGCTATCCGTTCCAGGAGCAGGATTGGTACCAGGAAGCGGTGCGTAAGGACGGGGCCGTTGCTTTTATCAGCGTCCATCTGCAGGATTATCTGAATACGTCCGATGTGAAGCAAGTGTTCTCGGTGGCCCGGCTTATTAAAGACCCCGATTCCGGCAAGCCGTTAGCCGTTATGATGGCCGATGCCGACACGGTCGTGCTTGAAAGCATCATTAAGGATGTGCCGTTCAGCAATAAGGCGATCGTAGTGATCCTCGATAACAACCGGAAGCTGCTGTACGCCAACTATTATGTTTCCCAAGGAATGCTTAGACAGCTGGCCCAGGGTCAGCATGAAATCAAGGGGGACGATGACAGCTATAAGGTCGTCAGCAAAACGGTCGCAAGCTCCAATTGGAGCATCGCCGTGCTGTTCCCGGATTCCGTCGTCAAAGCGCAGCTCAGCTGGATTTACTGGGTTGGACTGATGCTGGCGCTAGGCGGCCTGGTCATTACGCTGCTGCTGTATTTTACCGTATCGCACTGGATTGTGACCCCGTTCAAAAAAATGGTCGTCGTTATGAAAAGGGTCCAGAGAGGCGACTTGCAGACAAGGCTTGCGGTTAGAGGCAAGGACGAGATCGCCCAGCTCGGGATGAGTCTCAACACGATGATTGCCCAGCTGAAGGAGCTGATCGACCGTGAATATCATGCGGCTCTCGGCAGAAGGGAAGCGGAATACCGGGCGCTGCAGTCGCAGATTCAGCCCCATTTTCTATACAACACGCTCAGCGGCTTCATCGGTCTGAACCGGAAGGGGGAGCGTCAGCTGCTGGAAAAAGCGATACTGTCCTTAAGCAGCATGCTTAGATATATTCTGGAACGCAACGATTGGGTGAAGCTGGAGGAGGAGCTGGAGTTTCTCCGTAAATATGGCGAGCTGCAGCAGATGAGGTTTCAGGACAGACTACATTTTCGAATTGAAATGCAGGAGGAGCTCGGTTCCTTCCGCATTCCCAAGCTGCTCTTGCAGCCTATTGTGGAGAATGCCGTGATTCACGGCATCGAGCCCCTGGATCGGCCGTGCTCTCTTGCCGTTACCGCACATACGCGATTCATCGGCGAGGATAACGAGCAGGAATGGCTCGAGATCATCATTCAGGATGACGGGGCAGGGTTCGACCCTTCAAGCGGGCCGGAAAGCGTCGGGTTATCGAATGTAAAGGAACGCTTGAGACTCTCCTTTGAACAGGCGGTGTTTCAGTTGAACAGCGCAGTTGGACATGGAACGCAGGTTAGATTTCAGATTCCGTTGAAAGGCGGGGACAGAGGATGAATATCGTAATCGCCGACGATGAGGCCCTGGTTCGGTCCAGCCTGACCAGCATGCTCGAAGAGATGGAAGGCTCCTGGAACGTGCTCGGCGAGGCCGCGAATGGGGAGGAGCTGCTGGACCTGGTTGGGCGCTGCCTGCCGGATATCGCTATTGTGGATATCAAGATGCCGAGACTGAGCGGCCTCGAAGCGATCCAGCAGGGGAGGCTGTTGTCCCCGTTGACCCAGTGGATCATAGTAAGCGGGTACTCGGAATTTTCCTTTGCCCAGCAGGCGCTGAAGCTGGGAGCATCGGAATATTTGCTCAAGCCGGTCGATCCGGAGGAGCTGCAAAGAACGCTTCATCGGGTTTATGCGAGCAATCAGCAGTATATTGCGTTGTTGAATCAGCAGTTCGAGAATACGCTGTTCAATCTGTTTCATGGTCTTACCTCGATTACGGCGGAGCCGGAGGATAGCTTGTTCCATCGCGGCAGCTTCCATGGAACCTTCGTCTGCCTGGATTCCTCCTTGCCGGCGAATCAACAGATTGCCCTGCAGCATGAGCTTTGCCGCACTGCACGAAGCCTTATGAACGCTTCTCTCGGCTGCGGCATGAATATCGGTATCTTTGCGCTGCCCGGCGGCGAAATGGCGTCGGTAAGCGCATGGGAGCCGGATAAGGGAATTGAAGCAAGACAGCGGGTAGTGAGCTATCAGGAAGCGCTGGAACGGACGCTGAATACCTTGAGCGGGAATGCGGCATCCGTTACGCTGATGCAAACCTCGGAATGCCGAGGCCTTCAGGAGCTTGTAGACCAGATGGGGCGGCTGCAGCGATGGGCGGAGCTGCGCCCTGTTCTCGGGCTGAGCCGCACATGGCTGACGGAGGAGCTCGAGCCGCATGCGGAGCAGGAAGGGAAGCTTAAGCTCGGCAGGCTGATGATCATGGCAAGCCAGCAGTTCAAAAACAAGCTGTATGTCCAGTTTCAGCAAACGATCGGTGAATTGGGGCAGCTATGGGGCCGTACGGGCCTGTCCCGGGACCATCAGGTTGAGCAGGCCCTATTGACCTACATGGGCTGTGTTTTTCCTCGGGACAGTGAAGCAGCGTCTGTTCGCACGGTTGAGGAGGGGTTCCGGTACCTTCAGGCGCTTGGCGACCGTCAGCTGCTGGGACCGCAAAGCATGGAGCAGCCGATCGATTGGGTAGAACGGGTCATTGCCTACATCGAGAGCAGCTACATGAAGGATATCGGCATCAGTCAAATCGCGGCCGATTTGAACGTGACGCCTAACTATCTAAGCACGCTGTTTCATAAAAAAACCGGATCGACCTTTATGAAATATGTCACCCGGCTGCGGATACTCAAGGCCAAGGAGCTGCTCGCGGATACCGGCCTGCAGGTACAGCAGGTTGCCGAAAGCGTCGGGTATTACAGCACAAGGCATTTCACCAAGCTTTTTACGGAAATGGTCGGTATGTATCCTTCGGACTATCGAAGATCCAGACAGACTTCCCCATAACCTTTATGAATCGGCGCGGCTTCTTCCCGGTCATCGTCTACCGGCGGAGAAGTCTTTTTTTGTATGGGGGCGCCCGGCTATGTACACCAAACGAATCGGATCTCCTGCTTCATACCGCATACGCGCCGAGCATAGTATGCTGCTCCTGATGAATGAGCATTTAGCAGAGAGCTGTCTCTCTGAAACGAACCTGCAGGCTCTGCTATCAGGGACGAAGCCGATAGTAGCAGGCTCGGGGCAGCGATTCCAGCTCCCTCAAGGCTTCTTGGGCCGCTGGGTTTATGCTGCTTAACGGAAGGCCGCCGACTAACGGCTGCTTGAGGTATAGCTTGCGGATACCGACCTTTCTTGCCCCCGGATCCGTCTCGCCGCAGCTTTCTATTTTGTGAGGCTCTCTGAGTACAACGCGCAGTATGGCGCTTAATTCCGGACAAGCATCTGCGGCTGATTGCAGCAGTGACAGCAGCTCAGCGTCAGTCATTTGCGCAATAGCCAGCTGCATGCCTGGCCGTTCATAGCAGAACAAATGAACAGCACGGGACAGCAAATCATCCATCGCCAAAAACTGTGGATGCAAAAACATGAGGTTATCGTTGACTACGGCGTTCAGGAGATGGAGGGCCGTTTCTTCATCGGTATCAATGTAATGTGAAAGCGGATGCGGTCTACGATTTCCGACGGAGGGAGCTTATACAGGCCGGCCATATAGGTATCCCGCGCAAAGCTGTCGAGATGGTCAATTCCCAGCCATTCGGACCGGTGCGTCAATGGGGAGTCGGAGTTCAGCAGCTCGATGATCCGCTGCGGCGATAAGCCGTGGCGGGTTAAAATCTCCGAAACCGGCGGTGCCGCAATGGCCTCTTCCGTCATTTGATGGTGGCTTATCCCAAGCGCCTGCTCTATCGTGTGAGAAAAAGGAAGATGTCCGATATCATGCAGGATGGCGGCGGCATGCCATTCACGCTGACCAGGGAAAAAACGGCGCAGGAGCGCCCAGACACCGACCGTATGCTCGAAGCGGAAATGGGTGACAGGACTGAATAAAGCACCTGCGCCATAATGATGCAGATGCTTTAATCTTCTTACTGCTGGGCATTGAAACAGCTCTCTTTCGAAAGGCTCCGGGTGAACCGTCAGCTGATAGAGCGGCTCCCATACGGAATCAAGCCCGAATGTTTGTTGAATAGGGACATAAGTCAAGGTCATTTGCACCCCCGGTTCCAATTTATGGAGAAAGAGTTACATTATAATGGGTTCCGCAAGGTTTGTAAATGACCTTTTCTTTATGGAAGAGGACGCCGATTGTCCGCTTCGGTTTTCGCCGGCTCGCTCGATGTGAGGGCGGTCACCGTAATTTTGTAGGCGGTTGCGGTCTGGGAGGAGCCGACACTCACACGGCTTTTATCGACATAAGTACCTGTGACCGTAACTGGCCCCGGCTTGAATTTCATGCTGCCGGTCAAGAGCACATAATCGTTATTCAGCTGAACGACGGCGGTGTCTCCGTCCACAGACACTATGGTGCACGGAAAGCGAACAAGAGAGCCGATTTTTTGCTTCGGAAGCTCACTCAGCGCAATATCCGCCGCCTCCGTTTTCATTTTGGATACGGTGTACTGGCCGTCCTTGTACTCGTAGTACGTCTTTTGTCCGGCAGGCTCTCCGGCTGCATGCTCCGCTGCCAGTATGCCTGGACGTTCCTGAACGAGCCCGTCGGCTTCAATGTCCAGCAGCTTGCGCAGGTCCGCCGACTGGGCTTCATAGACTATATATCTGGCTTTGCGCTGCTTGCTCTCCGCTTCGATCAGAAGAACGGGAAGCCCGCGCATCGTAAATTGATCTGTCAGCGTGATCGATTTGATATTCTGCTTCCCGTCAATGGAAGCCGCCGCTTGATTGATGCTTTGATCCGGCATCAGCCGCACCAGGACGACGGATTGATTGTCCGCAACGGCTGCCGCAGCGAGCTGCGAGCCCCATAGGCCTTTGGCGCTCGCGATATTCGTGAGCTTGACGTTGGCATCCAGCGCTTTGCGAAGCAGCTGCGAAGGATCGGCCTGGAGCCAGCGAAGCTCCGCATCGCGAATCTCTTTGCTGGTGTCCTTATAGCTGTTCAGCACCGTATAAAGCTCAATCGCTTCGGCGAATTTTTTGGCGGATACGAGCTGCTCGGCTCGATTGAATTGGCCCTTCATGGCATTTTGGACATAGGTGCTGAGCTTGGTTCGGGAATCAGCCAGCTCCTTGACGCTAAGCACCTTTTGCGAATTATCGATAAAGGCTTTCAAGTCGGTTTTCTTCAGCATCGCCGCAAGCGAGTTCTGTATATTCGTCTCTATCAATGGCCCAAGCCATTCCGCTTGAATGCTATTGGATGTGTAAAATTTGCGGATTCGCACCGCTTCATCCACGGCTTCGCCGAACGATTTTTTCTGAAAAACCGACTCCATGCGGGCCTGATCGTAGGCTTTCAGCCGTGACGCAAGCTCCTGCTTTTTCGTTTTTTCATCCTTGAAATAGGCGGCCGGGATTTGCGCCAAGTAAGCAATCGTATTTTCGTTATCGAAAGCCTTTTTGGAAACAGCGGTTTGCAGGCTTTTTAACAAGCCTTCCTTTACGCCGGCAAAAGCCTCCGTTAGCTGCTTCTCCACTTGGTAAGCGGCTTCGGCATCGGCAAACCGTTGTTGCGCCGTTTCGTCCCGGGACGAATAATCCGCTTTAATGCTCTGATAGGAATCGTATGCCTTGACCAGCGTCGGCACATCGTTGAGCGGAACGGCCGATTGGATGTCCGATACGATCGACATCAGTCCCCGTTTGAGCTCGGTTGCCGGGCGCAGCGCTTCCAGCGCCGCATCGATCTCCCGGTTTTTATAATTGATCATCGTGTTGGAACGGGCCTTCTGGTACAGCGCCTCTGCTTCAAGATCATGGCCTGCGGCTTGCTCCTTCTCCGCTTGGGCATACAGGTCCACCTTCACCCAGCTGGCATAGCTCTTGAAGCCGGCCAGGCAGACCATAAGCGCAAGCAGAAGAGAGGAGGCGTACAGGTATCGGCTGGAACGGTGATACATCGAATTCGACATCGCCTGCTACCCTCCTAAACCTTGGGCTTGAAATTCGGGATCCGAGCCGTATTTCTGCTGGACGATGTCCCTTGTTCTGGCATACAGCTCCGGCGCTTCGTTCTGGCTGTCCTGAAGCAGGCGCGAAAGCCGGAGAAGCCGGTCACGCGGCAGCTCGTCGATAAAGGCAGTGACCAGCTCCTGATACTGCAGCACATAAGCCTTCACGCGGAGAGCGGCGCTGGCGGCCAGCGCCAGCGTCTCCCTGCCTTCAGGCAGCGCCTCGATCAGGACGCGATATTTCCACACGTAGCTGAGAGTGTCGCTCTTGATCAGCTGCGGGTTCACCTTGCTGACCTCGTGCAGGTAACGAACAAACTCCTTGTCAAAATCGTCGGGAATCAGCTCCGACAGCTCCAGCTCCATATCTCTTCGCAAAATAAAATGGTTCAGGCACATCAGCTTGAGCACCTTCACCTGATTGCCCTGGATCAAATAGCCGATTTCCCTCAGCTTTTCATAGGCAAGCTTATATTCTCCCGCCTTCAGATCCTGTCCCGCGTCCTCTACATCAAGCAGCAGCCCGTCTCGGATAGAGCGGTGCTCCTCCGCCAGCAGCTGGTGAAGCAGCCGTTTCTCGATAGACGGGGCGTACTTGCGGTTCAGCAGCAAATAGCCTGCGGCCAGAACAAAGCCTCCGGCGATAGAAAGAATCATCTGAGGGCCGCTCTCGGCCAGGAAAAAAGCGGCCAGGCAGATGGAGAAGACGATCATGGAGTCTCTCCAGGCTCCCCGGCGGCGCACCGTACCCACGAGCTCCTGCAGCGATTGAAATTTTCCTTCCGCACCGCATTTCAAGCAACGGTCATGCCAAAGCACGGAATAAGAACCGCAACCTTTGCAATGTTTCAAACGTTCAAATGCATGGCGGGTTACGACGGATTTGCGGAATTGTACGGGAATTTTGCTACTCATGTCGCTCACCGTTGTTGTTCAAGGCTTGAATAAACCCGGCGTCGACAGCATTTGACGATACTTCCCGCTGCTTGGATGTATGAAAGTAGACCCAACGGACGGCAATAAAAACGGCGGCAAACGCAATTCCAATAAATGTCGGCATGGTTTTCTCCTGATATCAGATTCTCTTAGTGGAATTTTACATACCAAAAAGTTAATATGTTAGTAGACATAATATACAGCATAACTCCCACTTCGTTCCACCTTTGATTGTCTATTGACAGCGAAACGGCTCGAACAAAGGCGATCGGGCAGCGAAGAATGCGAGATTTGCACGGCTGCAACAGGAGCATAGAATGCTTCGTTATGTTAAGTAAACCATCTTGCTTTGGAGGAATCAACACCATGAATAAAACCAAATCCATCATCCGCTTGCTTTCCGCGACGCTGCTGTTGCTTCTTACCTTGTCGCAAGCGGCATGGGCTGCCGATACGAACAGCGATACGAAAATCGACGCCGTGCTATCGGTAGACGTCAGCACCTCGATGAACGAGAGCGACGTCAACAAAGTAAGCTATGAGGCGATGAAAATGTTCGTCGACATGGCATCGGTCCAAGGGGACAAAATCGGGGTGGTTGCTTATACCGATCAGGTGCTCAGGGAAAAGGCACTTCTGAAGATGAACAGCATGCAGGATAAACAAGACCTGAAGTCGTTCATCGACCAGCTGACGAGAGGACCTTATACGGATATTGCCGTTGGCGTCAGCGAAGCGGTCAAAGTGCTGGAATCGGGCTCCGAGCCGGGGCATGTTCCGCTCATCGTGCTGCTGACCGACGGGAACAACTCCCTCAATGCGGGCAAGTCGCAGGATCAGTCCGATAAGGTGCTGAACGACGCGGTGAAGAAGGCCAAGGACAAGGGCATTCCGATCTATACGATCGGCCTTAATGCCGACGGGCAATTGAACAAGGACGCGCTGGAGCGCATCTCCAAGGAGACGAACGGCAAGCTGTTCGTGACGAGCACGGCGGACGATCTCCCGCAAATCCTGAGCGAGATCTATGCCAGCCACTTGAAGCTCAAGGTCGTTCCGCTGACGGGCTTTACGGCGAACGGGCAGTTCCAGGACGTAGCGGTCAAAATCCCGAATTCCAGCGTTCAGGAAGCGAATATTTCGATCATGTCCAGCAAGCCTGTGGAGGTCAAGCTGTTTAACCCTTCGGGTCAGGAGCAGGCGGTGCCTTCCGATAAGATCGTCTATTCCACCTCTAACGCATACTCGCTGATCAAAATTTTGAATCCGGTCCAGGGAGATTGGAAGCTGCAAATCAAAGGCGTTCCAAAAGAAAAAATCAATATCAATTTAATTTATAACTACGATTTGCAGGTGTCGATGGAACTTTCGTCGTCTATATCTTATGGGCCTGGTGTAACCGTGCCTGTCAAAGCGTATTTGCAGTCCAACGGACAGAACATTACGGACACCGATTTGTACAAAAATGCGAAGTCGACGCTGATCGTGACCGATCTTGATACGCAAAAAACGCAGGAGATTCCGCTGACTACGTCGGACAAAGGCATTGAGGGCTCCATGAAAATCGCGGATGCGCATGATTACGAGCTGAAGGTAAAGGTAGAGAATGCCAACTTCGTGCGGGAATCCCAGCCTGCCAAGGTATCGGCCAAGTCGGGGGCTAAGGCTGCAACGGACAACGGTGCGGCTGCGGAAGCCTCCAAGACGAACTGGGCGGTTACCGGCGGTTGGATTGCCGGAGTGCTCGTGCTGTTAGCTGCCGCATGGTTTGCCTTCTCCGCCTGGAAGAAAGCGAACAAGGGCTTCGTCGGGCAGATTGTCCTTGAAATCAAGGATGAAGATACCGGAGAGCGGACGAATCCGCAGTATAAGAAGCTGAATGCGTTCAAGGGCAAATGCCAGCTCCACCAGCTGCTGCAGCTGGCTCCTGAGTTTGCGGAGACCAGGGAAATCGTATTGAAGCCTGGAGCCGGCGATAACGTCGTGCTGTACAACGAGTCGGGCTGTACGATTGAAAAGGGCGGCCGGGTATTCGACGCATCCAAAGGAAAAGAGCTTAAAAATAACGATCGAGTCAAAATAACGCTACAAAATGTCAATAAATCGATTACTCTTGAGTATTTAAAATAGTTCCGTATACGGGAGGACATACCATGAAAGCAGTAGTCAGAGAGCATATACAACAGCTGGATGTATCGCTTGGCGGAGGGATTATCAGCGATAAAATCCGCGTAGATACGATAGACAATCCGATGCTGATCATCGGTCTCGGCGGCACGGGCATCGATGCGCTGCTCCGTTTGAAATACCAGATCAACCGGCGGTTCAAGCTGCCGGAGGACCCTTTCACGAAGAAGAAGAAGGAGAAGCCGAACAACGTCGAGTTTCTAGCCTTGGAGACGAATGAGCATGACCGCAACAAGAAATATAAGGGAATCGGGCTTGATCCGCTGACGGAATTCGTGCTGCTCTCCAACGCCGAAATCGGCAGCGTCCTGCAAAACCGCAGCGTGCTGGAGGACTACATAAAGGAATGGCTGTCTCCCGAGCTGACCATCACCGACGGGATCAACGGAGCGTCGGGTGTCAGACAAGCCGGCCGTCTCCTGTTGTTTACCAAAATCGTTCAAGTCGTTCAAACGATCGAACGGAAGATCAAGACGCTGTCGGTCGGCACGAACAAGAAGCTGATGGTGTTCCTGCTGACAGGCTTATCGGGAGGCACGGGCAGCGGCTGCTTCCTGGACATCGCTTATATCGTACGCGGTATTATTGAGCGGGACTTCGGCTCTGCCGGAGTCGATAAGGTGAATTTGCTCGGCTATCTGTTCACACCGGACGTGAATCTGGCGAACAAGAGCTTGACTGAGCATTCCCGCGAATATATCAAGAAGAACGGCTATGCGGCTTTGAAAGAGCTCGATTACTGGATGAACGTGGATGAGCGCAATGAGCGCTTCAAGCAGCAGTACGCCAGCATTTTGAACGTCAATTCGCCTATGCCTCCGTTCAATCTGGCGCATTTGATCTCCGCGACCAATCTCGAGGGCAAGCTGCTGGAAAATGCGTACGATTACTGTATGAATGTGACGGCGGAAAATATTACGAACTTTATGGCGAGCGAGGACAAAAGCTCCGGCGAAGAATTCGCGATCCACGATTATATCAGCAACATTCGCACGAACATCAATCAGATGCCGAAGGCTTATGCCGCTAACTATCAGTACAACATTTTGGGCGCATCCTCTGCGGTGCTGCCGATTGAAGAAATGACGACTTACTTGGCTTACAAAGTATTTCAGCGCATGGAAAAAATGTTCGAAGCGGGCCCATCCCAGGAAGACGTGGAGAAGCTGGCTCACAAGCTGGGCATCGACCCGGATTCGATTCATCGGGAATTCGGCCAAAGGGTGCCGGAGCCGATTCCTGGCTACCAGAACAGCGAGCGCCTCAGCTACCATAATGTGATCAAGCAGCAGACGGTCAACCTCGATACCGAGCTGGAGCAAAATTTCCTGTCCCGGGCGCGTGAGGAATACATCAAATGCCGTAAGCAGCTGCCGGGCGAGAAGAAGGAGCTGTTCACCGAGCAGGTGACCAAAATCTTTAGAAATCCGGAGCAGGGACCGTTTTACGTGTCGCGTATCATTTTGCAGGATAAAGGCTTCTGTCTGCTCAAGCTGATCTCCTCCTATATCGAATCGTTGAAGGAGAGCATCTACCGCATTCCGCGCGATATCGAATCCGCTGAAGAGAGCTCGGAGCAGAAGATGACCGAAGCGCGCAGCGCCTTCATTTCCAAGGACAAGAAGAAGGATGCGTTTATCGAGGCTAAAATTCAGGAGTATTTGCTGCACGCCGACCGCGAGCGCATGGAACAAATGGTGGAGTTTTACGAGGATCTGTACCATTTGATTAATCAGGAAAATTCCCGCATTTATCAGGTGTTCACGGAGCTGTTAAACGAGCTCAATAAAATTTTCGAGAAAAACGGCGATATCCTGACGAACGGACAAGAAGAGGTAGACCATAAAGGAAACCGGACGTACTATTGGAACGTGGTCAGCGTGCCGGACATCGCCAAGCTGATCAACCAGGTGACCGACGAGAAGAATGTGAATGACTTGATCCGCGACTTTACGAACGAGCTGCTGGTGAAGTCCAATCAATGGATCAAGGAGCAGGAAGTGGATGTCGTCAGCTCGATCTCGGAATTTTTGACGGACCATTTCGGGGATCTGATCACCAAGTCGATGGAAGAGTATTTAATCATCAAATACGGCAACGACGATTCCATCGAGAAGCTTGTGGAGCAGAAAATCTCAAGCCGCCTGTACGAGGAGGCGAAGCCGGTTTTCCATCTGAGCAACAGCTCGGGTCATTTCAACTTCCCATCTTGGGGCTTCGTTTCGGTACCGGTTAAAGCGCCGAATATTTTCAAGGGCATCCGGAATTTCCAGGATCACGCCATTGCCAACTCTCGCTTCACGATCAAAGAGAGCGAAGTGAAGAACCGGATTTTCTGGCTGAACACCCAGAACGGGATTCCGCTGTTCCTGTATACGCCGCTTAAAGTGTATGAGACCAGCTACGAGAATACGATTCTGGAGCCGGAAGGCATCGGACGCCACCTTGTACAGACCGATAAGGTGAACTGGACTTACCTGCCGTCGCCAATCCCTGAGAAATCCTGGGGAGATACGTATGACAACAAGCGGGTAAAAAAATATAACACGGAAGTGCGCGAGCTGTTCGATCAGATGGTGGCTTACCGCTGCATCAGGGAAAAAGGTGAGGACAGCGGCACGATCAACCGGTACGAGTGCGTGTTCACGAAGCCATTTGATGTAGAGCGTCACCTGGAGTCATACCAGCTTCAGCTCAACTCGCAAAAGCCGAACTTAGGAGAGCTGCAGCGCTGCGTATCCGATTTGAAACGGATGCTGGAGCAGGGGCTTCCGGTTGAGAGCACCAAGGATATTTTCGGCAGCGTGAATGAGGAGCTGGCCAAGGACAATTTGATTCGTTCTCCAGAGCTGCTGAAGCGAGTGAAGGAAGAATGGCGCAAAATGAATTCGATCACCCTCAAAATCGAGGAGCTCGAAAGGCTGCTCGGCACTCATAAGGATGAGGAGAAATTGATGCAGCTGTTTATCGATGCGTCTTATACGCTCACCATTCGCAAAAAAGGCGCCTTGTACGTCTACGACCATGATGCAGAGGAAGATCCTTGGGAGCCGTTCATCAACCTGATGCAAAGCAACAAATTCGTAGAATACGAAATCTATTCCAAGATTCGCGGCCTGGATGAGAAGAAACGGAGCCTGTTGCAGCGCAAAGCAGCCAAACGGAGCCAGCAGCTGACGGCTTCGGCAGATATCAGCGAGCTGCTCGCAACGCTTCAGCAAATGGCTGAAGCCTATGCGGAGGCCAAGTCGGCCCTGGACTATGACCGCGTGGAATGGGAAAACGGTGAAGACATGTACCAGTTCTATAAGCTGGTATCCGGTAAAGTAAGCGATATGGTGAGAAGCCTGAAATAATGAGCTTTTGCCCGCTTTGTACAGAGCTGTGAAAGGAGGGAGCAGAGGACTATGCGCGACGCATTGCTAGCATTTGCAAATGAATATGACGCGGAGATGGACAGCCTGGGGAGCAACGACGATGAGCTGCGCAGCATCAACCATCCTCTCGTCTTCCTGTTTCTTGGCGACAAGACGGAGGAGGCGCTTCAGCAGATCCGCAAGCTGAACGGGAACCAGTGGAACAACAGTGACGGGGTTGTCTATCTGCATGTAGGGACGAAGCCGGTGGAGTCGGATGATAATCTGTACTCCTGGACGCTGCCTGCCCTGTCAGAAGACAAGAAGACGGTGCGCACGAATACGCACAGGCAGTTTTATCTGGAGGAAGCCAAGCTGCTGGAGCTGAATGTGCTGCTTCGCCGGATGAACAGCCGGATTGCCCAATTCGGCCGGATGTATTCCAGCCTGCAGCGTTTGAATATTGCTGTCATTACTCAGCTGGACGACCCTTGCAACGTGCTGTTACCGGAGCTGACCGTGCTGGCGAGGACGATATTCGGGGAACAGTTCCGCTCCGTAATGACGGACCTTTATGGGTTATTGGAGGAGAAGCAGGTCGGGGAGACCTATGCTTTCTCCTCTTCGCTTGGGGTCAGCTTTTTACGGGAAGTGGACAGATACCAGGACAGAGCTTACAGCTTCCAGGGGATGCTCCAGGTGACGGGGGAAGGCATCCGCATGCCGGTTCAGCACGGTCCCGCCCCGCTGTTTGATACGGTATACCTGCTGAGCACGAAGGACGAGAGGGGCCTGTTCGCGGACAGCGGAATGCGGGGGAGCTGCGAGATCGTTTGCAGTCTCAATCTGCTGAAGAACCGGATGGCGCCGGAGCAGACGGACCCGCAGCATGGTATTTATAACCATCAGCAGTTCAGGCAAAATATGATGCCGCCGGATGGAGATAACCGGTTTTACGTTTCGGCGGGTCTATCCAAGGTGAAGCGGCCGAATCAGCCGATTGCTTTGACCGTTCTGTACCATTGGTACCGGGTTGTTTTGGAGCGGCAGCGGGAGCAGGGCCAGGTCGACCGCAAAGAACTGATTGAACTGTTGGAGCTGGACGATCAGCGGTCAGACCAGACGATCCGCACTCTGATGGAAGAACCGGCCAAGGCGGCAGAGGGGATGTACGGGCTGCTTTATCATTCCGTTTCCCCGGGACAATGGAGATCGATGACCTACCGGGAAGCGGAGACCGCCTTGTTCGGCAGCAATGCCCGGGTCTTTTTCGACACGAATGTAGCCCGGCGGGTCGAAGCGGCGCTTCTTCAACGGGACTATGGGCGTCAATTGGAGCGGCGGTTTCAGGAGCGCGTTATTGAGAACCCGCGGTACGGGGTCCTTGGCGGCTATGCGTGGACTTCGGAGGCGCCGGATGAGAACACGGTCATGCCCGAGCTCAGGAGGCAGCTGAAGGAAACGGACGCGCTGCTGGAGCAGTGCGCCATGGATCTGGAGCTCCGGTATGAGGAGCAGGTAGATCCGCATTCGGGCGAGCGGGTATCACTGTGGAGCCGTCTCACCAATCAGGTTCCGTTGAAGCAGGTTGTGAAAACCGTTCTGGACGATATTTATGGAATGAAGCTGGATATGCTCTATTACCAGGCGAAACGAAGTTTGCTGGAGCAATACATCCAGAAGCTGGAAGAGCTCCATGTTCGGATGAAGCAGTATGTTGAGCAGCTCCAACAGATAGAGAAGCAGCTTCGTGATGCAAGCCGCAGCAGTATTTCCTTTACGAGCGACTATTTGGGGCGCAATATTAACGAGTATTACGAGTATGTCGTGAACCAGGTTACCAAGGAGCTGGAGGAGCGCCGCGGACCTCATTTTTATTGGGAGGAACGGTGTCTCGGGAATGTTTCGAAGCTGCTGATGCAAGGAGAGGGGCAGCTGCTTCGGAAGCTGATGGAATCTGTGAGGCACCAAGTATTCGTTCATCCGCTGTTCCATCAATCGTTTGAAGAAGAGCTGCTGCAAAGAGCCAACGTGGTGACCAGTTACGATAACCGTGCCGTATTGTCCAAGGAAGAACTGTTCCGCGATCTGTATGCGACCTTGGAAAGCGAGGCGGCTGTGCGGGCGGACGTCTATCGCTCCACGCATCGTCACCGGTATGAAGAAAAATATTTGTTCGGCGACTTTCAGAGCGAATTTATTCAATACGCGTTTGCCGTCGATCGCGGCAGCCGTACTTACAAGCTGGGCTGCGTTCATGAGAAGAAAGCGAGCGGCATCGAGAAGCTGAATATGATGGGCGGCTTCCGGCTGGACGACTTCATGTACTACAGGAACGGCAAGCTCTATTACGATACCTATGTGGAGAACGGCTTCCAATTTCATAGAATGGAAGAAGCGGATGGAAAGCCGGAAGCATCGAGCCTATAGGTGGGATTCCTGACACACACACAACAATGGATTCCGATAGACTTTAAGCCGTAGAAAGAGGGGGACAAGGTGAAACAGCGAAAATGGAACGCGCTGATGACATTGATGAGTCTCATTGGCGGGCTGCTGGGCTTTTTCATCGGGGAAATCATATTAAATCAATGGGAAGGCCGGATGCATGAGACGCTGCTGATAGGCCTGTACTTCGGACAGTTCGCCCTTGTCGTCGGGCTGTTCTGTTTGATCGCTGAGATCATTTCGCCCCGTTTGAACGGGAATAACTGGCGCTTGCGCTATGCCGGGGACGGATGGAAGCTGCTTGTTCCAGGTACTCTGGTTATGCTGTTTGCCGCGGGGGCGTTGTTCCAGTTCCTTTACGGTTTTTCGATAGAGAAGAAGGATACGCCCAAGGATTATGTTCTACTACTGGATATGTCCGAAAGCATGAAGGAAACGGACCCGAACAAGCAGAGCATTCAGGCCGCACAGTCGTTTATCCAACGGATGGACCGCAGCGAACGGGCTGCGCTGTTTACCTTCAATGAGGGAGCCAAGCTAAATTTTCCGCTGACCAAAATAACGGATGCGGGAGTCAAGAATCAGTTGTCCTCTAAGCTGGCGGAGGTTGATGAGCCTTCCGGGCAGACGGATATCGGGAATGCGTTGAATACCGTCATGGATTATTTGCATAAAGAAGGCGATCCGAAGCGCAGAGTCGCGGTGATTCTGATCTCGGACGGATACAATCAAGTGAATTATTCTAAGGTATTGGCGCCTTACATAGAGGAGCGTATTCAGGTTCATACGGTCGGCATTCTTCCTAATGATGACAGAGGCAATGAGGTGCTTAGAAGGATTTCCAACGATACGGGAGGAACCTTCCAAAATGTGCAGCGGGCGGATCGTGTATCATTGGCTTTCAATCAAATCTATGATTCGGTTCAGCACCGGCACCTGCTTAACGAACGCGTCGGCGCTTCTTCGGCCGATACGTATTACGCCGTACTGCGCGTAGTTTTGATCACGCTGCTGGGCACATTGCTGGGGCTTTCGCTAGGCATTGTCTTCGATAATCGCTATTTGGCCAAAAGCTTCATGATTGGAGGCACGGTGGCCGGACTGCTTGCAGGCTTGATCCTAGAAAATGGTCTGCCTGGAGCCGATTATCCTTCGATCTACCGGGCTTTGGCGGATACAGTGCTTGCGCTGGTTCTTTCGCTGTCCACGATGATCGTAGCCGTCCGTCAAGACGAGGACAGAAGCAGCGGATTTCGCGGCGGACGCAGAGGACTGGCCGTGAAGGAACAGAGCCGTTTTGGTGACCGAAACGAGAGCAGAGTCGGCAAGCGATTTAGATAGGTGAAATGAATGAAGTTGAGGCTCTTAAAGATTCAGATGATGGATGATGGACAGAGGTGGGGTATCCCTTGGAGGAGCGATAGCGTCCGCCTTTGTTGTCAGGAAATCGCCGCTGTAAGGAATATAAATAAAATTTCCTGACAACAACAGCGGCCGGAGGGGGATACCCCACTGGAGTATCATGTACCTATCTGAATCTTTATAGTTTTCTCCAACGGACTGAGCATACGAAGTCAGTTTAATCTTCCGGATTAAACTCTTAGCGAATGCTTACGAAGCCAGTTTTCTCCGAAAACTCTTAGGAGGATGATACATTTGCAATGGGACGAACCCGGCGATCCTTACCGAATTACGAAGGCCGCGTGCCAGCTGCAGGATGGAGATTGCCTGTTAACCTGGCAGTGGCCTAAGGATGTCGATTACGTATATATTTACAGCTTTCCCGACGGGGCCGAGGAAGCACCGGAACTCCTGACACCGAAGCAGCTGAAGCTGTTCACCCGCGAGGAATATAAGGCGAAAGCCGGGTACCGGGAGCGGGTCGATTATATCGGTCTTCGGGGATACCGTATCTTTCCATGCCTCCGGAGCGACGGCAGCCTAACACTGCTCAGGCAAACGGACGATGCCAATGTCGCACGCATGAACGGGGGAAGAGCCAAGATTCGCTGCTCGGTCAAATACGGCAGCAAACTATTTAGCAAGTATAAAAGCGCGCGGATCGAGCTGTTTTGTGAAATTGCCGTTCCTCAGGAAGCGCTCTGCTACGTGAAAAAAGAAGGGGCCGTTCCGGCTCACAAAGATGACGGCATCGCGTATCCTTTCATGGATGACTTTCCTGTGGGGCGCACGGCTCTGCCTCAAATTGAAATCGGCAAGAACGATTATATCAAAGTCTTTTTCACAGATAGCAAGCGATACAGCGAGCAATATGCTTTGATGTACGAGTAAAAGGCTCTTGTATTTTGGTAACTTTGGACGAGAGAATCGCGAGAAGCAATAGACTCTAAAAACTTTAAATTCGAGCTTACGTCGTAGGCTCGAAACATCGAGAAACCTTTTACCAGAAAACTGTTGTAGGTATAGGTGGGGTGTCCCCTGGAGGAGCGGTAGCGTCCGCCTTTGTTGTCAGGAAATCCCCGCTATAAGGGATATAAATAAAATTTCCTGACAACAACAGTGGCCGGAGGGGGATACCCCACCGGGGACCGTAGCAAGTTTTCCAAACCTGCAGGTTTCTTGATTCTTTTAACTCAGCTAGTTTTCTCCGAAAA
>NZ_JADBDR010000018.1:35006-173477 GCF_014873645.1 Paenibacillus sp. OAS669
ACTCAAGCAAATGCTTACGAAGTAAGTTTTCTCCGAAAACTCAAGCAAATGCTTACGAAGTAAGTTTTCTCCGAAAACTCAAGCAAATGCTTACGAAGTAAGTTTTCTCCGAAAACTCAAGCAAATGCTTACGATGTAAGTTTTCTCCGAAAACTTTTAGGAGGGATAACATGCTAGAAAACTTAAAAAATTGGTTTGGCAAAAAGGCGCCTGTCAAAGAAAAGCCGCCCTATTACAGTATCGTATGTCCTTACTGCTTCAGCAAATTCGACCCGGAGGAAGTCGTGTTCCGGGCTACTCATATAAAAGATCACGATGACGATTTTATGCTCCAGGAGGACCGCAGGCTGAACGATTGGCGGCGCAAATTCCATCTGTCCGAAGTCGACATGGAGGCGGTGATCGAGCCGCACACCATTCCCGAAGAGAACAAAACCTACTCGCAGAACGTGCTCATAGCTGTTACGGACCGCTACGGGGAGACGACCAAGCGCCGGCTTTGTCCGAGCTGCCATAACGAGCTGCCGATTTCAGCGGGGAAAGTGCCGAGCAACATTATTTCCATTGTCGGTGCTTCCCAGGTGGGCAAATCCGTCTACATGACGTCGCTGATCCACACCCTGCAGAACACGACCGCATCCAATTTCAACGCGGCCTGCATGCCGCTCAGTGCGGAAATCAGCCGCAAGTTTCGGCAAAATTACCATGAGCCGATTTTCGAACGCGGAAGCATGCTGCAGTCGACAAACCCGAACGAGCAGCAGGAGCCGTTTATCTTTCAATTCGTCTTCAAGGACCCTGAGCAGGCGCCGTTGACGCTCGTCTTTTTCGATGTAGCGGGCGAGGGCATGGTTGAGCGTGAGTACCTGGATATTTACGCGTCCCATATCAAAAATTCCTCTGGCATTCTATTCCTCGTCGACCCGCTGCAAATTCGCAGCATCCGCGACCGGATTCACATTAACCTGGGCACGGAGGAGGGCGAGTTTGCCAATCGTTACGATGAGCCGCGGGAAGTGGTTATCAGCCTGTTCGAAAATTTCATCGCTCATCAGCAGAACAGCAAGACGGACATCCCGACGGCGATCGTGCTGACCAAAAGCGATATGCTGCAGTACTTGAAGGAGGAAGACAGCGAATACATCCAGCCTAACAGCAACGTATTCCGCAATGTGGTTCATAAAGGCTTCTTGAACCAGACCGAATTCGAGAACATCAACGGTGAAATCAGCCGTTTTATCGAGAAGGTAGACAGGCCCTTTAAAGATGCCATAGATGTGTATTTCACGAACACCGCTTACTTTGCGGTGTCGGCCCTTGGCGCCAACCCGGTCAACAAGCAGATTACGGGCGTCATTAACCCGACGCGGGTCGACGAGCCGTTTATTTGGCTGCTCCACAAGCTGGACTATGTAGCTAGAAAAGAGGCGCAGTAATGGCTCAGAGAAAAATACAGCAGCAGTATTTTACCCGAGACCGGGAGGGGATCTTTCGTACCAGCGAAGGGTTTGATACCGTTGCGAAGTCACCGTCGCTCGACAACACTTTTATTAAGGCCATTTTACATCCTTATTGCGTTTACAAGGCACCGCAAGAGCTGCTGGCGCGGAATGAAGCGGACAGCAGTGCTTATCCGGAATCGCTGCTTGTTTTTCAAACCGATAACGGCGATATGGTCATCGGCCGCAGCGTGTACGTAGGGACGGATTTCACGGGCCAGCGAAGCGCATCGTTTACGCATCAGTATGTGGTGCCGAAGGAGCTGAAGGAGCCTTTCTTAAGGGACTCCAACCGGCTGTTTCGTATCAGCAGCTTCCAGAGCAGTTACGATATCCGCAATGGGAAGACGATTCCCGAGGTGGATGAGATCGAGTACGACCGGCATTATGACGAAGCGGCGCAAGAGCGGTTGCTAACCGAGCTGGGTATAGACTCTAAGCGGTTCCAGCAGCTGGTGCATGCGGTCATTTCATCCGTCACGAACAAAAGGAAGGTATATGTTGCGCTGGATACGGATGTATCACAGAGTGCGGATAAGGCCAGACGGCTGCTGGAAATCATCTATCGCTGCATCCCGTATGCCTTTCGCCGCCAGCTGGGCTTCATGACCTTTAACAGCGAGCCGGAAAGCAAGCAGAACCTTCATGTCATTTTTGTTGAAAAGGGCAGTCTGCGGCTCCCGGACCGGCGGATCGAAAAGGATTATGTGTTCGATTTTCCTAACCAGAAATTCATCAATACGGACATCCCCGACAGCGAGCAGCCTTTACTGGAATTTGTATGGCATTTCCGTCATGAAGCGGAGCCGCTTCAAGGCCTGTTTGATTTTTGCGAGGAAGCGCTGCAGGACATGGGGCTGAATATCCCCTTGGCTGTGTCGACCTATTCGCAGCTGTTGACGCTGTATGAGATCGAGCAGGGCGACGAGACGCTGTATGAGCGCAACCGGTCAGGGTCGATGAGCTCCATTCTGAGCTTTTTGCGCAAGGAGAGCGGAGACGGCAAGCCGCGGTTAAGGGAGCTGTTCATTGGCTTGCTTCGCAAGGACGCTTCCAACAGCGAAATATTGCCGGATGCGGCTTATATTCAGAGTCTGCTGGACTATTACATACTGGCTTCGGAAGGGGAACAGGCGCTGCTTGTCCAATGCTTCATCATTTTCTTGAACCGTTCGACCTCACGCTCCGAAGAGGGAACGACTGGTGCCGCACGGCTGTTTGAGCCGATGCTGTCTCATCCCTCGAACGTGTTTGGAATTCTGATGAAGGAGCTGCAGAAGCAGTCCTCCGCCGCGGCGGAGCAATATGTGACCTACCGGATGGAGCAAGTTGGAACGGCAGATAGCCTGAAGGCCGAGATCGATTTTTGGCTGGAGCAGGCGGGGGGAGTCGTCCAGGCGCGCTTCTTTGTCCAGGGGGCGAAGAAAAAAGCCAAGCAGCTGCTGCAAAAGGCCGGAGCCAAACGGATTGAAATCACCGCGGGGCTGTATAGTTATTTTCAGCAATTGCTTAAGAGAAGCAAGGAAAAGCAGGTGGGGTCTTTTGGCGGCTCTATGCTGCTGGACTTGCAGCTGGAGCTGCTTGAGACGATTCAATTCGACAGCTTGACGTATGATGATGTAACCCGCCTCGATTTCATGGTGGACCCTATCGATGCCGAAGTGTTTCAGCAGATGGAAAAAAGCAAGAGGCAGACCGTTATCGTCCTAGCCCTCCTATATCGGATGCTAATGCTGAAGCCGGAGGAGGAAGCCGAAGCGCTCGAGGCGCTGCAGGAGCTGGGATCTTCCGACCTGGAGCGGGTACAGGATTCGTTACAACGGTTGTTGGCCAATCGGATCGATTCCAGCCGCTTCAGCGCGATAACGTTCGCATTTTTTGTTCCCGAAGCGGAACGAAGCTTCCAATTCTCAGCCGGGTACGATTACGACGGGATGCTTGAATATATAGCGACTCATATGAGTGACTCGGAAACGATGTACGACTTTTTGCTCCGTTCGGCGAAGGATCGTAAGTTTCTGGACGAGAAGGACATGATTCAGCCAACCTACAAAGCGGCGGTCATCCGTTATTTTGACGTTCATGACGCCCGCGCCTTCAGGGACAAAGCGGTTCGGGAAAAGCTGCTCGCGGTTTCCAATGCGTCCTTCCTTGAAGTATTTCAAGCCATCAAACTGAAGCAGGCGGGGAAATGGACTCGTTTTTTCGTTCGAAATAAACGGAAGCTGATTCGGTCCAGTCTTATTGCAGTTCCTGTTATAGCTATTCTTCTTTATGTATTATGGACTCCGATGCTGAACTGGATAGCCAGCTTCGGGCCGCCTCCGGAAGTTGTGGTTGAGGCACTGCCGGAAACGTCCACGACCATGAACTTGCCGATCAAGGCTAGTGTGGCGGGAGATCAATCAAAAGCAGCTACAGTAAAAATGTATTTGAACGGTCAATACGTGTCTAACGGTACCCTTGATACGACGATAACGCTTCATGACGGCGAGAATAGTATTGAACTGAAAGCTGTCAATCGCGGGGGGACAGAGTCGGAGGTCATTCGGAAAAAGGTGATGTACTCCATGCCTTCTCCGACGCTTACGTACAATCCGATTCCCGAGACTTCCAAGACGGCTTCCGTCGTGATCTCGGCTACGGCCAAAGATACGAATGATGCGAGTCCGACCATTTATATTAACGGGCAGGCCGTGGGACAAGGCTCCGTATCCTGGTCGATGAATTTGACGCCTGGAGAAAATATCGTAGAGCTTAAGGCGGGCAATAAATTCGGTAAAATGAGCGATACCATCAAAAAGACGATCAAGTATACGCCGTCCGCTTCAGCTACCGCAGCAGGCACGGGGAAGAAATAGTTTCGTGAAAGCCGTTCTTTGGGATACTCCCAAGGGACGGCTTTTACTCATTTACGGCCGAAGTTCCCCCCTCAAACGTCATGGACGGACAAAGGTACAGGAGTTGTCTGGCTTGGATGCATATGGTACTTGGAGAAATATAATCGCCAGTACAAGGAGGGATCCAGCGGTGTCCAGATTGGTTCCGAACAAATGGCTGAAAACAAATGTACTGCTCAGACATCGCGAGGTTGCAAAGCACATTCCGGAAACGAGGGTGTATACCAGGGCCGTGCTGGTACGCATGCTGAACCAGTATGGACGGGTGGTTATGAAGCCCTGCATTGGCTTCGGCGGACATGGACTCATTCTCATATCCAAGCAGAGGTTGGGCTACATGGTTCATCACCGCGAAAGAATTTGGAGTAGGCTGAGCTTCGGGGCGATGCTGGCCCATGTTGAACGCCTACGCCGAGGAACAGCCTATTTGGTGCAGCGCGGCCTAGTATTAGCAAGTATTTCCGGCCGCCCCGTAGATTACCGGGTGAAGCTGCTTCGGCGGCACGGAAAATGGTTCACCAAAAAGATTATCGGCCGGCTGGCTAAGCCTGGATTGTTCGTGACAAACATTCACAGCGGCGGAACGGTGCTAGGGGCAAATGAAGCTCTTCGCCGCTCGCTATCCATTTCTCCCCATGCCAAAAAGCAGGAGATGAACAGGCTCTCCTACCTGGGGATGGAGGCGCTGACTAGAGCGTTTCCGGGGATTGATAAGCTCGGGTTCGACTATGGGATCGATAGACAGGGGAACATTTGGCTGCTGGAGGTCAATACTCAGCCGCGTTAAGTGGAGGGGGGCTCAACCGTGAGCACCCCCTTTAGCTTTTCCTATGTAGCCCGGCGGCTGCCGGGAATAGTTTTACTTCACCATGCTGGACTGCGGAGAAAAATGGGCAAACGACATATGCCGGTCCAGGGCCATATTGGCAGCTCCCAGCGCGCCGCCGATTTCCTTGAACTCGCCGATATGGACGACTGTAGAAGCGGATAGCTGCCCCATGGCGCGCTGTCTCATCACTTTCACGGCCGTCTGCACATAGGACGGGCAATCCTTGGGTATAGATCCCCCTAGAATAATAGCCTCCGGATTCAGCAGATTGACCAGATTGGCCATCGTAATGCCCAGATAGGTGGCGGCATTATGAACGACTTGGGAAGCCAGCTCGTCTCCCTGCTCGGCGGCATGGCAAATATCCTCGGCCTTGAGCATCTGCAGATCAAAGCCCGGCTGCATATGAAGCGATGAAGGGGTCCCCATCCGCAGCAGCTTGCGCGCTTCCAACTCCATGGCTGGAGCAGCCGACATCATTTGCAGGCAGCCGTTGTTGCCGCAAGGGCATAGCGGGCCGTCGACATCGACCGTCGTATGGCCGATTTCACCGGCGCCTCCCAAGGCTCCGTGAATGAGTTCCCGGTGGACGTAGATGCCGGCCCCGATGCCGGAATCGATTCCGGCGTAAATCATGTGCTGGTAGTCTTTCCCCGCACCGTAGCGGCATTCGGACAAGCCGCGGGCCCGGCTGCGGTTCAGCACAACCGTCGGCCAGCCCAGCGCTTTTTCCAGCATCGAACCGAGCTCCACCTGCTGCCATCCCATGACGGCCGAGCTGCGCAGCAGACCGTTATGCGTATCGACAAGGCCAGGGACGCCGATGCCCAGCAAAGGGATTGGACTTTTGTCTATTTGCTTAATAAAGTCAGGGATTTCACAGACCAAGGCCTGCACGGCAGCCTCCGGAGTCAGCGGGCTGAACGAGATCTGCTTCTTCTCGATGGTGTTGCCCAGCAGGTCGAAGGCGCCCAGCGTCCATGTCTGATGGTTCAGGTCGGCACCTAGTATCATATGGGAATAGGGGACGAGCTCCAGATTCGTGGCCGGTCTTCCCCCGGTAGATTGGCGCAGTACGGTTTCATGCACGAGTCCCAGCTCAATCAGCTCGTTGATGGTGACAGAGATCGTCGCACGGCTCAGATCGGTCATTTGAGTCAGCTCGATTCGGGACATCGGGCCGTGCACTCTCAGCATCTGAAGGATCGCGGTTTTGCTTCCTTTTTGATCCCAAATTTTGCGAATGTTATCCATAGCTTTCCCTCGCCATTCATTTTCGGTCTCCAATATTGATAATGTAACCATATCAAAATTATCGCGAGTTAGCAATGGAGCTCGAGGGGATAAAGTTTAATTTTTTACATAAATCTTGAAAACCCCTCTCAAAAAGTAGAGGTTTTTATATTATTTTATCTAATCTAAGTTTAATTATTGACATAAGTTTGACACGGACGTATGATCAGGAGGAGAAGTAAAGCAGTCCGTCGGGATATTTACATAGTTTATTATTGATAACGTTTACAATTAGCGGCGCAAAGCGGCTATAGTGTTGCCAGGAATTGAAACGATTAAACCCTAAGCAGAATAGCGATAGGAGGTCAGCTGCCATGTTTGCCAAACCTGAATTAACGCCGCCGCCGGAGCATCCGCGGTTATTTTTGCGCAAGAAGCATCTGCCGGAGCTGAGGGAGAAGATGACGAGGCCGGAGCTGAAGCAGGAGTGGGAACGGCTCGTTCAGTACAGCAGGTACAGTATAGAGGAGGCGAACTCCGAGCACTGCCCCGGGGACGTGTACGTTATCGAAGCCAATGCGCTTCTGTATCTGCTGCAGGGCGATCGGGAAGCCGGTCTCAAAGCCAAACAGTTGGCGCTCAGCAGCATTACGAAGAGCTTCAATCCCAACTTCCAGGACATTTCCAGAGAAATCGGGCGGCTCATGCTGGCCGGAGCGATCGTGTACGATTGGTGCTACGATCTCGTGACGGATGAAGAGAGAACCTTTTTTATCGGGCATTTCAAACGGCTGGCGGGATTGCTGGAGTGCGGCTACCCGCCGGTTAAAGAGGGCGCTTTCGTAGGGCACAGCTGCGAGTGGATGATTCAGCGCGATATGCTGGGTACGGGCATCGCCATTTATGACGAGGATCCGGAAATGTATGATTTAGCCGCAGGCAGGGTTCTTCATCAGATGGTTCCGGCTCGCAATTTCTTTTATCCTTCGGGCTGGCATCATCAGGGGGACGGCTACGGCGGCGTCCGCTTTCAAGGGGAGCTGTTCCCTACCTGGATGTTCGATCGAATGGGCTTTGGTAATGTATACGACGCCTCGCAGCGAGAGGTCGGCTATCAGTGGATTTATACGCGCCGTCCTGACGGCAAGCTGCTTCGCGACGGGGATACGACTCCGGTTATGCTGAAGCAGACGAAGTATACGAGGCTTCATTTCATTTATTGGATTTTGGGCGGCTACTACAAGGACCCTTACTTCATAGCTCAGAAGCAGATGGACGAGGGAAGGCTGCAGGATAAGGATGTTTTATTCGCTTTCCTGTTCGCCGACCCGAATGTGGAAGCCAAGCCGCTCGACGAGCTGCCGCTCACCCGTTATTTCGGGGTGCCGACCGGCATAATGGTAGCGCGCACAGGCTGGGAGACGGGAATGGATTCGAACGTTGTGGTCGCCGAGATGAAGGTGGGCATGTACCAATACAACAACCATCAGCATTTGGATGCGGGCGCGTTCCAAATTTACTACAAGGGCAATCTGGCAATTGACTCAGGCTCCTATAAGGGATCGTCAGGGAAGTATCATTCCCCGCACAACAAGTACTACTTCAAAAGAACGATCGCGCACAACACGATGCTGGTTTACGACCCGGATGAGCTGAAGCAGTATCCATATGTCAAGGATGGGGGTCTGGTATGGCCCAATGTGAACGACGGCGGGCAGCGTTGGCCTAATGAGGGGCGTCCGCCTCTCACGCTCGACGATCTGCTGAATAAGGATTTCAAACGCGCAGATGTCCTTGCTCATGCAATAGGACCTGACCCGGTGAAGCCGAGCTACTCCTATTTGAAAGGAGACATAACGGCAGCCTACTCCAGCAAAATGAAGCAGTTCCAGCGTTCCTTTCTGTTCCTGAATTTGAAGGATCCGGAGCATCCGGCGGCATTGATCGTGTTCGACCGAGTCGTATCGGCGAATCCCGATTTTAAAAAATATTGGCTGCTGCACAGCATCGAGGAGCCGCAGATTGAGGGCAGCCGGACCGTCATTTCTCGCAGCGAGGACGGCTATAACGGTCAGCTGATCAACGATACGCTGCTTCCTGCAAAGGATAACCAGATCATTGAGAAGATCGGTGGCCCGGGGAAAGAGTACTGGGTGTTCGGTACCAACTACGTGAATGATTTTCCCGGCACGAAGGAGCAGGGCGAATGGCGAATCGAGGTTAGCCCGAAGATGCCTGCGGAAGAGGATTTATTTTTAAATGTTATGCAGGTAAAGGATATAGACGGTCCTGAAGCATTACCGACGCAGAGGCTGGATGGAGACGCAGTGGTTGGTGTCAAAATAAAGGATTGGATCGCGCTTTTTTCAAGGAGCGGGCAGCGTTTGCAGGAGGATGTGATCCTTCCGGATATTGCTGAAGAAACGGCTGATGCAGGAAGCCGCCATTATTTCGCAGCTGATCTCGCAGCAGGGCAATGGAGTGTGGAACAGGAATATGCGGGAGCAGTAGGTGCGGAATGGAGAACGCTGTTCACAGCGGAAGTAACAGAAGAGGCTGGTGTCTTGCATTGGCAGAGTGAGGGAGCGGCGGGCCGACTTAGGCTGATTTACTTAAATGGCTCGAACCATGGATCAGCAGGGGGGTTGCAAGCATGAGCGATAAGCCGAATATAGTCATCATTATGGCGGACCAGCTGCGCTGGGATGCGTTTGGAGCCCATACGCCTCATATTAATCAGCTGAAAGCGGAGAGCGTCGTCTTCGATCGGGCGTACTGTGCATCGCCGCTTTGTGTACCGGCTCGCGGGGCTTTTTTCACGGGGAAATATCCTAATGTTACAGGCTCGCTCATCAATCCTTGGACGGGGCAGGAGAGGCAGCATGGGATGGTGCGGGAAGAGCATACCCATTGGTATGAGCTGCTGGAGCAGCAGTGGGACAGCTGGCATACCGGGAAGCAGCACCTCTTCACTGCGCCCAAGCTTGAGCACCGTGAGGACAGCAAGACGCATTGGCTGCAGCTGGAGCAGCGCTATGAGGCGTTCCTTAAGAAGAACGGCAAGACAAAGCCGGGCGGGCCGGCATTTCAGGGGCTTGTTCCTGAGCTTGCTTACGGCAAAATTACGAGAAAGCGCAAGTATTCGACTCCAAAGACAGGCAGGTACGAAGAGGGGCTGGATTTCTTTTATGACGGCTTTATTCTAAATGATTCTTTGGAGGCGATTCGCAATAGGGATCGCAGCAAGCCGTTTGCTTTGAATGCGATGTTCCTTGCGCCGCACCCTCCGCTGGATATACCTGATCCATGGTACTCCATGATTCAGGAGGTGAAGCTGCCGGATAACGTCGGGGTATGGGCGGATAATCAATCTCCACTTCAGCTGTACAACTTGACGGGTGTGTTGGGCACGCCTTATACGCGTGAGGAATGGGAGCGAATCTGGAAGGTTTATCTGGGGCTGGTTGCGCTGCTCGATCATTGCGTCGGACAGCTGATCACCGAGCTGAAGCAGCAAGGTCTGTACGATAATACGCTGATTCTTTTCGCAAGTGATCACGGAGAGATGCTGGGTTCCCACAAGCTATGGCAAAAAATGTGCATGTACGAGGAATCGGTCAAAACGCCGTTGTACTTTAAATTTCCGGCTGGGTTTACCCCCGCAATGGAACGCTCTGAAGAGCTCGTCAGCAGTGTCGATGTGCTGCCAACCTTATGCGATTTTCTTGGAATTGAGGAGCCTCAAGGGGTATCGGGCTTATCCCTCATGGCTCTTATTCGAGGGGAGCAGGAGAAGCTGGAGCGGGAGCGGATTTTCATCCAGTTTGACGGGAACGGGGCGCGCAGCAATTTTCAACGCTGTGTGATGGAGGGTGACTACAAGTTAATCGTTGATATGTTCAAGGATGAGAGCTTCATAGAGCTGTACGATGTGAAGAACGATCCTCAGGAGATGAATAACTTGGCCTTCCAGTCCGAGGAGTACGGAAGCCGGATTGAAAGCCTGCTGGGCAGCTTGAGGCAGCATATGCGGGATACCAACGATCTGCTCGAGCTTCCGGCTGACCTTTACGATCGTTTCCTGGCCGATTATTCGGAATTTAAGGCTTAAGACTTGGAATGGGCTAAATAGAACGATCTGCAAAGAATCAAACCTAAAGGAGAGAATTACGATGTCAGCAGTTACATACGATTTGTGGGTGGAGGAAGCATGGAATAAGGTTGTCGCCAAGGTGGAGCAAACGAGCAAGACGATTGGAGCCGGGTTCCCCCACGTATCCAAAGAAGGAAAATATGACTGCACGGACCCGCAGGGCTGGACCTCCGGCTTTTGGCCGGGACTGCTGTGGCTTCTATACCGCGATACGAACAATGAAGAGCTTAGGCAGCTGGCCGAGCAATGCGAGAGCAAGATGGATGTATGCATCGATGAATATACTCGCTTGCATCATGATGTAGGCTTCATGTGGAGTTTAACGTCGGTTGCTAACTATAAACTAACCGGCAACGAAGCGTCGAAGCTGCGAGCGTTGAAGGTAGCGGCGTGGCTGGCCGGGCGGTTCAATCTTAAGGGGAGCTTCATTCGTGCCTGGAATCAAAGCAACTGGGAGAGCGCTAACGGAAACACCGGCTGGGCTATCATCGATTGCATGATGAACTTAAGTCTTCTTTTCTGGGCTTCAGAACAGATCGGTGACCCTAGATTCAAGCATATTGCCGAGGCTCATGCCCATATGGTCATGCGCGAATTCATCCGTGCCGACGGCTCGGTGTATCACATTGTACAGTTTGGTCCCGAGACAGGAGAGCGTATCGGCGCTCTGGGTGGCCAAGGTTTTGCACCTGAATCGGCGTGGGCAAGAGGAACAACCTGGGCCTTGTATGGTCTGGCTCTTTGCTACCGTTATACCGGGAACGATGTTTATTTGCAGGCTAGTAAAAAGGTAGCGCATTTCTTCCTTGCTAATCTTCCGGAAGATTTGGTGCCGTACTGGGACTTCCGCCTGACTACGCAGGAAGGCGCTCCAAGAGATTCCTCAGCGGCAGCTATTGCCTCAAGCGGTCTGCTGCTGCTGGCGGAATCCCTTCCGGCTGAAGAAGGACGTCTATATGAGACATCGGCGAAGCGGATTCTCAAATCGTTAGTAGACCGCTATGCAATCTGGGATACAAGCGATGAAGCGATTTTGCCTCACGGTACAGGGCATTGGCCTGCGAACAAAAATATCGACGTCGGCCTAATCTACGGCGACTACTATTTCGTCGAGGCATTAGCGAAGCTGCGCGGACAGACGGAGCTGTTCTGGTAAAAAAATCGCGCCTGTCTGTCATGGACAGAGCCAAGCTGGCACTGGAGGAAACGGGATGCCATTTCTCAAAATGACTCGAGCTGTGGTCGGTATGCTCATGGCGATAGGCATAACCATATTGCCGGCTTGCTCCGGAGATACGGCTGCTCCATCTTCGAGCGAGAAGCCCGGGGCGACTGTGCGGGCAGAGCCGACACCTTCCCCGCAGGTGTTTGCGTCATACACCGGCGGGCCGCCGACGGCGGAACGGATCATCGCCGATTTGCAAACAAACAATCCGAAGCAGCGTCACCCAAGGCTGTTCGCGACGAGCGACACGTTTGCGAAGCTGAAGGACACGGTCAAGACCGATCCGCAGCTGCGCAAATGGTACGGCGATTTGCAGCGGGCTACCGACAAAACGTTGGCGAAGCCGGTCGGAGCGTACGAAACACCGGATGGACGGCGCATGCTGTCCGCCCGAGATGCAAGACCGATCATCGAGCAGAATGCGATGATGTACCGACTTAGCGGGGATGAGAAGTACGCCAAGCGGGCCGTGCAGGAAATGATGGCGATGGTTGCATTCCCGGATTGGAACGATAAGAAGGAATTTCTTAACACGGCTGAAATCACAGCAGGTATGGGGATCGGCTACGATTGGCTGTACGACTATCTCACGCAGGAGCAGCGGGATTCCATCCGTAAGGCCATGGTGGAGAAGGGGCTGCAAAAAGCGCTCGACGCCCACAATAAACAGGTATGGTGGAGCGTCAGGACCGATCCGGTGAACAACTGGAGCGCCGTCTGCAACGGCGGCATCATCGTGGGAGCTCTCGCTATCGGAGACGAGGAACAGGAGAGGACGATCGCCGGAGAGATCATTCTCCGCTCATGGCAATCTGTACAAAACATTATTTTAAGCCATTGGGAGCCTGACGGCGGCTGGAGCGAAGGACCAGGCTACTGGCGGTACATGATGGAATATACGGTCAGCTATATGGCAGCGATGCAGACCTCACTCGGCACAACCTATGGGCACGCACAGACACCCGCTCTGCATAAAACGGCCTACTTCCCCGTGTATGTGACCGGGCCGCAAGGAACATTCAACTTTGCGGATAGCGACAGCGGCAAGATGAAAATTCCGGAGCTGTTTTGGCTGGCCAAGGCAACGAACGATCCTATGCTCGCCGGACAGCGGCTTGCCATGATGGAGGATGCCAAGCAAGCAGGCGGGGTATATGATCTGCTCTGGTATGATCCATCGTTTCACGATGCGAAAATGACGCTTCCGACCGACCAATATTACCGCGATGCGGAGCTGGTCATTATTCGGAGCAAATGGAATGATCCGGCAGCGTCATATGTCGGCTTCAAAGCGGGCACGGCTATCGCAAGCCACTCGCACTCCGATATCGGCGAATTCGTCTTTCACGCGAACGGCGAGCAGTGGGCTATCGATCCCGGCAAGGAGGATTATAACTTAAAGGGCTACTTTGAGTATGACAAGGAGCGGTATACCTATTACCGGCTGAAGCCGGAGGGACACAATACGATCGTGCTGAACCCGGACCAGCAGTTTCAGCAGGACCAGGCTTCCATGAACCAAATAACCCGTTATGAGTCGAAGCCTCAGGGAGCTTTAGCGGTAGCGGATATGCAGCCCGCCTATGCGAGAAATGCCGACGCTGCGAAGCGAGGCATTCGGTTTGTCGACCGCAAAGGGCTCATTGTTCAGGATGAGCTTCGAGCCAAGAAGCCCTCGGCGTTCTGGTGGTTTATGAACACGAAAGCGTCCATCCAAGTGGCCGAAGACGGCAAATCGGCATTGCTAAGCCAGAACGGCAAAAGGCTGTGGGTGACGATGACCTTTCCGAAGGATGCGTCACCTCCGTCACAAGCGAAATTTCAGATTATGGATGCCAGGCCGCTTCCCGAGTCGTTGAATCCGAAAGGGCAGATGCCTAATAATGGCATTCGCAAGCTGGCTATTAAGCTCGATGGGGTTCAGGATGTGCGATTGGCCGTGGAGCTCGTTCCGCTCGCAGCCGGAGAGGCAATACCTTCGGCAGGTCATGATTATGTACCGCTCTCCGAGTGGAAGCTGCCTTAATGACAGAAGCTTCGATATAATGGACCGATTGCGTTGGATTCATCTTAACACGCTTCTCATACGTGAACAGGGGGTCTTTCGGAGATGAAAAAAGGTTTCGTTCTGCCAGGTTTGCTCTGTTTGTCCGTGGCACTGACCGGCTGCTCCAAGGAAAAGGCGGGGGAGACCGTCGTCAAGCCGGAATCCAGGGAGCCTGTCAAGCTTGTCGTGTACAGCTATAGCTCAGGGATTCAGGAGTCGGAATTTCAGAAGTTTTTTGTAGAGCCGGTTCAGAAGAAATATCCGAATATTACGATGCAGCTCGTTTCCCGCAATGGAGACAAGGACACACCGGAGCAAATTATCGCTTCGGGCAATCTGCCCGATCTCATTTTGACGAGCAATGTGTATATCGGCATGTTTAACAAGCTGGGGCTTGGCATGGATCTGAATGAGCTGGCGAAAAAGAACAACCTGGATTTCAACCGATTCGATCCGGTAGGCATGGGAGCGATCAAGCAGTTCGGGGATAAAGGGGAGGTATATGCTGTCCCTTTCTCGATGAATTACGGACTCATGCTGTACAACAAAGACATTTTCGACAAATTTGGGGTCCCTTATCCGACGGACGGCATGACATGGGATCAGGCGATTGCGGTGGCGAAGAACCTGACTCGCAAGGAGGACGGGATTCAGTACATCGGTATTGATCCCGATTACCCGGAGAACCTGACCCGGCAGTACTCGCTTCCCTATGTAGACGAGAAGGAGGAAAAGCCGGAGATCAATACGCCGGGCTATAAGGCGGCTTTCACCAAGCTGAAGGCGATGTATGAGATTCCCGGCTTTATCGGCGAGAAGAACAAGTTCATGTATACGTCCAACGGCTTTTTCAAGGATCGGATCTTGGCGATGTACCCAGTTTGGGGCGATGGAGTCGTCGGTACGATCGAGAATATGGCGCAGCAAGGGAGCTCGGTTAACTGGGATATGGTCACGTATCCGAGCTTCGAGGACCGTCCCGGTGTCGGCAAGCCTGTCGATCTGCATCTGATGATGCTCTCGCCGCAGAGCAAGCACCAGGAGGAAGCGTTCAAAGTGATTACGACCCTGGTCTCCGATGAAGCGCAGATCACGATGAACAAAACCGGAAGAATGACATCCTTGAACAACGATACGGTCAAGAAAACATATGCCTCCGAGCTAAAAGGCTTCCAGGGCAAAAACGTGCAGGCCGTCTTCAAAACGAAGCAGGCGCCTATCGTCAAGCCGACCGACTACGATCTTCCTTTCAAGCAGCTGATACGTGACGGCGCCAAAAATATGGCGATTAACAACAAGGACGTCAATACCGTGTTGAGGGAGATTCAGGAAAAGGCCGAAAAGACGATGGTGGATATGAAAAAATCTAATTAATCGCAGTAATTCAAAGATGAGCGAACGCGATAAGAGGTAGATTTTTTCGCCAATAGAAATGCTGTTCAATTGGTCCGGACGGACTAAAGTGAGTGGAACATTTCTATGTGGAGAAAAAATCTAAATAATCGACGCAAATCAAAGCAGTATGACCGCTTTTAAAGGTAGATTTTTTCGCCAATAGAAATGTTGTTCACTTCGTCCGGATGGACTAAGTGAACAAGAGCATTTCTATGTGGAGAAAAAAACTAAATAATCGATGCAAATCAAAGTAGTATGACCGCGTGAGCGGTTAGATTGTTGAGACATTCTTTAATTCAGAAAAAAGCGAAAGGTGAGAGGCGGGGTGTCCCCTGTAGGAGCGATAGCGTCCGCCTTTGTTCTCGGGAAATATCCTCTAGCAAATCTAATCATAATTTCCCGAGAACAACAGCGGCTGGAAGGGGATACCCCACCGGGGGACCGAAGCACTTTTTCCATGTTTTTACGCCTCAACAAGCTCACCGCGCTAGCGTCAGATTTTATTTGCAATCGAACACCCCCATACGAAAAGGAGGGCCACAGCATGTACCCGAAACCGCCTTTTACACCGCCGCCGGAGCATCCGCGTCTCTTGCTGCGGAGTCAGCATTTGCCCGGTTTAAGGGAGAAACGATTCAAGCCGGAAATGAAGCAAGTATGGGAGCGGCTCGTGGAGTTCAGCCAGGTGGATATTAGCCAGGCGCATTCCGCTGAGTATCCTGATGAAGCTTATCTCATTGAAGCGAACGCGCTGATATATATTCTCGATGGAGATAAAGAAGCGGGACTTCGAGCCAAAGCGCTGGCACTCGCTACCATGACCAAATCATTCAATCCGAACTTTCAGGATATTTCCCGGGCTATCGGAAGATTGATGTCGTCTGCAGCCGTTGTCTACGACTGGTGCCGCGATCTAATCGATGATACGGAACGGCAGTTGATGATCGGTCATTTCAAACGATTAGCCGGCATGCTGGAATGCGGCTTCCCTCCGAGGAAGGAGGGCTCCATCGTCGGTCATACGAGCGAATGGATGCTGATGCGTGATCTTATCGGTACGGGTATCGCCATCTACGACGAGGACCCGGAAATTTATGACGTAGCCGCAGGACGCTTCTATGCCGAGATGGTACCTGCGCGGAATTTCTTTTATCCTTCGGGCTGGCATCATCAAGGAGATAATTACGGCACCTATCGATATCAGGCGGAGCTGTTCGCTACGTGGATTTTGGACCGCATGGGGGCCGGCAATCCTTACGACCCTTCCCAGGGGGAAGTAGGGTATCAATGGATTTATACAAGAAGGCCGGACGGCAAGCTGCTGCGGGACGGGGATAGCGATAATCCACTATATGCGGAAAACAAATACATTCAGTTTTTCCCGCTTGTTTACTTGATGTCCGGCAGCTATTACGAAAATCCTTACTTCATGGATCAGCAGTTCCGAGAATATCCAACGATACCGGACATGTACGTGTTTCACGCCTTTTTGTTCTATAACCCGGAGGTGAAGCCCAAGTCGATCCAGGAGCTGCCGCTTACCCGTTATTTTGGATCACCGACAGGAATTATGATCGCGAGAACCGGCTGGGATGAGGGGATGGATAAAAGCTCACCGACGGTAGTCGCCGAGATGCGTATAGGGGAATACCAGTACAACAACCATCAGCATTTGGATGCGGGTGCATTCCAGCTGTATTACAAGGGCTACTTGGCTATCGATTCCGGGATTTACAAAGGCTCCTCCGGCAAATACCATTCGCCGCATAACAAATATTATTTCAAACGGACGATCGCCCATAACACGGTTCTTGTTTACGATCCCCATGAGTTAGAGCAGTATCCTTACGTCAAAGACGGCGGCCTCACATGGCCGAACGTGAATGATGGCGGGCAGCGCTGGCCAAATGAAGGGCGTCCGCCGCTTACGCTGGACGATTTGCTGAACAAAGACTTCAAGCGCGGTGAAGTACTGGCGCATGCGTACGGTCCGGATCCGGTACAGCCTGACTTTTCTTATTTAAAAGGCGACATTACCGCTGCGTATTCGAGCAAGATGAAGCAGTTCCAGCGCTCCTTCATGTTCTTAAACTTTAAGGATGCGAACCATCCGGCCGCACTAATTGTGTTCGACCGCGTCCAATCTGCTAACCCGGATTTCAAAAAATATTGGCTTTTGCACAGCATCGAAGAGCCGCAGGTCGACGGCAGCCGTACCGTCATCTCGCGCAGCGAGGACGGCTATAACGGACAGCTCGTTAACGATACGCTGCTGCCAACGGCCGATAATCTCGAAATCACCCCTGTCGGCGGCCCAGGCAAGCAGTTCTGGGTATTCGGGACCAATTACATCAATGATTTTCCAAGCACGAAGGAGCAGGGGGCTTGGCGTATCGAGGTCAGCCCGAGCCAGGCTGCGGAGGAGGATATGTTCTTGAACGTGATGCAGCTCAAGGATATGGATGGCCCGGAAGCGCTGCCGACCTATCTAGTGGACAGTGATCCGCTTGTCGGGGCGCAGATCAGGGATTGGGTCGTTCTTTTCAGCAAGAGCGGCAAGAGGCTATGCGAGGAGCTGGTTGTGCCTTCGGCACTGATTGTGTCAGAAGCTTCAACAACATTCCACTACGTGATATCCGACCTGGCGGCAGGAGATTGGGTCGCAGAACGTGGGGAAGCACGAGAGCAGTACGTGGTCACGGAAGAGAGCGGCGTGCTCCACCTTACGGAAGTGTCGACCCCTGTCCGTCTCATTCCCTTAACCGCAAAAGCGGAAGGAAAGGAGTAAAGTTTCCTGATGAACAATCTTGATGATCGTTTAAGTACGGAAGAATTGGCTGAATCTCTGTTAAGCAAAGCTGCCTATCGCCCTTTTCCGGATATTGAGCAGAGGGGCGAGTGGGAGGCGCTGCCTGAAGAGCTTCGACTATCGGTTATTGCGGAGGGGGAAAAGTACCTCGATTATGCATGGCCTATCCTGACCGCGACAATGTATATGGAGTTTTTGAATAATGGCAACCGGACGCGCTACGACGGACCGTATCATCTGCGCAGAAGAGCGGTGACAAGCCTTGCCCTCGCCGAATGCGTGGAAAATCAAGGGCGTTTTGTGAATGACCTGATCAATGGCATTTGGCAGATCAGCGAAGAATCCAGCTGGGTCATCTCGGCCCATAACCGGATGTTCCAGCGCGAGCATCCTAGTCTGCCCGATACCTCAGTTCAGCCCGGAATTGATTTGTTCGCCGCTGAGACGGGCAACTTGTTCGCATGGCTGCACTACCTGCTGAAGCCCGTATTCGATCGGATCAACCCGCTTATAGATCAGCGGTTGGTTAACGAGCTGCGCCGCCGTATTCTGGAGCCTTATCTGGAACGGGACGACTGCTGGTGGATGGGGATCAAGGAGCGGGATAAGCGGCTGAACAACTGGACGCCTTGGTGTACGTCCAACTGTTTAAGCGCCTTTCTCCTGGCGGAGGAGGATGACGGCAGAAGATTGCAGGCTGTACGTAAGGCGATGATGAGCCTGGACCGGTTCTTATCGATGCATCCGGCGGATGGGGGCTGCGACGAGGGTCCCGGCTATTGGAACAAAGCAGGCGGATCGCTGTTTGATTGCCTGGAGCTTCTGTATACCGCAACTAACGGTGCCTTGAATGTGTATGGTGAGCCGTTGATTCAAAATATCGGCCGTTATATTTACAAGGTTCATATCCATGATAGATACTTCCTTAATTTTGCGGACGGTCCCCACAGGATAACGGTGGAGGAAGATATCGTATACCGCTACGGGAAACGGATAAGTGACGATAATATGATGGCTCTCGGAACGGCCGTGCACCAAATGCTGCGTACCGAAGGATGGAAGAATATGAAATTTCTATCGTTTCTCCGTGTGCTCCCCGCATTGTTTCATTACAGCGTGATTGAGAATGAGAACAGACCGTTAACGTTTCAACGCGATATGTACATGGACGGCATTCAGGTCATGGCAGCGCGGGAAACCGAATCCTCGGATCACGGCTTGTACCTTGCTATGAAGGGCGGGCACAATCTGGAAAGCCACAACCATAACGATGTAGGGCACTTTGTCGTGTATGCGGATGGACTTCCGGTGCTCATCGATATTGGCGTCGAGGAGTATACGGCCAAAACGTTTAGCGCGCAGCGATACGAGATTTGGACGATGCAGTCCGGGTACCACAACCTTCCTACAATTAACGGCTTCATGCAGCAGGACGGAAATAACTACCGCGCCTCAGCAGCACAATACGAAGTTACGGGAGCAAGCTCACAGCTCAGCATGGACATCGCGTCCGCTTACCTGCCTGAAGCGGGAATCCGTTCTTGGAACCGGTGCTGCCGCTTGAACCGCTTGCCACAGGCCGTTGTTGAGCTGGAGGAACGGTATGCCTTTGCCGACGGTACAGCATGCCAATTTACACTTAACTTTATGACATGCTGCCTGCCAGAGATCGACGGTGAAGGACGTATAGTATTACGCCGTAACGATCAAGAAGCCTTGCAGATGGAGTATGATTCAGAACAATTTACTGCTGCGGTGGAGACCATATCCATCGAGGACAAAAAGCTTCGCAATGCCTGGGGAGAGCGGCTTCAGCGCATTGTGCTGACACCTAACCAATCCCGGCAGGAAGGAAGCCACCTCATTCGTTTCCGCCAGCCTTAAACATAAGTGCCAAATACAAAGAGATAGCATACCTTCGACCATACGAATAGGAGAGGAATAATACTATGCCATTATACTGGGGAGATTTGCACAACCACTGCGGAATCAGCTACGGATTCGGAGGATTGGAGAACGCTTTGCTTGCGGCCAAGGGCCAGCTTGATTTCGTAGCCATTATCGGTCATGCATCCTGGTACGACATTCCCGCCCGCACGGAAGGACTGGAATACCTGGTCGATTTTCATAAGGAAGGGTTCGCCAAGCTGCGCGGGCATTGGGACTATGTACGAGAGACGGTTAAGAGCTTCAACGTGCCGGGAGAATTCGTCACCTTTCAGGGCTATGAAGCGCACTCCAGCCAATACGGCGACCATCATTTCGTCTCGCCGGACGATGATCTGCCGCTTTTAGAGGGAGAATCCCCTGCAGCAATCGTGGAAAAGCTGGCGCCGCGCCGGGTTATTGCCGTTCCACATCATGTCGGCTATACGCCGGGATACCGCGGAGGCAACTGGGACAGCTTCAACAGCGCTATCAGTCCGATTGTCGAGGTGTATTCCAAGCACGGCAGCGGCATGTCCGATCAGTCCCTATATCCGTACTACCACGACATGGGGCCTCGCGACTCCCGAAGCAGTGTGTATGAGGCGCTGAAACGGAAGCATCGCTTCGGCTTCGTCGGTTCGACGGATCACCATGCGGGATATCCGGGTTCTTACGGGGATGGCAGATTGGCCGTATTGGCCGACTCCAAAACCCGTGAGTCCATCTGGGAAGCGATTCTGGCACGCAGAACGTACGCGGTGACCGGCGACAAAATAGCCTGCCGGTTCAGCATGAACGGGCATCTAATGGGCAGTGAGGTGCAAGCGAGCGAGCGCCAGCTGGAGCTGGAGGTTACAGCATGCGATCAAATCGATAAAATTGTCGTTTACAAAAACCTGAGGCCTTGGAAAGTCATTAACGGAGAATCCTTGATAAACCCAAGTCCCGAAGCTGCAAAAGCGGCGGGCAAATATAAAGTAAGAGTCGAAATGGGCTGGGGCAACAGCAAAAACGGCTTCAAGTGGCAAGGTACCGCCAATGTAAGCCATGGTAAGCTGCTTTCCGTAGAAACCTGCTTCCGCGGTCGCAGCGTATTGGCTCCTACGCCGGAGATGAAGGACGATCCTTCCATGAATGAGCTTGGCAATAAGCTGATCCGCCAATCGGATGAAGCCGTCGAATGGAGCTGCATGACGTTCAAAAACCCGACGACGCTGCATCCGCATACGGCTGCGCTCATCCTCGAAATCGAAGGAAGCTTGGATACGGCAATCCAGGTGCAAATCAACGGTGCAGAAATGACGGCTACCGTGGGAGAACTGTTGGAAGGCAACAGAACACAGCATTTGCATCCGTACAATTCCGAAGCTATCGTCCTGCATCGTGCGATTCCAGAGCAGGCTTACACCGTGAAGGAAGCTTGGACAGATACCCAAGTGGAGTCCGAATGTGATGTCTATCATGTCGAGATCAAGCAGGTCAACGGCCAATGCGCTTGGATCTCGCCGATCTATGCGCTTGCTTGAGGCGAAGCTTCAACTAAGCAAAAGGAGGCAAAGAACGATGAACCGACCGAACATCGTGTTTATAATGAGCGATGACCATGCGGCCCATGCGATGAGCTGCTATGGCAGCCGAATCAATCAAACGCCGAATCTGGACCGGATTGCGAATGAAGGGATGCGGTATGACAACTGCTTTTGCACGAATGCCATCTGCGCTCCGAGCCGGGCGACGATACTGACCGGCTTGTACAATCATCTGAACGGCGTTCAGACGCTGGGTGATCATTTTGACGGCCGCCAGCAGACGGTGGCTAAGCTGCTTCAACAGGACGGATACCAGACGGCCATTATCGGTAAGTGGCATCTAGGCCACGGAGGCTATAGCGATCCGACCGGCTTCGATTATTGGAACGTACTGCCCGGACAGGGGGACTACCAGGATCCCAAGTTCATTCAAATGGGTGAAGAAAAGCAATACGAGGGATACGTGACCGATATTATTACCGATGAATCGATCGATTGGATCGGCAAGAGGGACAAAGAGCGCCCGTTCTTCCTGATGTGTCATCATAAAGCGCCGCATCGTCCCTGGATTCCAGATGCCAAGCATGCCCATTTATATGAGGATGTGGACATACCGGAGCCGCCGACCTTCGATGACGATTACAGCAATCGGGCAGCAGCTGCCGAAGCGGCGATTATGAGAATCGACCGCGATTTGAAGAAGCGGGACTTGAAGATAGACCCGCCGGAGGGCTTGACCGAACGCGAGCTCAAGAGCTGGAAGTACCAGCGTTACATAAAGGATTACCTGCGCTGCGTAGCATCCATTGACGATAACGTAGGCCGTCTCTTGGATAAGCTCGAGGAGGAAGGCATTGCGGATAATACGATGGTCATCTATACATCGGACCAAGGTTTTTTCCTGGGAGATCATGGCTGGTTCGATAAACGCTTTATGTATGAGGAATCCTTACGCATGCCGTTCATCGTACGCTATCCTCAGGAGATCAAAGCAGGAACAGTACAGGATGCGATGGCGCTTAACGTCGACTTTGCCCCAACCTTCCTGGATTACGCAGGAATCGAGGTGCCGGACTTTATGCAAGGAGTCAGCTTGCGCCCCCTAATGCAGGGCCAACAACCGGAAGGCTGGCGCACCTCCATGTACTACCGGTACTGGATGCATCTTAGCGAGCATGGCGTCTATGCCCATTACGGCTTGCGGACGCATGACTACAAGCTGATCTACTACTATGCCGATGCGCTCGGAGCTACCGATGCGGTTGACGATCCGAAGCCCCCGGAATGGGAGCTGTTCGACCTGCGTAAGGACTCTAATGAAATGAACAACGTATACCATCATCCGGCCTATGCCGAGACGGTGAAGCAGTTAACCGAGGAGCTGCACCGCAAACAGCTTGAAGTCAAGGATACGCCTTACGTGGAAGCTGCGCGTTAGCCCGGATGGAAGCTGCAGGGCAGACCTGCTCGGGACGGAACAGGTGCCAGCCAGTCCGGCCTTGTAGATTAGATTAAAGCATTGATCTTGAACTATTGATCTTGCAATACCATGCTCCTTCTGTACAGACAGCGGAAACTTTTGAAGTTGAATGCGAATAGGAGGGACCTAGTATGGGAAAAGGAATCCAAATCGGCCTGGCGGCGCTGTCATCTGTTCTTGCCGTCACCTTCATCTCAGCCTGCAGCAAGCAGAGTGCTCCAGACAACGAAAACGTCCAAGTGAAGCATGAGCCGGTAACGCTGAAATTTTATACCGGTGATAAGGATTATGAGGAAAAATTCCGCACCGAAGTCGAAGCGAAGGTGAAGCAGAAATATCCTTACATCTCCTTTGAGTTTCAAGGAGCCGATCAAGGTAAAGAAATTCAGGATCTCGTGCTTGCTGGAGACAGCCCGGACATTTATTACCAGGGAATTTCAGCGCTGAACGAGAAGCTGGTCAAGTTCAATCTTCAATATGACTTGACGGAGCTGATCAAGAAATCGAATTTGGATCTGAGCCGAATTGATCCGGCCTATCTCGACATCATCAAGAACGCTTCGGCCAGCTACGGAGCCGGTTTGTACGGTCTGCCCGTCAACGCGTATACCCCGGTGCTTTATTACAATAAAGACATTTTCGACAAATTCGGAATCCCGTACCCTAAGGACGGCATGACCTGGGACGATGCCTATGCGTTAGCCCAGAAGCTAACCCGTTACGAGGAGGGGGTTCAATACCGCGGGATGACCATGAACTTCATCTACTTATTGGATAACAATCAGCTTGGAGTGCCGTACCTGCATGCCAGCGAGGACAAATCGGCGGTGAATACGGATGCTTGGAAGTCGATTTTCTCCACGCTAACGAGATTTTACCGTTTTCCGATGAACACGCCTATGGATGAAAGAAGCCGGGTGAAGGAAGTGAACAGCTTTGTGAAGGAGCGGGTCTCTGCCATGCATGCGGATGTTACGGCTGCCGCCGAGAGCTTTCCGGAAGACTTTACAAGCTGGGATATGGTTTCGCTGCCTACGATGAAGGAGGCTCCAGGCACGAATGTGCAGATTAACCCCCGTTTCTACTACCTGATCAGCGCAAGCAAGCATAAAGAGGAAGCGTTCAAGGTGCTTGAATTGGTATTGTCCGATGAAATGCAGACGCAGGCCAGCAAGTCGGGGAAAGCTACGGTGTTAAACAATCCGGCGATTAAGCAAGCATTCGGTCAAGAGTTTTCCAAATTGAAGGGCAAGCATACGGAAGCGCTTTATGTGAACAAACCTGTCCAGGCAGCTCCTGCGCGAGACTCGAAGCTGGTTACGGTTCCAGTGACCACTCCGCTGAATAAGGAGTTCAACAATGTGCTTACCGGCAAAAAGGACGTAAATACGGCGCTTAGGGATTTGGAAGAAACGATCAATAAAGCCATCATTGCTGAAAAGCAGAAGTAATGGAAAGTGGCATGGAACGACGCAGTGTTCCTGTTGAAGGAAATTGATGATTAGACGAAAAAAGGGGTGTCCACATGAAATCGTGGGTTATAAAGTCTGGGAAAGCAGCGGTTGCCTCCATAGTAGCGGCAAGCTTACTGGCAGGCTGCAGCAGTGGGAAGCAGGAAGGGGCTTCGGCAGCAACCAAAAAGGAGCCAGTGGAGCTCGTCTTCTATCAAACGGGGAATGCCGATTGGAAAGAAGAAGACTTCATGAACAATTACGGCAATTATATTAAGCAAAAATTTCCTAATATTATTCCCAAATTCGTTCCGGTTCCCGCCTCCAAATCGATGGATGCTCTGATTACCGGGGGTCAGCAGTTTGATGTCCTGATTTTTTCGATAGGTCATACGCATCTGAATCTGATCCGCAACGAATTCCAGATGGACATCAGCGACTTGATCAAGAAAAAGAACGTCGATTTGACCCGGTTCGAGCCGTTCACCATTGACCAGCAAAAAGAAATCGCCAACGGCGGGATCTACGGTCTTCCGTTGTCCAACACGTCTCCTGTCATTATGTACAATAAGGACATTTTCGACAAATTCGGAGTGCCTTATCCGAAGGATGGCATGACGTGGGATCAAATCTACGATCTGGCCAAGCAAGTGACTCGTAACGATAATGGTACCCAATATTACGGCTTCCTGGCGTCGCCTGAACATATCTCGAAAACGAATCAGTTCTCGGCACCTTTCGTCGATCCTAAGACATCGAAGCCGATGTTCGACGATCCGAAGATGATGGCCTTCCTGGATAACCTGAAGCGCTTCTATCAATTAATCCCGTCCCCGGACGGCAAGCCGCTGGCAGGGGGCTTCTTCGCTTCCACAGCGCAGTCGAATATGTTTGCAAAAGATCGGACGCTGGCAATGTGGTCCCACTTCTCCAACTCAGCGATCAACTTCCCGGATGATTTGAACTGGGATTACGTTTCTTTACCATACTTTAAGGAACTGGGTGAAGTAGGGCCGCAAGCTTACCCTGGTTATATCTACATCAGTAAGACTAGTAAGCATCAAGACGAGGCTATGGACGTCATTCAAGCACTGACCTCGGATGAATTCCAAACAATGCGTTCCAAGATGGGGATCGAAACTGCTTTGAAAAATCCGGAGATCAAGAAGACATTTGCTCAGGACCTGCCGAAATACAAAGGCAAAAACATCAACGCCATCTTCCCGAAAAAATACGCGGCTCCGGCTCCTTTGACCGAGTATAACGATCTAGCCTGGAAGCGCCTTAACGATGCTTTCGGCTTTATCGGCCGGGGTCAAAAGGACAGTGTCACCGCGGTTCGGGAAGCTAACGAGCTTCTCGCCAAAGATATTGAGGCGGAAAAAGCTAAAAAGAAATAGAAACGATCAATTGCAGGATAGGGCGTATTAGCATTTGGGTTTAAGGGAAAACAGCTTTACGAGAAATCTGCCATATAAGTAGGTGGGGTATGCTTCGGAAGAGTTTACGTCCGCCTTTGAAACCCGTGAATATACCGCTAACTTCTAAATCAAATTCACGGGTTTCAACAGCGGCTGGAGGAGCATATCCCACCGAAATATAGTGGCAGCATTTCGAGTTTTTTCGGTTTCACTATATCCTAAAGCGCCACCGCCTACTCCTGCAAAACAGATCGTAGGAAATGGAGGAACGAAATACCCTACTGTGAGATGGATCTATTAACCGAAAGAGGTGTTACTGATGAAGCTAAGAACGAGTCCATACTTTAAAGGGTTGCTGCTCTTTATGACAGCGCTGCTGATCCTGAGCGGTTTCGCGTCTTACTCGGATTGGGCGGGAGGCAGTGCCCTTGCATATGCCGACGGAGCGGCGCCGGTCATTTACGTAAATGATAACTTCGACACGCATGGTTCCGGCGCCCCTAAAGGATGGTCGGCATCCGGACTGACCTCAGGGGCGATGATCATAGGCGAAGAGGTCGCAGGCCGAACAGGAAAAAGCCTCCACCTTCGCAGCGGGACCGCGTCGGATTTGGTGCTGACCAAGACCTTCGCCTCGCCTTTGACAGGCAATGTAGCTATCGAGATGAAGGTCAAATACAACCAAGCGAAGTTTTATAGCCCTCTAGTCCAAATCAAGTCGAGTACGAATGTTCAGTCCGCGCTGCTGGAATTCAAGGCGGACGGCTATATGTACGCTGGAGGCGCGAAGCTGCCGGGAGGCGCCTATGCGGCGGATACTTGGTACCAAGTGACGGTCATCGTCAAACATGCGACGAAGAAAATCGACGTGTACGTAGACGGCGCAAAAAAAATCACGGACGGCAGCTACAGCAATTCCGCTACGATGAACGATATCAGTTCGTTTAAAGCTTATACGAAGGCACAGACGGGAACGGATAATGAGTTTTGGATGGATGATGTGCGCGTGTATGCAAGCGAAGTGCCGCTTGACGACTCCTACTTTCAAACGCCCGATCCTGGCACTGGCAATGCGAATGATGCTTATGCTCAAGACAGACTGAAGCAGTCCATCGCATTGCTGGCAGGCTTCCCGAATGCTTATGCTTATTTGCAGCGCAAGCCATTGAATGCCGCCGATCCGACGGTGAAGCCCCAAGCGGAGAACGGCAAAGTGCTCGTTCCGCTGCAATTTGTGGCAGAGCAGCTGGACATTCCGTATAGCTGGAACGCGACAGCGGGCACTGTTGCATTAGGTCCTAAAACGGGGACGCTAGGCAGCGCCTTGACGCTGACGGTCGGCAGCTCCAATGTGACAGGGGGCAGCAGTCCGATCGTACTGGATGCACCTGTGCGCCTCATCGGAACGACGGTGTTCGTTTCCTCCGATCTGTTCTCGAAAGCGCTGGGACAGCATGTGCTGTTGCACGATGAACTGGTGCTGATTAGCACCGCCAATCCGCTGCCGGACGAGAGCGAGCTGTTGAAGCTGACGAAGGAGGCCATTCGCCGCATCGTCTACGATCGCCCGACGGCAGCAGAGCTGGTGGCCGATCTGAAGCAGCATAACCCGAACCAGCAGCATCCCCGGTTGTTCATGACGCCGGACCGTATCACCTCACTGCAAAATCAAATTCAGACGGACGCCAATTTATCCAAATGGTATGGCGATTTGCGCAAAAGCGCAGATACTGTGCTGACGACACCTGTGGGTACATACGATCTCCCCGATGGCCGGCGGATGGATTCCGCCAAGGATGCGCGTCCTTTTATCGAGAAGACGGCGCTAATGTATTTGTTAAGCGGAGAGACCAAGTACGCGCAGCGGGCGGTCGATGAAATGCTGAAGGCCGCCTCCATTCCGAATTGGAATGAGCAGAATGAGTTTCTGAACACATCGGAGCTCACTGCAGGCATGGCCATAGGATATGACTGGCTGTACAGCTATTTAACCCAGCAGCAAAGGGACGTCATCCGCATGGCGATCCGCGACAAGGGGTTATCCAAAGCCATCGACGCCCATAACAATAACGCTTGGTGGGTGAGCTTGTCGGATAACGAGAAGATCAGCAACTGGAATGCCGTATGCAACGGCGGTATTATCCTGGGGGCTCTTGCCATTGGAGATAAGGAGGAGGCCGTCGCAGGGGACATTATTGCTAAATCACTTCGCTCGCTGGAGGATTTTATCCTGCTGGAATTTAATCCTGACGGAGGCTGGAGCGAAGGCCCCGGCTACTGGCGCTATACGGTAGAATATTTGGTAACCTATATGGCAGCCATGCAAACCGCATTAGGCAAAACCTACGGTCATACGGAAACGCCCGGCTTCTACAAGACGGCTTACTTCATAAATTATGTGCTTAGTCCGCAGGGCTCGTTTAACTTTGGCGATTCCAACAGCTTCAAAATACGGGCGCCGGAGCTGTTCTGGATGGCGAAGCAGCTTAACAATCCGGATGTAGCCGGACTTAGGCTATTGCTGATGCAGGAAGCGAAGCAGGCGGGCGGTGTATACGATCTGCTCTGGTACGATCCGAGCTTGCTGAACATGAACGTATCCATTCCGTTAGATCAGTATTTCCGCAACACGGAGCTTGCCACGTTCCGCAGCAAATGGAATGATTCGACAGCCCGATTCGCTGGAATCATGGGCGGCAAAGGCAGTTCCAGCCATGCACATTCTGATGTCGGCAATTTCGTCTTTGAGGCGGATGGCGTCCAGTGGGCTATTGATTTAGGAAGCGATGATTATAACCTTCCGAATTATTTTGACTATGATAACCAGCGGTTCAAATATTACCGGCTCATGCCGGAAGGCCATAATACACTTGTGATCAATCCGGACGGTACCTTCGAGCAGGACCAATACGCATTCAGCCCGATCGAACGCTATGAATCAAAGCCTCAGGGAGGGCTGGCTATCGTCAATATGACGCCGGCCTATGCCAAGAATGCCGCCACGGCCAAGAGAGGCTTGATGTTCGGTAATAACCGAAACACCCTGACGGTTCAGGATGAAATTCATGCCAAAGCGCCATCGACGATATGGTGGTTCATGCATACGAAGGCCGATATCGCGGTCGCTGCTGACGGCAAATCGGCGATTTTGACTCAGAACGGCAAGCGTCTCGGTGTGACGATGAGCTTCTCCGGCCAGGCTCCGGCAGGAGCCGTATTCAAGGTGATGGACGCCAAGCCGCTGCCGGTGTCTCCGAACCCGTCCGGTCAAGATGCCAATACCGGTATCCGCAAGCTGGCGTTGGAGCTGACTGGCGTGCAGGATCTCAACATGGCGATCCATCTGACTCCACTGGCTGCCGGAGACAGCGTGCCTGGGGCAGCGCCATATATTCCGCTTGCCGGCTGGAGCATTGCGGACGGGGAGATTCAACCTCTTCCGCAGCTATCGCAAATAACGCTGAACGGGCAGCCTTTGTCAGGCTTCAGCAAAACGAATTACCGTTATGCGGTCAACGTTCCGTTCGAGTCACAGAGCTATCCGGCAGTGAACGCAACGCCTGCCAAGCACGGCGACCAAGTGACTGTCGCGCAAAATGTATACTCGCCGGCCCCGGTTGTCATCACGGTGACGGATGCCGTATATACGGACCGCTCGCAGCAATATGTGGTCCAGTTCAATGCGCAGTCCGTTCTAACCGAGCCTGCTGGCTATACGCAACTGGCGGTTCAGGGAGTAACGGCCAGCTCAGCGCAGGAAGGCAATGGCGAAGACAGAGCTATTGACGGTGATTTGAATACGCGCTGGTCCGCCGAGAACACCCAGTGGATTCAGCTTGATCTTGGAGGAGTGAAGCCGATTAACGGCTTGGGCATCGCCTTCTACAATGGTGCGACGCGATATTTTAAACTGGATATTTCCGTATCGCAGGACGGTCAGACCTGGGAGAAGGTCCAGAACGCGGTCAGCAGCGGCCTTTCCTCGAATATGGAGTATTTCGGCTTCGCCCCGAAGCAGGCACGGTATGTTCGCGTGACCGGTTACGGCAACTCGGTTAACGCGTGGAACAGCTATAGCGAGATGGCGGTCTTTTCCGGTTAAGCCCAGAAAAAAGGTTGACAGATACAAAAGACGATGATAGCATATAAATCACATAAGAATACTTTGATATCTACCGTACGAACGGAGACTAACGAATGGCTGTTAGTCTCCTTTTTGTTTTGACGGGTAGCTAGGAAAGGTACATATATAGGAGCAGGGGAAGGGGAATCTACCGTAACCAACGGAGATCAACGGATAGGGAGCTGTTGGTCTATTAAGCATTTGCTGAGACAAACAGGGACAACCTCGATCATTATTCCTACTATTCGGGTATGTATAATCGATTAATTCATTGCTTCCAGGACAGGAGAACAGGGGGAACAGAGATGAAAGGAAAATGGATGAAAGCAAGTGTTTCCGTACTGGCCTTGGCTTTGCTGCTGACGGCATGCGGCGGGAATCGTTCCGCTACGGGCCCGGACCCGGCGGATAAGGCGGAAAACAAGAATGAGGCTGGTCTAAGCAGCGTCAAGGACGGGCTGATCAAAGCATCGGATCTATCCAAAAATCCCGAAACCGCTAAGAAACGAACCACCACATTCATTTCCGGAACGCAAACGCCGGAAGGGGTGTTTAACCCTTATTTTTACCAGAACGGCTGGGATGGCAACGTCACGGGCGTCTTGTTCGCCTCGTTGATTACGAAGGACGAAACCGGCAAGCCGATTCCGGAGCTGGCGGAGAAATGGGACACAAGCGCGGATCAGCTGACTTACACCTTCCACTTGCGGCCTAATCTGAAGTTCAGCGACGGCACGCCGTTAACGGCGGAGGATGTAGCCTTCACATTAACCCTGCTGCACGATCCCGCTTATGACGGAAGAGTCGATATTTCGCAGGCGTACATTAAAGGCGGAGCGGCCTACAAGGAGAAAAAAGCGGATACCGTGGAAGGGATTAAGGTGATCGATCCGCTGACCATTCAATTTACGACGGAGAAGGTGACGACTCTGGCGCTGCCGCTGCTGGGCGGCGAGGTGCTGTCCAAGGCTTATTATGGCAAGGAGTACAAGCAAGGTAATCTGGATTACATCAAGACGCTTCACGACAAGCCGCTTGGTGCCGGCCCTTACCAATTCGATAAATTTATCAAAGGCCAGGAAGTCCGGTTTACGGCGAATCCTAACTACTACGCGGGGAAACCTGCCGTGGAGAACTTTATTTTCAAAATTACGAACAACGATACAAATCTTCAATATATCAAGGTGGGCGAGACGGATTACGACCGCTTTACGGCGAACCGCGATAATTTCGATCAGCTGAAGGCACTCGGCTTCGTCAATATCAATACGTTCACGGCGATCTCCTACGTCTATTTGGATTTTAACAGCGGGGGTAAATTCCTGAAGGATAAGCGGGTAAGGCAGGCGCTCTATTACGGGCTGGACCGGCAAAAGTTCACCGATATTTTGTATCAAGGATTCGGCGAAGTCGCCAACGTACCCGTATCTCCTGCGTCATGGGCTTACACGAAGGAGGTAACGCCCTACCCGTTCGATCCGCAAAAAGCGAAGCAGCTTCTCGACGAAGCAGGATGGAAGGTCGGCGCTGACGGCATCCGGGAGAAGGATGGGCAGAAGCTGAAGCTGCAATATTTGGGACGCAAAGGGTACAACATCGACGATGTACTGATACCGCTCGCCAAAGAAAACTTCAAGGATATCGGAATTGCGGTAGAGGCTGAAATTCTCGATTTCAATGCGCTGCTGGCTAAACGGAAAAAAGGCGATTTTGACATTGCTTCCTTTACTTCCACCAATTTCTCGGATCCTTATGACGGCGTAAAAAGCTTTCACAGCAAATACAATGTCAGCGGCTATTTCAATCCGAAGATTGATCAGCTGATAGACCAAGGGACCGAAACGCTGGATACGAATAAACGGATTCCGATCTATAACGATCTGTATAAGCAATTGAAGGAAGATCCGCCGGTGCTGCTGCTGTCTTATTTGAAAATCTTATCGGCGCACAATGCCCGTATTCAAGGGATCAATCCCGATCCGGTGTCGATTCTGAACCGTTCCATTCCCAAGTTAAAGATCGAATAACGCCGTGCACGGACCCGGGCTAAGAGCCAAAGCCGGCACGGCCGGTAAGGAGGCAACAGGCTGTCATGCGTCCCTATATGGTCAAAAGAGTGCTGCAGCTGATTCCAACGCTGATTGGCGCATCTCTCATTATTTTCTTCATTTTCGCGCTTGCTCCCGGTGATTATGTCGATTCCGATATCATGCTTACACCGGAGCGGGCGGCAGAGCTTAAGGCGTTATACGGCCTCGATAAGCCGTTGTGGGAGCGATATTTCATCTGGCTGGGCAATGCGCTGAAAGGGGATTTCGGTTATTCGCTGCAGTATCAGCAGCCCGTGGCGGCGGTATTGAAGGAATATGTCTTCAATTCGTTCCTGATCGCCGGAGTGTCCCTGGTCTTCACCTGGATCATTGCCGTATTCATCGGGGTATTCTCCGCCACACGGCAGTACTCCTGGTACGACTCGCTGATTACACTGGCTGTATTCGGGGCGATGTCGTTTCCGTCCTTTTTCATCGGCTTGCTTCTGATCAAATGGTTCGCCGTAGATCTCGGATGGCTGCCTATCGGAGGCCTGCTGGATACGGGCAGCCAAACGACCGGCTATGAGCGAATGTGGGAAATGCTGCGCCACATGATTCTTCCGACGACAGTACTGACCATGCTTAGCGTAGGGTCGCTGACTCGCCATTTTCGCGCCAACATGATCGACGTCATCAAGCAGGACTTCATCCGAACCGCAAGGGCCAAAGGCTTGAAGGAACGAACCGTCATTTACAAGCATGCCCTGCGCAATGCCCTTCTGCCGGCTATTACGCTGCTCGGGCTCGAGCTTCCTGGATTGTTCTCGGGAGCGATAATCACCGAACGGATATTTACATGGCCGGGTGTAGGCTACATTCACATGGAGGCGATCTCGAATCGCGATTATACGGTTTTGATGGGCTTTACGATGTTTTTGGCGGTACTCACGGTCATTGGCAATCTGCTGGCGGATTGGATGTATGCCGTGGCCGATCCGCGCATCCGTTTAAAGTGAAGGAGGTGAGCGTATGGCTGCGGAATCGTCAGAGGCGCTCCATGCCCGCTTGAAGGTCAGCCCCCAAGGAAAAGCGGCTCCTTCTTCATCCTTATGGCGCACGTCTTATCGGAGGCTTATACGAAACAAGCTGGCGGTATCCGGTTTATTGTTTTTGCTCGTCATGTTTCTGTTCTGCTTCGTAGGCCCATTGTTCTCAGAGCCCACGACAGGGAAGGTGAACGTAGCGCTAATCAACAAGCCGCCGTCGGTCTCTCATTGGTTAGGCACCGACAATCTGGGCAGGGACGTGCTCTCCCGCCTGATGCAGGCCGGAAGAATTTCGCTTATTGTCGGGCTCGTCTCCATGGTGCTGTCGGTTACTATCGGCTCCCTCCTGGGTGCCTTGGCCGGGTTCTACCGCGGGGTTGTGGATCATCTTGTGATGCGGACGGCGGATATTTTGCTGGCGGTACCGGAAATTCCGATTCTCATAATCATCGGGGCGATTTTATCCGATCTGAAGGTGCCTTCGGAATATCGCATTTATTTGGTCATGCTGATGATCAGCTTCATGGCTTGGCCATCCCTGGCAAGACTCGTGCGAAGCCAGATTTTATCGTTTCGGGAGCGGCCCTATATGCTGGCAGCTGAATCGTTGGGGCTGAGTGACAAGCGAAAAATTGTTCATTTGATCCTTAATGCGGTACCGATCATCATTGTGGTTGCGACGCTGAGCGTGGCCCGTGCGATCTTAAGCGAGACCGTGCTCAGCTACTTAGGCTTAGGTGTTGTGCCGCCGACACCTTCCTGGGGCAATATGATGGCGGCAGCGAATTCGCTTATTGATTTTCAAACGAGACCGTGGTTGTGGATTCCTCCCGGCTCGGCGATATTTTTGACGGTCATTGCGATTAATTTGCTGGGCGACGGCCTGCGCGACGCGCTGGACCCCAGAACGAAAAGGTAGGTGAAGCGGCTTGACCCGGAGGACTTTGGCACAATTTCAAGATCTGCATACGTATTTCTACACCGAGGAAGGCGTCGTCCAATCGGTCAATGGAGTGAGCTTTCGCATACATGAGGGAGAAACGGTGGCGCTGGTTGGAGAATCCGGCTGCGGCAAAAGCGTCACGGCGCTATCGATGATGGGTTTGATCGAGGAGCCGCCGGGCCTCATTATGGGAGGCCGCATCCTGTTCGAAGATCAGGATTTGCTGAAGGCCGGGAGGAAAGACATCCATCGGCTGCGGGGCAAGGATCTGGCCATGATTTTTCAGGAGCCGATGTCTTCCCTAAATCCGGTGCTGACCATCGGAGAGCAGCTGATGGAGCCCTTAATCCGGCATCTGAGCTTGAGCAAAAAGATAGCCCGCATCCGCGCGGTAGAACTGATCGAACGGGTCGGCATTCCGCGGGCAAGGGAGATTGCGGACGCCTATCCCCATGAGCTGAGCGGCGGGATGCTGCAGCGGGTCATGATTGCAATGGCGCTCTGCTGCAATCCGAAGCTGCTTATCGCCGATGAGCCGACGACGGCACTGGACGTGACGATCCAAGCGCAGATTCTCGATCTGCTGCGGGAGATCAAGCAGGAGCAGGGCATGTCGATCCTGCTCATCACCCATGATCTCGGCGTTGTGGCCGAGATGGCTGACTATGTCGTTGTGATGTACTGCGGGAAGGTTATCGAGCAGGCTCCGGTCCGTGACTTATTCGAGCGGCCGAAGCATCCTTATACGCAAGGGCTGCTGAAGTCCAGACCGGTCATAGGGCAGCGGCAGGAACGGTTGTACTCTATTCCCGGCCAAGTGCCGAGACCTGTCGGCCTAGGCGATGCCTGCTATTTTAGCGACAGGTGCGAGCACTGCATGGACCAGTGCCGCACGAAGCAGCCGCCTCTGCGCGAGGCGGGGGACGGCCATCCGGTCGCATGCTGGCTGTACGAGGAGGCGAGAGCGCATGTCCCAGCCGTTAGTTCAGGTTAACGGGTTAAAGACGTATTTTCCGATCCGGAAAGGCTTCTTTGGCGGCAAAACCGGCGATGTTAGAGCCGTGGACGGCATCGACCTGACGATACGGAGCGGGGAAACCTTCGGGCTGGTAGGAGAATCGGGGAGCGGCAAAAGCACGATAGGCCGGACGCTCCTGCGGCTGTCGGACAAAACGGATGGAGAGGTACGGTTCGACGGCATTGATCTGTTCGCGCTCTCACCCGCCGAGCTGCGCCGTATCCGTCCGCGGATGCAGATGGTCTTTCAGGACCCCTACGGGTCGCTCCATCCCCGTATTCGTATCGGTGACGCCATTGGGGAGGCGCTCCTGGATCACGGAATCGCGGCAACGAAGGCGGAGGCGCGGGAGAGGGTGCAGGAGGTGCTGTCGCTCTGCGGCTTGGCGCCTTATCATATCGACCGTTATCCGCATGAATTCTCCGGCGGACAGCGTCAGCGGATCGGGATCGCCAGAGCGATGATCCTGAATCCGGAATTTATCGTAGCGGATGAGCCGGTCTCGGCGCTGGACGTCTCCATCCAGGCGCAGATCATTAACCTGCTGCATGATCTGCAGCAGAGCAGGCAGCTGACGTACTTGTTCATCTCGCACGATCTGAGTGTGGTAGAGCATCTGTGCTCCACGATAGGCGTGCTCTATCTCGGCTCGCTTGTCGAGCTGGCTCCGCGGGACGAGTTGTTCGCCCGGCCGCAGCATCCGTATACGAAAGCGCTGCTGTCGGCCATTCCGATACCCGACCCCAACGCAAGACGGGAGCGCATTGTCTTGAAAGGCGACATTCCGAGCCCGGCCAATCCGCCGTCGGGGTGCAAGTTTCATACCCGATGCCCGATGGCCGCGCCAGTATGCCGGGAACAGGAGCCGCAATTTCGCGACGTGGGCGGAGGACATTATGCCGCCTGCCATTTGATATAGGCTGCTTAGGGCAGCATGAGGCGGAAGGAGGCATGTTATTCATGATCGAGGGAACGAGAGTAAGGCTGCCGCAGCCCGTAGGAATCCGTCTGGAAATAGCGCGAGCGGGAGGATTATCGGGTGAAGCGTTAATCGAAGCCATTCACCGCAAGGACAAGGTTGCGCTGAAGGCATTAGGGCCGGAGCAGCTGCCGTGGGATATTTTGATCGAATATGGAGAGCAAAATAAGGATGAGCTCGAACAAGCCATTCTGGACGGCTATGAGTTCAAATTTTTGACGGTGCGGGGGTTGATCCATTATCTTCTCTATCGCTTTGGCTTGAAAGAGCAGGAGGACTACGAGGCATCTGAAGGCGCGCTGGAAGGGCTCCGTCTTAGCCGAAGCAGCATCGCTGTACTCCAGGCGACGATCCCGGCGTTTTGGCAGATAAGTGAAATCGAGCCGAAGGAGAGACGGGAGGAGTCTTCTTCCGATCCATCGTTCCACGAATTTCAAGAGGAGCCATCAATAACCATTCGCATAGATCGCCTCTATCATCAAACGATCCGCTTCGAAGGAGGTGAGGCCGGGTAAAGCTGCTCCCTACACGGACTGATCTCACCTCATTTAAGGAATCGTAGGTTACAAAGTCATCATTCTATATTTTAAATAATCAAAGGAGTGTTACTGCATGAGCACATTAAATGAATATTTGCTGGAGAAGCGCGAAGCTTCTATCGCAAGACGCGAAAAAGCTCAAAATGATCCTAATCTGGCCCCTAACCGTTTTGGAGCCAAAGTGCGTGCCAAAGGCCGCAGCGGCGTACGGGAAATCCGCATCCGCGATTTTCAGATCATCAGCGACAGCCCGCCGGATTTCGCCGGGTATGATCTCGGACCAAGCTCTCCTGAGCTTCAGTTAGGCGTATTAGGCAGCTGCTTGACACATATCACTTTGATTCAAGCGGCTGAACGCGGCGTGAAGCTGGAGTCCCTGGAGGTTGAAGTGACGGGACAGCAGCATCCGCTGGCAGGCAAGCCGGGCTATGAGGAGATCCCTATCTACCCGCACAATATTCAGTACAAGCTGCATATCGTATCTCCCGAATCCGAAGAAACGATTGCCGAGCTTCATGAAGCGGTGGAGCGGGTGTGCCCTGTGCTGAACCTTCTTGCGAATCCGCAAATTGTCGTTGGTGAGGTTATCCATACGGCCCCTGAGGCCAAGCAGGAGCAGCAGGTTTAGCATCTTTGCCCTGCAGATTAAGATTAGCAAAGGGATGCAAAATACCCCAAGGAAAGACAGCGGATAACGCCGTCGATCTTTGGGGTATTCGTCACGTCACGTAAAGCACTCCTTATTTCTTCTCTCGCTCCAGATTGGCAATCATCTTCTTGTAGCTTCCGATGAGCAGCTCCATCTCTTCCTCTGAAAACCCGGTCCACATGCCCTCCGAAATTTCCGTATAGCGGTCGATCATTTTTTGCATCATTTCTTTTCCGGCATCCGTAATTTGCAGTAACGTCGTTCTGCGGTCGTTTTCCGGAACGATGCGCTCGATGAACCCTTTTTTCACCAGCTTATTGGAAAGATTGGTCACTGCCGAGAGGGTGACGCCAAGGGATTCAGCCAGGTAGGAGCAAGTTTTCTTGCCTTCTCGGTTCACAATTTGCAGCAAGGCGTACTGGGAATCGGTCAGATCGTAGCTCCATATGATTTTAGTGAACTCATTTACATAATCCGAAGTTTGCCGGGCATATAAACGAGACAGCTCTTTTTTCTTTCCTGTCAGCAATAAGGACACCTCAGTCGAAATATAAGTCAGGCATCGAATGCCTGTCCTTATCTTAACATAACAGAGCCTGCGTCAACCATAATGGTTTGTCCCGTGATAAAGCCGGCGTCCTCACTGTCCAGAAGCCTGTAGCACGGCCGATATCCTGCTCGCAGTCTCGCACGCGGGGATATGAATATTGTTCGAAACCAAATGAAGATAAACCATGCGGTAATGCCGTTTTTTCTATATAATGAGAGAGTGAAGTTTGTCCCTATTTTCAAATCAATTCGTGGAACATCCGGGGGAGCTGGCCATAATGAAAAGAATCCGACTGAATAGCCGTAGCGTTATGACGACATGGCTGATCTCTTATATTTCCGTTTTGCTGGTCCCGATTATCATCAGCGTCATTATCTATATAGCAACCCTGCGTATTGTAGAGAATGAAGTGAACCGGTCGAACGAGCTTCTGCTGACCCAGATTGAACAAGCTATCGATAGCAAGCTCAAGAGCCTGGAGCAGCTCACTTTAGAAATCGCTTACAACAAAAAGGTAACCAGCTTTATTAATGTAAGTGCGCCGCTGACGGATGACGACCACTTCCAATTGTTTAATATCGCGGGGGATGTCCGGGTTTTTAAAATGGCTAATGATTTCATCAGTCAGCTGTACGTCTACTATAGAAACAGCAACACGGTGCTCTCCACCTATAATCGGATGAGTCTCGAAAGCTTATACTCGGTGCTGCGGCAGACGAAGGATACGAAATATGAGGAATGGGCGGACTATTTTGCCCAAAAATATATTCAAGGCTACACCCCCGTTATCAGCTGGAACGATAAAGGGGTAGAGAAATCTGTCATGTATGCGAGGACGATCCTCGGCGATTATCCGGATTCATCGGGTGCCGTCATCATGTTCGTTATGAAAGACTCCAAGCTGCTGGAGACGATTCCTCCTCAGGCGAACGCACATGTGGTCATCATGGACGAGCAGAACCGGGTCGTGGCGACTAATATCGGCGAGCAGGATATCCCTTCCGGGCTGCAGTACGATAGGCTTACAGGGGCAAAGGGGTTGTTGTATGAAAAAGGAGCCGACGGCCGCAAGCTGGCGCTGTCCTACACAACCTCGGATGTGACCGGGTGGAAATACGTTTCGCTTATTCCGGCAGATATTTACTCGGAGAAAATGAATTTTGTGAAGAAGGTAACGCTGTGGAGCGTGTTCTTATGCTTTCTGTTCGGCGGTATCGTAACGTATTTATTTTTGCGGCGAAATTATTTGCCCATCCGCACTCTCATTGAGAGCTTATCCCAAAAAGCAGGGGTTCCGTTCGATATCGGCTCCAATGAGTATGTGTTTTTTCAAGCGGCCATGAATAACACCTTCGCGGAGAAAGAAGAGGTGTACCAGCGGCTCAAGCAGCATCATAATGCGATCCGCTCCCACTTTTTGCGGAGATTGCTGAAGGGACAGACCGACGGGGGAGTGCCGCTTCACGAATCATTGGCCGCTCATGACATGCAGCTAAGATCCGATCAGTTTGCGGTGCTGCTGTTCCACGTCGAGCATTACGGCAAGTTCAATGATGACTCGGAGCAGCCGGGAGCCGATCATAAGGCGCAGATGCTGTATTTTGTTATTACGAACGTTATCGAGGAGCTGGCGGGTGCCCAGAGCACGGCGTATTCCGTCGAGATGGATGATGTGCTGGCCTGCATTATGAATGTGGACGCAGCGCAGCAGGATCCGCTCCAGGAGCTTCAGCGGATTGCAGACAGCGCCAAGGCGTTTATCAAGGAGCATATTCATGCCGAATTGACGGTATCGATCAGCGGGGTGAGGCAAGAGCTGGTCGGGATTGCCCAAGCGTATCAAGAGGCGATGGAAGCGATGGAATACCGGATCGTTATGGGCAGCGGGGAGATTCTGTCTTATGAGGAATTGAAGGAAAATGAGAACGGGCAAGCACGTCGTACCTATGATTATCCGCTTCATGTCGAGCAGCAGTTCATTTATTTTATCAAAACCGGCAATGTGGCTAAAGCTCAGGAGCTCCTGGAGCAAATCTTTGAGAAAAATGTAACGGGCATCTCCATGTCCGTCCGAATGGGCCAGTGCCTCATGTTCGATCTGGTCAGCACCATGCTGAAGACGATCGACGAAGTGAACGCGAGCAGCAGGAAAGAATTTTTTGACCAAGCGGAAGCGATTGACCGTCTGATGAGCTGCGAAACGATTAAGGACATGAAGACCCACCTTAACAAGGTGCTCCTTCAGGTATGCGAATCCATCAACGAGGAAAAGAAAAACCATCACAAGCATTTTGTCGAGCAGATCCAGACGTTTGTGAAGGAGCATTACAGTGAGGAGAGCTTGAACATATCGATGATAGGGGGAGCGTTCGATCTGACCCCTTCCTATGTGTCGCGGCTGTTCAAGGAATATACGGGCGAAGCTCTGTTGGATTTCATCAATAAAACCCGTCTGGAGGAAGCCAAGAAGCTATTGCTGGAGCAAAAATATACCGTCAATGAGGTGGCCGGCAAGGTCGGTTACAACGACGTTAATACGTTTTTGCGTATTTTCAAAAAGTTTGAGGGCATCACGCCCGGCAAATATACTAAAACTCCTCCGACGTAAAAAGCACTCATTGTTGTTCTGTCCGAGCCGTTCAAAAGCTGAGCTTTTGCGGCTCTCCGTTTTATATGGGTACTTTTTATGGGGCCAAGTTTGCTTTTTAACGATCATTTTACGTTTTCGAGATTTACTTTGGCGGGCAGTTGGACGTTCATAATAGAGTGAGTGCGCACTCCATTGGATACGGATGCTGAAGGAGGGATGCGGGAGGAAGAAGCAAAGGATATTTTGATAACGCTTCCTTTTTTAGAAATGCCGGTATCAAAAAAGCCTGCCAAAGGACGGTGCAAAATTGATGATCAAAAGAAGAATGTGGTCCATCTGCTTATGCTTGCTTCTATTCACAGCCCTGCTTCCCGGCATGGGGTATGCTGCGGATGCGAAATTCAGTATCGCCGCTTCCGCTGTAACCGCTAGCGCGGATGACGGCAATGTGCCGGCCAATACGGTTGACGGTAATCTGGCGACACGTTGGTCGGCAAGCGGAGACAATCAATGGATTCAATACGACCTGGGCTCCAGCAAAAAGGTAGCGTATGTCAAAATCGCCTTCCAAAGCGGGGATACGCGTACGTTCAATTTCGATATCAAAACTTCTGCGGATGGAACGACATTCACAACCGCTAAATCTAACGTAACGAGCGCTATGAACAACAGCTTGCAGACCTTCGATTTTCCGGATGTGAGCGGGGCCCGTTATGTGCGCATTATCGGCCACATGAACTCGGCCAGTGCGTGGAACAGCTACACGGAGGTTGAAATCTACGGAGAAGAGCTGACAGGCTCCAATATAGTCAATGTGTCGACTTCCGCCCAATTGGTGACGGCCTTAAGCAATGCAACGGCAGGAACCGAGATCGTGCTGGCTAACGGCACGTATTATAACTCCAATAACACGGAGAGCCCAGTGGTTGCCGGGCGATTCGTCATTTCGGGCAAGAACGGAACCAGCAGCCAGCCGATTACGATAAGAGCGGCGAATCAAGGGCAAGCCGTCCTGTCCGGCAGCTTCCTTGTCAAAAGCTCCTCCTACATCGTCATAAAAGGCTTAAAGCTGACGAGCACCGCACTGACGCCGGGAATATCGCTGAACGCCAGCAACAACATTCGCTTGACGAACAATCTCTTCAAGCTGCAGCAAAGCGACCCCAACACTTTAGTGAAATGGGTGGAGCTTACAGGAGCCAACAGCCATCACAACATGATAGACCATAATGAATTCGGTCCGCGCAACGGCATCGGGCAGATGATCTCCGTTGATGGAGCCGGTACCCAAGTGTCTCAAAATGATACGATCGAGTATAACTATTTCCACGATTGGAGCTACATTACGGACAACGGCGGGGAGAACATTCGCGTCGGCCTATCCGGCTTGTCCATGTCGGACGGCTTTGCCAAGGTACAGTATAATCTGTTCGAAAATACGGATAACGACGACGAAGTCATCTCCGTTAAAAGCAGCCACAACACGATCCGCTACAACACTGTTAAAAATTCACGGGGTCAAATAACGGCCCGTCATGGCCATGCGAACAGCTACTACGGCAATTTCATCTTGGGCGACGGCGTTAAAGCGAAGGTAGGCGGCTTCCGGATTTACGGCAACGATCACAAAATTTATAACAACTATATGTCGGGCCTAACTATGGACGCTGTTAATGTCGATAGCGGAGATTATGATGGAGGCTCTGACGGGGACAGCACCAATCCTACGAAGGATGATTTGAAGAAGCATTGGAAGGTGTATCGTGCGGAAATCGTCAACAACACGATTGTTAACAGCACCAGCGGCATTAACGTCGGAATGAAGACGAGAACGCCGAACTACGCTCCGCAGGATGTGAAAATAGCCAATAATCTCATGGTAGGCATCAACGCTACACCTATGTACAATGTCGGAACGGCTGTGAATCCAATATTCCAGAACAATATCGGTTTCGGTCAAAGCGCGAGCAACTTTAATGCGACTAGCGCACAGGTGAAAAATGCCGATCCTAATCTGGTCGATGTCAACGAAGGCACGGCTTCCAGCCCGCTTATGCTGAAAAAGCTCTCCTCGGCAAGCACGCAGGCTATCAACGCTTCAGGCGGAACGTTCACTTACGTTACGGAGGATATGGACGGCGAAGCCCGTTCGGGCATCAGCGATATCGGCGCGGATGAATATTACGCTTCCAGCTCCGATGTACGCAAGCCTTTGACCGTTTCGGATGTCGGGCCTGTAACACCGTAGTGCATCTTGAACCAGGGGGAGGGGGTTTCCTCCCTTTCCTACCCTTAGAACGGTTCGTTAGAACAGCAAGCTTGTTGAGATGCCTAGTTCGTCCTTCAGAAGATGGCAGAAAGCGGGAGGTGGGGTATCCCCTGGAAGAGCGATAGCGTCTGCCTTTGTTCTCGGGAAATCACCGCTGAAAAAATGATTAATTGAAATTTCCCGAGAACAACAGCGGCTGGAGGGGGATATCCTACCGGAGCGGCACGAATGCATCTGAAATTCCTCAGGTTTCTCAACAACCTCGCTGTTTTACGGAACAGTTTGTTTTTTGCCGAACAATACCTAAAGTACCGATCCGGAAGTATCGATTTTATCGACGATTTCACTTTTTGTAGATAGGCATTTGACCGGGGACATAGCATAATGAGGCCATGAGTGCACTCCACAGTTTCATGGATATGGTGAAAATATAGACTAGGGGGATTCTTTGATGAAGCGCAAGCATCGATCTGTAAAAAAAATCGTCGGTGTCGGATTGGCGATTAGTTTGGCCGGCGGGTTGGTTCTCGCAGGCTGCAGTAAGTCAGGGACAGATAGCGGGGCAGGAAGCGGAGGGAAGGATGCGGCGAAAGGGCAAGCCGGATTAGGCAGCAGCTATCCGCTGCAAACGACGGAAGGCATCACCTCCTGGGAGAGTCTGAATAATAACGCCACCACCTTCGCACCCAATTTAGCGGATCTGCCTTTCGGCAAGCAATTGGAGAAGGAAACAGGGGTAAAGGTGAAATATATTCACCCGGCAGACAATCAAACGAAAGAACAATTCAATCTGATGATCGCATCGAATGAGCTTCCCGATACAGTGGAGTATGACTGGACCGGACGCAGCGCGGGCTCGTATCCCGGAGGCCCGGAGAAAGCTATAGCCGACAAGGTTATCGTTCCGCTGAACGATATTATCGATAAATATGCGCCGAACTTGAAGAAGAAGCTGCAGGCGGATAAAGAGCTCGACAAAATGATCAAGACGGACAGCGGCAAATACTATGTATTCCCGATGATCCGTAACCCTTCCGGTCTCGTATTCCGCGGTCCGATTATCCGCAAGGACTGGCTTGATGATCTTGGTCTTCAAATGCCGACGACCATTGATGAGTGGGAAACCGTTCTGAAGGCCTTTAAGGAGAAGAAAGACGCCACGGCTCCATTATCCGTCACCTACGTGAACGGCAACCTGGAGATGCGCGATGCATTCATCGGCGCTTACAAAACCTCCAACTCGTTCTACCTGGACGATCAGGGCAAAGTGAAGTTCGGTCCTATCGATCCGCAATACAAGGACGCGTTAGCCTTGCTGCGCAAATGGTACGCGGAAGGGCTGTTTGACAAAGATTTTGCATTGACGGACGGCAAGGCGCTGGATACCAAGATGCTAAGCGGCCAAACAGGGGCCACCGTAGGTCTGCAAAGCGGGGGCTTGGGCAAATGGCTGGATACGATGAAAGGCAAAGACCCTAAATACAATTTGGTCGCTGCCCCGTACCCATCGCTTAAAAAGGGCGAGAAGCCGTTCACCGGGCACCGTGACTTCAAATACAGCCCAGGGGCAAGCAAAGCTATCACTACCGGAGCCAAAAACCCGGAATTGGTTGCCAAATGGCTCGATTACGCCTACAGCGAAAAAGGCGGGCTGCTCTTCAACTTCGGTATCGAAGGCGACAGCTACACGATGGATAAAGGCATACCCAAGTATACGGATAAAATTGTGAAGAACGATAAGTACAACCTTCAGCAAATGATTTCCCAATATACGAAGCCGAATGGTCCTTACGAAGCGGACGAACGCAGAAGCTGGAACTCCTACAAGCAGCAGGACGAGGCGCCGGCGATTTGGGGAGCGACCGATGCGGAGAAGCACACGATTCCATTATTCCTGACGCCAACGGCGGAGGAGAGCAAGGAGCTCGGCAAAATCATTAACGATGTCACGAATTATAAGGAAGAAATGTTCGTGAAATTCGTAGTCGGCAAAGAACCGTTAGATAATTACGATACGTATGTAGCGCAGATCAAGAAGCTTGGGATTGAGCGCGCGGTCAAAATTTATCAGGATGCCCTTGACCGTTATAACAAGCGTTAATGGAGGAAGCCAATGGGGAGATCCGGCAGGCTGGACTGCCGGTTCCCTTTTAACTACAACAAGAGAGAGGGAATGAGGATGAGCACGAAAACGCTCACGAAGCCGAATACGGTTCCCTACCCGGCAAAGAGGAACTTGGCTGTTGAATGGCTTGGAGATATTCGCAAAAATAAACTGCTGTATTTAATGCTGGCGCCTGTCATTTTGTTTTTTGCCATCTTTCATTATGTGCCGATGTATGGCGCCATCATAGCTTTTAAGGATTATTCGCCGAGGCTTGGCATTTGGGGCAGCCCATGGGCGGGACTGGAGCATTTTCAAAGCTTTTTCGGCGGGCTTTACTTTTGGCGGGTTTTGAAAAATACGATCCTGATCAGCTTGTACGAGCTGCTGTTCGGATTCCCGGCACCCATTATCCTGGCGCTGCTGCTGAATGAAGTCCGCTCCTCCTTGTTCAAAAGAACGGTACAAACCGTGACGTATATGCCGCATTTTATCTCGCTGGTTGTCGTCTGCGGGATGATCAAGGAATTCACTTCCAGTTCGGGCATTGTCAACGATGTGATCGCCTATTTTGGCGGGGAAAGAATCTCGCTCTTGCTGGAGCCGGAATATTTTCGAACGCTATTCATTTCGTCCGGTATTTGGCAGCACATCGGCTGGGGAACGATCATTTATTTAGCGGCATTAACAGGCATCGACCCGGAGCAGTATGAGGCCGCCAAGATCGATGGTGCGGGCCGGTGGAAGCAAATGCTGCATATTACGCTTCCCGGTATTATGCCGACGATCGTGATCCTGATTATTCTTGATATCGGCAGGCTGATGAACGTCGGTTCGGAGAAAATCATTCTGCTCTATAATCCGTCGACTTATGAGACCGCCGATGTCATCGGATCTTATGTGTACCGTATCGGTCTGCAGGAATTGAATTACAGCTTCAGCTCCGCTGTCGGCTTGTTTAACTCGATCATCAATTTCACATTGGTCATTTTTTCGAACTGGTTAAGCCGCAGGCTCAACGAGACGAGCTTATGGTAGGAGGAGGGCTTGAGTATGCCGTATCGAAAAAAGCTGGGTGAAATCGCCTTTGAGTGGAGTAACGCCGTATTTCTGACCTTGTTGATGATTACAACGATTTACCCGTTAATCTACGTCATTTTCGCTTCCTTAAGCGATCCTGGCGAATATATGGCCCACAAAGGATTTCTATTGAAGCCGCTTGGGTTTAATTGGGATGCCTATAAAATGGTGTTCGACAATCCGATGATCCTTAAAGGCTATGGCAATACGCTGTTTGTCGTTATTGTCGGCTTGGCTTTTAACATCTTTTTCACCTCGTTGGGGGCCTACGCGCTATCCCGCAAATGCTTGAAGTTCCGTAAGCCGATCATGCTGTTCATCGTGTTCACTATGTTTTTCAACGGCGGATTAATTCCGTTCTACTTAACGGTCAAAGGGCTGGGCATTACCAACACGTTATGGGCCTTGATTATTCCGCAGGCCATCAGCACCTTTAACCTGATCATCATGAAAACCTCTTTTGAAGCAATTCCGGACAGCTTGGAGGAATCGGCTAAAATCGATGGGGCGAACGAATTCGTCATTTTATTCCGGATCATTTTGCCGCTGTCCATGCCGGTTATTGCTGTCATGCTGCTGTATTACGGAGTAAGCCACTGGAATTCCTGGTTTAACGCGATGATTTTCTTGCGGGATCGCTCGTTGTATCCGCTGCAGCTGATTCTAAGAGAGATTTTGCTGCAAAATGAAGCGAGCAATATGGCATCCGGTTCCAGCGCAAGCGATATCGCGATGCTATCGGAGACACTGAAGCACGCAACGATTGTCGTTGCAACTGTGCCGATCCTGCTGGTGTATCCGTTCCTGCAAAAATATTTTGTGAAAGGCGCCTTGGTCGGCGCTATTAAAGGATAATCCGTTTGCTCTCAAGCGATAGCGGGTTCCACGGCGGAGACAGGCTGTCCTGTTCGGACGGCCTTCTCCCCGATCCCCCTAGAAGAGCAATGCGAAAACAGAGGATGAAGAATTGGAGGGACCTTATCGATGTTACATCCATCCAGAATGTGGTTGGCGGCTATGGCGCTTGTCTTGATGGCGGGCTGCGGAGCCGGGGGAAGCTCCTCGCCTAAGGAAGAGGGCAAGGGTCAGACTGTGGTTAGCAATGAACCGGTGACGTTAAAGCTGTTCATGCGTATTGCGTATCCCGAGGACAGCATAAAAAAATATATTATAGAGCCCGTTCAGAAAAAGTACCCGAACATCACAATCGAAATTATTAATAATGCCAAAGGATCGTCTATCGAGGATTTAATTGCTGCGGACAATGTGCCCGATCTCATCTTCCTCAGTACACCGTACGTCACCGATATGCGGAAGCTGGAGGTTGTTGAGGACCTCGATGCCCTCGCAAAGAAAAATAGCTTCCCATTGGATGCATTTAATAAGGAAGCATTGGATGCTATTCGCAAGGCGGGCGGCAGCAGCGACAAGTTGTATGCGCTTCCGTTCTCGACCAACTACGCAGTAACGTACTACAATAAAGATATTTTTGATAAATTCGGCATTCCTTATCCGAAGGATGGCATGACCTGGGACGATTATCTCGATTTAAGCCGCAAGCTGACAAGAGTCGTCGACGGAGTTCAGTATTCAGGCGTCAATCCGTATGCGCTGAAGGGCGGAGCGCCGATGTCCCTCAACTATATTAATCCTGCCACCAAGCAGGTGGACGTAACCTCCGAGGGCTGGGTGACGGCATTCCGGACGATGCTGGATTTTTACTCGATTCCCGGCAATCAATATATGAAAAATTACCGCGACCTGTTCCTGAAGGAACGGACGCTGGCAACGTATATAACCTACGATAATACGCAAAATCTCGAGCAATTGGAGCGGGAAGGCAAGCCGATGAATTGGGATATGGCGACATTCCCCGTTATGAAGGATAAGCCGGGTATCGGCCATGGCATTGACTCGCACAATATAGCTATTTCCTCGACAAGCAAGCACAAGGATGCAGCCTTTCAAGTGCTGATGCAGCTGACCTCCAAGGAGGCGCAGATGGAGCTGAGCAAGAACGGCAAGCTGCCGGCGATTCAGGATGCGGAGCTGCAGCAGGTGTTCGGCGAGAAAGTAAACATATTGAAAGGGAAGAACACCTCGGCTATATTTAAACTGAAGGCTGCACCGATGCGTCAGATCAATGAGAACGATGCCTTCGTGTCCAAAGAAATCGATAAAGCGTTCGATGCTTTAACGACAGGAAATACAGATATTAACACTTTGCTTCGGACAGCCAAAGAGGCGGCAGAGCAGACTATTAAGAAGGAACAGCGCTAGTTAGGAGGAGAACGGTGTGAGAGTGGAAGAGGAGAAGTCGAGCCGGCTTGAGGTCAACCTGGATTGGAAAGAGTTTTTATCCCGGCATGATATGACTTGGACGACGCGTCCTATGACGTGGAATGAAGGCGCATTCATTGGGAACGGGTTAATGGGCGCCATGATGTTCGGGGAAGAGCATCGCGATAAAAGGAACGTGCTGCGCTTCGTGCTTGGACGCACGGATGTGACGGCTGCGCGCAAAAGCGGTTATAGTCCGCGCATTCCGGTCGGGGAGATCGATTTGGAATGTGTAGGCTGGGTCTACCAGCCGACGGAGATCAGGGTCGATCTATGGAACGCTGAAATCAAAGCGCGGGTGGTCACAACCGTAGGGGAGATCGGGTTGAGAGCTTTCATCCACAGCGAAAAGATGGTAATGGTCATCGAGCTGGAGACCTCCGAAGGGGAACGCGACGCGAAGCTTCAATGGTATGCCGAGCCGGAGGTTTCCCGCGTGCTGAAAAACGCGGACGGCCCCAATCTGAATCAGTACATTCCGGACATTCAAGTGAGCCGCAGCATAGTAGACGGGGTACATATCGGAGTTCAGCAGTATCCGCTGGGAGACGGCTGTACAACGGCATGGCAGGAGGTAGAGGCCGCTTTAGATCATCGGGTATGTTACTTGACGATTCAGAACGGGGTTAGCGACGCGGTCAAGCAGGATGCTGCCGATCTTGTACGCCAAACCGCGCAAGCCGATCTGGAGCAGGAGGTGCAGCAGCACCGGAGCTGGTGGCATGCTTATTATCCGCAAAGCTTCGTTTCGATTCCGGATACTTTGCTGGAAGGCTTTTACTGGATTCAAATGTATAAGCTGGCTTCTGCTACCCGGAAGGAGCATTTGATCATAGACAATCAAGGGCCCTGGATGGCGCCTACCCCATGGCCTGGCGTATGGTTTAATATGAACGTTCAAATGAGCTATTCTCCGGTGTATACGTCCAACAGATTGGAGATTGGGGAGTCACTGACCCGAGCGCTGGATGCTAATTTCGATCATCTGATCGCCAACGTTCCGGAGGAGTATCGGCATGACTCCGCGGGGCTTGGCCGCAGCTGCAGCTACGATTTAAAGAGCAAGGTAGTGGACGAGACAGGCAACCTGCTCTGGATCTGCCATAACTACTGGCGTCAATACCGCCATTCCATGGATGAGTCGATGCTGAGAAACGGCTTGCTGCCGCTGTTAAAGCGCGGCGTGCAATATTTCATCCATATTCTGGAGCGGGGGGAAGACGGCAAGCTGCATCTGCCGCCGACCGTCTCGCCGGAGTACGGCTCCTTCAAGAAAATGACCGTTCCCGACTGCCACTACGATCTGTCCTTGATCCGCTGGGGCTGTGAGACGCTGCTCAGCATCAACGACAGGCTGCAGCTTGAGGATCCGGCAGCGGAGCGTTGGACGTTTGTGTTGGATCACTTGACCCCATATCCAGTGGACGAGAACGGGCTTCTGCTCGGGCGCGATACTCCGATAGAATTCGGCCATCGGCACTTCAGCCATCTGCTCGCCGTGTTCCCATTACACCAGATGACGGGGGAGCAGGAGGAGGAGCGCAAGCTGATTCACAAGTCGCTTTGCTACTGGACCGGCATGGAGGGGGACATGCGCGGCTTCACGTTCACCGGGGCTGCCTCTATCGCCGCGGCGATCGGAGAGGGAGACGAAGCGCTGCAGTACATTCAAACCTTCATGCATCTGATCAAGCCGAATACGATGTACAGGGAAGCCGGGCCCGTGATGGAGTCCCCGTTAGCCTGCGCAGAGTCGATTCATGATCTGCTGCTGCAAAGCTGGGGAGATAAAATTCGCGTGTTCCCAGCGCTTCCAAGCACATGGAAAGACGTCAGCTTCCACGATCTGCGGGCGGAAGGGGCTTTTCTCCTCAGTGCCCAGCGCAAAGAGGGACGGACAGCGTTCATCCGCGTCAAAAGCTTGGCGGGGGAGCCGTGCCGGCTGCAAACCGATTGGCTGGATACGTCGGCCATTCGGGTGATAGGTGAACGGGAAGTGCCAGTGAGGCTGCTGGGCGGCGGTCTTATTGAGCTGGACCTGAACCAGGACGAGGAAGTCGTGTTATACGAAGGGGAACGCCCGGACTCGTTCGTTATAGCACCGGTTCCCGCCGTGCGGAGCTTGTGCAATTATTTCGGCGCTAACAAGCCTTGGCGCCGGTATGGGATTCCTTTCCAGTAAGTTGAAGATTCTTGTAAATAATGTTGAGAAGATTATGAACTTCAGTCAGAAAATTAGTTGACAATGATTTTTTATAAATGACTATCGGTACACTCCCTTTAAAGGGAACAAAAATAGCCCATTACTAAGTAAACTGAACATTAGTCGGATTTCAATTTACTTTAATGGGCTTATTTATTGCTCCTAAGAAACGAAACTACATTAGACCGAGACTCCGTGTTATCAAGACCTAAAAATAAATTTCTTCAGCTCTGGAAGTACCCGATTCTGCAAGCAAAAATAATTGCTGCTCGGATTTTCCTGGTTAATCGGTTATGTCTATAGTTACCTTTTGATCCGCATTTTTAGAATCAGAGAATGTAAGAGTCCATTTATTGTTGTCATTCGAAAATGTTATATCTTTAACTAGAGGGACCTCAACATTTTGCAGTTTTGATAGAGCTTCTTTTAATACGTTCTCCTTGGTTTTGTGTGCGCCAGGAATTGCATCCATTTTGATTACGCTTATTTTTTCTGATAATCCCTGCGCCGGATTTGATGTTTGTATCTGGCCTTTTAATTGTACTTCAACTAATTGTCCAACTGTAAAGTTAGCAGCATCTCTACTTGTGATCCATATTGTTTCGTAGTCTTTATCCCTATACGGTCGTTGTGAAACGACAAGCAGGCGTGTATTTTCATTTTTTACAATATACCCTGTTACACTCGTACTCAAGCCCTTCACCTTCTCAGAGGAACTGCAGCCTAATAGTAAAAACGAATACATAATTATTGAAAAAATAACGAAAAGTTTCGTTTGTCCTCTTCCCACAGATAGGGCATTTACAAGTAATTTGATCATGTCTCAGGTCCCTCCATTATTTAATAAATAAAAAATAATGTTAAAAAGATAATACTGCCGAGGCAGTATTTAATAGAACGATTGATTTGAAGAGTTTCAAATGAGCACTTTTCTCCTATTTTTTTGATTTACATCTAAAAGACGTTCCAAAACGAGTACATTGTTTCACTAATTTTAAAAATATAAAAGTAAACCCGTAGGAATTTGCAAAACAAGGGTTCGATTTAGGATAACAATTTTCGGGTTTAACCATTAAGGCTGTTAAGAAGGAAAGCTTAGTGTCTAAAAGCAAAAACCGTTATGCGTCCCCTTCGAGGTTAAACGAGGGAAGTGCATAACGGTTTTTTGTTTCAACCTATTAGTACAGTTTATGTTGTGGTATTGTCCTGGGGCGTTTTTTTAGCACCAGCACTATGTTGATGGGCTTTGACCGATGTAGAATCAATGCTCAAGTTTTCAAAGTCAGGTTCGACCTGAAGAGTTTGGAAGATCGCGACAAGCAGTCCGGTATCTCGCCGCTTGCAGAAGCGACTGTAGACCGTTTTCCATGAACCATAGCGTTCCTCCGGTAGATCGCGCCAGGCAGCACCCACTTCGAGCGATCCATAGAAAAGCGTTAAACATGGTTCTTTCACTTAATTTTGTCGGACGTCCTGTTTTGTAGGGTGGAAACATGCCCTTAATTTGTTCCCACTGTTCATCGCTTATTTCGTACCGTCTTTGAATCATGCTTGACGCTCCATTCGTTCTCTCAAATCTTACCATGTTATTTAGTTTTCAGACACATCCTAGATATTATAAGAACCATTTTCGCTATAGCACTCGGCTTAATGACTTTCTATTACATCCTAAATCGAAACTATACATTCTTCCAATATATCATTTTAGATTACCCAAAAATGACGTCTGATGATTTAAATCAATTTATGCAACTCCTGGTACAGTCTTTGACCTTCCCTGCAGGATATCCGGGACCTGCTGTCCGGGCTGTGCCGGGAGGCCTGTGCGCTGGTTACGGAGGCCCGTTCCCTGGAGTCCACGCGGATTATCCGCCAGGCCGCCGCTTATATCGATAGCCATCTGGATACGGGGCTGTCGCTGGAGCAGGTGGCGAAGCAGATTAACCTCAGCCAGGGGTATTTCTCCAACTTGTTCAAGAAGGTGCAGGGGATTTCGTTTCAGCAGTATGTGATGTATGAGAAGATGGAGAAGGCCAAGGCGATGCTGATCGGCGGCCGGCAGGTTCAGGAGATCGCCCAGGATCTCGGGTATGAGCACAGGCGCTATTTCAGCGAGGTGTTCAAGAAATATACCGGCATGACCCTGTCCGACTTCAAACTGCATTATCTTGGAAAAGAATAAGAATGCGCAGGGGAGGCATGTCCGCAGGGCGGAGGTGGCCTCCCTTCTCTGTATAAAGCTGCTGCAGAAATCTGCCCTTAATGTGGGCTTACCCGCCTTATCCGGATGCGCCAATCCGTCTATAATCAGGTTGTAAGCGAATACAGAAGGGATATATAAGGGTGACTACCAATGATGAAGCGTATGCTAATAACATCTCTGAGGTTACCGATGATCTGGAACACTTCGAGGTGCTCAGCCTGTCTACACCGGACCTGCGCAATATGGTACTGTTTCCCGAGTTGATCGGCGGCAAGTAGTCCGGCTGGAGCGTCCCTTCACGGTATACAGCCGCGGCGGCCGGGACCGCTTCGATGCCTGGATCTCCGAGTCGCCGGACCTGAAGCATTGGGGCAACTCCAGCCTACTGCTCGCCGTCGAGCAGGTGCCGTTTGCCAATGACAAGATTGGCCCGGCCGCACCTCCGGTCCGGACGGATAAGGGCTGGCTGACCACCTTCCATGCGGTGGATGTGGACCCGGCCAGTGGCAAGCAAGGTTGGGAGGACACCTGGAAGAAGCGCTATACCGCCGGAATTATGCTGCTGGATCTGGAGGACCCCCGCAAGGTGAATCGGCATGAGCAGGCAGCCGCTGCTGGCACCGGAGACAGACTATGAGATTGGCGGGGGCTTCCGCAATCATGTGATTTTTCCGGGAGGGATAATTCTGGAGGATGACGGCGAGGTCAAGATCTATTACGGCTCTGCGGATACGGTGGAATGTCTGGCAACGGCCCATGTGGACGATCTGCTCCGGCTCTGTCTGGAGCCGGAGCATAGATAAGATTGGAAGCAGGCTGAGGGCGGAAATGCGGAGTAACAGTGGGGCCATGTGCCATGATTGGAGCGGCTTGCGCGGAGATTGTGCATGAAGTGCAACAATGCTAAATCAATAGCAGCGACCGTGGGGAGATTGTGCATAAAATGCAACAATACAGCTCAGTAGTAGCGACCAACGCAGAAATCCTGCACAAGGTGCAACAAAACCGGGGCCGTATTTTAAAAGGAAACTTTGCTGATGCAGAAAAGGTTAGTATTACTCTGCCACTTCCGAAGCTGAGCAGGAATATATTTACTTTATGAAAGGAGTAAAGAGCATCGCTGGTGAAATCATCATTCATTGATGATAGAGTGTTTTCTAAAAAAATATGAAAGAGGTGTTTATTTATGTTAAAGCGGTTAAAGTTTTTAAGCTTAATTATTTGTATGGTGGCCAGTCTTGTAACTGTCGTTCCTTTGACAGCAAGCGCGGCTACAGTTGTAAGCTATCCATTACCGTCGATCTATACCACGACCAGTCAATACACGGTAACAGCAGACTCTACGAATATACCGGTAATTGACACTTCGGAGGTATTTGTAAACTATAATTATTGTAATTTCTCTTTTTCAGGTACTACTACAATCACAATTACAGCAAGCGAGCCAATCAATACATATAATATTTCTCCCAAAGCTTTGGGAATCACTGCAACAAAGAGCGGAAATACACTTACATTTACACTTTCATCACCAAGATATCTTATAGTTAAAATCAATAACCTGAAAGATCTGGTTATTGCGGCAGATGCTCTTGAAACCAATGTTCCGGCTTCATCCGGTACAGGTATATACAATGTTAAAACTCAATACGGTGCCGACAGTACCGGGTCCGCTATGGCTACAACTGCAATACAGAACGCCATCAATGCGGCTAACGCAGCAGGTGGCGGTATAGTATACGTTCCAGCCGGAGTTTATAAGTGCGGAAACCTTGTTTTAAAAAGCAATGTTTCGGTTTATCTGGAGGGTGGTTCTGTTATAAGGGGTTCAGGAAATCCAAGCGATTACACTACCCATTTTCATAAGAATTCTCTGAAAAAGGATGGAACATGGTTTATCTATACCGAAACAAATGCAAACAATATTAAGATATACGGCAGGGGGACTATTGACGGCAATGGCCATTATATGAGAAATACAAACAATTATTTGAACAATATTCTTGTACCCTTGCAGTGCAGCAACTTCACGGTTGACGGCATAACCATAAGAGACAGCGGTGGCTGGGCTACAATCGTTACAAGATCTAATAACGTAACATTCCAGAATACAAAGCACTTCAACAACAATGAACTTGATTATGAAAATGATGCAATAGACATTCAAGAGAGCCAGAATGTACTCATAAAGCACACTGTAGCAGTATCAGAGGATGACACCTACTCATTTAAGACCTGGGATGTAGCAACTACGGATATAGCTGCAAACTGGCCGGGAAGTCCTGAAAACCAGTCAAATGTAGTTGTGGATGATGCTTTCGCTTGGAGCAGATGTGGAGCATTCAAGGTTGGAGATGGAGTAAAACAGCTTCAGGATGGCATCGTTGTTAAAAACTCTTATGTATACCGGTGCTGGCGCGCTTTAGCGGTAGGTCATCTTTATGGAACTCCAGCAGCACAAAACATCATATTTGACAATATAGATGTTGAAGGCTTCTGGCCAAGATCCGGTGTTCACTCCAGATGGTTTGATCTTTCTGCAAAAACCGGTCCGATAAAAAATGTGGTCTATAATAATATCAATTTACGCGCTTTAGGTGAAGTTTCAATAATGAAGGGTTGGAGTGACACATCTACTGTCTCCGGAGTTACATTAAACAATGTTCGCGTCGGTGGAGTTGCGGCAACTACATTGGCAGAATTGAAAATAACAGATACTAACAGCTATGCTGCAGCTCCAAAATTCAACACATTGAAATTTGAAGCGGAAGGCTATAACCTTAGTTCAGGTGTTATATCCTATGAGGCAAGCACTGATGGTGGGCTGGATGTTGGTGGAGGGAGTAATGGCGACTATATAGCATTTAAAAATGTAGACTTTGGTAGTACAGCTAAAACAAGTATTGATTTGAAGGTTGCATCCGCTAATTCCGGCGGAAGGATAGAATTCCACTTGGACAGTCCTACAGGCACTATGCTGGGTTATTGGACGGCAGAAAGCACAGGCGGATGGCAGACATGGTCAGTCAAGAATATCCCGCTTAATACCGGGACAGCTGTAGGAACCCATACTGTATATGTTACTTTTGTTAAGTCAGATTCAACCACAGTTGCAAATTTAACTTGGTTCCAGTTCAAATAGAATGGAAACTGTTTGATGTAATTGCAATAAGATGGATAAAGGGGGGTATCAAATGATATGCCTCTTCATTCTGCTAAAGTTTTTTCTACGACTGACCAACTAACACAAAAAAACAGCAAGTCTCCTAAGTGAAGTGAAATAGGGACTTGCTGTTTGAGGTTTCAATTAATTCTTAAAGTATGAATTGGAGCTGGGATTCGCCCGCCACGATTAACGAAGTTCGCGCAGTTGAAGCCGTTTACTGCTATAACTGGTGCATATCCGAGCAGGCCGCCAAATTCGACCAAAGGTCATAGCTTCCAGCTTCTCTAGTGTAAGGGTACCCCGCTGAACCTCTTGAATCATGCCGTGATCTTCATGACCGGAATAAAGGCTCTACTATTAAGCCTACCTACATAGGAGGAGGCCATTACGCCACTTTTTTTAACATTGTCATTTAGGGCGTGTCTGAAAACTATCATTGAGTCAATTTAAAAATGGAAGCTATATATAAACGCGAGGAATGACTTAGCCAACTTATCGTAACGAGTGGCCACACGGCGAAAGTGTTTGATTTTATTGAAAAAGCATTCAACCAAGTGGCGTTCTTTGTACCGATACCAATCGACCTTCCATGGATGTTGACTATTCGTTTTAGGCGGAGTGGTGTAAGTGGCCTGTTTATTCGTAATCCAGTTCCGAATCGCTTCTGAGCCATAGGCTTTGTCGCCAAGAATGTGGCTTCCCGTAATATCCAACTCCTGAAGCAATTCGATCGCTGGAACAGAATCATAAACTTGCCACCCGTCAGTAGAAAAGCTAGAGGGTTGCCTAATCCATCGACTACGGCATGAAGTTTAGTCGTCTTGCGGCCACGAGTGACGCCGATGTATTGGTTTACTTCGTGTCCATCTGCGTTTTTTTTGCACCGACACTGTGTTGGTGGGCTTTGACCGATGTAGAATCGATGCTCAAGTTTTCAAAATCGAGTTTGATGTGAAGGGCTTGGAAGATGGCGATAAGGAGTCCGGAGTCTCTCCATCTGCAGAAACGACTGTAGGCCGTTTTCCATGAACCATAACGTTCTTCCGGCAAGTCTCGCCATGCCGCACCACTTCGGGCAATTCAAAGAAAGGCGTTAAACATCGTACGATTGCTTAATTTCGACGGTCTTCCTGTTTGATAGGGCGGGAACATGTCCTTTATTAGTTCCCACTGTTCATCGGTTATTTGGTACCGTCTTGGAATCATGCTTGTTTCTCATTCGTTTTTCTCATATCATACCATAGGATTCTTTAGTTTCCAGACACGACCTAGTGTGCAATTACTTGACTTTTTCCGAGAGAATAGCTCAAATGCAGAAGAGTTTTTATTTTCTGTTAGGCCATTATTTATATTTAGAGGATTCTATAACTCCATTGGGGAAAGGGCCGGCGGTGGGCCGATTCAATGCTTACTAGCTGAAAATAAAAAAAACGTCCTGCGACGTTAGTTTAAGCTAGTCCAAATATTGATTTCAAAAAACAGAAGTGTTACAATGGGATTCGGTCATTTCCGTTTTCACAGAAAGTAATAATTCTCCACATTAACATTTCTAATATCATTATAGCATCCTGTTCAAGCCATGTCAAACCTATTTTTTTTGTTTTGAATTCCATTCGAAAAGAGGCGATTTTTTTGAGTATGAAGGAAATCGATTGGCGCGAAGAGCAGCAGCGAGTGGACCTGGTTACAGCAAAGATCGGCAAGCGTATGGAGGAGCTGGCGGGAGAAGTCGGCGACGTGAGAACCGATGTCGTCGATATCCGCAAGCATTTTTGGGATGAAGTAACCGTGAACCTGAGCACGATGGAGGATCTGACCGAAACCTACTTCAGCTTAAAGCAGCAGGTTGAAGTGCTCACGGATCGTGAGCGGCGGCATCGTCAGGCTTCGATAGCGCTCGGGAAGCTGAAGCGTCTGATCAAGACGCCTTATTTTGGACGGATTGACTTTACAGAGGATGGCACGAGCGGAGCGGAGAAGATCTATTTGGGCATCGCTTCTTTTTCGGATGAGGATGACAATACGTTCCTCGTGTACGATTGGCGCGCTCCGGTATCGAGCTTGTACTATGATTACCCGCCGGGTCCAGCCTCGTATGAAACGCCGGCGGGCGATGTGACCGGTACGATGCATTTGAAACGACAATATGTCATTCATGACGGACAAATCAAATTAATGTTCGATACAGGCCTTACGATCGGCGATGAGCTTCTGAAGCAGGTGCTGAGCCGGAGCTCCGACGCTCAGATGAGAAGCATCGTGGCCACGATTCAAAAGGAGCAAAACCGCATTATCCGGAACGACCGCAGCCGGATGCTGATTGTGCAGGGAGCTGCGGGAAGCGGTAAAACATCCGCCGCGTTGCAGCGGGTCGCCTATTTACTGTATAAGCATAGGGACACCTTGCAGGCCGATCAGATGGTGCTATTTTCTCCGAACCCTATGTTCAACAGCTATGTCTCGACAGTACTTCCCGAGCTGGGGGAAGAAAACATGCAGCAGACGACGTTCCAGCAATATTTGGAGCACCGGCTTGGCAAATTGTACAATCTGGAAGATCCGTTTACCCAGCTGGAATATGTGCTGTCATCGGCGTCCGAACCGGGGTATGAGGCGAGAATCGAGGGGATTCGTTACAAATCCTCCGTTGATTTTTTGCAGGTCATCTCCCGTTATAAGGAAGTGCTGGAGCAGGAAGGGATGATCTTTAAGCCGATTAAGTTTCAAGGGAGAACGATCGTCTCGGCCGAACAGATGAAAGAACGATTTTATGAAATGGATCGTTCGATCCGGCTTCCGAACCGGATCGTTCTGATCCGGGATTGGCTCTTGAAAGAAGTAAGAGAATTCGAGAAGAAGGAGCGGCAGGCGGAATGGGTGGAGGATCGGATCAACCTGCTGGAGACGGAGGATTATCAGCGGGCTTATAACCAAATGCGCCGCAAGAAGAAGGATGGCGAAGAATCGTTCGACGATTACGAGGTAGAGAAGGACCTGCTTGCGCGGATGGTCGTGCAGGAGGAGCTGAAGCCGGTTCGCGGCAGAATCAAAAGGCTGAAGTTCGTCCATGTCACGTCGGTCTACCGCCAGCTATTCGAGGATGACGGATTGTTCCTGAAAGCATCCGGGGCAGCCGGCAAGCCGGCGCTGTGGGCCGAAATAGGCAAGCAGACGCTAGCCCGGATGGAGCAAGGGGAGATCGCGTATGAGGATGCGACGCCGCTCTTATATCTGAACGAGCTGATGCTGGGCTTCCAGATGAACACCTCGGTTCGCCATGTTATCGTAGACGAGGCTCAGGACTATTCGCCGTTCCAGCTGGAATTCCTGAAGCGGCTGTTCCCCCGCGCTCGCATGACGGCGCTGGGCGATATGAACCAGGCGATCTACGCTCACGCTTCGGCGCTTGGAGAGCTTGACCCGATCACGGCGCTCTACGGACCGGAGCAGACGGAGCTGATCCGATTGACCCGCAGCTACCGGTCAACTCAGGAAATCGTCGAGTTTTCCCGCGGCATGGTGCCGGGAGGCGAGGAGATCATCCCGTTCAACCGCAGCGGCGACAAGCCGCAGGTTACGGTGGCGGCCGACCGAGGCAGCCTGCATGAGGCCATTGCAGCCGATATCGAAGCGCTGCGCGCAGACGGCTTCGATTCGATTGCGATCATCTGCAAGACGGCGGGCGAAAGCGCCGATGTCTTCGATGCCCTGCAGGGGCACTTGCCGCTGCAGCTTATAACGAAGCATACGCCGGAGTTTACCAAGGGCATCCATGTGCTCCCTGCGTATCTCGCTAAGGGTGTGGAGTTCGACGCCGTCCTCCTTTACGATGGCTCGAAGGAACAGTACGCCCGCGAGAGCGAACGCAAGCTGTTCTACACCGCATGTACGCGTGCGATGCATCTGCTGCATATTTACGCGCTCGGGGAGCTGAGCCCGTTCATTACGACGCAGCCTGCTTCTACTTACGTACTGCAAAACATTCACGCTTAATGACAAAGAACCGACCGCTGCTGCGGCCGGTTTTTTTTGCTGTAAAGGCCTACCGGAGTATATTAGCCATAGTTCAAGCTCTATAGGCTTCTCGACAGACTCGCCCAACTTTGTGGGTTCCTCTCATTTCACGCGGACGACGATGGAGCCAAGCATTCGGTCTCCTACATAGGGAAGGAGACGCCAGAGCCCCGGCTCAGGGAGCGACATCGTAGAGACGGCGATGCGGTCGGCGCCGTTGTTCGCTCGGCCCAAGGAGGCAGCAGAAAATACATCGATAAGCTGCTCCTCCCCCTGCTTGACGGCTTTAACCGTAAAGGCTCCCTCCAGAGGCTCACGGTTTTCCCAGAAATGCCACATATATTTTTGGCCTGCTCCTGCAATAAACCCTGCATCGATAAAACCGACTTGATGCTCGATTCCCCGCATGTCATAACTGCCGGAGCGAAACATAGGGCTGACCTCCCACGAAGGCTCTTGCACGGATAAGACCACATCGGCATACGCTTGCCCGTCCAGCACCGCCGTGTAATGCCATAGCCCGCTGAAAGGAAGCCCGAAGCTCGCTGTAAACCGTTCCAGCCCGGGATAGCCGCTGCTGGGCTCCGTTATTTCGACGGGGGGCAGCACGGTCAGCTTCAGCCCCGATTTCTTATACTCAGCGGTGATAGATAGCGTCTTCCCTTTCAGCTCATCGAATGGAGCCTTAAAGGACCAAATATATCCATACGGCTGTCCCGCTTTAAGCTCGGGGTCCGGGAATACCTCCAGGACAAGCTTTCCTTTATCGTAATAGACTTGTCGGACTTGCTCCTGGCCCGATGTGACGCCAAGGGAGGGGGCGGGTGGCGGGAATGCCCCGTACTCTTTTCCGATCCAGACCAAACAGGCTAGGATGGAAACCAGCACCAAGGCGGCTCCGACGGCTTTTACACGCGATGCCGGTCTTGCTCTTCTCGTTAAGGCGGCTTTTTGGATAACTTGGCTTTGAAGCTCTGGAGTAAAATGATTTTCGGCAAACGGAGAGGCCTTCATTTCCTCTGCCCAACCCGGCTTTTGATGATCCATGCTCTACTCCTCCTCTCGTTCGGCCGCTGTGGCGAGACGCTCCGATATTTTTTGCTTGGCGCGAAACACCCGCGATTTCACCGTTCCCTCTGAAATATTTAGCAGCAATGCGATTTCCCTCATGGTTAGCCCATAGTGGTAGTCCAGAATGATCGCCTCTCTGTATTTGCGCGGCAGCTCCATGACATAGCTCCACAGCCGCTTCGATTCCAGTCTGTCCAGAACAACCTGCTCAGCCGAAGGGGAGGCATCCTTACGGAACGTCAATGGATCCCGCAAAGTCACCCTCCGGATAAAGGCGCTCTTTAAATAATGAAGCGACTTATTGCGCGTAATGGTCAACAGCCAGCTCTTTACGCTGCACTCCCCGCGAAAGGAATACAGCTTGTCGTATGCGGATAAAAACACGTCCTGGGATATGTCATCGGCAGCATGGGACTGGCGTGTGAGAAAATAAGCGAAATTCCATACGTCTTCACCGTAGCTTTGCATGAGCTCCTTCAAGACCGCATTGCGGTCATAGCCCCCGGCCAAAAATTCCAAGTAATGCCGCTCCAATAAGTATCACCTCTATAAATAAGACCCTTTATCCTAGGGATTAGTTCCCAAAAAAAACGGAGAAATGAAACTTTTTGCGGAAAAAGTTTAATCTGTTTAAGTTTTGTACGGAATATGTCGAAAGAGGAAAATCGGACTCGAAAACGCAAGTTTCACGGCATTGTTACGAGCCTGTAACCGTTTGTAAAGCGGCAAAATGACCCCCTATACTGAGGGCATGTCCATTTGTTCGTTCTTACTTTCCCATTGGTATCATTTAACAATAGCCTGCCAAATTACGGCTTTGTTACAATGTTGGCAACAGATTACGAGCTGGGGGAGGGGAAATTATAGAAACGATCTTTCAATACGCTCCGGACGCAATGGTGATTATCGGTCTGAAGGACGGGAAGCTGTCGCAATTCGTTACAGCTAATGATTCGTTTCTTATTTTGCTAGGCTGCGACTCCATATGCGATTTGTTCCAGCTCCACCCCGGAGAAATGATTGCTCCGGAGAATGGCAGCGAAATGGTCAAGAAAGTGGAGAAGGCACATAAGCAAAGAACGGTTTTGACCGAAACGGTCCTTGTAAGGAGAAATCGGACGAGAATTCATGCTGAGATTCATATGAGTCTGGTTCCCGAAAGGGCCGAAACGTTTCTTTTATGCGTTGTGCGGGATATCTCCGAGCGGAAGTGGATTGAGGCTCATTTACGGCTGCCGCAAATCATCGGTTCGGGATTGCTAAGCGAGCAGCTGACGGTCGAGCGGCTTACGCAATACGTTTCCGGTACAGAGCTGTCGATCGAGCATTTTGAGGAACGCTCTCTGGTTCATTTTACCGCTTCGGAAGACATTATGAGAATTCGTAAAAAGCTGCGGGAATGTGCGAAGGAAGGGAACGTCACGGAATTTATTTTTTCTACGCTGGTCAAAAATGTAAGGCGGCGCCGCAAAGCGATCATTTGCCCTTTCTACAGGGCGGACGGGCAGTTCCGGCATTTTGCTTTCGTGCTGCTTGAAGTTCGTGATGAAGCCGCGCCTACGGTTCCTCCCGCTCTAAAGCTGCAAATGCTTATGATCGATCGGCAGATGTCTCTCTTGGAGCTGTCCCGCATGACCGGAATTTCCAAAACGACGCTCTCCAAGCTTCGCAACGGTAAAATCAACAAGCCCCATGCCTATACCAAAAGCCTGGTTGCCCGCGCTTTGGGAGTAGAAGAATCAGACATTTGGGATGATGCTTTACATACCCTTTAAAGATGGAAGGAAGACAAGCCCATGCTTGGATTGAATAATGTGAGTTTAAAGCACAAGCTGATTGCTGCGTTTGCCATTGTGCTTATCATTCCCTGTTTGTTGATTGGGATTATCGCTTATCAAACTGCTAAAAGCAGCATGCAAGGCGAACTCATGGGAGCGGCAGAAGATACGGTCGAACTGATGAATCAGTCAGTGGAGCAATATCTCCACATGGAAATGAGCAATGTGCAAGGCTTGGCCAAGCAGCTTTCGAGCAGTGCGATTGATGAAAAAAGCTCCCGGGCCCGCGAAGTCATCGATGCCTTCGCTTCCAACCATCCGGAGCTAGAGCTCACGGTTCTCGGGAACGAAAACGGCGCATGGATGAAATCGCCGGACCCCGGCAGTCAAAAGTACGATCCCCGGGAGCGGGATTGGTATAAAGATGCGATGAAATCCGCAGGGTCCGTTATCATATCCGATCCTTATGTGTCGGCCACTACAGGGAATATGGTAGTATCGGTTGCCATGACGCTTCCCGACAAAAAAGGGGTTATCAGCGTAAACTTAAGTCTCGACAAGCTGGCTTCCATGGTAAAAAACGCGCAAATTGGGGAGCGGGGATACGTCTACATACTGGATAAAAACAAAAAGTTTCTGATTCATCCTTCACAGAAGCCGGGTACGGAGGCGGTGGAGGAGCATTATTCGCAGTTCTACAAGGGGGATTCGGGCAGGACCAGCTATATGCTGAACGGCCAGCAGAAGCAGGCTGCGTTCGTGACGAATCCGCCAACGGGCTGGAAGCTGGTAGGAGCGATGGAATCACAGGAAACGGTGGAAAAATCGGCGGTTATTTACCAGGTTACGGCCGGTGTCGTCATAGCAGCTTTAGTGCTTGGCGGACTGCTCATCGCTGGAATCATTCGCTCCATCATCCGTCCGTTGAGGGAACTGATGGATACGGCCGCTTCCTTGAGCCAAGGGGATCTGCGCCGGACGGTTACGGTTCGATCCCAAGATGAGATAGGCAAGCTGGGGCAAAGCTTTAATGAGATGGTGCAATCCTTGAAGACGATGATTGTCGAAATCGGAGAAACCTCGACGCAGCTGGCTGCCTCTTCTGAGGAGCTGAGCGCAAGCGCAGAGCAGAATACGAAGGCGACGGACCAAATTGCGTCCTCGGCCCAGGACATGTCGCAGGGCTCTCAGCTTCTTGTGGAACAGGTCAACGAGAGCTCCAGAGTGACAGGGGAAATGGCAGCGGACATGTCCAATATTACCGGGCTGGTACAGCATTCGTCCGCCCGTGCGGAAGAGGCCCGAAGCTATTCGGATGAAGGGGCCGTCGTATTGGGGACGGTGATCCGTCAAATGAATGTGATCGGCGCCAATGTCGATCAGCTGGAAGCTATTGTGAAAGAGCAGGCCAGCCGCTCGGAGGATATTAACCGGATGATCCTGCAGATTACCGAGATCGCCAATCAGATCAACCTGCTGTCGCTTAATGCTTCTATTGAAGCGGCCCGGGCAGGAGAGCATGGCAAAGGCTTTGCCGTTGTTGCCGGCGAAGTCAAGAAGCTTGCGGAGCAGACCGCGCGGTCGTCGAGCGAGATTAATAACCTGACCGGAGAAATCCAGACGCAGTCGAACCAGGCGCTGCATTCGATGATTGAGGCATCACGGGAAGTGGCCGCAGGCAAGGAGGTCGTGGATCGTATGGGGCAGCTGTTCGAAGAGATTAAAGGGAAAATAACCGAGGTCTCTGACCAGATGCAGATCGCTTCGGCCTCCTCCCGGAACGCAGCCCTTGGAACGCATAAGGTAAGTGAAACGATGAATACGGTGCAGCAGGTTACCGAGACGGCTGCTGAGCATACGGAGCAGATTTCCGCCGCGGCCGAGGAGCAGATGGCCTCCATGCAGGAAATATCCGCTTCTGCGCAAGCCTTGTCTTCGATGGCGGAAGAGCTGCAGACGAAGATTGAGCGATTTAAATGTTGATTTTATTTTGTCCATGAAAATGATAATATGGTACATAGAATATGAAGGCGGCGTTCCGGGGGAACGTCGTTTTTCGATATATCCTACCCGTTAACGGACCCGGGACAGGTGATTGGAGATGAGAACATAGATGGATTTGCGAAAACTGCGATTGAATGACACGACGGCAACAAAATCCAGCGAAGAACGGGACGAATACGAGAAGGATTACGCGAGATTGATTCAATCTCCCGCTTTTCGGCGGCTTCAAGGCAAATCGCAGGTGTTCGGCGCGGGGTCGGGGGATTATTACCGGACCCGGTTGACCCATTCTTTGGAGGTGTCCCAAATCGCCCGTGAAGTCGCGCGTAAAATGGGAAAGCTGTACCCCTTCCTCGGACGCAAGGAGCATCCGGGACTGATGATGGATCCGGCGGTGGTGGAGTGCGCAGCGTTAGCCCATGATTTGGGGCATCCTCCCTTCGGGCACAAGGGCGAGGAGGTGCTGAATCAGCTGCTTGCCGTCGTCCATGGGATGGCTTACGAGGGGAACGCCCAAAATTTTCGCATTCTGATGTTTCTTGAAAAGCGCGCAGGCAGCGGCAGCGGACTGGATTTGACGGCAGCGGTGCTGCTTGCGATAAATAAATACCCGTATAACCTGGATGAGCCCGGACGTCTGAAGGGCGTGTATGGTATGGAGTGGCAGGAAATCGGTATGCTTCGGGACCAGTGGGGGATGCCGGAGGGATGCTCTACGCTCGAGGCGCAGCTGATGGATTTAAGCGACGACATTGCCTACTCCACCCATGACATCGAGGACGGGATTCGTGCAGGGAAAATCCAGATGAACCGGACCTTTTTCGAGGATCCGCGGCTTGTAGAGAATGTGATCCAGGAAATCGTCGACGATCACGGCAACGGAGACATGGGCTGGGATCAGGTCGATTTGAATGTGATGGTCAAGCAGGTGCTTATCTCGTTCCTGGAGCAGTGGGAGACGATCTATGCCGAGTGCGGCCAGGAGGCCTCAAGAACGCGGAGAGAGATCAAGGCCCGCTGGGTCAGCGCCTTCGCACACCAGGTCGGGATTATCGACGATCCGAAAAAAGGCTGGAAGCGGGTTACCTTTGTCCGCGACGGGCAAGAGGACCTTCATTTGCTGCGGACGATGGAAATACTGAAGAAATTGGCGTGGGTCACGCTGATCAAGGATTTCCGTGTGCAGCGGCTGCAAAAGCGCAGCGAAATTATGATTCAACGATTATGGACCAGCTTCATCGAGTATGAAACCGGCCGTTTGATCATCCCGCCGGATTGGATGGAGAACTACGAGCAGCATAAAAGCAGATGGCCTTGGCCCCGCTTTGTTGCCGATTATATCTCGGGTATGACCGATGCCTACGCGGAAAAAGTATATGCCGAAATGTTCGCCAGCAAGTCCGGCTCGATTTATGAAATGGATTAAGGCGGGGAAAAAAGGACGCTCCTTGAGAGCGTTTTTTGGATGGATGGGAAACCTCGATATTTGAACAACTGCTCCGGTTCCCCGGTGAGGCATCTCCCTCCGGCCGCTGTTGTTATCAGGAAATTTTTAATCTGACTTTATTAGGTGTGATTTCCTGATAACAAAGGCGGACGCTCCGCTCCTCCGGGAGACACCCCACCTCCCACCTTCCGCATTGTTCAAGGGATTGTAGTTACTCATCCATCTGGACGCTCTTAGCAGGAGCGTCCTTTTTCGTGAGGGCTAGAAAGGATGGAAAGGCATGGAACAACAACGAAGCAACCCTGCGGAGTATCGAACGGAAGCGTACGATAACGGATCGCAGGGAAGCATGAAGGTTAAAGCGGTCCTATTTCGATGGAGTGGCCGCCGGTTGGACTTTGGGCAGCAGGAGCTGTCTCAAGCGCAGGACAAGCGGCTTTTCAATCAAACCATAAAACGTACAGCAGATCGCTAATGTCATAAGAAAGCAGAGCGCAGCGGCTGCAGAAGGGCTGATCCAATTCGTTAGATGGGCTGCTTTGGCCAGCTTCATCGTAATGGACAAACCAATCAGGCTTGTCAACAATATGGAGTAGGAAGCATCGCCGAGAAATTGCAAGGGCTTAAGCCACGCAGGGGCTTTCATCTTGAGGGACCCTATTCCTACAAGAACAAGTGCTGAACCGATAGTATACAGGGTGTTCACATAGGAAAAATCAGGATTTGCATGACGAAGTCCCCACACAACAGGGAACACGGCTATTCCTGCCGCAAGCCAGCCAAAGCCGTTCCGAATCCGGGTGTGCCGGGTCAGGATCGCGATGGCAACCCCCAACATAAATTCCAGATGAAGGCCATCAAATAAAAAGTGTATCCACAGATGATCCTTCAAATGAATCCAGCCAAGACTGTTCAGGCCAATAATGACCACCCATACCGCGAATAAAAGAGCGGTGGCGGGTTTCTTGAGAACAAAAAGCAGTGAGAAGGCCGCGTAGAAAAAGACAATATAAATAAGCGACCAGGCGACTCCCAGAATGGGCGGATTCGGACCGGGTATCAGAAACAGGGAGCGGATAATTTCTGACGGCTTTGTTTCAAATCCGAGGCCGAAGGATGGGACCAGGAAATATACCGGAATGACGGCTAACGTAACGATCCAGTACAGGGGATAAATGCGCAGAAACCGTTTGACGATGAACGAAAGCCATATTCCTGAGCGGCCGAAATGATTATGGTACAGCGTGTACATTAAAAAACCGGTCAATACGAAAAAGTAGGCATACCCTCCTGAACGCCCCATGTCGCTAACCCCGAGAAAATTGATCTGAAAATATTTGTTCGCCATTTGCGATGCGTGAAACAGCATGACCAGAACAACGGCAATGCCGCGCGCAGCTTGGATATATGGGATCGTAAAGCGTTTTTCCATTGGGGCTGTCTCTCCATTTGCTTCAAATTTCGTGCTTTTGCTTCTATCCTCCCACATGAAGATGTCATAAGTATGACTTTAAACTGAAAGGGCGCTGAAAGGATCCTTAAAAGAAGCTTAATGGCAGTGGGGAGCGCATAGACTGATACGGAGACCGGAAAACGAGTTTGCGTGGAGGGGAATACGTCATGACGAAAGAGGAAGTGCTGCTGCTGTTGCAGCAGCTACCGGAGCAGCTGCGGGAGGCGGAGGCCGATTATTACGACAGCCTAAGCCGATTGGAGGATGCCAAGCTGGCGCTGCATGCCAAGGAGTGCGAGCTGTTCAGTCTCGGTCTGGTGACGGGGCGGAACGAGCAGGCAAGGGATGCGGAGATTTGGCAGCATACGCATGAGCTGAGAAGGGTGCTGACCAAGGCCAAGGTCGCCGTGGATCAATCCAGGGTCGATTACGATTATTTAAAGAACAAGCTGGAAAATACCCAGCTGATAGCGCAGCTGCTGCTTCAGCTTGAAAACTAATGGGACGTTCGCTGTTTACAAGAAGGAAGACCCGCTCCTGCGAGCGGGTCTTTCGATGGTTCATACGGTAAAAAAGAGATTGGCTTAGAAGCAGGTGAACTGCCGGATTCTGCGTAAATCCAGACCGAAGAACAGCCAGAAGCCTATAGGACCCGTACCAAACCAGCGGAAGCCGGATATGGAGTTGCGGCCTACATGAGTCAAGTACATCCAGTACTGGTCCCCGTTATCCTGCCAGATGTACACGTAGCGGAATAAGCAGCCGCGAATGCTGCTAGCATCTACGGCAAAGGGCGCGGCGAAAGGCTCCGGAGGTATAAAGGACGGAGGCGGGGACTGAGGTGCACCGACTGCACCGCCTCCCGGCCCACCCACCCCTGGAGGGGCCGAAGGCGGGAAGCCCCCAGGTCCTCCTGGGAAACCCCCAGGTGCTCCCGGGAAAAAGCCGGGTCCTCCCGGACCTCCAAGTCCTGGTCCCGGTATAAAGCTTCTTGTATCGTGTCCAGCATTTTGAGGCTGTGGATATGGATACACGGTTAACATCTCCTTTTCATAAGCGGCTAAACAAATGCCTATCTAAGATTTAATATATGTAGCAAACGCCTACTCGGTTATGGGCAGGAGCCCGAAAATTCTCGTCGCCATAGACTGCTGCGGAAAAAAGACCCGGTGCGAGCCCAAGTAAAGCACATGCATCATGCATCCATGTACCTTTCTTGGGGCTCATCCGGGTCTAATTTAGCTGCAACAGGGTTTATTGGATTCCGAGGTCAACGGATGCTTGCCGGAGAATACGATCCAAAGCCTCGCTCCCGGTAACTTCCGTTTGCTCGCCGCTGCCGCGCAATTTGAATTCGACCAGGCCGTCCGCGGCCTTTTTGCCGATCACTACGCGGATAGGTATGCCAATCAAGTCGGCATCCTTGAATTTGACTCCGGGTCTTTCCTCGCGGTCATCTATCAGCACCTCAACGCCATGCTTAGCTAGCTGCTCATAGAGACTTTCAGCCAGAGCACGTTGCGCCTCATCTTGGATGGAGACCGGAATCAAATGAACCTGAAACGGAGCGACCGAAGCCGGCCACAGGATACCGTGTTCGTCGTGATGCTTCTCGGCTATGGCGGATAACAGGCGGGAGATGCCGATGCCATAGCATCCCATAATAAGCTTGGTCGGCCGACCGGAAGCATCGGTTATTTCGGCCTTGAGCTTGTCGCTGTATTTGGTGCCGAGCTTGAAGACGTGCCCGACTTCGATTCCCCGGGCAAACTTCAGGCTATCCTGGCAGCGCGGGCAGCAATCTCCTTCCTTGACATTGCGGAAGTCTCCGGTGTGGTCGAGAGGAAAGTCTCTGCCCGGCATGACATTGCGCAAATGATGGTCCGCTTCGTTGGCGCCGGCAATTCCCGAGGTTAGGGCGGCGGCCGAATAGTCGACCAGAAGCTTGATAGAAAGCCCGACAGGACCTACGAAGCCTGCCGGTCCGCCGGCGGCCTCCCGGATGGTCTGGTCATCGGCAAGCTCCAAGGATTCGGCTTGAAGCCAGTGTCTTACTTTCAGCTCGTTCACCTCCTGATCCCCCCGAACCGCTACAGCCACCGGTTGACCATCGGCAACGTAAACAAGCGTTTTAATAAAGGCATCCGCCGGAAGCTCCAAAGTCTGGACAAGCTGATCGATCGTCTTTATGCCTGGTGTTGCGAATGCTTCACAGGCGCCGATGGAACCTGATGAGCCATCAGCCTGATCGGGCCGGACCGATACTGCCTTCTCGAGATTGGCGGCATACCCGCAGCCTGGACAAACGGCTATCGTATCCTCACCGACTTCGGCAAACGCCATGAATTCATGAGTTTCCCCTTCGCCGCCTATAGAGCCGGCATCGGCTTCCACGGCAGCGTAATGCAGCCCACAGCGGGCGAAAATCCGCTGATACGCCTCATACATGGCCCGATAGCTCAAGTCCAGACTATCCCAATCCATAGCGAAGGAGTACGCATCCTTCATCAAAAACTCCCTGCCGCGAAGCAGCCCGAAGCGGGGACGAAGCTCATCACGGAACTTCGTTTGAAGCTGGTACACGGTCATGGGAAAGCTTCTGTAGGAGCTGACGGTATCCCGTATCAGGGCTGTGACGACCTCTTCATGGGTTGGCCCCAAGGCAAACTCCCGTAAGTGCCGATCGTGCAGCCGGATCAGCTCGGGCCCGTAGACGTTATAGCGTTCGGACTGCTGCCAAAGCTCCGCGGGCTGGAGAGCGGGCATATGAAGCTCCTGTGCGCCGGTCCGATCCATCTCTTCACGGATCAATTGCTGCAGCTTCCTGAGAACCCTCCAGCCCATGGGAAGATAGGTATAGATTCCCGCGGCCAGCGGCCGAATAAATCCTCCTCGTAACAAAAGCCTGTGGCTTGCGGCTTCGGCCTCCGCAGGCACCTCCCTTAGGGTCGGGATGAGCATGCCGCTCTGTCTCATGTTCATTTCCTCCTTACGCGATTTTTTGTTTGTAGCAGCTTGCATCTTTTCTTGGACAATGACGGTTACTCCGTTAGCGAAAATAAAAAAGACGCCATCGTCAGGGACGATTGCGTCGTGGTACCACCCTTATTTTACTGCCGCGGTCATAAGGCCAGGCAGCAGCTCTCCAAGAAGATAACGGCTTCTACCGTCAGCGGATACTTGTTGGCTTCGGTTCCCCGCTGCAGCTTTCAAGGTGGGAAGATACTCCGTGATTGTGGAGACTCGCAGACGGGGATCTCCTTCTCTGGGCCAATCAACCGGCAGTCCTTATATCCTTGGTCATCGCTTTTCCGTCTAAGCATTGTAATTGGTATTAATTTACACGAAATGGAGGGACCGGTCAAGCCCCTCTTGCCGCCTACAGCAAAAACATCGCTACGACGGTGGTCACAGCTAATCCGATAAGGACCGGCTTGAGGTTCCGTCTTGCTAGCTCGAACGGGTCGACACCGCAAATCGCTGCGGCAGGAATCAGCGCCCACGGGATCAGTGTCCCTCCGCCGACCCAAATGGCGGCGATTTGTCCGAGCGCAGTCAACGTGGCGATGCCCGAGCCGATGGCGGTGGAGAAGAGATTGGCTATCGAGCCGGTAAGGGAGATGCCCGAGAAGCCGGAGCCGTCCAAACCGGTGATGGCGCCTACGGTCGTCAGAGTGACCGCTCCGACCGCCCCGTTGATAGGAACCGTATGGGCCAAGGCAAGACCTAAATCATTAACCAGCCCGTGGGAGCCGGGAGGCAGCACCTTACCGAAAATATCGGTGAAGGCGGAGTCGCCCAGATAGAAGAAGGCGGCTATTGGAATGACGGGACCGAATATTTTAAAACCGAATTGAAGACCCTCCACCAAGTATTCGGCGGATTTCTCAAGACCTTTGCTTCTGTGCGCCGTTAAGGTAATGAACAGCATGATGAGAAGGGCCGTGCCGCCGACGAGGGCGGTCGCGTCGCCTCCTTGAAGCTTAAGCAGGAACATGGCGATCACGTCGGCCAGGAACAGCACCGGGATCAAGATAGCGAACAGGACCCGGCTGGAGCGGGACAAGCGGCTGATCCGCGAGCTCTCGGCAGCCGGCTTCGTCGGTACGGCTGTCACTCCGGTGTTCGCGGTCAGCTTGCCGCTTCTCATATCGCGGCGAAGCAGCCAGAAGCTGGTGATGGTCGTTACCGCGCCCATCACGATAACGAGGGGCACGCTGGCCTGAATGACATCCCCTACGGGGATGCCGGCGGCATCCGCTGTGAGCTTCGGAGCTCCCTGGATGACAAAGTCGCCGGATAAGGCAATCCCGTGCCCGAACAGGTTCATCGCGGCAGCTACGCCAAGAGCGGGCAAGCCGACGCGCAATGCAACCGGAAGCAGCACAGCCCCCAGCAGGGCAACGGCGGGCGATGGCCAGAAAAACCAGGAGATCACCATCATCAAGCCGCCGATGATCCAGAACGCCAGCGCCGGCGTACGAATGAACCGTGCGAACGGAGAGATCATGGATTCGTTGATGCCGGTTTGAGACAGTACCTTACTCATGGATACGATGATGGAGATGATCAAGATCGTCCCCATGAGCTCTTTGATAGCATAGATGAAGCTGTTGAACACGCCGCTGATAGAGTGGCTTAAGGAATGCGTCGACAGCAATCCGAGAATAAAGATGCCTGTGATACAAAGGATCGTCGTATCCCTGCGGAATACCATGAATCCAATGATCAATACGATAAACAGCAAGTATACCCAATGCAAAGATAAGATGGAAACTTCCAAGCTGAATCGCCTCCCGTGGCAAAAGCCCAAGCTTTACTTACTACACCGTATGCATCGGCTTGCCTTTGGTGCGCGGCGGGAGTGAAGAGGACGCTCCTTGCAGAAGAAAATCAGTTCAATCAAATGGCTGCCGTGACATCTGAAAGGGCTTGACGGGAAATATAACCATCGGTTATTATATAACCAACGGTTACTAACCAATGGTTATAATGTGTACGGAGGGCTGATTATGGAAGAGCCGATTAGAAAAAGCAGACAGGAAATCCGGTCGGAGGAGACGAAGAGCAGCATCCGGGAAGCCGCCGGCAAGCTGTTTACTTCACGCGGTTATGATGCGGTTACGATGAGGGAAATCGCCAAGGAAGCAGGCTGCTCGCACACGACGATCTATTTGTATTACAAGGATAAGGAAGCCTTGCTGGAGACGCTGGCCATTCCTCCGCTGATGACGCTGGAGCAGACGATGCTTAACATCATCAATCATAATGAAATGGAAGCACTCGATGCGCTGAAAGAGCTCAGCCGACAGTTTCTTCGCTTTAGCCTGACCCATAAAAGCATGGTGCCGGTCATTTTCAACATGAAGGCGGGGAGGGTTGACGAGGTTAATCCGCAGAGTGAAGTGAATAAGCATAGGAATCAGATCTTTGCCTATTTGTCGGAAGCCTTGAACCGGATCATTGAAGCCGAAGGAACTGAACAGAAGACCAACGATGCGCGCATTTTGTTTTACATGCTGTACGGCATCGTTCATACCTATCTCAGCAACGAGGAGCCGATAGAAGAATTGCTGGAACGGATCGTTCCTATTCTGGATGAAGGCGTCGAGATGGTGATCTTAGGGATGCTGAAGAAGCATAAGCTGGAAGAGAAGCTGTCAAAGAAGAGGAAGAACAAAAACGGGAGGAATGCGCAATGAGCATGATGCAAATTTCGGAGCATATATGGAAGTGTACGATATGGATCGGATTTCCGGTCAGCGCATGGGTGGTAAAGTCCGATGAAGGCTTAACGCTGGTAGACACAGGGATTCCATGGATGGCAGGAAGCCTGGAGCGGTGCATGAAGGCGCTGGGACTGCCGCTTCAGAGCATTGTACTGACACATGGTCATTCTGATCACGTTGGCGGAGTGAAAAAAATTTGTGAACGTTATAGCGTACCGGTGTACGTTCATGCTTCGGAAATTCCTTATATGGAGGGGAAGCTTCCGTTTCCCGGGCGCAAAAAAGCCGAGAAGCTCATGGAGCCGGGGCTTGCACAGCCATTAGATATGAATGTGCTCAAAGCAGCAGGGTTATCCGGCCATCACACACCGGGACATTCTCCGGGGCATACCGTGTTTTTTCATGAACAGGACGGCGTGCTGCTGGCGGGCGACTTGTTTACTTCCAAGAGGGGCAGGCTGAACCGGCCTATGCCGATGTTTACGTCGGATATGAAGCAGGCTCTGGAAAGCGGGGCCATCGTGAAGCAGCTGAACCCGCGCCTGGTCAGCGTTTGCCATGGCGGCGACGTGTCCGTAACCAACGCACAAGAGCAGTACGATGCTTACCTCCTTCGTTTTGCATAATCGCTTGCGGATACGGCCATCTTTACACAAAAAAACGTCCGATTTACGGACGTGAGTCTGTCGAGAAACCTAGTTTTGCGAGAACTTTGCTTTAAATATGGAGGTGGGGTATTCCTCGGAAGAGTTTACGTCCGCCTTTGAAACCCGTGAAAATACCACTAAATCTGATCCCTTTCACGGGTTTCAACAGCGGCTGGAGGGGTATATCCCACCGGAGTATAAGGGCATTAGTTTCAAGCATTACTGTTTTTCTGCAGACTCACGTCCGATTTAAGGACGTTTTCCCCTTCCATTACACCGTCTGAAGGATGAACTTATCGACGACGTGCTTCACGCCGTCCTCGTTATTGCTGAGCGTAACGTAATCGGCGATTTCCTTAAGTCCGGCTACCGCATTGCCCATAGCCACGCCAAGTCCTGCGGCCTCAAGCATTTCCCGATCGTTCCAGCCGTCACCGATTGCGATCGTTTGCGACATGTCATAGCCGAATTGCTGTGCCAAGTATCGCAGCGCGTCCCCTTTCGTACCTTGATGGTGAATGATTTCCAGAAAATGCGGCTTAGATTTCGTTATATGAACCTGGCCTTCAATCAGGCTGCGCAGCTCGGCGGCTACTTCGTCGAGCCTGGCCGGATCGTCGATAATCAATAATTTGGATGAGGGCTTGTGTACCAGCTCCGCAAAGTTGGGATAAACCGTGTACGGGATTTTGGACAGCTCGGAGTAGGCCTTGATTTTATCGTTATCTTCCTTTACGTACAACACATCATCATAGTAGGTTTGCAGATGCAGCCCGTTCCGCTTGCAATAATCGAAAATAACGGATGCTGCTTCCTGAGGCACGCATTGCTCGTACAAAATCCGGCCGTCTCCGGAATTTTTAACGAGCGAGCCGTTATACGTAATGAGGGGTACGTTAAGCTCCAATTGGGCTGCCAATTGCTTCGCCGATGCGTACATGCGCCCGGTAGCCAAAGTAACCGTAACCCCGTGAGCAATCGCTTCGGCCAAAGCTTGCTTGGTTCCCTCCGTAATTTCCTTTGCATCGTTAATGAGCGTATCGTCGATATCGATCGCCAGCATTTTATACATGTCTATCCACTCCCGTTATCTTTCTGTGTACGGCTTTCATTATACCTTACATTTCGTGAGGGGACTATACAGCAGCAAAAATCCGCCCGTTTGACAATTTCCAGCATTAGGTATAAGGTAAAATTAGTACTTGGTACTAATACTTTATCCTAAATTGGAGGAGTGGAATTGAAATACTTCATTATTACCGGCACCTCGAAAGGAATTGGCGAGGCATTAGCTGGTCGTCTTCTAGCCCCCGGGCATTGCGTTCTATGTGTTTCCAGATCCGTTAATCCAGTACTGGCTTCCAGGCAGGGGAACCTTCGCTATTTTCCGTTTGATCTGAGCAGGTCTGGGGAGCTGGATGGATTGATGGACGAAATTTTCGAATTCATTGATCCTGCCGATGCCGAGTCGGTGTACCTCATTAACAATGCCGCCGTAGTTGGCCCTCTCGCTTCCATCGAACAGTGCAGCGCGCAGGAAATCACTTATCATATGCAGGTAAATCTGCTTGCTCCGATGATTTTGATCTCTCTATTTATAGAACGGACCGCCGGGATGGGCGTAGACAAACGGATTTTGAATCTATCGTCTGCCTCGTCGAAATATCTGGTTCCCGGAATGAGCTGTTATTCTACAGCAAAAGCGGGGCTGGATACGTTCACGCAAGCGGTCGGCCTGGAGCAAAAGGGGAAGGAGGGCGGTGTGCAAATCGTTTCGGTATGGCCGGGAATGATAGATACCTCTTTGCAGGAAGAGGCAAGAACAACGGACCCTGGCCGGTTCGCCTCTGCGAATCTATTTGCCGGTATAAAGGATAAGGGCATGCTGACGACTCCCGAATATACCGCAGACCAGCTAATCCGATTGCTGCTAGGAGACTCCTTCGGTCAAGGCACTATCGTTGAGCAGCTGTCACCTTGAGGCTCTGAGCAAGTACGACCGTCATACGTTCAATGGCATTCATCCGCAATAGACACGCTTCGCCGTGTCCGATATAATGATTCAAGACTGAAAAAGTGAATCAAGCGGAAAAAAGGTGGTACATGATATGAAGGCCTATTTGGACTTGCTTAAGGATATATTGGAGAATGGCGTGGAAAAGACCGACCGGACGGGAACAGGCACCCTCTCGGTATTCGGCAGGCAGATGCGCTGTGATTTGTCGCAGGGATTTCCTCTGCTGACCACGAAGAAGCTGCATATTCGCTCCATTTTCCATGAGCTGCTCTGGTTTCTCAGCGGAAATACCAACATCGGTTATTTAAGAGAAAACAAAGTGACGATATGGGACGAGTGGGCGGATGAGAACGGGGATCTGGGTCCGGTCTACGGCTCCCAATGGCGGAGCTGGCCGGCCCCGGACGGACGGCATATCGATCAGATCAGCCAAGTGGTCGAGCAGATCAAACGCAATCCTGATTCGCGCCGTCATCTGGTCGTTGCCTGGAATCCGGCGGAAGTGGACAAGATGGCGCTGCCGCCCTGCCATTATGCGTTTCAATTTTATGTAGCCGACGGCAAGCTGTCCTGCATGTTTCAGATGAGATCGGTCGATACGTTCTTGGGACTTCCGTTTAATCTGGCAAGCTATGCGCTGCTGACCCATATGATAGCCCAGCAATGTGATTTGGAGCCTGGCGAGCTGGTTTGGACGGGGGGCGACGTTCATTTGTACTTGAACCATTTGGAGCAGGCGAAGCTGCAGCTGTCGCGCGAGCCTTACCCGCTACCTAAGCTGGTTATTGTCCGTAAGCCAGATTCCTTGTTTGATTACAAGTTCGAGGATTTCGTCATAGAAGGCTACGAAAGCCACCCCGGTATTAAAGCTCCTATTTCTGTATAACGGAAAAATAAAAAAATCGACCTCGGATTAGAGGTCGATGAGTCCGTTGAGAAACCTATAGAGATTGAAAATATGCTTGGGCACCCGGTGAGGTATCCCCTTCCGGCCGCTGTTGTTTTCGTGAAATTTTGATTATATTTACTTTGTAGAGGGGATTTCCCGAAAACAAAGGCGAACGCTAACGCTCCTACAGGGGATACCCCACCTACCACCTTGCATGTTTCCCTATGATAGGTTTCTCAACACATCGACCTCAGACCGGAGGTCGATTTTTTATTGGGGGGCTAACGCCGGGTCTCCTCCCAAATATCGGATACGCCGACGCCGAGCTCCGTTGCAATCAGCTGCGCGGTTAACAATTGGGGCTTCGCTACCTTCCCGTTTCTCAGCTTCGAAATGGTCTGGATCGTAATGCCGGTCGCCTTGGACAAGCATTGGGCCGAAATATTGCGTTGGGCCATGAGTACCTTCAACCGGATGGAAGGGTCATTGCTTTCCTCGTACAAATCCAGCTGACTGATAGCAAAGGCATACTCCAGAAAGCTGCCGGAGCCGTCAAAGAAAGGATGGACGATGACCTTCATCTTCCATTCGACAACCTCCGCCATTTTGGCTGTCCGAAGAATAACCTCCTTGGTTTGCTTCGTTTGCCTGGTTTCCTCCAGCACCTGCTTCATTACCGGATGATCTATTTCAGCGATAAGCTCAAAGACGGAATGACATTCATACCGGCTAAAGGGCTCAACGATCGGATCATAGTACATATCACAGCGAGTCAAAATATAGGAGGGGTTAATTATACCCGAGCAAAAAATCGGATGGCTGGCTACCTGCTGATCGATCCACTTTTTGCTGCTGATATGGTCGGCGAAGGCGATGATCAGCTCGCTATTTCCTTCGTTCAACCGGTACAGCTCTACCTCCAGATACACCTTGGTGCGATCCTTGGAAAAAACGGTGATCTCCGTTTTCAAAAAATCTTCCGTATCAAACTGGGATAAAGCGGAGTGAGATTGTTCACTAGCCAGCAAAAGCGAAGGATTCACGTTGGCAAGGTCCTCTCGCGTATACCCGGATAAGGCGCAAAAGGGCTCGTTAACCTCCGTAAAGCTGAGCCTCTCTCCCTCTTTTTTAAGGATTCCCATCGGTTTTTTTAATATTCGAACTAACCTATCTACGGTTAACAAACGATTTTTCCCCCTGTCCAACCAGTTAAGTATATAAATGATAGATGTGCTTAAACAACCTCCGAAATTTGGAAGACCTATGTATTCCCTTAATTCGCTGAGCTTTTTCGAATAGTGATTTAATTAGTTAACCTCATTTGAAAAAATCGATAGCTAGGGCTGATAACGGGGCCCAGGGATCGCTTTACGCTTCGTTCTTCAAGGTTCACCGGATTTTTAGGAATGAACCGGAAACCGTATAATAATGAAGACTATATGCTTAATAACAGGTTCCATGGACATCATGGCCACTAACACACAATGAAGAGGGATCGCGATAATGATGAAGGTATGTATAGTGGAAGGATGCCAGCGCCTGGTTAAGGCGAGAAATCTATGCTCCATGCATCATCAAAGGCTGCTAAGAACCGGTAGTCCGCATATGGTGAGAAAAAAATCAAAGAAAGAGCCCAAACAATGCAAATGGGTGAATTGCTGCCGAAATGCCGTATCCAAGGGCTACTGCTCCAAGCATTACTATATTTATAAAACATCAACGAAAGCAGACCATGATGCGGTTGTGGTTGAATTGAAAGTAGATCGGAGCCCGTGATATCATACGGATAATGTCCTACGCCTTGATAGTTGAAAGCGTTCTTTCCTTCGGTCAAGGCCATTCAATATGGAATCGAGGCTTGAAATATGATCATTTCGTTTATTGTTGCCATGGATGAGCAGCGCGGTATAGGAGTAGATAATAGGCTGCCATGGCATTTGCCTGCAGATCTTGCTTTCTTCAAAAGAGTCACCAGCGGCCATACCATCCTGATGGGACGCAAAACGTTCGAATCCATCGGGCGGCCGCTTCCGAAACGGCGCAATGTTATTTTGACGCGTGACCGTGCGTTTACAGCAGAAGGCTGTGAAGTCGTACATTCCGTCGAGGAGGCGCTGGAACGTTACGGAGCTGCTTCGGAGAGCGGCGAGCTATTCGTGATCGGCGGAGCGGAAGTGTTCCGGTTGTTCATGCCCTATGCAGACAAAATGTATATAACGGAAATTGCGCATCGGTTTGAGGCCGATACGTTTTTGGACGAGCTTGATCTTTCCGGCTGGACTATCGTCTCCAGAGAAAAGGGGCCTCGTGACGAAAAAAATCCGTACGATTACGAGTTTGTCATTTATGAGCGGAAGCGGGCTTGAGTCCGGAATGATTTAGGCGGATTCGGTGCATCTTAAGGTTTGAGAATGAACCGAAAGGATGTGGTCCTTCTGACAGAGGTTAACCAACACCAAATGCCGCTCCGCCATGTCGTCGATAATGCCGAAAAAGCCATTCAAGTGGCAAAGGACGCGGAAATGGCCGTCCGGCATGCACAGCTTGAATCCAATCCGCAAAAGCTGGCCAGCTCCATTCAGCAGCTGGAGACGGCGCAGCGGGCCGTACAGCAAGCCCAAAGCCAGCTGGACGCGCAAATTTCCCTGCATCACCACCAGCATGAGCAGGAGCTGAAGCAAGTCCAGGAGCAGCTTACCCAATCGATGCAAAGCATTGAAGCGGTAAGCGCGAATACGGAGCAGCCCAAGCAAGTCCGCTGACCTTTCTAGAACCATAGCTATGATGGGAATAAACAGTCCAACACGTCTAATTACCTTAGGCGATTGGTCTGTTTTTTTGTCGTAATAAGAAATTACAGAAACACACAGTTCTTTACAGAATACACTGGAATTATGACGAAATTATGAAATCCGTGGCTGGAATAAGACAGGCTTTAGCCCTTTTTATGGGGAAATAACGAAATTTTAAGCTTTTTGTCAGCTTATTTTAAGGTTTTTCTTATATAATTTTAGGCATTGGTTTTCTGGGAAATGAGGGACGATGATATGTTGAGAAGGATCGTCAAGATTGCGCTCTCCTGCGTATTGATAGGCGTGGTGAGCGTTGGCATCTATGCCACCGTATTATATAAGGACGCCAGTGAAGTCATTGAGAAAATAGGAACGCCGGAGCTTGTTGCCGAGGCAGAGTCGGCCAAAGTAAAACCGCTTACATTACTGCTGATGGGAATTGACCATCGTGTAGATACAGGCAGCTTGAATTCGGATGTGATCATGGTGGTCAGCGTGAATCCGAATACGCAGTCGGCGACGTTGGTTTCGATTCCGCGGGATACGCAGCTGTCCCCGAAGGGGCTTCCGGAGAGAAAAGCGAATTATTACTATCCCTACTTTTATAATATGAATAAAGAGGAAGCCTTTGCGAAGACGAAAAGCGTATTTTCCGAGGTGCTGGGGGTCCCGATCGATTATGCGATCACCATTGATTTTGAAGGCTTTCGGCAGGCGGTCGATGTGCTGGGAGGACTTACGATCAACGTAGACATGGATATGCGCTATGTAGACGACGAGGACGGTACGAATATTAACTTGAAAAAAGGCATCTCCAAGCTGAACGGCAAGCAGACGCTGGATTTCGTCAGGTACCGCAAGTCGAATATGAATACGCAGGAATCGAGCGACTTCGAGCGGAATGCGAGGCAGCAGCAGGTATTGAATGAAATGCTGAAAAGCGTAAAGTCGGCGGGAGGCATCACGAAGCTGTCGCAAATGATAGAGACGGTGGGCAACCACATGAACACGGACGTGCCTTCATCGCAAATTCGTGATATGATCCGTACATACTTTAATATGAACCCTTCTAATATTAACTATGTTCATTTAGAGGGAGAATGGGAAAGCCCCTATGTAGTGGTTAAGAAAGAAGAGCTGCTAAAGGCGAGTGAAGCCTTGAAGCAGCAGCTAGGTGACGATACGGATCATGCGAGCTCAGGTGCTTGGGATAGCTTGGACTCCACCTCAACCAATACATATGGGAAAAGCTACTCGAGCTCTAACAGCATCCGAAGCGGAAGCAGCTCAGGCAGAAACCCGGTAGCAGGGAATACGGTCAGCGGAGTAACCTATGGAGCTCCTGCGTCCAAGAAGGAAACTGACCCGGCGCCATCCGTTGGCGGTAATCCTATGCCATTTGAATAGGAAGGAGCGATAAAATGCCCATTACAATTGGCTGTTATCACGCTCATTATTCGAATATTGATATCATAGAACAGGCTCTTGCGCCATACGGCGTGGAGCTGGTTCATTATGTAGATCCGGGGGTGGATCGGCGCAAAGCCGATCCTTATTTTACATTGGAGAAGGCGCAGGACAAGATCAAGGAGACGCTGGATTGGATAGCGGCCTCCCATGTCGATGCCGTCCTCATCACTTGTACCTTCTTTACGGCCCATATGCCGGACGGGTTGAATTACGGTATCCCCGTGATTAAGCTGGATGACCCTTTGTTCGACGCGATCTGCCGCAGCGATCGTCCGTCACTGCTTGTCTTTACCAATCCTGCGACCGTTCAGGGGACGCTGGAGCGTCTGATTCGCTATGCGCAGCAGCAGGGCAGGCGGCTGGATCTGCACTCACAAACGATTGAGCCTTCCTTTGAGCTGCTGATGCAAGGGAGGAAGGAGAAGTATACGGAGCTGGTTGCATCTGGGCTGCAAAGGTTCGCGGAAGACAACCCCGATAGACAAGTATGGGCCGCCCAGCTATCTATGGTCCAGGCAGCAGAGCATACGGAACGGGCCTGCGGCATCCGTGTAGGCGATCCTTTGCGGTCCTTGGTACAGCATATGGCGGATAGGCTGGGGCTATAGCGCCGATAGAAAGGCAAAAGCCGCTGCGTTACGGACGCAAGCGGCTTTCTGCTATGTGATCAATCTATAAGGACCGATGGATGGTTACGGATGGATGTGCTGATAAGCGACAATCAGAACAAAAGTCAGCAGCATGACGCCCGTAACATAAATCAATTGCTTGTTGGATAAATGAGTCATGGTCAGCTCTCCCTTATTGACGGCGCAGAACCGGAGCCCGCGCTCTTTTCTTTATTTTATAATATCATAACGATGTCCGGTGTAAAAATATTGTTAAAATGACCGTACTTAGCGGCGCATTTTTTTTAGCTCGTCCAGCGAGTAGTAGGTGCCTCTCCAATGAATTCCATCCTGGCGAAGAGTGAGCCAGACCGATCGGATTACTATGTAGCTTAGCAGTCCGACCGTTAGCGGGAATACCAGCATTTCGCTCCCGACAGTCCCCGTCAACGAATGAACGAGCCGGAAGTAAACGAACAGCATCACAAGAATCGAAGCGCCGAATAGCCACGAAGCCCATCCGCCGGCAAGGAACAGGGCAAGAAAGGGGAACAGGAACAGCGCCAGCTGGCCAACGACCCCCAGGAACGCTAATCCGAGCTTATAATGAAAGCCTGAAAACAAGTTTTTCTCCAGTCCCCGGATCGCTTCCCCCAGACTCTTGTACCATTCGACGGCAATATGCTCCCGGCCGGAAGCGAGCCGCTGCCTCAGCCGTGCCTGTTTAACCCGCTTGCCGAGGACCAGATCGTCGTCGGGCCGGAGCGCGAAAGCGCGGTGAGTGCCGATCGCTTCATAGGCTTGGCGGGTCAGCAGGTTGAAAGCGCCGATGCCCATGCCATGCTTGTGCTGGCTGTCGATATTGGAGCGCCATGGGCGAATATACAAGCTTAACGTAAAAAAGAAGTAACGTACAAATGCCTTCAGCCAGAAGCCTTTTACGATCATGTCCGGAGCCAGTGTCAGATGGTCGACATCGTTGGCTTTCATATAATGAACGGCATCGGCAATCGTATCGGGCCGAAACAGAACGTCTGCGTCCGTGAACAGCACATATTGACCGCGGGCCTGAAGATAGCCTTGATACAGGGCATGGTTTTTACCGAGCCATCCTGCGGGAAGCGTCGTGACATGAATAATTTGCAGAGGAATGCGGATGCTCTCCTTGCCTTCCGACCATTTACGAAGCTCCTCAAGCTTGCGGCCCGTCCCGTCCTGTGAACGGTCATTGACCGCTATGATTTCGAGTCGCGGGTAAGTTTGATGAAGCAGATGCCGGACCGTTTCCGCGATGGAGGCTTCTTCCTCCTTGGCGGCAATAACGACCGATACCAGCGGAAAATCCTGTGGGCTAAACGCCGGATTCAGCCTCGATTGGTGACTATTGGAAGCAGAAGGGTATGCATCCGGCGGCGCATGCGGAAGGCTCAGCATTCTTTTGCGAGCCTGGAGCGTATCCCACAGCATGAAAATCCAATAGGCGAATGTCAGAATGGCGAGCAGCTTGATGATGGGCATTAGTCAGATCCCCGTCCTTTTGACAACCGTTTGGTGGCATTATATCATGGGCTGCGGCAGAACAACAAATGTTGGTTCCGCTGTGATACAATGAAAAAAAGACTAGGAAATATACGGGAGGGGGGAGGACATGAACGGAAACGGGGAAGCCATACCTGTCCTGCGTAAAAAGGTGAAGGGTCAGGAGCTGGCTGAATTCCTGCTTTCGATACGTGAGCCGGAGCTGGATGCCGGCGAGGTCCTGTTTTTATGCATCGGCACGGACCGGTCTACCGGAGATGCGCTGGGACCGCTAGTCGGGACTATGCTCACGGAAGCGGGGTATCCGCATGTGATGGGGACGCTGGAAGCTCCGGTAGACGCCAGCAATATGATCGAACGATTGGCCGATATTCCTCCGGGATGCAAGGTGGTCGCCATTGACGCTTGCTTGGGCCAGCATGCCTCCGTAGCGTCGTACCAAGTGTCCAATCAACCGATGGAGCCCGGGAAATCGCTAGGCAAGCAGCTTCCGGCCGTAGGAGATTATTCTATAGCAGGCATTGTTAATGTAGACGGCGGACAAAAATATTCGACTCTGCAAAGCACTTCACTTCACCGGGTCATGGTTATGGCCAAGGAGATTGTGGCCGCAATCCGGGTGGCGTTTCCTGTTGATTCGGTGTCGATAAAGACATGTCAGGAGGGCGAGAGATGAGAGGAGAAGGGGCACGCTGGGAAGCGGGCAACCGTCAACTATTGCAAAGCCGGGGCAAGGCTTCCTTCAAGGAGGTATCGGTCAAACGCATTTATAGCTTGTTTCGGGGGTATCGCTGGCAGCTGGCGGCAATTCTGCTGCTGGCTCTCGTTTCCTCCATGATCGGTTTGCTTCCGCCGCTCATCATGAAGGAAATTATCGATACGGCAATTCCCCAAGGCAACAAAATGCTGCTGCTGGAAATGGTGGGACTTATGGTGCTGCTTCCGCTCCTTGGCGGCTTGCTCGGCGTATGGCAAAACCATGAGAATACCAAGGTAGGCCAAGGGGTTATGCGCGATTTGCGCCGTTCCTTATTCGCGAACCTGCAGCGCCAGTCCATGGGCTTCTTCACGGATGCCAAAGCGGGGGAGATTATTCAGCGTCTGACGGGCGATGTGCTCGCCGTACAGAATGTGGTAACGACGGTCGTCGTATCCGCCGTTACGCAATCGGTTATCGTGGTTACGACCGTGGTGATATTGTTTGCATTGGATTGGCGGCTCGCTCTGCTGGCGCTAGTTATTCTTCCGTTATTTATTCTTCCGGTTCGGAAGGTTTCTGAGGTTCGTAAGCGCTTACGCGGAGAGACTCAGCGGGTAAGAGGAGAAATGTCGTCGCAGCTTGGAGAAATTTTCGGCGTATCGGGGGCCCTGTTAACCCGGATTTTTCAACAGGAGCAGCAGCAGGAAAAGCAGTTCGGCGAGCTGAACCAGAAGGTCATGGATCTGGAGCTGCGCCTGAATCTGGTCGGACGCTGGTACGGGATGATGCTCGGTATACTGGGACCGATCGGGACGGCTCTCATTTATATGTACGGAGGCTGGAACGTAGTGACGGGAGCAATGACGATCGGGAGTATCGTGGCGTTTACCCAATACTTGGGGCGTTTGTACGGTCCGGTCTCCACGCTGCTCAACCTTCATGTTGAGGTAGCTACGGCGCTGGGCGTGTTCCAGCGGATCTTCGAATATGAGGATATGGAACCGGAAGTGACCGATTCGCTGACGGCCCGCGAGCTTCCCGCCGTTCAAGGGAAAGTGGAGTACCGGCACGTTTCTTACGCGTATCAGCCTGGCAAGTACGCACTGAACGATGTATCCTTCGAGGCGCTGCCGGGGGAAGTCGTTGCTATCGTGGGTCCTAGCGGGGCAGGTAAATCTACTCTGATCGGTATGCTGGGCAGGCTGTATGACCCTACCACCGGAACGGTGGAGATTGACGGCTTCGATATCAAGGAGGTCACGCTGCATTCGCTCCGCAGCCAGGTCGCTTTTGTTACGCAGGAATCGTTCCTGTTCCACGCCTCGATCCGCGATAATCTGCAGTTCGCCAAGCGGGATGCCGCTCAGGAGGAGATCGAGTCTGCCTGCAAGCAGGCTTACATTCACGAGATGATCCTGTCTCTGCCGGAAGGCTATGATACCATGGTCGGGGAGCGGGGGCATCGGCTCTCGGGCGGCGAAAGGCAGCGGCTGGCGATAGCCCGTGCCATTCTGAAGGACCCGCGCATTCTGGTGCTGGACGAAGCCACCTCGCATCTGGACTCCGAGTCGGAGGCCTACGTGCAGTCTGCGCTGGATGAACTGATGAGAGGGCGGACGACGCTCGTCATTGCCCATCGTCTGTCCACGATCTTGTCGGCCGACCGCATTGTGGTTATGGATGCGGGACAGGTGGTTGAGAACGGCCGCCACGAGGAGCTGCTAGCTCTCGACGGATTGTATGCGCGGCTGTATCATACGCAATTTGCCAAGGCTTATGAGTAAATGAAGAAGACCGGAGCCACTTCCGGTCTTCTTCGTCTATAAGGGATCACGCAGTGACCTTCAAGCCGACAATGCCGCCGATGATCAGCAGCAGGAACAGAATGCGGATCGCATCTCTCGGTTCACCGAGGAAGAACATTCCGATGATGACCGTACCCAGCGCGCCGATTCCCGTCCAGATTGCATAGGCGGTACCCATCGGAAGCGACTTTAAAGCTTGGGACAGGAAGTAGAAGCTGACCACCATGCCGGCGACGGTTACCGCGGAAGGCACCAGCTTGGTAAATCCGTTCGTATATTTAATACTTACGGCCCATACGACCTCAAATAAACCGGCAATGATCAAATACACCCATGCCATGAACAATCTTCCCTTACTCGTGATGTTGGACTATGATGCCCTGCCAATATAATCGCCAAATGCTTTGGATTCGGCGCTCAAAATCGTTGTGGTTATAGTAATGCTTCTGAATGAAGGTACCGTCCAGCAAGCAATAGTAAGATGCCATAAGCTCGTCCGTATTTACCCTCCGGATGACGCCCTGCTGCATGCCTTCCTCGAAGATGGTTCTAAGAACTGCAGACAGCGCAGTCTCCGACACAGGGAACCGTCCTTGCAGCTCCCGCTGAAGCGGCTCGGGAGGAAACAGCATCGCGCGCTTCAGGAAGGTTACGCTGTCCTCGCTTAGCAAGTAGGTCTGGCACGAATCCTTGAGGATAGTATACAGCTTTTCGTGAACATCCATCCCGTTAATGAGTTGTTCCAATGCGGCGACTCGCCCCAGATGCTCTTGAAGGACATCCTCGAAGACGGCAAGGAACAGATCCTCCTTGCTTCTGAAATGCGCATATAGAGAAGGAGTCTTGATTCCCACTTCTTTAGCAATTTCGGATAAAGGGGCAGCCTCGTATCCTTTTTGGGCGAATAGGCGCAGCGCCGCCTCTTTGATCTTCATCATAGTCATGGAAGCACTCTCCTTGATTTTGTCGGTAACCTAACTAACGTTAATTAGGTAAATCCCATTCTACTTCCTTTTTTCGACAATTTCAAGCTTTTTTTGAAAGCCTGCCGGCTCTGGCCATTTATCTGGATTATGGAAAGCAATTTTAGAAAAGCTTAATAAAATGGGTTCATACAATTAACAATCGGTTTATATAATAAATATTACATTCAGACTTCAGTCTCGAAGGGGTGGAATTTATGAAAACCATTAACCATGTTAACTATAAGGATCAGGATGGAAATATTTATTGCTGTCTTCGCAACAAGGTCGTCAAGCTCAATGAGGACCAGCGCCAATCGTTTTGCCAAGGCTGCAGCATGTTTGCGGGAAACGCGGGAGGTAAAGGCGTGGAGTGCATGTGGGCTGACATGCGCAATGTCGATGATCCTTATATTGTTACCGATCCGCTGCAGGAATTTTTCCGCAACCAGGTCCGTCATGTCAGGATGAATTATTTGAATACTATCTCCGTTTTCTGCAGCTAACCATGAAATCGGACGGTATTTCGTCATATAAACCAAGAACGGCCCGCCGGTCCTTTAAGTAGAAAAGGAGAACCGGGAGCCGTTTTTTTGTTTGTTGCAGGAAGAGCGTTATTCTACTGCAGTAAATCCCAAATTTGCTTGCCGATCAGCAAGACGGTTACGCCGATGAACAAAGGCTTTACATAACGGGAGCCGTGCCGGATGGCCAGCCTCGAGCCAACAATGGCCCCTACAATCATAGCGAGTCCCATAGGTACCCCGTACCCGAGATGGACCGAGCCGAGCAGGAAGAAGCAGGCCAGGCTCGCAATGTTGCTGGCCATATTCAGCACCTTGGCATTGGCCGAGGCGCCGACAAAATCGAAGCCGAGCAGCAGAAACAAAAATAACAAGAAGGAGCCTGTGCCGGGACCGAAGAACCCGTCGTAAAATCCAAGAACGAAGGCGCACAAGGCGCAGACCCATTTGGCCGCAGAGGTTAACGGGCGCGGAGTGGCGTTGGCCCCCCAATTTTTTTTGAACAACGTATAAATAAGTACAACGACAAGCAGGATGATGACTAGCGGCTTGAGAAAAGCGGAGGGCAGCAAATGAACCGCATAGGTGCCGAGCACCGAACCTATAAACGACAGCGGAAATAAGGCGAGCACCAGCTTGCCGTTAATTTTGCCCGAGAACAAAAACGAGATCGTGCTCGTAACCGAGGACAAGGTCCCGCCGAGCTTGTTGGTACCGAGCACCATGCTGGGAGGAAGTCCTGTAAGCAGCAATGCGGGCACAGAAATAAGCCCGCCGCCTCCGACAACGGAATCGACAAAGGCTGCTATGAAGCCGACCGCGATTAAAAACAACAGCATATCCATTGATGGCAGATCCATGGTGAAATGTCTCCTTTGTTCCGATAAACCTCGAAAGAATAGGCTAAGTATATATAAATCGACACGAATCTACAACACTTTTTTTATACCAAAAATTAGGAGAGATGGTTGGATAGAATCGTGTACCGATCCGCTAGAATGGCCGCTGAAAAACACGCTTTCATTAGGAACGGAATAGATTGCGCTTAGGGCTTGTCCATGATATTCTTCAATCGAGAACAAGTAATGATTGACGGAGATTTCCACATTGAGAGAGGTGTGTTCAGAATGATTCATAAGCTGGAGCATATTGGAGTCATGGTAAAGGATATGGACGCTTCTATCCGTTTTTACACGGAAGTATTAGGAATGAGATTGGTAAAGAGGGTAGCGCTGGCAGACGGCGCTGAGCTCGGCTTCCTGTCCTTCCCGGGTTCTGAGCAAATCGAGATCGAGCTGGTCGGCCGCGGCCGCGAGGGGCTTCCGGATAACGGCGTTGTGCACCATATTGCTTTTACCGTCAGCGATATTCAATCGGAGATCGACCGGCTGAAGTCGTTGGGGGTCAAGCTGATGGATGAAACCCCGCGCAGAATTCTTGATGGGGATTTGATTGCTTTCTTTTTCGGACCGGACGGAGAACGTCTGGAATTTTTCCAGCCTGCTGCCAAGTAATTGTAGGCATTAGAGAAGGCTGTCGGGACGCTCACCCGGCAGCTTTTTTAATCTGATTGACGAGGGAAAGGGGATCGGCTTATGACCAAGAAGGCAATAGTCGCCGGGGCCACGGGGATGGTTGGGAAGGCGCTGGTGGATCGGCTCCTCTCCGATTCCGGCTGCCAGGAAGTGTACACAATTGTCAGGAGAACGACCGGACTACGGCATGAGAAGCTGACGGAGCTTGTCGTCGATTATGATAGATTGGATATCGCCTCATCCCTGTGGGAAGGGGCGGACGTCTTTTGCACCTTGGGAACGACGATCAAGAAGGCGGGGAGCCAGGAGCAGTTCCGCAAGGTGGACTGCGAGTACCCGGTGAAGCTGGGCGAGCTGGCGGCGGCGAACCGCGCTCGCCACTTCCTGATCGTGACGGCGATGGGCTCCGATCCGTCCTCCCTGTTTTTCTACAGCCGGGTCAAGGGAGACGCCGAGGCACGGCTCCGTCAGCTGCCGCTTCCCGGGCTATCCGTCTTTCGGCCGTCCTTGCTCACAGGCGAGAGGGAAGAGGTGCGGCGCGTAGAACGGATGGGGGAGGCCGCCGCAAGCCTGCTGCCTTTCCTTTTTAAAGGGCCGATGCGCAAATACAAGCCCATTGCCGGATCTATCGTAGCGGAGGCCATGCTCCGGGCGGCCCGCTTGAACCGTCCCGGCGTTACGGTGTACGAGTCGGATGCTATTGCCGACCTGGCCGGTCGCTGATCTCCGTATGGATCGGCAAGAGTCAGCCGCCGAATGCTTCCCTGAACGCTTTGCCCAGCACAGCGGGCTCTACTTCCCACAGCTCGGCGATCTCGGGGCATACGTTTTCATCCCACCAATCGGATAACAGCTTCCGGTTGCTGCTGTTTTCTGTTATCCAGGTTAGATTCATGAGCACCTTTTTGTAATAGAGCTCATCGGCTTTCTCCACCAAATCGGGTGCGATCCATTTGTTGATTTTTTTGCGGGCACGGTATAATTCCCGGGAGCAGGCACGGCGGATTTTGCGCGCGGTAGGATATGACTGGTCATGTCTAACTTTGTTTGCAGGATTCATGGGCATTCATTCTCTCCTTCCTACCGTATCGTATGCGGAAGAAGGTGCATGTGCCCCTGCCGGGCGGCAACGCATGGCGTGAAAAAGCCCTGAAGCATGCGCGTGCTTCAGGGCTTTAGTCTGGCATCTCAGGCGTCCACAATGATATATCCGACCATAGGGCCGTTATGCGCAATATCCGGGTGGGACAGACAAACGATGCGGTACGTGCCGGGCTTATCGGCATGGAAGGAGACGACGGTTTCCTTGCCTTTCTTGACCTCGCCTTTTACATTAAGGCCGTCAATGATAAACGGGTGACTCGCCCCGTTGACGCCAAAAATACTCAGATTGATGTTCTCGCCCTGTCTGACATGAATGGTGCCGGGGTCCCAGCGGTAGGCCTCAATGGTCTTGCCGTTCGCGTCGGTCGATTTGAACTCCCCTGTGACGAGGTGGATCGTCCGCGTTTCCCCCTGAGGTGCGATAGAGCCGCCGGTCGTCTTCGCCTCGCTGTAGCCCCAATACCACGCCGCACCTAACGTGCCCAGCGCAAGCAAGCCTATAAGAGCCCAATGCCGGAGCTGCTTTTTACTGACTACGACTATTTTGGACATGATCATCCCTGCCTTCTTGCGGCGCCTCAGTAAGCCCAGTGCCTTACTCCGCTTTCGCGCCTTCCCTAGTTTGTACTAAATGTATGCTTCGGCTTGTCTCTTCATGCCGGCCAGTTGGTTGGAATGAATGAACAGCTTTGTGATAGAATAGGATAGATTGGAGACAAGTCGGGCTTGCCCGAAAATGAGAGGAAGAGGCTGGAGAAGAATGTTAAAGGATCTGATTCACAGTGCGTTAATGTTTATTCAGGATTTGGGCGTATGGGGAATACTGATTGGATTGATGCTTGAAGTCATCCCTAGTGAAATTGTGCTCTCTTACGGGGGGTATCTCGTATCACAGGGAAGCGTTTCTTTTCTGGGTGCCATCATTTTTGGTACGCTGGGCTGTCTTATTCAGCAAGTGTTCTTGTATTGGATCGGCCGATACGGCGGAAGACCGTTTATAGAGAAATACGGCAAATATATTCATCTGAAAATGCGCTATATTAATATTGCAGAAGACTGGTTTAATAGATACGGTGCGGGAATGGTGTTCACGGCCCGGTTCATTCCTGTCGTAAGACAGGCGATCTCCATTCCTGCGGGGATGGCTCGCATGCCTATGATGAAATTCCTGTTTTATACCTTGCTGGGTACGATACCGTGGGCGGTCCTGTTCGTCTATTTGGGCAACACCCTCGGCTCGAATTGGGAGCATATCGATGAGTACGCTTCTAAATATACGACGCCTCTTATTATCGGTTCGGTCGCATTGACGGTACTTTATGTGCTGTTCAAGCTGCTGCGGCGCAAAAAAAGCGAGCCCAAGTACGGCGACGAAGGGGAGAAGAGCACGGCTCATCAGCTTAAATATATCGGCAGCGAGTACCGTGTGCTGAACAGTCGGCATGTGCGGGCAGGCGGGAGCTCCCAGGAGTTCGATCACATCGTGATCGGCCCGAACGGAGTCTTCCATATTGACTCCAAGCATTGGTCAGGCGAGATTGTATTTACCTCGCAGGGCGTAGAGCGCAGCAAGGAAGGGCATTCGGCCGACCCGACTGCGCAGCTGTACCGTCATGAGCATATACTCAAGGAGCTGTTCCGCTCGGCGAAGCTGAATCCGGAGCTGGTCGGTGTGCTTTGCTTTACGCATCCGAACTCTCATATTGTCGGCAAAAGCCCGGCCTTCGCAACAGTGAAGCTGGATAGACTGGCGCACCTGATCAAAACACATAAATCCAAGAAGCCGCTGCTTACAGCCTCGGAAGTGACAAGGATCGAGCAGCTTATTAAAGAAAACAGCCACAGCAGCAAATAGATGCAGCCCCGCTTCCATTCAAAGCGGGGCTTTATTGCCTAGCCTCTCTTTTTTATATAAAATGAAAAGTATACCAACCCATAAGGAGGGCTTTATGCTATGAGTAAAAATTTGTCCCATAAGCTCCGTACCGGCTTGACGCCGCAGCAGTTCATCGACGGGATGACGAAGAACCAGGAGAAATTTATGGAATGGTATGACAGCTTTGCTTGGCAAAACGAGGACGACAAGGAGTTCTTCGACTCGCTGAATAACCGCGACGACCTTCGCTGTCTGATCCTCATGGCCGACTGGTGCGGCGATGTGGTGCGTAACGTACCCGTAGTATTCCGCGCGCTAGAAAATTCGGGTATTCCGGTAGAAGTACTTATTAAGGAAGAGCATCCGGATGTCATGGCCCAGTTTTTGACCGGCGGCGGCGAAGCGATTCCGATTGTTATTTTCACCGATTTCAGCGGTCATGTGCTCGGACATTGGGGACCTCGTCCTAGCAAAGTTCAAGCGGTCATGACGAAGTTCAAGCAAGAGAACCCGGATCGCAACGCGCCGGATTATGATGAGAAAATTAAAATGGTGCGCCAGGAAATGGCACGTGAATATGGGGAAGGCACAGGCTATCATGCCGTTATCGTCAAGGAATTGCGCGACCTTCTTTCAACATTTTAAGGTGGAGTGACGGATGAGCTTAGAAGGATTGAAGATCGAAGCGTTCTCCTTGGGACCCCTTGGCACCAACGCATACTTGCTGTCGAGGCCGGAGGAGGGCAAAGGCATCATTATTGATCCCGGGATGAATCCCAAGCCCCTGATCAAGCGGATTGAAGGCTTGCAGATCGAGGCTATTCTGCTGACACATGCTCATTTTGACCATATCGGCGGCGTGGATGAGATTCGGAAGCTGAAGGGATGTCCGGTTTATTTGCACGATGCCGAGGCGGATTGGCTGACCAATCCGAAGAACAACGGCTCCTCCAGATGGCCGGAGCTTGGCGGCCCGATTGTAACGGAGCCTGCCGAGTATGCGCTGGATGAAGGGCAGGTATTGAAGCTGCTCGGGCTCGAAATCAAGGTTATGCATACCCCTGGCCACTCACCGGGCAGTGTAAGCTTCCTTATCGGACCGCACTTGTTTGGCGGCGACGTGCTGTTCAGGCTGTCCGTAGGCCGTACCGATCTGCCGGGCGGGCGAACGGAGGAGCTGATGGATTCCATCCATCTGAAGCTGTTCGAGCTGCCGGACGATACCATCGTCTACCCGGGCCATGACGTCAAGACGACGATCGGCTATGAGAAGGAAAACAATCCGTACGTATAAACAAACGATACGCCATACATACAAGCTCCCCGGTTACGCCGTTCGCGGCGGTAGCCGAGGAGCTTTTTCTTGTCCTTGAATAAAATGCTATACAAGCAGTCTTACTCAAGGGAGGGATAGGTATGGGCGGTAAACGGATGACGGACAAGGCGATTTTCCTGGCTGCCGCCGTGTATCAAGCGGTAGAGCAGTACAAAAATAACGGACGCTGCGTAACGCCAAGAGGGTTTCGTTTGGCAAAGGTGTTAGGAAGCCGGCAAAATCCGTACGCAGGGATGATTCTTCAATCGAAGAGCACGGTGATCCTAGTATTCCGTGGGACGGAGACGATCTCCGAGCTGTTGGCCGATACGGACACGGCTCAAGTCGCATTCCCCTACATGTCTTCGGGCGGACGGGTCCACCGGGGATTTGCACGAACGTATGGCCGGTCCATAAGAGCACAGGTGCTGGCTCATCTTCGCGGCGTATCGCCGGGCAAAGAAATATGGATCGCTGGCCATAGCCTGGGCGGGGCCATTGCCACGCTGTGTGCCTTGGATGTCGCGGTGAATACCAGGTTCAACGATCCGCTGCTCCTTACCTTCGGTTCGCCTAAGGTCGGGAACGCTGCCTTCGCTGCCGCATTCTCCCGCCACATTCGCCGCTCCGTCCGAATCGTGAACAGCTCCGATCTCGTACCGGTGCTGCCCCCTTCGTTGAAGGGAGCGGAATACAGCCATGTCAAAGGGCTGTATCGAATCCGGTTCAACCGTTCCACGATTATGAGCAATCACACGATCCGCAACTATTATGAAGTGCTGTCTGGGAACGATTCCGAGTATACCCTCAGGCTGAAACAGCAAAGTCCGGGATTTGGCCCGGACTAGCTTAGTGTCCCCTTTTGCGGAAGGATTCGCGGTATTGCCCCGGCGTCATGCCTTCGACCTTTCGGAAGGACCGGATAAAATTTTGCGAATTCATGTAGCGCAGCTTTTCCGATATTTCCTTGATGGTCATATCCGTCTCCGTCAGCCATCTCTTCGCAATGGTAAACCGGTAAGCGGATAAATAGTCGCTGAAGGTCGTGTTGGTCTCCTTGCGGAAAATCCCGCTCAAATAGTTGGCGTTATAGTGCAGCTGCGATGCGCATTCCTCAATCGTCAGATCGGTATCGTAATGCTTGTGAATCATATCAATAATTTTTTCCGAAATGCTGTGGTATTGCGAATTTTGGCGGTCGCGGTATATCGAAATCAGCGGTGAAATGATGCGGGTCCAGAACCAGTCCTGGATTTCGGTCGTCATTTGCAGCCGGTTTAACTCCTCGTAGAGGGAGACGTCCCCGTCTCCTTGCTTCAGCTGATTCAAGGTTACGCCGGATTCCTGCATCGCGACGATCAGGCTGGTGAACAGGCGGACCATGGATATTTGATACTCCTGCGGTGTCATTTCATGCTTGAAGATGGTTCTCATGAACTGGGACAGGTGATGCTTGGCATTCTCCTCATCGGCCAGCAGGATGGCGTCAAGAAGATCGCTTTCGGTTAAAAATGGATAGTCCAGATGCAGCTGATGCTTGCCTTCGTTGATGTTGGCATAAGAAATAATGACCTGGCCGCCCAAGTGGATGCGCTGCTTCAATGCTTCCAAGCCTTCACGATAAGCGACGGACGCCTTTTTCGGATCATCGAACGGCAGGCTGATGCCGATGCTGATTTGCAAGCCGAGAACGTGCTGAACCGTCTGCTGAATCGATTCGGTCAAGGAGTACATGAAGCTGTTGAACTCCTCCAGCGACTGGTTTTTGCTTCCGATCATCGTCACCTGGGTCTGTTCGATGAATACCGGCGGAAAGCGGACATCGGAGGGAATGATTTCCTCAATAATGTTGTTGATGGCGAACAAGAGCAGCTCCAGGTCCTCTTTACCGTAGCGCGTATGCTCCAGCGTATCGATCTGCAGCGTGATGACCGCGAATGCCTGCCATTCATTAAGCTTTTCGCTGAGCCCGAACAGCTCCATTTTTTCCATAAGCTCCGCCCGGCGCACTTTCCCCTGGAACATTTTGATCAGAAAATAAGCGAGAGCCTGCTGGAGATGCTGCTGCGCTTCTTTTTCAAGCTGTGTTTTGGAGCGGAACAAATCCTGGACCTGGTGGCTGATAATATCGAACTCATTATTGCGGAGCCTGCCGCCGTTCGGAAGCTTGCCTCCAACCTCTCTCATGAGCCGTTCGATAGGGTTATACATCTGTCTCGACAGAAGCCATGCGATGATAAGAAACACGGCAACGATGATAAGACAAACTGCGAGCGTGTAACGGCCGATCTGCTTGGAATCCCGCGTCAGGCTGTCGATGGAGATAATGGATAAATAAATCCAGTTATTATAGCTCGAGCGCAGATACGTGGCCGTATATTTTTTGTGGTTCACTTCCGTTTGGAATTGTCCCGAAGGCTGTGAGAATATGGAAGGATCCTTGATGAACTCCGTATTAATGGCGTACTTGCCTATCATAGAAGGATCGGAGTGATACAGAATGCGCTCCTGATCATCCAGAATGATAACGGTTTCCGATTCCCTTGGAACATAATTTAACATCTCCGCCAAGCTGCAGGTGGTTAGGTTCGTAAAGGCCAGGCCGAATTTATCCGAGCTTTGGTCCGGAAGCTTTTTGACAAGACTGATTGTATAAGGGCAAGTGGCAGCGTTTGCTTTTTCCTCACTGTAAAACCAGATGCTCGGGTTTAACACCCACGAGAAGGAATTGGGAAGCAGCATCTGATTGAGGAGCTGAAAATGATGCAAATAATTGCTGAACGTATAGAAGCCGGAGTTTTTAATCATCCAGTTTTGCTTGATATTGATGATGACGACATCCTCGACCTTCGTATAGAACGACTGGGTGTTGCTGATTTCCTTGCGCAGATCCTTGTACAGCATGAAATCGTCCGTCGTAAAAGGCTCATTTAATACTTTGGCCATGACGGGGGAGTTCACCAGCTGATCGAAGGCGTGGTTAATAGTTCTTAGTACCTGCTCGACATTGGAATTCATTTGGGTCAGCAGCTGAATTTGCCCGCGGTTGACCTGCTTTTGAATTTCGTTGGAGGATTGCAGATTGGAAACGATGCCAATAAAGATGACGGGAACGGTGCACAAGATGCATCCGAATAAAATGAGTCTGGTTAAATAGCTGAATCTATGCATCCTGCATCCTCCTCCTTTCGACATGGGATGACGATTCTATCTTACCAATGGAACTCCAATGGAGCAATGATTTCATACAAATCGGCAATCGTGTATAATGAAATCAGGAGTAACGCGGGGAGGATAGCATGGTTATGCGTATAAAAAGCAGAACAAAGTCGATTTTAGTTGTAATCGCTTTCGCATTAATGGCTTTCCTATGGAACGGTTGCATGCCGCAGGAACAGCAGCCAGGCACCCAAGACATTAGCACTAAGCCTATAGGCATCATGGTGCCCTTGCATCAGAATCAGGCTCCCCCGCAGGAGATGCTTCGGGCGATAGAGCAGGCCGCCCAGGCGAAGCTCGAATTGGACTGGATTCCTAATGACAATTATAAGGAAAAAATGATAAACGCACTGCAAACGAACTCCTTAAAGCAAGTGACTTATGTGAATCAATCGGACTATATGTACGTCAAAAATGCGATCCGTTCCGGCATGTTCTGGGAAATCGGCCCTTACCTGGAGTTTTATCCGAATTTAAAAACGTTGAGCAAGAGTATCCTTAACGAGTCAAGTGTTCAAGGTAAAATCTATGCTTTGTATACGGAAAGGCCTGCTTCGCGGCAGGGGGTTATTTTGCGGAAGGATTGGCTTGAGCGGCTGCATCTGAAGGAGCCGGCGACTATCGAGGAGCTGTACCAGGTGCTGAAGCAGTTCACTGATCGGGACCCGGACGGGAACGGGCTTCATGATACGATAGGCATTGCAGATCGTGGAGATCTTACTTACGGAGCATTCAAAACCTTAAGCTCCTATTTTGGAACTCCGAATAATTGGGGACTGCAGGACGGGACCCTGGTTCCGGATTTTCAAACGAAGGAATACCTCGATACGATGAATTTCATGAAAAGGCTTGTCAGCGAAAATATGATCAATAAGGATTTTGCCGTAACCAGCAAGCAAATTCAGCGATATATGCTGATCAACGGGAAGGCGGGAGGCTATATCGGCAGCATGGCGGACGCACCTCGTCTGCAAAATGAGCTGAGGAAGTTTGATCCGAACGCCGAGCTGACCCTGATCAACCGGATTCGCGGTCCGAAGGGCGAAGGAGTATGGTCCAATCCGGGCTACAGCGGGCTGTTCCTGTTCTCGAAGAAAGCCATCAAGAACGAGGAGGAGCTGCGGCATATTCTTGCTTTTTTTGATCGCAGCATGGGAGCGGAGATCAGCAGCCTGCTTCAATATGGAGTCGAAGGAAGGCATTATGAGCTCGTTCAGGGGCAAATCACGGTAACGGCAGCCATGAATCAGCTTCATGACACGGAGGTGCTGCCTTTAACTTCTCTTGTCATCGGGGGGATGCATAACCCGAATTTGATGAAGGTGAAGGATGAGGAGGATCCTTTGGTGCTCAAAGCGAACCGGTTGATTAAGGATAATGAACAAATGCTGATTCGTGATGCTGCGGAAGGGTTGTCCTCGGAGACGTATGATCTTATGGGAGCCAATTTATCGGACATCATCACCGATGCCACACTGAATTATATCCTTGGCAAGATCGACCTGACGGCTTTTCAAAATGAGCTTCAGACATGGGAGAGCCGCGGCGGGGGGGATATCATTAAGGAATTTAACGAAGCGTACCGGAAAAAACATAATCCCTAGTATTTTTGGCTGTCATCTGTGATGACGGTCTTTTTTGCGCTAGGCAAGGATGAATTCCATTCGATATGCCCGAATTACAGCCATATTAGGGGATGTGCAGAATTTAACCTGCCTCGCCCGAGATGCCCAGAAACCTTGATAGAACAAGGATTTCATGCGGGTGTGAGTCAATGATTGTAGTTGTAATGACGGTTCCCGTTATATGATAGCTCCAGCAACGAAAACATACAAAAAAACAAACGAAAAACAAACGGAGGTCGAAGCATTTGAAGATGAATCCGAAGTATGTGAAAAGAACCAGTATGGCCTGCGCCACGGTACTAGCCCTTTCTACTATCCTGGCAGGCTGCGGCGGTGCCAAAACGGACAACAAACAGGCGGCAGATTCAGGAGCTGCTCAAAATGAAGGACCGCTTAAGATTACGATCATGGCCAACTTGTCTACACCTGAAGTCCCTTCCGATAAAATAAAGAAAATATTGGAGGAGAAGACGAACAGCCAAATCGAATTCCAATGGGTTCCGGACGGGTCCTATGACGAGAAATTCCAAGCCGCTTTTGCAACCGGTTCCTTGCCTCAGGCAGCCTACCTGAAAAACCAGTCCTCCTTCGTGCTGCTCCGCGATGCGATCAAGAACGGACAGTTCTGGGAAATCGGGCCGTATCTGAAGGACTATCCTAACTTAAGCAAGTTGAATCCGGACGTTCTTAAAAATACGGCGGTTGAAGGTAAAATCTACTCCTTGTATCAAGAAAGACCGATCGCGCGTCAAGGGGTTATCTACCGTAAAGACTGGGCCGACAAGCTTGGTTTGCCTGAGCCGAAAACAACCGACGACATTTACAATATGCTGAAAAAATTCAAGGAAGCTGACTTTGCGGGCGGCGGTAAAACGTTAGGCCTTGCAGACCGTAACGATCTGGTTTACGGCTCGTTCAAAACATTAGCTTCTTACTTCGGAACTCCGAACGGTTGGGGCGTTCAAGACGGCAAGCTGGTTCCTGATTTCATGACCAAAGGCTACATGGATACGATGAAGTTCATTAAGAAGCTTCGCGATGAAGGCCTGATCAACCAGGACTTCCCGGTAACGAGTAAAACCGACCAGCAAAACATGATGTATACCGGTAAAGCGGGTATGTACATCGGTTCCATGCAGGACGTGCTGACGATTCAGGATAAAACGTCCAAAAACATAAAAGAAGCTCAATATGATGTATTGAACCAATTTACAAGCCCAAGCAACAGCAAACCGACCACTTGGGGGATTCCAGGCTACGGAACTTTGGTTGTGTTCCCTAAATCCGCTGTAAAAACAGAGAAGGAACTGAAGCAAATCCTGGCGTTCTACGACAAATTCTTCAATCCGGAAATCGCTAACCTGTTGAAATACGGCGTAGAGGGCACCCACTACACGCTGAAAGACGGTAAGGTACAGCCAGGCGAGGATGAGAAGCTGAAGGAAAAAGAGCAAAAGCCTTACCTGACGGTAGCTTTGGCGGACACCACCAATATCCTTCCATCACTGTACACGCTGAAGGCACAAGAGAAAGCCGTCAATCTGTCCAATGAAGCGGTGAAATTCGCTATCCAGGATCCGACGACACCTCTGGATTCCAAAACGTACAACGAAAAAGGCGCGAGACTGCAAGACATCATCAAGGACGCTACGTACAAATTTATGCTTGGCAACATTGACGAAGCCGGCTTCCAGGCAGCCGTCAAAAAATGGCAGGATGACGGCGGAGCCAAAATCATGGAAGAATATAACGCATCCTATAAAGCGAGCGGCGGTAAATAAATAAGTGCTACCAGGGGAGGGCCTCCTGATCATGTCAGGAGCCTCTCTCCGCCATTACGTTACCCCGGAATCCGCTGATCTTGATGATCTTATGGAAGGAAAGGAAGTTAATCACTATGAGCAATACTGTCGCTGAGCCTAAAGTGATGGAGGCTCCCAAAACCAATAGCGATATAATGAAAAGGCTTGTCCGGAACCGGTACATGTATTTCATGATCATTCCCGGCCTGATCTATTTCATTATCTTTAAATATTTGCCCATGTACGGCTTAATTATTTCTTTCCAGGATTACATGCCATACAAAGGGATTCTGGGGAGCGAGTGGGTAGGGCTGAAGCATTTCGAAAAGCTGTTTACCGATAGTGAGTTTTGGACTATTTTCAAAAACACGCTGGTGCTGTTCCTGTACAACATTCTCTTTTATTTTCCCGTACCTATCATTTTGGCGATTATGTTGAATGAGGTAGCCGGTCAGTTTTTCAAACGGATTGTTCAAACGATCGTATACATTCCCCACTTTTTGTCCTGGGTTATTATCGTATCCATTACGTACGTCATGTTAACGATGGATGGCGGAATTATTAATGAATTGCTCGTTTTCTTCGGCTTCGCCAAGGTCAACTTTTTGTTAGATGCCGTATGGTTCCACCCGATGTACATTGCCCAGGTTATTTGGAGAGAAGCGGGCTGGGGAACGATTGTCTATCTGGCTGCCATTGCTTCCATTGATCCGCAGCTGTATGAGGCGGCAAGAATGGACGGAGCCGGCCGATTCAAGCAAATATGGCATATTACGCTTCCATCGATCCGGAGTGTCATCATCGTCCTGCTCATTCTTAGAATAGGCAACGTTCTCGATCTCAGCTTCGAACACGTATATTTGCTGCTTAACTCCATGAACCGTCCCGTAGCGGAAATTTTGGATACTTACGTGTATACCGTAGGCTTGAAGCAGGGACAATTCAGCTTCAGTACGGCAGTAGGCTTCTTCAAGTCCTTTGTAGGCTTGTTCCTGGTGGTTCTATCGAATAAATTGGCTAAAAAAATCGGCGAGGAAGGCATTTATTAATTTAATCCCGGAGAAAGAGAGGGCATCTTCATGGTTCAAGATAAAACGTTTGGCGGCAGAATGTTTGATATCGGCAACATCATCCTGCTGTCCATCATTGCGCTAATTACCTTCCTCCCGTTTTTGCATGTGGTCATGGCGTCCTTCACAACGGAAGAGGAGATGGCCAGAAAGCCGTTCGTACTGATTCCAACGGAATTTACGATCAAAGCCTATCAATACATTTTATCCACGAATGCTATCTATAAAGCTCTGGGAGTTTCCATCGGAGTTACGGTAGTCGGTACGCTGGTCAGTATGGTGCTTACCTGCCTGATGGCCTATGGCTTGACACGCAGAGACCTGGACGGGCGCAGAGTGCTGATGTTTCTGGTCGTATTCACCCTGTTGTTCAACGGCGGGCTCATTCCTACATTCCTGGTCGTTAAGGAGCTGGGCTTGGTCGATTCTTACTGGTCCCTTATCCTGCCGAGCGCGGTCAATGCGTTTAACCTGATCATCATGCGAAGCTTCTTTATGAATCTTCCTGAAGGAATAGAAGAGTCGGCCAAAATTGACGGCTGCAACGATTTCGGCATATTGTTCAAAATCGTCATTCCATTGTCCATGCCGGCTATCGCAACGATTTCCTTGTTTTATGCGGTCAATTACTGGAACACTTATTTTAATGCCATCCTGTACTTGAACGATGCCTCCAAATGGCCGATCCAGGTGCTGCTGCGTCAAATTGTTATTGTGGCCAGTGCCTTCAGCGCCGATACGTCCGGCTTTGGCGACGATTTCGTCAAGCCGCCGGAGCAAACGATCAAAATGGCCGTGATCATGGTGTCCACCATCCCGATCCTGCTCGTATATCCGTTCCTGCAAAAATATTTTGCAAAAGGCGCCCTGGTCGGTTCTGTAAAAGGATAATAACTTTCCTGTAAAAGATAAAAGCATCAGCCTTGGTCCGAACATTCGGGCTAATAAGGCTGATGTTTTTTTGCCGCAGGGGATGATCCTGGCGAAGAGCTATTTCAAAAACTGAATCAACAAACCGACAAGAAGCACGACGGCGGCAGAGGTGAAAAAGAAATAACCGAAGTACCGGATCGGCGAGGGCATGGAGCCTATGTCCGCTTTTTTGGATGAACCTCCGTTCTGTATAGGCTGGGCATCCTGCAGCGGGTTTATATAATCGGCTTTCTCTACCCTGGCCGAGTCCGGCTGGGTTTCGTGAAGAGGCTTAGTCATAAAGCTTCTCCTTTCCGAAGGAAAGATCAGGTAAGGCGATGGAAGCTCCCAGGAGTGGGAAATATTGATATATATTTTGACGCATGAAATTCCCAAAAGTTGCTTGTTCGAAACAGCATTTGTACGGGTTGTCATACAGGCACCTGTCTAATTTTATATATATAGGTGAATACCGTGCTCCGGCTAGGTGATTCTCCATAGACTGTTGGTGTGTTCGATAGTAACACGCCCTTAAAATTCATGGAGGTGTTCCTAAATGGATAAATTTAAACCAATGCCAATGCCAATGGTATCACCAGCTGAAATGCCAGGACCTATGCCAATGATGAATGCACCTATGCCTTTCCCTTCACCAAATTACGTCTCGCCCAGCTTCGCGGCACCAAGCTACGCTGCCCCAATCAATGTTCATGCCAGCAACGAAATAATCAACATCATCGAACCGAAGAAACATCATCACCATCATGGTCATTGCCATAAAGGGTGTGGATGGACATCAGTTGGTACAATTCTTGTATTGTACATTCTGCTTGTTATCATCCTGCGCGGCGTCGTCAGATGACACAGTAGAGGCGAGGTGAATCATAGGCCATGCCCACTGCCATGATGGGAAGGCTCCTTACTTTTTACGGGTTGGGTAAGGAGCCTCTCGCGGGTGGCTTTCCGATGATTGAGCGAAATTTCCAGTTGGGAATGTCGAGCGAAATTTCGAGGATCCCGGGATGCAAAACGCGGGATGATGGGAGTGATAAATAACTCGGGTATTTGAGAACCATCTAGGGATACATAGTTAAGCAGGTGTACCTATCGGAGCATGCGCATTGGTCATTTCCTTGATAGTGCGCCGGACGGTTTGCGAGGGCAAGAACGTGGAGTGCAGGGAAAACGGAGTTTTACTCTTCGTATGTCAGGAGTTCCTGTTGGCAGGCCCGGCTTATTTAATTAAGTAGGGCTCGAATCGGGATTTTTTGGCGTAAAGGGTTGACAGAAGAAGCTATCCTCCATTATTGTATTAAACAAACGTTTAATTAAAGCGGATATTTAATACAAAGGGAGAGTTGCTATGCTTAACGCTTTGCAAGCTTATTTGAAGAAACCGGCTACCATCATCGGTATCGTGACGGCCATGATGTTTCAGGTCATCTTCAGTATCATTTGGATGACGGGGTATGCTGGAGTTACGGATAACACGAAGCATCTTAAGATTGCGATTGTGAACGAAGACAACGGGACGGGAGCGAAGGTCATTGATCAGCTAAAGGAGAATTTGCCTTTTCAGCTTTTGACCGAAAACGCTTATGATTCAGCCCGACAGCGGTTGGAGCGGCGGGAGGTGCAGATGGTGCTGCACATTCCGGGTGACTTTACCAAGCAGCTGCAAACCCCGGGACAGAAGGCGCAGATCGAATACACGATTAATGAATCGAATCCGGCCTTAATCAAAACCATGATGCAAGGTGTTGCGAATGGAGTCACCGCGACCGTAAATAAAGAGGCTGTTGCCGCGGGGGCACAAGCGGTTCTGACACAAGCGAATATTCCTGCACAGCAGGCTCAGGGAATGGCTCAAGGACTTGCGGAGAAGGTTACGGGACAACTGGAGTACATCCATCCGGTCAACGGAATGGCGAACCAGATGATCCCTATGATGCTTGTGTTGGCTTCCTTCGTGGGCGCAATGATTATGGGTATGAACATCCAGCAGGCCACCGGGATGCTGGGGCACAGCATCGGCAAGTGGAGCAAATTTGCCGCTAGGATGACCATTAATGTGATCTCGGCTGTGTTCATTGCTTTGGTAGGCACTTCGCTGGTGCTGTCCCTGGGCGGCACTTCGGCAGGGGGCTTCCTGTCCATGTGGCTGTTCCAGACCTTGTTCCTGCTTACTTTCATGATATTCTCCCAGATGTTTCTTATTCTGTTCGGCATGGCCGGTATGCTGTTCAATATTACTATGCTGTCGGTGCAGCTCGTATCGTCCGGCGCCATGGTGCCGCGGGAGTTATTGTCCGATTTTTATTTGAAGCTGAGCGAGTATCTTCCGGCCACCTATGCGGTCAGGGGCATCATGAACATTGTGTACGATGGCTCCGGAGCTTCGGCCGAGGCATGGAATCTGGTAATGATTATGCTGGTATGCGGGCTGATAGGCGCTGCTGTGACAGGAATCCGAAGACAGGCCGTCCCGGTGCCTTCCCGAGCGGAAGCAGGTCTTACTCGGGCTTAAGTTGCAAAAGATAGTATGAATCCGTCGATGCTTCCTTCGGCGGATTGTAATACGCGCAAATTGTAACCGCTTGCGATTCTGACTTGAAAGCTCCATAATAAGAATAATTCACGAAGAAAGATCCGGCATTGCTTACTTATTATTGCTTTTAAAGCTGAGGAGATATTATGACACAAACCGAATCGGATATGAAAATACGGATTTTGCTTGCAGCCAAAAAGCTGTTTGCCAAACAAGGCTTTGACGGAACGACCGTACGCCAAATTTGCGAAGAAGCGGGCGCTAATGTAGCGCTGATTTCGTATTATTTCGGGGGAAAAGAAAAAGTATTTCATGCGGTCATCGACTATTTCTTCGTCGGCCATCGGCTGGAGGAGCTGGAACAGCAGCTGAAGGAGCCGGTGTCGGGACTCAAGCTTCTGGTGAAGGAAGTCGTATGGTTCTGCATGAACGAGCCGGAGCTTGCCTCGATTATTCAGCAGGAATTCGCAGCCAATTCCCAGAGGTTGTCCCATATTACCGAGCGTACCTTTCCGATTTGGATCAAGATAAAAGAGCTGCTTGCCAGAGGGAAACAGGAGGGAGTATTTCATTTTGAATCGCTGGATCATACGCTGCTTTTTGTCGTCAGTACGGCGCTCTCCTTCAAAAAATTGGTCACCCTGAGGCCTCTGTTTACTGAGCAGGAGGCCAGTGTGGGAGCAACGGCGGAGCATGCCAGCCTGTTCGTGCTTCGGGCACTCGGAGCGGCAGGATTTGATGAGCAATAGGGCTGCAGCCGAGCAGGTTAAAAACAAAAGGAAATAGGCCGGCGATCCTTACGATCGCTCGGCCTTTTGTCGTTGACGTTGAGATTGAAGTAACGTTTATTTATCAGGGGTCTCTTTAGGGATAAACTGATAAATATCGCCCGTTTCAAACGAGTCGATCAGCTTATCCAGCCACTTATAGTAAGCGATAGCATGCTTGATTTTATCTATATCCCTGCTCAAGCAGGTCTGAAGGAGCTCGTCATCGGGGAAGCGATTGGATAAATCCTGCAGCTCCGCTAACGATTTACGCATGGATTGCAAATTGATTTCCAGCGCCTTACGCCATTTGATGCCGAAATAATCGGCAAACGTCTGGTACCAGTCCGATTCTACCTCATAAAGATCCTTCCGCGATCCTTTTTCCCATACTTGATTCACCATCTTTAGATCCAGCAGCGAACGAATCCCCGTGCTCATGCTTGTCTTGCTCATCTCCATGGCTTCGCCCATTTCGTCAAGCGTCATCGGTTTGTTTTGAAAAAACATTAATCCGTATAACAGACCATGAGATAGCGTGATTCCATACAAGTCCATATTTTTGCCGATAGATTCGATGACGCGCTTCCGCGCTTTTTGAATCAGTTCTTCCTGCTCGGGCGCGATCCCTTCTAACCCGTTCATTCTTGCACCCACTCCTCTGTCGATGTCCTAGACTTAGATGGCAATCATCATTATCAGAACTCAGGATTATTGTAAGAAACTAAAGGCAGATTGTAAAGCTTTGGATAACGGACGATAAGAAAGGAATCGGGAGGATTTAACGTGTAAAGTTTGTAAAGTTTTTTCTGTACGTACAATACAAACGAAAAAAAGTGTTGACTCTGTATAAAGCTTTCTTTACACTTAGTTACGAGAGAACTGGAAACGAAATGGAATGGAACGAGGTGAGCCCATGGCCATTATCGAAGTAAAAGAGCTTTCGAAAGTATTTGGCCCAAATCCCGAAAACGTGCTCGGTCTTCTCGATAAAGGCTGGTCCAAGGACCGTATTTACAAGGAGACAAAGCATACCGTCGGGGTTAATAAAGTTAGTTTCTCAATTGAACCGGGGGAAATATTCGTCATTATGGGATTGTCGGGAAGCGGCAAGTCCACGCTGGTCCGGCTCCTGAATCGTCTGATAGAGCCGACGCTCGGAACGATTGCAGTCCACGGTCAAGATATCGTGCGGATGAGTCAAGAGCAGCTGAGGCAGGTTAGACGGAAGCAGATCAGCATGGTATTTCAAAAATTCGCATTGTTCCCCCATCGAACGGTGCTGGAGAACGTGGAATACGGTCTGGAAGTGCAAGGGATAGAGAAAGCATCCAGACGGAGCAAGGCGGAAGCCGCACTGGAGCTGGTCGGTCTGAAGGGATGGGATACCAGTTATCCCGATCAGCTGAGCGGCGGGATGCAGCAGAGGGTAGGGCTTGCAAGAGCTTTAGCCAATGACCCGGATATTTTATTGATGGATGAAGCGTTTAGCGCCTTGGATCCGCTTATTCGCAAGGATATGCAGGATGAGCTGCTGGAGCTTCAGGAGAAGATGAAGAAAACGATCGTCTTCATTACCCACGATCTGGATGAAGCGCTGCGGATCGGCGACCGGATCGCCCTGATGAAGGACGGGGCGGTTGTCCAGATAGGCACACCGGAAGAAATATTAATGAATCCGGCTAACGAATATGTGGAGCGGTTCGTGGAGGATGTCGATCTATCCAAGGTTCTGACTGCCGCTCATGTCATGCGCAGGCCGGAGACCGTGGGACTCGACAGAGGTCCGCGGGTAGCCCTGCAGCTGATGCGGGATAGCGGCATCTCCAATTTGTTCGTGGTCGATAGATCCAAGAGGCTGATTGGGGTTATCACTGCGGACGATGCCTCCAGAGCGGCTATGGAAGGTCAGTCGTTAGAGGATATCGTCATAGCCGATGTGCCTACCGTAGCCCCAGAAGTGCTGCTTCACGAATTATTCGAAATATGCGGCTCATCCAAATATCCCGTTGCCGTTGTCAATGAGAACGGCCGCATCGTAGGCGTGATTGTCCGCGGTGCCGTTCTGGGAGCTTTGGCTGGACAGCATATGGTAAAGGAGGTGACGGCGAATGATTCCGAAACTGCCTCTTGACGAGTGGGTGGAGAACGGGGTTGATGCGCTTGGGACACATCTGTCACTGTTCTTCGATGCGGTCGCGGCCATCATTGAAGGGATCGTAAACGGCATCTCTGCCGTACTCCATCTGGTACCGTCCTTATTATTTATCGTATTGCTGGGCGCGGTTGCGTACTGGTTCGCCCGCTGGCCTATGGCCTTATTCACGATCATCGGATTATACCTTATCGATAATTTGGGATATTGGGATCATACGATGGACACGTTGGCCCTGGTGCTGACATCGGCTATCATTTCTATCGTGCTCGGAATCCCGCTCGGCATATGGTGTGCGAAGGACCAGCGCGTGCAAAATGTGCTCACGCCGGCTCTTGATTTCATGCAGACGATGCCTGCCTTCGTCTACTTGATTCCGGCCGTTACCTTTTTCGGTCTGGGAGTCGTGCCCGGAGTTATCGCCTCCGTGATCTTCGCGGTGCCGCCAACGATTCGCCTGACGAATTTGGGCATACGCCAAGTTCCGGCCGATCTGATCGAAGCATCCCATGCATTCGGCTCTACGTCGGGGCAGATGCTGTTCAAGGTCCAGCTGCCTTTAGCGGTGCCTTCCATCATGGCAGGCGTGAACCAGACGCTGATGCTGGCTTTGTCCATGGTTGTCATTTCGTCCATGATCGGAGCCCAAGGCATTGGGGCCGATGTGTATCGGGCGGTCACGCAGATTAAGACCGGCCAAGGTTTCGAAGCCGGCTTAGCAATCGTTATTCTTGCTATTTTTCTGGATCGAATGACACAGCATCTCGTGAAGCGAAAAAGAACAAAGAGAGGGTAATGAAATGAAAAAAACGATGAAAGCATTTATGTTCGCGGGGCTCTCCGCCCTTGTTATTTTGACCGGTTGTGCCAAGGAAAAGGAATCGGCGCAAACCCAAACGATAGGCGCCCAGGTCAAGCATGAGATTATCGGGATCGATCCCGGGGCCGGGATTATGCAATCGACGGCGCAGGCGCTCAAGGATTATGAGCTTACGGATTGGAAGCTGGTCGAAGGCTCGGGAGCAGCCATGACCGCGGCTTTGGATAAAGCCTACAAGGATAAGAAGCCGATTATCATTACCGGCTGGACCCCGCACTGGATGTTCGGGAAATATGATTTGAAATATTTGAAGGATCCCAAAAATGTGTATGGCGGGGACGAACAGATTCATACGATTGCCCGTACAGGGCTAAAGAACGATGAGCCATCGGCTTACAGACTGCTGGATAAGTTCGAATGGACACCTGAAGACATGGCCAAGGTCATGGTAGATATACAAAACGGCAAAAAGCCGGAGGAAGCTGCCGCCGCATGGGTAAAGGATAATGCAGCCAAGGTGGACGAATGGAGCAAGGATATTCCTAAAGCGGAAGGGAAAAAGCTGAAGCTTGCCTATGTTGCCTGGGATTCGGAAATTGCCAGCACCAACGTTGTGAAGAACGTGCTGGAGACAAGGCTGGGGTATAAAGTCGAGCTGCTTCAAGTTGAAGCGGGACCGATGTGGGCCGGTATCTCTAACGGGGATGCGGATGCAATCGTAGCCGCGTGGCTGCCGACAACGCATAAGGATTATTATGAGAAGTATAAAGGGAAGTTTGAAGACTTGGGCGTTAACTTGAACGGGACCAAAATCGGACTTGTCGTTCCGTCCTACATGAATATTGATTCTATCGAGGATTTGAAAACAAAATAAACGATGCAGAGCAGGGAGCCGTTTTCGTGGGGAAAGCGGCTCCTTGGTCTGTCGGATGTTCCTGCTGATTAATAAAGAAGGAACCCTCCTTGTATCTGAAGCTGCGCTTATACGCTCATCCTTACCTAGCGGCTTGGCGTGGGTTACTGTATCGTATCACCCTGTTTTACGGGACTCAGCTTGCTGTAGGACAGCAGCTCGGAAATCGTAACAAACCGGTAGCCTCTTTTTTTCAGCTCAGGCAGTATGGTTTTCAAGGCAGCGATAGTCTGTGTCTGTCCTTCTACATAATCATGGAACAGGACGATATCACCGTTGCGGGCATTATTCAGCACGGTGGAGGTGATTTTGGAAACCCCTGGCGTATTCCAGTCCATAGTGTTCTGATGCCATGACCACATGACTATGGTAAAGCCTTCCTTTCTGGCGATGCGTACGAGAGTCTCATTGTAGTAGCCGCCCGGGGGCCGGAACAGGTGGGGCCTTTGTCCGCTTGCCTTAAAGATAGCGTCCTGCGTTTTTCGAAGCTCATCCTGCAACCGATTCTCGGATACCCTTTTATTGAAATATAAATGTCTATAGGTGTGATTGGCAAGCTCATGACCTTCGTCCGCTTCCCGTTTGACAAGATCAGGGTACAGCTCGGCTTTGTTTCCGATGATAAAAAAGGTTGCCTTGACCCCGTACTCTTTCAGTAAGTCCAAGATTATAGGCGTATCCTCGGGGTCAGGACCGTCATCGAAGCTGAGCGCTATGACCTGTTCCTCGGTCGGGACTTCCCAGACTACCTCACCCCGTTTTTCAAAATACGGTCGTCCCTTGCTGGGGGCGGCCGTTATGGTTGTACTGAATCCAAGCAGCAGTATGCAGCCTGAAAGCGCCAATACTTTAAAGTTGCGACTACGCATGTCATTGAGGCCTCCTATTGCATCCTAAATATGAGAGTGTACCATAGTTTTCCCCCAGCGAGTAAATTTAGACATCCGCTTCCTTCCAATTACAAGGACTGATTTGGTGTTCATGCTATTATTAGCAAGGATCGAAAACTGTTGCATAATCAAGAAATTTGTGGTAATTTATAGACAACATTGGATATTATGAGCGGAAGAACCGCCTCTATCCTGCGCTGACGCGCCGGGAAAGGGGCGGTTTTTTTGTCGTTGCAGGAAATACGGGTTCCGCTTCAGCATGAACATGATCTGGACAAGAGGTGAAATTTGGGATGAGGGGACAGCAGGGACTAGGCATTGGAGATCTGCTCGGACAGCGTTATCGCATTGAATCCGTCATCGGCAGGGGAGGAATGAGCACCGTTTACCTGGCTCAAGATTTGCGGCTGCCGGGCAAGCGCAGAGCAGTGAAGGAAGCGAGACTGGAAGAGGATGAGGCGTATGCAGGATTGGCGGAGGCGGACATGCTGGTTCGTCTTAACCATCCGAACTTGCCGGATATTATTGATTATTATGCCGGCGAACGGGGCGGGTACAGCTATCTGGTGATGGATTATATAGAAGGGGAAACGCTTCTGCAGCGCTTTGAGCGCAGCGGCCGCCGTCTGGGGCTGGATCAGGTAATGGATTATTCGCTGCAGCTGTGCGATCTGTTTCAGTATTTGCACAGCCGCAGGCCGGAGCCGATTATTTATCGCGACTTGAAGCCATCCAATCTGATGATCGATGTGCAGGAGCGGCTTCGGCTTATCGACTTTGGCATCGCGCGAAGCTACAAGGCAGGGCAAGCCGCCGATACGGTGCGGATCGGCACGGTCGGCTTCGCGGCCCCCGAGCAGTTCGAGGGGAGGCAGACCGATGAGCGCACCGATTTGTACGGGCTCGGGGCGCTTATGTTTTTTTTGCTGAGCGGAGGACAGTATTACCACGCCGCCCGCATGCAGCTGAGGGAGCTGGATGCGAAGCTCCCCTCCCAGCTTGCCGCACTCGTAGAGCGGCTGCTGCAGGCGGACCCGGCCGCCCGGTATCAAAGCGCGGCCGAGGTGCGCGAGGAGCTGCTGCGGCTGCAGGCGGAGCGTCGACCGCCGGCCAGGGCCGCTGCGATGCGCGGCGGCGGCACTGCGGCGCAGCCGCCGCGCATCCTTGCCGTAGGCGCGCTGTACAGCGGCGCCGGGGCCACCTTCGCGGCGATTACGCTTGCCCGTGCGCTGCACGGGCTGGGCGTACCGCACGCGGCAGCCGAACCGCCGAAGCAGCAGCCGGAGCTGCACGCGCTGCTGTTCGGCGAGAAGCATGCGCCGCCCGGCTATCGCTGCTACAACGCGGCGGGCGCCGACATGGCGCGGGATGCAGCCTGGACGGACGGCTGCACCCTATGGCTGCCCTCGGCTGCAGAGCCGCCGGGCGGCGAGCCCTCCAGTCGCTGGCTGCGAACGCTTCTGGAGCTGGATCGCCCCATTGTGCTGGTAGACATTGGGACGGAGTGGGATCGACCCGATATTCGCGAGCTTCTAACCGGGGAGACGGTCGATATCCTTTATGTCACAGACCCGATTCTTCATAAATTGGACCTTGAAGCGACGCGAAGAAGCCAAATCCAGCTGCAGCAGCTTAAGGAAGCAGGTAAGCGGGTTTACGGAATGGCTAACAAAACGGTGGCCTCCGGTCACACCGCCCAATGGCTGCGGGTTCTGCCCGAGCCGCCGGTCTGTCTTCTGCCTGCGATCGACTACGCGACCATTGCCGAAGCAAGCTGGCTAGGCCATAGGGTACAGGATCGCCCGATTGTGAGGGAGAAGCTGCTTCGGGCGGTCCAGCCGTGGCTGAGAGATTGGCTGGAGAATCAAGCCGGACTTGCAGGACATACTGCCGCTGGCGGTACGCTCCAGGTGCTTCGCAAGCTGTGGAAAAACGGATAACAGGAGAAGAAGCCCGATGAATTTCTGGTATAAATGCATGTATTATGTGCTGGTTATAGGCTTATGCTTGTCCGGGCCCGCACTGTTAATAGGATGGAAATGGGGGGTTGAGCCGAGATGGGGCACCGTGGAGGTGCTTCAGGCAGCTCGAACCGTAGAGCGCGGCGTACGATTATCGGAGGCAGACCTGAAGAAGGTTAAGCTGAAAAAGGAGCTGCTGGTAGACGGAGCTATAGATAAGCTGCCCCGTGCCCTTGGGCAGGAAACCACGCGTGTCATCCGGGCTAATGAGCAGATCACCGATGCCATGCTGAATACGAATCACCTTCTCCCCGGCCCGGGAGAATGGAATCTATCTCTCCCTGCGGAATGGATGTTCGGAAAACCGCCGGGAAGCCTGCTGCGGGGAGATAAGGTCTCTCTCCTGCTCGTGCAAAAGGAAGAGGCCAAAAAAGCGGAAGATAAAGCGGGCCAGGAGATGACTCGGGATAAACTGGAGTCGCTGAACATTCCGTTCGAGGAGGAAAAGAGGCTTGAAGAGATCGTCGTCAGCTACGTCAAAGGTACGAACAATCAGGAGATTGCTTCGACGGATGACCGGAAGAAGACGACCGGCGCCGTCAATACGGTGGAGCTGATAGTCAACGATGAGCAGAAGGAGCTCATTCGCAAATACGGCACCAAGGGTTACCGTTTTTTGATCATATACAGATAAGGAATATCAAGGGGAGGCGTACGATAATTGAATGCTTATGTAGTGGCAGAGGATCGGCGTTTGATAGAAGCGCTGCGGCTTTCAAACGATTATGGCTCCATATCACCGATCTCTAAGGAAATGATTGCCGTTCTGCTAATGGAAGGAGAGGAGCTCCGCGATAACGGCAGCTTCGATACGATCTTGGCGGAATTAGGCTTGGCGGCACCGGTCGGCAAAACGGGATCAGCAGGTGATGCCGAAGTTTGGATTGTCAGCGGAGAAAGTCTGGATATCTATGAAGCTATTGCTTTGCGGGAAAGATGTCCCGAGCCTGCTTTTATTTATTTGTTAACCAACGATCCCGATTTTCCAGCGATGAAAACTACCCAAAGCCTATGCGCTGCGCACGGAATCCGGTATGTGATGCCTTATCTGACCCCGGAACAGGCTGTCCGTGAAATTGGAAGACTGTGCTTCGAGAGACAGCCGACTGCAAGCAAAGTGATTACAGCCATTGGCGCGCTGCCGCAATCAGGTCTTACCTCAAGCCTTTTGTTGGCGGGGGTGCAGCTTGCCAGGCTGTCGGGCAAACGAATCGGCGTTCTAGGCTTGAACGGCTGGAACCCGGGGGATAGCGTTCTTAAGTACGAAGGCAAGTATTTGGATGAGCTGTGGGGCAGTCTTCAAGGACGGCAGCTGCATGGTGAAGAGCTAATAGGGAAAATGCATCAGGCGGCACCCGGCGTGCATTATTTGGCGGGCAACCGGGATCTGAAAAAGCTGTACTACTACCACACGGACGGGATTTCCTGGCTGATTGAGAAGGCGCGCGAATGCTTTGACCTTGTGCTGATTGATGCAGGCAGCTATCCGGATCATGCGTTGTCTGCACAAAGCATCTATGCTGCGGACCTTCTTTTGGTTCAAATGAACCAGAGTCAGGCGGCAAAAGAGCAATGGAGGCGAATGTGCGAGCAGATTCTATCCCCCGTGTTTCATTTGGAAAGCCGGCAGGCGATGCTGCTGTTCAATCGCATGGTTCGTTCCCCCGATATGGAGAACGAGAAGCAGCTGTCCCGTCAGCTGGACATGCCCTACGTCGGAAGTCTTCCTCATGTACCGTCGTTTTACCGGTGTGAATCCGAGAAAAGCCTGCTCCATCAGCATTGGCCCGATTATGACAAGGAATTGAACAAGCTGTGCCGGGCCATTCTTCATTACTACAGCATTCCCCTTCAGTCTGCTACGGGGGCATCAGCCTCCCGTATGGCGCCAAAAGCGGCCAAGGGCTCCTGGCTTCGTTGGATGAAGCCGTTGAAGGAGGCGTAAATCCAATGGAGGGTTACTCCAGATTCCATATCGGTCAATTTCATAGGGAAGCATCACCGCCGGAAGCTTCTTCTACTCTCCGTGCTAGCCAGCCTGCGGCTGAGCCGGGCCCGGCGATTGCCAGGAAGATGACATTCGATCAGGCATGCAAAACCTACAAGGAGCTGGTCGGTGAGCGTTTTGCCGGAACGATGCATCGCAGGGAGGACGATCCCCTGTCTGCCGACGGGACGAGAGTGGATGAGGCTCAGGCCTTCGTTGAGCTGGAAAATAAAGCGATCATCGGTGTTCCCGAGACTGTATCGGCCATTATGGAGCAAATTCAGTCCTATGTGGATCAGAACGGCCTTTACCAGGTGGAGCTGCCGGAATATTACGCCGGACTAAGGCCGTATGCCCGGGAGGAGCAGCAGTGCTACTCCGACATCACCCATGCGATGTTTCACGAAATCTACGGCTTTAAAGCGCTGGCCTGCTGGCAAAAGTACCCGGACAGCTACGCGGCTCAAATTATCGGCACCTCGATTTGGATTCATCATCATGGACGGCATGAGCGGATGCCCTTCCAGTTCGCATCCACCCAGGATGTCGATAAAATCATTCGCGCACTAACCAGGCAGAGGGAGGATGCCATTGTTAATTTATACAACACTACGCTGGAGGTTGATTTGTATACGGGGGAACGGGTGACGCTGACGGTCAAGCCGGATGTAAGGCATGATGTCATTACGTTTCGGCGGTTTCTGATCGGCAGGGTAACGGTGGATGATCTGGCGGACGAACGGCGCAAGACGATTCCGCCTGAAGCGGCTGTGCTTCTGAAGGGCATTTCCAAAACGCATTGCAATCTTTTGATCATCGGTCCGCCAGGGACCGGCAAGTCCACTACCTTGAAGGCGCTGCTCGCCGAAAGGGCTGACGATTACACCGGGGCAATTATTGAGAAGCATTACGAGCTGGCCGCGAGCCGGGATTTTCCCGAGAAAAAATTAATCGAGCGAGTTACTCATGAGAACACGTTCCATCATGCAATGGATCAGGTGCTTCGGTTCGACGTCGATTATGCAATCATCGGTGAAGTAAGAAGGATCGAAGCGGAAGGGGCTATGCTCGCTTGCGAACGGTTGATGAAAGGATTCGGAAGCACGTTCCATACGTGGAAGCCCGAGACGGTCCCATCCCAATTCGCCCGGCTGTTATGCTGCCTGAACCCGGGGGTGAGGTTCGAGGAGGAGGAGAAGCGGGTTGCTGATAATATAGACATTCTCATCGTTCAGACCCAGGATGTCCGGAGATCGCGCAAAAGAATCAAGAGCGTCATGGAGCTCCGCTATAACCGCTTGAACGGCGAGATCAGCACGCATGAGCTTATGCATTGGAACGAGAAGGACGATACGTGGTCCTACAGGAACGATCTAAGCGAACGCCTGCGCAAGGAAATGCGCGAGCTGCAGCCCGAGTGGGCCGAGATTACTGAACGGACGCTTAAGAGATTGGCCGAGGCATCGCCTATTCCCGAAGGGGAAGGGGTTGTCGTGTTGAACCCGGCGTATGCGAATCCGCTACATCGAATCAGCGATACTTTGGCGAGGCTCCAGCCCTATGAACAGAAGCTGCGTCAGGAAGCGGTAATCGGAGTACGTGAGTGTATCGAGGCTTGGGGAGGGCAGACAGGTGGCGCTCTATCCGATCGTTAATGCTGCAGTACTGTTCATCTCCGCTTGGCTGTTCACGGTGGGGCTGTATAAGACCTGTTATCCTGCGCTTCGTTATTGGGGGGAAGCCGTTCGAACCGACCGGCGATACCGCAAAGGAATGAGGCAGCTGCGCAGGCAAAAGGAGCCGGGGGAGGAGGCCTCCTGGCTGGCAGCCTTATGGCAGCGGTTGCGGCGTAAGCTGGAGCTGTTGCTAAAGGCTACGCATGGCGACCGTTTTCATGAATCTATGGTGCAGAAATTTGTATTGCTCGCTGTGTCGATGGCGGTTTCCGTTGGTCTTATCATTTATTTTATTACTTTGGATGTTCGTTTCAGCTTTTTTATGGGACTGCTTATTCTGGCGTGCCCGGTTGCTTATCACCGGTTGAAGCTCCGAAGCCTGCAAATTCAGAGCGGCTATGATCTGGCGGAAGCGGTCGGAATTTTATCCTCTAAATATAAAGTAACCAGGGGCAATATGCGAACCGCACTGCAGCTCGCCAGCCAGGAAATTTCGTCGGCGCCCATCCGCCGGCACTTTATGAACTGGATTCGCGAGGAGTTGAATTATGTGGATTCGCGCGAAATGGAGAAGGCGATTGAAGAGTTCATCTACAGCATTCAAACATCCTTTGCCAAGCAGCTGGGGCTGACAGTGCTCAAGGGACTGCTTCGCAGCGAGAATGTCGAGAGCACGCTCAACGCGATAGATAAAAATATTCATAAGCACATCGATATGCTGCGCGATGAAGGAGATTCGAGCTCGGAGGTGCTGCAGCTTAGCTGGCTGCACGTGATTCTGTTTCCTCTGTTGATCATTATTATGATCGTCTTTATGGGATATAACAGCACGATGCATTATCAGCTCGGGACCGAGCAGGGGCGATTCTGGCTGACGGTCACACTTTGCTTTATCGGCGGGTCCCTGCTGCTAGCGGTTTGGTTCCGCCGCCCTCCTAACGATTACTGAACAGGATTGGAGATGACGACAGCTTCATGATATGGCAATCCGGAGGCTATGTTCTGGCAAGCTCTTTATTCGCGCTGCTGATCTGCTTGCTTTATGTTTATGCCGCTTATTTGGTACACCGGAGAATGCGCGCGCCTTTATCTTTAAAGTATATGACCCGGCTGCAGTATTTGCAGCTGAAACGATGGCTGCAGCATCCGGAGCTGGAGAGGCGTTTGGAGCAAACAGGCTACCCGCTCAGGCTGAACGCCTGGAAGATTCAATCGATCCGATACGGCATAGCTCTGGTATGGATATTGAACAGTCTCTATGATGCTTCCTTCCATTGGGCTGAGCTTACCTGGCCCAGCTTGCTGCTTCGCCTGTGGGGGCCGGTTGTCGTACTGCTAGCCACGAATACAAAAGCTTCCTTGCTGACTTACCTGTTGAGCAAATGGAAGGAAATCGATGATGGTGAAAAAAATCGCGAGCTGTTCATGATTTACAGCATGATTGCAGATGAGCTTAAAGGCAACCCGAAGCGCAGGCTGAATCTTCACACCTTGCTGACCAAGCTTAGGGACTATACAGTGCGCATTAAGCCTTCCTTGAATAAAGGGCTGCGAAGGTTCGACGAGGGAGCCCATTTGGCGTTGCAGACGATTGCCGAGGATATCGGCACCCGGGAGGCGAAAGAGCTGTGCAAGCTGCTGGCGGATTTGGAGCTGACTCCTCCGGAGGACATCTCAGCCTTGGTCGATACCCGGGAGGAGAGCTACACGCAGATGCTGCGTGAAAACCGCCGCCGTCAAAGAAAGTTTTTCGGCAGCATCGCTTATGCGGCCGCATTCAGCCCGCTGCTCATTTATTTATGGAATGCGTTAAATATTGCTCAGCAGTATGTGACGGATTTAGCGCGCAGCACGAACCATTTTGGATAATGAAAAACAAGGAGCGAATAACGAATGAAACCGGCTTTGGAGAAATTTTTATTAATTGCGGCAACGCTGGCTGCTATCGGGATTTTTATTTTTGTAGCCTTATGGGGATCGATTAAAGAGAAGAAAACGCAAATGGACGACCTGTTCAACAACACCAACGTCCCCACCTCGTATCATTATCAAATCAAAGGAATACCGCAGACGGACTCCGTAAGGGTGGAGAATCCGCTGGCCGTAAGCTCTGAGTTCTTGACGGTATGAAGGCTGCTTTGGTGGAGATGCTGACGGTTTACATTTTAATGCTTCTGCTGTTCCAGCCGATCCTGCACGACATTTATTCGACACGGGCGAATGCGGTCGAGATGGTGCTGGATAGTGCGATCCAGAAGGCGGCCAATGCCGACAACGGCCGATTTACGCCGGAAATTATCGAGGAGATGCGGGGAACGCTCGTGCATATCTTTTTGCTGGATGCCAGCGATATCCGGTTTACCGGCACGACAGAGCTTACACCGAGGGGAGAATATATTGAAGGGAAACTATCGGTAAAAAGTACGCCAAGATGGCTCTTTCGCAGCCTGTTCGGCAGTCTCGAACGCGACCCGCCCGAAATCGTTCGTTATGCAAAGCAAATGAGCGAAGCTCTGGTACGGTGATCCGGGTATGAATCGGGTGCTGCTTCTCATTTTTGTAATTCCGATGTTTCTATATACGACAAGCTTTGAAGCGGACCGTTACGTGACCGAAACAACGCATAATCGGCTCAAATTCGCGATAAATCGGGGAGCACACGACGCTGCTTTGCAGGTGAAGAAGGACCGGCTTGCCGAAGGGGAAATCGTATTTGAGCGGAGCGATTCCAGAGCCGCCTTCGAAGCGGGCATGCGGTACAACCTGCAGCTTGACACAACAGGGGACCCTTATACAGGAACCCTATTGAAGGATCGGCCGATCGTCGTATTCGAGGACTATGTGGATGACAGTACGCCAGGAGTGCGGTTTCCTTACAGCTACGTTCGGGAGAGTGAGCACATATCCAAAGTGCTGAAGGGGCCTGCCGTCATTTACAAGGTCAAGGTGAAGCTTCCCAGAACCAATGGGCTGTCCTATAACGGTGATGTCTATAAGACGGTCATTTACGAATATCCGCTGGATTAAGCAGACTTGTTCAATAAATGAGGTGGATAACATATTTGTGAAAAAAGCAACGAAACTGGCGTCAGCCGGACTGCTTGCGTGTGCTGTGTTTTGTTCGCTGCTACCCGTCGGCACGGTACATGCAGCCGCTTCCGTACCGCCAGCCCCAAGCCTAATCCGGGTAGACAATAGACCAGCGGGAACGAGTGATCTCGTGACGGTAAGCGGTTTGTCGCCCGGGGACGTCGTGAAGGTATACGCAGACGGAGGTGCGGCTTCACCTATAGGGAGCTCTACGGTAAGCAGCGGTTCATCCAGCGCTACGGTAATAATCGATCAGTTAGGCTCGGCGGGCGGGCATATATACGTTACGGTAACGCAGCCTTCCTATTCCGAGAGCCGGCGTGTCGTCAAATCATTCCCGGAGGAGCCGGTCTCCGCTGCTCCTGCGGTGACCTCCATACGCATATCCAACCGGTCGGGCGGCGCAGCCGACCAAATTACGGTACGAGGTCTTCACGCTGGGGATATGGTAAAGGTATATAAAGATGCATCCAAAACAAGGCTGATCGGTTCCGGTACCGTAGCATCGAGCACGACCGATGGAACCGTCATTTCGGTCGGTCAGCTTGGCCCGGAGGAAGGCGTTATCTATGTGACTGTAACCGAGCCGGGCAGAAGAGAGAGCCGGGTGGTAGAAAAGGCATATGATGCGGAGCCAAGAACGGGCAGGCTGCAGCTTGATCAAATACGCGTTATCAATGAGCGGGGGTCAAATGATCATGTTATCGTTTCACAAGTGCAACCGGGCGATATTATCAAGCTTTACGCTACCCTTCGGGACTCCTCAGCCTTAGCTCAAGCCGTTGTGGCCGCAGGGGCATCCACTGTTGATATTCCTCTCGCGCTTCCTTCTACGGAGGGAGGCCAGGAGAGCATTTATGTTACGGTAACGACCTCACCGCTTTTGGAGAGCGAACGCATTTCGAAGCGATATAGTCCTGAACCTGTGACGACGGCATTAGCTCCAGGAATGATAGTCGTGACTAATGAGCAGGAAGGAACGGACGACCATATTGAAGTTTTTGGCCTTGCACCGGGGGATATCGTCAAGGTATATCCGTCTTTGGTTGCCCCGCATCCTTTGGCTGCGACAACGGTCAGCTCCAATTCCTCTTTAGCGGTCATCAAGCTCGGCCAGTTAGGTAAGCAAGCGGGCTATATCTATTTAACGGTCACTTCGGCATCCGGAAGAGAGAGCGCCAGGACGGTTAAAAGCTACGCGGCTGAGCAGGCGAGCCTTGCTCCATCGCGCTCGGATATTCAAATCCGCAACACGGCGGGGGCTAACGATACGGTTACCGTAATAGGGCTTCAACCAGGCGATAGGGTCAAGGTGTATGCGGAGGAAGCGGCTGCAGTTCCCATCGGTACGGCGATTGCGGACGCAACGGAAACTGCCGTTGTACATACCGCTTTACCGGAAACCGGGTATGGCACCGTGTATGTTACGGTAACCCGATCGCAGGGGGAGGAGAGCCGTCGAACACCTAAAATTTATGCGGCGGAGCCACTAACGCTGCCGCTCTCCCCTAACCACATTTACGTTAAGAATGTTACCGATCCTAACGTTGACGAGGTGACCGTGACCCATCTCAAGCCCGGGGATACAGTGAAGCTATACGCAGATGCCGAGTCCGTTCAGCCTCTGCTCACGGCATGGGGATCACAGGCTGTCTCTACTGTGCCGGAAGGCGGCTCCGTCGTGACAATCCCGCGTTTGCAGCTGAACTCAGAAGGCGGCAGGCTGTTTGTGACGGTGACCTCGCCGGAACGCCGCGAGAGCAGCCGTGTTCTTAAGGCGTATGAGGCAGAATAATTAAGATGAAACGAGGTAAGAGCCATGTCTACGATCAGGAGACAAACCAATAAAATGAAATTGATGTTTGCAGCTGCATCCATTGTGCTTATTCGCAGGACTGCTTATGTACTTGCGTTGGCAACTCTGCCATTTGCCTTTGCCTCTGGCGGAGGCTCGGCCCAAGCCGGTCTGGATTCTACCGAGTTTAGCGATATGAATGACCACTGGGCAAAAGTGCCCGTCCAGGAAGCTGTAACAGAAGGCATCGTCTCCGGCTACGATGATGGAACATTTCGTCCAGACCGCAGGGTTAATCGGGGGGAATTCATCGATATGCTGATTGCCGCTCTGCATATTCCATTGGCAGCTTCGTCTTCGGATCGCAGCAGCAATGAGGCCAGACTTCAGTCGCTGCGTGATATTGGCCTTCTGGAGGATAAAGATGCTCCCGCCGATGAGCTGGGTCAAGAGCTGCAACGTTCGGAGATGATTCGGCTGGCGCTTCGTGCTGTGGACCCTGAAGCGGGAAAGGCCCAGCCTTCTGAACAAAAAGAGCAGGCAATCGCTGCAGGCTTAATTGAAGAGGAAGGAGAGGAATCGAATGACTCTCGAACGGTGACACGCGCCGAGGCGGTCGTTGTGCTTCAGCGCTTGAAGCAGCTTGTTCAAGTAAGGTAATATTTCTGTTTCGGATAGCTTCATAAGCTTGCTTTGAAAAAACCAGATGTCGGCATAGGTGGATGCAGGCAGCTGGTTTTTTGTTGACATTTTCTATTTCCGGGCGCTCTCCGAAGCTTGTTGAAAGCATGGAGAAGATGGGGTACTCTAACAAAAGAGACAGCAGCCAATTGGTACCTAGGAGTGAATGGCATTGAAGGAAAATGTGTTGCGTATTCAACGCTTGCAGGAGCGTTTGCGTCAGAGCCAGATGGACGGCTGCATGATTACTCAAAATGTGGACTTATATTATTTTACCGGCTCCATGCAGACCGGCTATTTGTTTGTCCCGCGTGACGGAGAGGCTGGTTTTTTCGTGCGCCGCAGTGTCGTAAGGGCACAGGAGGAATCGGCGATAACGGTAGAGGCGCTGGGCTCATTTCGCAGCTTCGGGAAGCGGCTTGCCGAAGTGTTCAGCCCTTTGTTTCAGCAGGCCGCAGGCTCCCGCAGGCTGAAGCTTGCGGCGGAATTTGACGTGCTGCCGGTGCAGCAGCTGATGAGGCTGCAAAATGTGCTGCCCGATGTCGAATGGGTGGACGGTTCAACAATCGTCCGTGAGCTGCGGATGATCAAGTCCGCTTCAGAGATAGCCTGTATAAAGGAAGCGGCGCGTGTCATCGATCTTGCCTTCGAGCATTCTCTGGGCATCCTTAAGCCAGGGATGACGGAGCTGGAGCTAATGGCCGGTATCGAACAGTTTATTCGCCTTCAAGGCCATATAGGGGTCATGAGGATGCGGGGGTATAACCAGGAGGTCATTACAGGGATGGTTGGGGCCGGAGATGCCGCCGCTACTCCGAGCTATTTTGACGGTCCGGCAGGAGGCAGGGGCTTGAGCGCCGCGGTTCCGCAAAGCGTCAGCCGCCGGCCGATTCAAGCCAACGAGCCGATTTTGCTGGATGTCGGCTGCTGCATCGACGGGTACGTGATCGATCAGACGCGGACCATAGTGATAGGTGATTTGCCCGAGGACCTCATTCAGGCGTATGATACGTCGGAGCAAATCCTCCGCAGCGTCGAAGAGATGCTGAAGCCGGGGACGGTATGCGAGCGGCTGTATATGCATTCGCTGCTTATGGCTCATGATGCAGGCCTAAGCGATCACTATATGGGCTTTGGCGACGATCAGGTCAAGTTTCTTGGTCATGGGATCGGCCTCGAAATCGATGAGCTTCCCGTACTGGCCAAAGGCTTCAGCTATCCGCTCCAGCAAGGAATGGTCATAGCGATAGAGCCGAAATTTACGTTCCCGCAGCGCGGGGTTGTCGGTATTGAGAACAGCTACGCGATTACTGATACCGGATTTGAGAAGCTGACCGTTACCCGAGAAGGACTGATCCGGATATAGCCCGCTCTTTATAAGCCAACAGCCGGAAAGGCAGTGAATTCACTGTCTAACCGGCTGTTTTTCATTGAACCGCTGTGCTTTCTCAAGTATTCGAAAGGGAGCTAATGGTTTTCATTTCAAATATTCGTTCGAAAAAAATCTTACGGCTGTACTCGTTCGATCACTTTGTCGATCAGCCCGTATTCCTTGGCCTCAACAGCGCTCATAAAATAATCTCTGTCTGAATCCTTCTGCACTTTTTCAAAGGGCTGCCCGGATGTTTCGGAGATAATTTTGGAGAGCGTATTCCGCGTTTTCATAATATTCGCCGCGCGGATTTGGATATCCGATGCTTGGCCTTGCGTACCGCCCCATGGCTGATGGATCATAATCTCCGAATTCGGAAGTGCGAACCGTTTGCCCTTTGCTCCCCCTGTCAGCAGAATCGCTCCCATCGAGGCGGCGAATCCGACGCAGATCGTCGATACATCCGGCTGAATAAACTGCATGGTGTCATAGATGGCAAGCCCGGCAGTGGTCGAACCGCCTGGAGAGTTGATATACAGATGGATATCTTTCTCGGGATCCGCCGCTGCCAGAAAGAGCAGCTGCGCAATAATGCTGTTCGCTACCTGATCGTTGACCTCGGAGCCAAGAAACACGATGCGATCCTTCAATAACCGGGAATAAATATCGTATGACCGCTCACCGCGGCCCTCTTGCTCAATAACCATAGGAATATAGCTCATACTCCTACCTCCATTTCATTGTCGAACCTGCCGGTTCCTTGTATTAAGCGGCTTTGCATTGAATATCCGTTTGTCTCAACATATAGCTTCGTTTGCCGCCGAATCCGGAAGATACCATGATGAGCTTGACTGGCGGTGTTTGGTCTTCCGTGTTTAGCTGCCATTCTTGAACCAGAGCCTCTTCAGAAATAACCTGGCTTTGGCCTGACCTGTATTGCTCCAAATCCACAACCTTAGTGAGGGGCTCTGAAGATACCTTTTCTCCCGAATCGGCATTTTGTCTGATAACAAGCAAAGGGGAAGACGGGTTTACAGCCTCCGATGTTCCGGCAGCATTTACATGCTCCTTTGCTTCACCTTCACGAATCGTGTTCTCACTCATTTGGATGGCTCTCCTTCCGCAGCCTTCGGATAGACAGACAAAATCACCTTATAGAGGGGTGGACTTTGAACGTTATCGGCGGCTTTTGCATATTTTCCAACCAGCTGCTTTACCATATCCACGTAATCCGCAATGAAAGTTTCCCGGTCTTCGCCGTCGAGCAGAGGGACATCCATCTGCAGAGTAGCGCTTGGAATTTCGATGCCTTTCTCCGAATGCTCCATGAGATAGACCGCGTCCTTCTTCATTTGCTCTGCGGTTGTGATGAGCTGGGCCAATGATCCGTGCTCCTTCAGCCGCTCGATCGTCTCCTCGGACAAGCTCAATGATTCGGCCAAAACGAAAGTTTTGGCGATGGACTGATACAGCACCTCAACAAGATTGCGAACCTGCCTCGTACCGACTCTGCGAATTAAACCGGTTTTCTCCAGCGCCTTCAAATGATAGTTCATCCGTTGAGGCGGCTCGTTGATCATTCTCGCCAGCTCGGCAGCCGAAGCAGGCTCTATAAGCCGTGAAACGATGTCCGCACGGAGCGGATTCAGCAGGGCCATCGCTTGATCGGGCGACTGGATGAGACAGCTTTCCATAATATCCTGCTGCTGCAAACCTAACCAACCTCCATACAGTATTATACTTACGTAAAAATATTTTATTACGTTGTTTTGTTTTTGTCAAAGGGCTGATGACTCTGCATTATTTTTTGAGCGAGAAGAGTTTAGGGGGAACAAGGCTTGGGTAGGATGAAGGAGTTGCTTCTTGATTTTTGGTTTATCAGGACTTTTCTACTTTAAACATGGTTAGGTGATGGGATCATGGTGGCTGCCTTATATCTTCAGATTTTCTTAAGAAATATCTCCATTGGTTCCTTAGATTTATCCGTTAATATAAAAACTGCATGAGCGAGTCAGTAACTGAAAAAAATATGGGAAATGAGGGAGAAGCGAAAGCAGCGATTTCGCGCTCTTTAAATTTCCTCCGGCTTTGATATATGCCGATAAAGGAGGGGCTTTAAGTGAATTATGATACGTTGATTCATTGGATTGCACAGTTCGGTTATGCTGCTTTATTCTTTGCGTTATGGCTCGGAATTGTCGGGATGCCTATACCGGATGAGGTTGTCGTTATGACCGGAGGAGCTGTCGGCAAAGCGGGTGTACTCCATTCGACCCCGGCATTTATTGTCACTTATTTAGGAGTTATTTCCGGGTTATCCCTTGGTTATATTCTTGGCAGATTTTTTGGTTCGAGGGTACTGGATAAGCTTCGCCGTAAAAAAAATATGGAGAAGCATATCCAAATGTCAGAACGACTGATAAACAAATATGGCAATTTTGCCTTGAGCTTCAGCTACTTTATTCCGGTGGTCAGGCATATTGTTCCCTATTTAGTCGGCATTAATAAAATGTCCTTTCGCCGTTATATCCTCTATTCTTATACAGCGGGGCTTGTTTGGACGTCTGTCTTTTTTGTAATTGGCCAATTTGCAGGCAGCCATGTAGAGACAATGGGGACCATGCTTTATCACTATGGTTTATACGCCGGCCTCGCCTTGCTTATAGTGATCTTCATTTTCTTGATTCTAAAAAGCCGGAAAAGGAGCAAAGCCTAATGGTTACAGTGCTTGTCGTCGATGATGATTCGGAAATTCGGGATGTCATTCATGTATATTTGCGGAATGAAGGATACCATGTTATAGAAGCCGCTAATGGCCTGGAAGCCTTAGAACTATTAAAGTCAAACCCTGTTCACCTGATTATATTAGATGTGATGATGCCCCGAATGGATGGCATAAAAACCTGCCTGAAAATCCGGGAAACCTCCATGCTTCCTATTATCATGCTCTCGGCCAAGGAAGAGGACATTGATAAAATTACAGGCCTCACCACAGGTGCCGACGATTATGTTACCAAACCGTTTAATCCGTTAGAATTACTGGCCCGGGTCAAAGCTCAGTTAAGGCGGCAAACCTTCACGGAGAAAGAACCGGACGCTTCCCTAATCCATATTCAGGATCTGATTATAGATAAGGCCAAGCATTCCGTAACTATGAAAGGAAAAGAGATTTCGCTGACGCCGCTAGAGTTCTCCATATTAGAGCTGCTTGCAAGTCACCACGGTCAAGTATTTAGTGCGGATACCATTTACGAAAGCGTATGGAAGGAACCGACCGGATACTCAGATAATACGGTGATGGTCCATATTAGGAATTTACGTGAGAAAATAGAGGATGTCCCAAGAGAGCCGCGCTATATTAAAACTGTTTGGGGAGTAGGGTACAAAGTTGAAAAATAACGGGTCCGACCTAATAAAAGGCAAAAGAAGTATTCGCTTTGAACTATTTTGGGCATTTGTTTTCAGCTTCATCATCGCATGTATTACTTTCTTCGTTGTAGCATCTTGCGCCGGTCTATTTATTAATCGATTTCAAGCGGGATATTATTTTGTTAATCTTGCCCCTGTTTGTTTTGTAATAGCTTTCGTTTTTTCTTTTTATAAACTAACCCGCCGCATGGTTAAATACATTATAGCTTTGGCTGATGGGCTTCAAACCATCTCCGAAGGCAATTTGAACTATAGAGTTCCCCTTATACGTAAGGATGAACTTGGGCAGGTCGCCTTTAACATCAATTTGATGACAGAACGATTGCAGCAGCAGATCGAAAGGGAACGAAGTATGGAAAGCTCCAAAATGGAGCTGATTACAGGTGTTTCTCACGATTTGCGGACGCCGCTTACTAGTATTATTGGCTATCTGGAGCTGTTAAGATCGGATTCATTTCAAAACAGAGAAGAATATACACGGTTTGTTCAAAATACGTACAACAAAGCCATTCATTTGAAAAAACTGATCGATGATTTGTTTGAATATACGCGTCTTACCTCTTCCGACATCCGATTAGATTTGAAAACGATTGATGTGCGTCAGCTTCTGGATCAGATGCTGTTTGAGTTCGAACCGCTTGCGGAGGAGAACGAAATTCAGGTCATTAAAAAGACAGGTGATTCCCCTGTTATGGCTTGGATAGACAGCGGTAAAATGGCCAGAGCTATCGATAATCTATTGATGAATGCCGTTAAGTATTCCGTTAAGCCGGGAACGATTTGTGCTATTTTGAAGTCGGACGAGCAGCGATTTTATATCGAGGTCGAAAATAAAGGCCAACCCCTCACGCAAGAACAAGAGGATAAATTATTTGATCGATTCTATAAAGTCGATAACTCCCGGAGCAGCGAAGGCATCCAATCGGGTGCCGGATTAGGACTTTCCATCGCCAGAAACATTATCGAGCTGCACGGAGGTGCTTTAAAATTAACCCATTCGAACGGCATTTATATATTTACCATTGCGGTTCCCTTCCGAAATTCATAGAATTCTTCCTTGTAAGCCCTTAGTTTTGTATAATATTGGGAATAGGGGAGGGAATATGAAAATGAGAATTTTTGTGTTTTTCATCCTATTCGCCATGGTTCTTTGCGGTTGTGCCGGCAATTATGAAATTGTAAACATGGAAGCCATCAGGGGTAACGCCGCATTGCAAAAGGAGCTCGACAAAGCCATCGAAAAACTGGGAGATCATCGGGGTGGAGAGCAGTTCGATTTAAATGACCGTACGTATCTCTTAATGACTGGCGGAGCCGGAAATAGCGGCGGGTATACAATTAAGGTCATATCGTACAAAGAAGAACAGAACGAAATTATCATTGCTGCTACCGTCAAGCCACCAAGTACCCCCACCACTCTGGCAGTCATAGAAAATCCAAAGCTGCTGCTCAGCATGAATAAATCCAACAAACCTATCCGCCTTGTATGGGGGTAAGGGACCAGCGGATTTCTGCCGCAGGAGCGGGGGCCAAGCTCAACACAAACTCACCTGCATCTTATCGATCCCGTAAAAATAAGCAAGGGCATCCCAGTGAAACGGCTTCTATTAGCCATTTGGGGGTGCCCTTGCTTAATTTAGTAGTTAGCTTGTATGAAGGTCAAACAGGGTCAATCCTGGACTTAAACGACGTGGGGCTATAAGATAAAAGGATTGCAGCGGACGAGGAAGCACGAAAGTGAATGCTGCAATGGTTAGCTGAAGGCCCAAATAGCATAGACCAGATAGCCGCCTACGATAGTTATAATGTAATAGATAGAAAGCCGCAGGAAGATTTTTCCCGTACTTTTATCGTAGGACGGGTTGCCTTCTTTATTTTTTTGCGATATACCGACGGCTATGGTGGCAATAAGCCCGAACATGCCTACAATGAATATAAGGATGTAAAATACGGTCAGATTCACAGGATCACCTTCTCATGTTCACAAATTCATTAGCCATGATTACAATTTTCATTGTACAAGAAGATCCTGCAAACGAAACCATCCAATTGGATGATCATTAGACCATCCAGTTTCTAAGGATACACCGGCCCCGATACCAAACGGTGCTTTTTCTTTAGGAGGCTGCATATGAAAATCAACGAGCTCGCCAAGCGGCTGGGCGTAACGCCAAGAGCGATCCGATTTTATGAGGAGAAGGGCTTGCTTCATCCGGAATATGAAGAGAACGGGTACCGCCGATATACGGAGGAGGATATGTGGCGCCTTCAAACGATAGCCGCGTTCCGGGAAATCGGACTTGGCATTGATGTCATCGCCAAGCTTCTCCATTATGCGGACAGCGGGGATAGGGAGACATACCGGCATTATTTGGAGCTGCAGCGTGCCGTCTTATTTGACCAGTGGGTGGAGTGGAAGCAGGTGCTCGCTGCCATGGACAAGCTGATTGAGAAATCAGGGGATATGGAGCCGCTCCGGCTGGACGATCTGTTTACGCTAGCCGACCAGATCAAGCAATTGAAGCGTGCCCGATCCACCTGGGAGGACCGCTGGGGGTATGATCTGATGGCCGAACGGTTCGATCAGACCAGCGTCAGCACGAGCCCGGTAGGCTTCATCGCCTCTTCGGAAGAGTACGAGAGAGGGCTGTCCTATACCGTACAGTGGCTTGCTCCGCAGCCCGGAGAAACAGGACTGGACATCGGCGCCGGGACGGGCAATTTGGCGGGGAGGTTACAGCAAGAAGGGGCGACGATGTACGCAGTGGAGCAGTCCAGGCAAATGCTTGCCAAATGCCGGAGCAAATACCCGGCTATTTGTGCCAAGCTGGGCAATTTTTTGGCGCTGCCGTTCTTCGAAGGGCAGTTTCATTTTGTTGCGACCCACATGGCCTTCCATCATTTGACCAGAGAGCAGCAGCTGCTTGCGCTAGAAGAGATGAATCGGGTATTAAAGCCGCAAGGGAGGATGGTAATCACCAGTCTCATGTTCGAGAATGCCCAAACAAGTGAGGAGAAGCTGTCCGAACTTAGGCGGACGGGGAACACGAAGCTCGTGGCGGAGCTTACCGGGAAGCATCCGTCAGACCGTTCCCGGCTGCTTCAATGGTTCCGGGACCGGGGCTTCATTACGGTTCAGCAGCAGCTGAACGATTGGATTCATATGGTGTATGCCGTCCGCAAGCAGTAATGGCCCCATTTGTTCTCCAAATAAGAACAACTTTCAACCGAAACTGACTTTCAGCCCCATTTTATGTAATAAAATATACTTTTCATTTAAAAGTTAGCTTAAGGATGCAGGGTAATATCTACATTTGTCGAAAGGATAATGGAATGAAATAATCTTGTTGAGAAATTGATTTAGGAGAAGACGGATGGATATCGCTGTAGTTACAGGTGCGGGTCGGGGAATCGGCGCGGCTATCGCGCAGAAGCTGGCCTCGGAAAAGTTAATGGTTATCTTCATTGCTAACAAAAGCGTGGAGTCGGCCGAACAGAAGGCACGAGACATCCGCAAGCATGGAGGACAGGCCGAGGTCGTTCCATGCGACGTCACGAAGAAGGAAGACATTGAACAAGCTCTGCGTACCATTGAACGCAGCTGGGGAATTCCCTCCGTGCTGATTAATAACGCAGGAGTAGGCGGTCCCTATCACGCTATCGATCAGGTAAGCGAGGAGGAATGGGATTGGATCATGAACACCAACATCAAGAGCATGTTTCTCTTCTGCAAATATTTGCTTCCCAGAATGAAAGAAGCGGGCTACGGGCGCATTGTGAATTTGTCATCGATCTTCGGCGTTCTCGGCGGAGCTCAGTCCGTCGCTTATTCAACGAGCAAGCACGCAATTATCGGTTTTACGAAGTCTATTGCCGCAGAGTGGGGACCCTACGGGATCACTTGTAATGCCTTGTGTCCGGGTTTTGTCGATACGGAGATGGGGGTTCAGGAGCAGCAGGTCAATAATCACCACGCCCGCATCATTGAGAAATCCCCGGTCAAGAGGGTTGGAACCCCAGAGGAAGTGGCGGATTTGGCTTATTATCTTGTCGGGCCGTCGAGCTCGTATGTGAATGGCGCTTCATTTTTTATAGATGGCGGGCTTTCGGCCCATGCCGGAATTTAAACCGAGGAAGGGGAAGAAGCAGCATTATGGAACGAAAGATTGCGTTAGTAACAGGAGCATCGAGAGGCATTGGCGAAGCTATCAGCAGGGAGCTTTCTAAAAACGGTTACATTACTTATGCAGGAAGCCGCGGTGCTAACGAGCTGCAGAGCTCGGAAAATCTCATCAATCTTCCGCTGGATTTGCGTTCGGAGGACAGTATTCGCGAAGCATTTCGCGTGATCGAACGAAATCATGGGGTCTTGGATGTTCTCGTCAACAATGCGGCGGTAATGATTAACAAGCCGTTCGAGCAATTCGAGCGCGAGGACTGGGAGAATACATACGCTACCAACGTGTTTGGTCCGATGCAGTGCATTCAGCAGGCGTTTCCCTTGATGAAAGACAAAGGCGGCCGGGTGATCAATATTTCCTCGATCATGACCGAACGGCCTTTGCCGCAATCAGCCATGTATACATCCTCCAAGCAGGCGCTTAACGGATTAGGGGAGGCGCTTAGCGAAGAGTGGTACCCGCACCGCGTTTACTTGACCAAGCTGTGCTTGGGAGCGACTTACACAGACTTGTGGAAGGGCGTTGAGGGCTTCTCGAAGGACGATATGCTTCAGGTCGAGGACGTTGCCCGGGCAGCCGTTTTCATCGCGCAAACTCCGCTGCATGTCCGTATGGATGAAATCAAAATGACCCCGCCCAAAGGAGTACTGTAGTACTATTACATAACAACTTCAGACTGCAACGTAAACATTCATTCCAAAGATGGGAGCTAAGCACATGATTTATTTAAGCAGGAAGCTTCATTTTTCCGCGGCCCATGTGTACTGGGTTGATGAGTGGACGGAAGAAGAAAATCAAAGAGTGTTTGGATTATGCAGCAATCGTCATGGTCACGGACACGATTATGTCCTGGAGATTATGGTTCGGGGTGAGCTGGACCCCAAGTCGGGTATCGTCGTCAATATTACCGACATTGATAGAGTAGCCAAAGGCTTGATAGAGTCGGAGCTGGACGGCAAGTTTTTGGACAGGGAGCACCCGTATTTTCAAGAGCATATGCCGACGACGGAAAATATCGTCCGGTATTTGTGGGAGGCACTGGACGGCAAGTTTCCGGATTGCGAGCTGTATCAATTGATTTTAAGAGAAAATCATTATTTGCATGCGGAGAAGGGAAGGGATTCTATGGTTCGTCTGACTAGAAAATATCATTTCAGCGCAGCGCATCGTCTTCACAGCTACTTGTTAAGCGACGAGGAGAATAAGCGGATTTTTGGCAAATGCAACAACCCTAACGGGCACGGCCACAACTATTATCTGGAAGTCACCGTACAAGGAGAGCCGGATTCCGTAACCGGCATGGTCATGAATTTGGCGGATCTGGATCATATCGTGGATGAAGTGGTCATCAAAAAGTTTGATCACAAGCATTTGAATCTGGATACGGAAGAATTTAAGGATTTGAATCCTACATCGGATGTGGTCGTCAAGGTGATTTGCGAAATGCTGGCGCCTCGCATTCCTAAGCTTTTTAAAGTCGGTTTATGGGAAACAGAGAAAAACTACTTCGAATATTACGCATGACATCATAGTCCCGTGACTCGGTCTGGATGGAGGGATTCCTTTGCCTCTTAGAAAAAAACTAGCTTTGACCTTTATTCTTGTTGTAACGCTGATTATGGGCTTGTACAACTGTTTGAACTATTACTTTTCCCGCGACCTGCTGATGAAGGATCAGGAAAAGCAAACGGATATCCTGGCGAAGCAGATCGGGATTTCCATCGAACAGTCCCAATTCGGCGCGCAGTATGTGGAAGATTTGATTGGCAATAAATTACGGGCCGTGGCGATTGCAGCGCAGAATGCTCTGGATCCTGACATTAACAACATATCGAATGAAGAGCTTGTGCGGCTTTCCGAAAAACTAGGGGTTTCCCACATCACGCTTTTACAACGGGAAGGCAACGACATAAAGGGCGGCAAGTCATCGGATGCGAAGGAAATCGATATGAGCACCAAGGACTGGGATTATTGGTTCGATGCATTCAACCAGCTGTTCGATCATCATAATGTAACCATAAACCAAGGCCAGAAGCTCCCTAACTTCTGGTCGGGGCCGGTAAATATCGCCGCATCGGACCCGGATCATGTCGACAAGTGGGGCTACTATTACGACGGCACAACCAATTACATTATTAATCCCTATATTCGGGATACCCAAATCCTGAAATTCCAGCAGATCCTTGGTCCGGAATCCATCCTGGAGAAAATATTGAAAAACAATACAAGCGTGCTGGAGATTACCGGCTTTAACCCCAGAACGTTTGGCAAGCCTCCACTGTATACCGAGGTGAACGGGCAAAAGTACGTCGATTTGGTAAACCGGGATATTCAGTTTGGACAATATGCGTATAAAGAAGCTAACGATGTTCAGAATGTCCTGGCTTCCTTTCAATCGGGCAAGCTGATCAGCGTCGTAACGGAATCGAACGGGAAAAAGGTACTGAAGACGTTCATTCCGATTCAATCCGACAATCCGTATATCATAGGGGTCGTTACGGATTATCAAATCATTCAGGATATTTTAAATGAGCAGCTGCTGAACAATATTGTCATTTCCTTGATTATTCTGCTGTTCGTGCTATTCGTAAGCTTCCTGCTTGCGGACTATATCGTACGTCCGATTAACCACATTTTGTATAAGGTGAATGAAATCGCCGAAGGCAATTTCGGCGCCAAAATTGCCATTAATCGAAATGATGAGCTGGGCTGGCTGTCCAAGCGGGTCAATACGATGTCCATGAATCTGGAAGCATATACGCAGGAGCTGAAGGACAAGAATGCGGAGATAGAATTTCGCGCCAATTACGACTTTTTGACAGGTCTGCCCAACATCAGGCTGTTCAACGAGCATTTTACGAAGACGCTGGAATCGGTTAAAAAGGACGGCTCTTCCATTGCGGTACTCTTCCTGGATTTGGACCGTTTTAAATGGATCAACGATACGTTTGGTCATTCCAGCGGGGATTATTTGCTGAAGGAGGTCGCTCAGCGAATCCAGGGCATGGCCGGTGGCAACGAGATGGGCTCCCGGATAGGAGGAGATGAATTTGTTCTGCTTCTGCCCGGCTATTCCCGCGAAGCTACCGAACAGAAGGTCGAGCAAATCCTGCAGCTGTTGTCGCGTCCTGCCTTGTATGAAGGCCAGGAGCTGTCCGTCACCCCTAGTATCGGGATCAGCATGTTCCCTTGCGATGGTGAAGATATCGATACGCTGGTGAAAAATGCCGATATCGCAATGTACCGCGCCAAGGAGCAGGGACGCAATAACTACCAGTTTTATGCGTTGGAGATGAAGGACAAGATCGTGCGAAGAGCAGCGCTGGAAAAAGGATTGCGCAAGGCGCTGGAGCGCGAGGAGCTGACGCTGTTTTATCAGCCTCAGGTTGATTTGATCACGGGGAAGATCGTCGGAGTCGAAGCATTGGTGCGGTGGATTCATCCCGAGAACGGGCTCATTTCTCCATTGGAATTCATCCCGATGGCAGAGGAGACCGGCTTGATTGCTCCTATGGGAGAGTGGATCCTGTACACCGCCTGCAAGCAAATCAAGCTGTGGGAGGAGAAGGGCTTTCCTCCTATGCGCGTATCGGTCAATCTGTCGGCCCGGCAGATTCAACAGCAAAATCTCGTTGACTATGTCCGGCAGGTGCTGAAGGAGACGAGTCTCGATCCGAGACTTTTGGAGCTGGAAATTACCGAGAGCATCGCCATGTATAATGAGGATTATGTAATAGGTAAGCTGAATTCCTTAAAGCTGCTGGGCATCCAGATAGCGATCGATGATTTCGGAACCGGGTATTCCTCTTTGAATTATTTGAATAAATTCCCAATCGATACGCTGAAGATAGACAAATCGTTTATAAGCCAGGTCAAAGATACCACCGATAACAGGGAGATCATTATGACTATTTTGGCTATGGCCCGCAACCTGAATCTGAAGGTGATTGCCGAAGGCGTAGAGACGATAGAGCAGCTTCATTTTTTGCAAAACAACAAGTGCAATGAAGCCCAAGGATATTTTTTCAGCAAGCCGTTATCGGTGGAGGATTTTGAAGAGCTGTTCGAGCAAATTGCGCGTTCCGCTGCGGGAAAGGTCGAAAGCTAGCCGGTGCTCTGCTTCATGCAGGCCTGGCTGGCACAGCCGTCTCTTAAGATTCACACGGGAATAGCTTGCTCTGCAGCAATCCATAGAGTCTATGGCTGGCCTCCCGCAATAGGCTGCAGGTAAACTGTGCCGCATATCGGCCGGTTCCTTGCATTAAAGAGGGAAAATGTCCGCGGAATTCCGCCGGTGTAAATATAGCAAATCTTCATAGGGGCGTCAGGCTTGTCTATCATTGCTTATGCCCAAAAAAGATGATAAAATTAGTAGAATTAATCATAAACGTATACCAATACTCATGGCTCGACTTAATAAACTTAAATGAGATTGTTTCTTACTAGCTCATCAGGGATCCAATTCGGGCATGAATCAGATAGGCACGTTAGTCTTGGGAGGAATGGCATATGCTGCGTTTGGGACAGAAGGTATATATCGTCGCAGACAGGTTTGAGCAAAATTTGCCCGTTGGAGATTACGGATATATCATCGCGTATGACCGGAATGCGGATAATGTGTTTGATTACGTGGTACGTGTACCTAAAATAAATAAGCATTTCTTCGTCTCGGCCGATGATATCGAGCTGGAGGAAGTGTTGATTCAGCAGGAAGTAGACCGTTTGGAGCGGGAAGCTTTGATCGATTTTGCTTTGGCCACAAGGAATGAAGAGCTGTTCCGGCGGATTATGAACGGGGACGAAGAGCCGGAGGAGCAGGCGGAAGCGGCGAAGGATGTACAGTCGCAGGAAGAATTTATCAAACAAATCAATTTAAAGGCCTGGATCTAATTCAAAGCTCGGGTAATTCCGATGTCCGGCCTTAGTATGCAGTCCGTTCGGAACGTTACGCTCCGTTTACGGGCTGTTTCTTTGTATTTGGGGTTCGCATCAGGGCTGGAATTAGGTAATTGAGTTCAATATTCATCTGGTTTATAATATAAGGATGAGTTTTCGTCCATTTTGTCGAAAATAATGACAGGAAAGACTATGAAGCGGGGGGCAGTCCATGAGTGTTTCAATAAAAGATGTTGAGCATGTCGCCAAATTGGCGCGACTTGAGCTAGGCGATCAGGAGAAGGAACTTTTAACCGTGCAGATGAACGCCATTTTAAAATATGCCGAGAAATTGAACGAGCTGGATACAGACGGCGTAGAGCCGACCAGCCATCCGATGCCGCTTTCCAATGTGATGCGCGAGGACGCGGCAAGACCGTCTCTGCCGATTGAGAAAGTGCTTCTGAACGCGCCGGATGAAGAAGACGGCCAAATCAAAGTACCTGCCGTACTGGAATAACCGCAGCCATTATTGAAGGGAGGATGCAGTTTTGTCTTTATTTGATCTGAAATTACAGGACATACATAACCGGCTTCATGCCAAAGAACTATCCGTCTCCGACCTGGTGAACGAATCCTACAACCGGATCGGACAAGTAGAGGATAAGGTGAAGGCGTTTTTGAAGCTGGATGAAGAGAATGCCCGTGCAGCTGCCAAAGCTTTGGACGAGCAGCTCGGCACCGACCAGTCCAGAGGACTGCTGTTCGGCCTGCCGGTCGGAATCAAGGACAACATTGTCACCGAAGGGGTTACGACGACATGCGCGAGTCAATTTTTGCGCAATTTCGAGCCGGTTTATGATGCTACGGTAGTCCGTAAGCTGAAGGAAGCGCAAGCGGTTTCGATCGGCAAGCTGAACATGGATGAATTCGCGATGGGGGGCTCTAACGAGAACTCGAGCTTCCATACGACGTATAACCCATGGAACCTGGAGCATGTTCCGGGAGGCTCCAGCGGCGGCTCGGCTGCAGCTGTTGCAGCGGGAGAGGTTTATTTCTCCCTTGGCTCCGATACTGGCGGTTCCATCCGTCAGCCGGCTGCTTATTGCGGCATTGTAGGGCTGAAGCCGACTTACGGATTAGTATCGCGCTTCGGTCTGGTGGCCTTCGCCTCCTCCTTGGACCAAATCGGTCCATTGAGTAAAAATGTCGAGGACAGTGCTTACCTGCTGCAAGCTATTGCAGGCCATGACCCGCAGGACTCCACTTCAGCGAAGGTGGACATTCCGGATTATTTGAGTGCTCTGACAGGGGACGTGAAGGGCTTGCGGATTGCCGTGCCTAAGGAATATATGGGCGAAGGCATCGATCCGAAGGTTCGCGAAGCGATTGTTAACGCGCTGAAAGTGCTTGAAGGTCTTGGCGCAATTGTCGAGGAGGTATCGCTGCCTCATACCGAGTATGCCGTAGCTGCATACTACTTGCTGGCTTCGTCCGAAGCTTCGTCTAATCTCGCGCGCTTTGACGGAGTTCGTTACGGCGTCCGTGCCGACAATCCGAAAAACCTGCTGGATCTGTACCACAAATCCCGCAGCGAGGGCTTCGGTCCGGAAGTAAAGCGCCGGATTATGCTGGGTACCTATGCGCTTAGCTCCGGTTATTACGACGCTTATTATTTGAAGGCGCAAAAGGTGCGCACATTGATTAAACAGGATTTTGATAATGTCTTTGCAAACTATGACGTGGTTATCGGACCTACGGCCCCGACGACGGCCTTTAAAGTCGGTTCCCAGATTGATGATCCGATGACGATGTATTTGAACGATATTATGACGATTCCGGTGAACCTGGCGGGAATCCCTGCGATCAGCGTTCCTTGCGGACTTGCGGACGGCATGCCGGTTGGCTTGCAGATCATCGGGAAAGCGCTGGACGAATCGACGGTTTTGCGTGTGGCGCATGCCTATGAGCAAAATACCGATCACCACAAGCAGCGTCCTCAGCTGTAACAGAATAGAGAAAGGAGCAAGCCAGCATGTCAGCAACCGAAACGAAATACGAAACGGTCATCGGACTGGAAGTTCACGTTGAGCTGCATACGAAGTCCAAAATTTTTTGCGGATGCTCCACGGAATTCGGAGCTCCGCCGAATACTCATACATGCCCGGTCTGCCTGGGCTATCCCGGCGTATTGCCTGTGCTGAACCGGCAGGCGGTGGAATATGCGATGAAAGCGGCTATGGCCTTGAACTGCCAAATCGCGACGGACAGCAAGTTCGACCGTAAAAACTACTTTTATCCGGATTCGCCGAAGGCGTACCAAATTTCCCAATACGACAAGCCGATCGGCGAGCACGGCTGGATTGAAATTGAAGTAAACGGCCAGACGAAGCGAATCGGCGTCACCCGCGTTCATCTTGAAGAGGATGCAGGGAAGCTGACCCACGTGGACGGCGGCTACGCATCGCTCGCCGACTATAACCGCGTAGGTACGCCGCTGATCGAGATCGTATCCGAGCCGGATCTGCGTTCTCCTGAGGAGGCTCGCGCTTACCTGGAGAAGCTGAAGGCGATCATGCAGTATTGCGACGTATCCGACGTGAAGATGGAGGAAGGGTCGCTTCGCTGTGATGCGAACATCAGTATCCGTCCCTTCGGGCAAGAAAAGTTCGGAACGCGCGCGGAGCTGAAGAACATGAACTCGTTCCGTGGTGTTCAAAAGGGGCTCGAGTATGAAGAATGGCGCCAAGCCGATATTTTGGACAGCGGAGGCGAAGTGGTGCAGGAGACGCGCCGCTGGGATGAAGCCCAGGGCAAGACACTGACGATGCGCAGCAAGGAAGAAGCGCATGACTACCGTTACTTCCCGGACCCGGATCTGGTTCGTCTATATATCGACGACGAGTGGAAGGCCCGTGTCCGCGCCAGCATTCCTGAGCTTCCTGACACCCGTAAAACACGGTACGTCAGCGAGTACAGCTTGCCAAGCTACGACGCGGAGGTTATCACATCCTCGATCAAGCTGGCTGATTTCTTCGAGGAAAGCCTGAAATATACCCAGGATGCCAAAGCCGTGTCCAACTGGATCATGGGCGATTTGCTAGGGTACCTGAACGCGAACAACCTGGAATTCCAGGATGTGAAGGTGACTGGCAAAGGCTTGGGCGAAATGATCGGGTTGATCGAGAAAGGAACGATCAGCAACAAAATCGCCAAAACCGTCTTCAAAGCGATGATGGAGACCGGTAAAGCTCCGCAAACGATCGTGGAGGAGCAGGGGCTTGTCCAAATCAGCGATGAGGGTGCTATTAAAGCAGTGGTTGAACAAGTCGTTGCGAACAATCCGCAGTCCGTCGCCGATTTCAAGGCTGGTAAGGATAAAGCTGTCGGCTTCCTGGTTGGACAGGTTATGAAGGAAACCAAAGGAAAAGCGAACCCGGGGCTTGTTAACAAGCTCATCGTGGAATGCTTGAATCAATAACGAGATAAGAACAGTTTTCGCTCCTTGCAGAGCGGAGACTGTTTTTTTTCATTCATAGGCGTGCCCAGCTAAGCACGCATCTTCTATCCGGTGAAAGTCCGGTCGCGGGAGGGGCCAAGCCCCCGCGTAGCTTGGATTCTTATGTATG
>NZ_JADBDR010000019.1:0-155773 GCF_014873645.1 Paenibacillus sp. OAS669
CGCCATACATAAGAATCCAAGCTACGCGGGGGCTTGGCCCCTCCCGCGACCGGACTTTCACCGGATAGAAGATGCGTGCTTAGCTGGGCACGCCCAAAATAAAAAACAACGCCCGATAACCGGAACGCTGTTTTATTTGGGTAGTATGCTACGCTTGCTGTCACCATCAAGCTTTCAACATATATCCTACCCATTATGAAATTTGCCCTGCTCATCCCGTTCGGCTGAGCTCCATTGGACAACCGGCTTTCGCTGATGCAGCCAATCGTTTTCTATCAAATAGGTCAACAGAATAAGCGACGCAACACCTGCTATGATAAACCATACGTACAAAGGCCCTGTAAATCGCCCGATCTCCATGAAGGCTCCCATAGCCAGCGTCGGTATCAAAGGCTCCCCGTAGGCCTTCCACCAGTGCAGCGGAAATCCTTCTACAAAGAAGAACCATATCATTGAGATGGCCGATACGGCCCAGCCGCCCGTATAGATCCATACCGCGAGCACAGGGCTGCTTGCAGCGACGAACGGCACGATGGCAATGACGAAAATTCCCGCAACGATCATTACCCAGAAATTAGCCCGTGTCTTCCCCATACCTGCCAATATATTACCGCCCAGACGGCCGACGGAGGAGAAGAATACGCCTAACGCCAACAACCGAATATACATTCCCGAATCCCCGGTCGTATAGCTCAAGCCGAACAGGAACCCGTTGATTTCGTCGGGATACAAGCAAATGGCCAGCGTCAAAGGATACAAAATAATGTTGTTGTAACGCACGCACAATGTGCCTCTCCGTCTGCTTTCCTCCAAATCACGGGAGCTTTCGGCAACGAAGGGAAACGTCACGATCATGAACGCCCAGGTGACAATTCCGATAAAACCGGTTATCCGAAAGGCGTTGGCCAGATGGCCTACCGCAACGACGGAGCTCGCCCCGACGACCATGACGAGAAAAGGCTGCTGGAACGCTTTGGCGATATTGCCCGCCCATAGCGGAACGCCGTACTTCAGCATGTCCCGCATGGGATCCATTGTTACGGCACCCAGCCATTTGGGATGATGCACCTTCTCCGCTTTCCAGCAAATGCAAAGAGCCGTCAGCACAGAGCCGACGCCCATCCAGAATGCCACCCCCCACAAAAAATGATGGCCTATCGGCACCAGTACGCCTAGCACCATCCCCATCGTGGAGAAAATGGTCGTTATAACCATAAAGAATGCCTGTGTCCCGAAGTCCCTGTTACCGGAAAAGGACGCTACCCCCACGTTGATGACCGAATTGAATACGAGCATCAGCGAGCTGATAATCAGCGCTCCCTTCAGGGAAGGCAGCTGATACGTATGCGCAAGAAAAGGGGACAGAGCGGACAAAATCACGCTGATGACGATGCCGAAAAACACGCTTCCGACCATCGCCAGCCGAAATTTATTGCGAACGGCTTCCTGCCTGTCCGTAGAAAAGCCGTAAACCAAAGCGGCGTTAAAGCCCACATTAAGGAATAAGGTTACCATGCCGAATATTTGCAGAAGCAGATTAATTTCCCCGAACTGACTGGGATCGTTCAACACGCGGGCTAATACAATGCTCCCCACGGTCTGCAAAAGCTGGTTAATAAATAAGCCGAGTACAATAATCGATACATTTCGAAGCAAAAACCGCTGATTTGAGTTCAATGTAAGCCTGAGCTTATGCATTACAAGCACCTTCTTATGTTCTGGTTGTAGGTCATGCCCGTTCCGGTGACAAGATCTTGTATACATGAAATACGGATGACGAGACCGTATGAAATTTCGAGACTAAATTGACTTTGCATTCTTACGAAAACCATTAGCTTTTCGTTCTATCCTGCCGACTATTCAAATAGGTCTGAATGCTTCACGTACATCCGGGGCAATTTGTTTGCGCTTTCGCTTGCGTTCAGGCTAACCGTAATTTTATCCATTAGTGCGTTATCGGATAACAGTTCTCTTGTGTTGATTATAATTATAAAACTGAATATGGCAAGAAAAAAAACAGCAGCTACAAGCAATAGCGTTACTCCCGTTACCGCCAGCCTCTGCAGTTTCACAGCTTCCTTTCACTAATTGCCTAGGAAATAATTCAAGTCTCGTTCAGAAATCTTCGCGAATTATAGTAAAAATTTACAACCTTCTCTCACTTTGCATCGTCTTTTCTTTACTAAGATAATTGGAGGTAAAAACATACCATGAAGCTCATTCCGAAAATAGCAATTTGTTCTCTTGTCGCTGCAGCCGTTATAGCAGGTTCCGCGTACGCCGAATCCAAGCTTAGCTTGTATATTAATGACATTCCTTATGTTCCGACTGTGCTTGGCCTAAAAGTGGAGGACGGCAAGGTATTGGCCCCCATCGAGCTGATTGCAAAAGAGTTTAGAGGGTCAGCGTCCTACGATTCCCAATCACAGGAGGTTCGGGTAACGCTTCCCGATGCAGCAAGACTTGCCATACAGGTAAGCCGGCTGCAGGATGGGCTGCTTGCCGATACACCTGAAGAGGCTTTGAACACTTGGATCAAAGGTATCCGGACCCGAAACGGCGCTCTGCAGTACGCCGTGTTCTCTCCGGAATTAAAGGAGCGCACCAAAAGTGAGTTTGAATCGTTTTATTGGGTAACCGGAGGGTCCAGTCCCCATATGGGAGCTATCGAGAATTTGGAATCGTCGGCGCCGGATGAGGATACGGTTCAATACTCGTTTGATTACCGGGTCGTAGCCACAGAGTATGACGAGCAGGGCTCGGCTGTCGTCACTATTCAGAAGTTTAAGCAGACCCCGGACCTTGGGGAAGGCTGGTATATCACCCGGATCGGCATGAAGGATCCCGGCGATACAGGGATCACCATCGGCGTAGAGCCGTTGGAGCAGCCTTAACGACTGCCATAACGGCGAGTTGGCTTCGGACGACGAACTGCTTGAGCCGGTTCGTCTTGCTGCCAGCGCTGCAGGCAGGCCCGATCAAACAAAGAGTCACCGGTATCGCTGCTCTAAGCGATGTCCAGTGACTCTTTCTGCTACTTCACCCTTGCGGCGAAGCTGCTGATGGCATCGGCCAGCTTTTGCGGCGATTCCATCATGCTCATGTGGCCGGCGTCCTCGATCAGGCATTGAGTGAACCTATCGCCGCTGACCGTGAACGTGCGCTCGACCGGCACGATCTGATCGTGCTTGCCTGCAACAAGCAGCACGGGGACGCGCGCCGTCTCCAGAACCCGGTTGCGGTCCGGCCGCAAGCGCATGCCTTCCAGCGTGTTGACAGCGCCCTCAGGGCTTGTGCCGCAGCCGATGCGAATCGCCTCCTGCACCTCATCCGACATCGATTGCAGATGCGCCGGTGCGAACAGCTTCGGTATCAAGCCGTCGATGAATACCGGAAGTCCTTTCTCCTTGATCGTCTCCTGGCTTTTCAAACGTCCCTGCTTCGCTTCCTCGCTGTCAGGAAAAGCCGTCGAATGAATCAAGCCGAAGCCGGCCAGCAGCTCCGGATAATGCTCGGCAACCGCCAAGGCGGCGTATCCACCGAGTGAATGGCCAAGCAGAATGGCCTTGCCCAGGCCAAGCTGCTGAACCAGCTGGGCAATATCGTCCGCCAGAGTCTCCATCGAATACACTCCGTCCGGCGCTCCCGAATCCCCATGACCGCGCAGGTCAGGCACAATGAATCGGCTGCTCTCTGGGAGCAGCGGAAGCAGCTTGTCCCAGTAAGCCGAGCTCCCGCAAAAGCCGTGCAGCAGCACTACAGCCTGTCCCTGCCCTTTCTCCCTATAGGCCATTCGAAGCCCGTTCAACTCCACATATTGTTTATCCATCATAGCAGCTCCTCTCATTAACCGCGTAGTTATGTCCAGCCCGTGCAGGTTTATTTTACCACAATAGCATCTATAAGACCCAAGGTCATCGGGGCTTGAAAATGCTATTCTGCCGATAAAACCAACCATTGAACACGGCCGCTCGTCCTTGAAAAAGCCCGATATAGTTTTCTTACCACATCTTAGCATCTCCTAAACAAAATACCCTATGCCTGCGTCCTTCCCCGAGAGCTTGATGCCCCGGAGCAATACACAACATAGGGTAAAATTTACGCACAGGTCCTGATTAGTAGAGCGGTGCTTCTGGAACGGACGCCGGCCGGCTGCACGGATGTTAAAGAGAGGGTACCCGTCGCGACTGTCGGGTTAGTCCGCATCCGTCCCGTCCGACGAGAAGCACTGCCTGTCACGGAAAAGGAAACAAAGTTCCCATAAGCGATTTCAAAGCAAATGGATGGTTATTGAATCTGCACAGCGGCAGCTTCCGGCGTAGCAGCCTCCGATGCGGCAGAGTCTCCAGCCGCGCCCGAAACGGACCCGCCTACAAGCTCAGCCACAGGCTTGTATTTGGAAGCGACGAAGGTTTCCGCCTTCGCATTCGTAATCACCTGCGGATACATCATGCCCGGCTTCGGATTCACCACTTCATACTGAATCACGGCAGTATCATCCGCTTCGAAACGGATGCCCGTAATGTTCAATCCGTACCCCGGGTTCGGCATCTCGCGGGACAGGATCACCTTATTCACCTCTTCGTTCACCTTCTGAACGTCAACCGTAATATCCGCTTGCTGAGGCGGATTCGGCTTGGAGGTGTGAGCTTCCACTAATTTGATGCCGTTATACAGCCAGGTCGCTGCTTCTCCGCGTGTCATCTCCCGCTTCGGATACGCCTTGCGGTCTTCACCTAACTTGGCAATTTTGAGCAGATAAATTCGCTGCATGTCCACCCTGTACTCGAGTGCGACATCGTCCTCATCCGCAAGGATAACCGCCATTTTGATAAGCGGAAGCTGAGCCTTCGCATCCATCGCATCGTTCAGCAGATTGGCGTACTTTTCCCTGGTAATCGGGGCGTTCGGATCCACATCTTCAGGAATGTCCAGACCGTTCACCTTGGCTATAATAAACGCCTCGGCATACCAGGCATCGTTAGGTACGTTCTTGAAATAGTCGGAGGCTTCCGGCTTTTTCACAAATTTGACGTGATCGAGCGAAAGCTTCAGCCCTTTAACAAGCATACTGATGCTCTGTGCATAGCTGATCTGCCCGCGGGGCACGAAGTGCTGGCTGTCCACACCGCTTACAATTCCCCTGTCTTTAAGCGCGGTAACCGGCTCCTGCTCGGCAGAATCAAGATCGGTAAAGGCATAGACCGAACCGGCAGACAGACTGCACAGGATAGCGGCTGAAGTCATAAGAGTAACGAATTTTTTCATAATGAAGCCACCTTTCTTTTGTATCACACTAAGTTGTAAGCCTATTATTTCCTTTTTCAACTCCGGAGTTACCCTTCTGACGAAGAGGATTGGCAAAAGGTTGCTGCAACTCTCAAAAAACGAAAAAAGAACCCACAAAGTGGGACCAGATTGTCGAGAAACCTATAAGGCTTGAACTATTGCTAATATACTACGGTGGGGTATGCCCCTCCAGCCGCTGTTGAAACCCGTGAAAGGGATCAGATTTAGTGGTATTTTCACGGGTTTCAAAGGCGGACGTAAACTCTTCCGAGGAATACCCCACCTCCATATTTAGCAAAGTTCTCGCAAAACTAGGTTTCTCGACAGACTCACCCCACAAAGTGGGGCCTTGTCTTCGAAGCGGATTCAGGTACTTTGCGGAGAGCCCTGAAATTTATAAACCCTTTAATGTAAAAATAGACCGTACCGCCCAGGAGGGAGGGATCCCGCCGTGGACTATCGTACGATCTTTTTTCCAAAACCTCCGACTGCCGCTTCTGAATAAGCTGCAGTCCATGCCGTCATGCCGGCAGATGAATTAACCCTTCAAAGCACCCACCATGACGCCTTTGACAAAGTATTTTTGCACAAAGGGGTATACGCACAAGATCGGCACCGTGGCTACCATGATGGTCGCATACTTGATGGTCTCGCCAATCTGGAACCTGTCGGCTGCCGCAGCACCCGAGGCCATGCTGTCCGTCGAATTGGCGAGCAGTATTTCCCGGAGAATCAGCTGCAGCGGATACAGTTCACGATCCTTCAAAAATAACGAGGCCCAGAACCAGCCGTTCCATTTTTCCACCGCATAATACAGGATCATAACGGCGATGACCGGCATGGATAACGGAATAATAATTTTGAACAGGATGGTAAAATGATTCGCCCCGTCGATCTTGGCCGACTCCTCCAGGCTGTCTGGTACGGACATGAAGGCGGTGCGCATGATGATCAGGTTGAAGGTGTTTACCGCAAACGGTATGATCGTCGCCCATAGGGAGTTCATGAGACCGACATTTTTGACAATCAGATACAACGGGATCATCCCGCCGTTAAAAAACATCGTAAGAACTATCACGAAGATGAAGACCTTGTTCCACATCACATTTTTGCGGGAGAGCACGTAGGCGCCGAGGGAGGTCACGAACAAATTGATGATGACTCCGACGATAACGATAAACAGCGTATTGCCGTACCCTTTTAATATATCCGGATTATCGAACACGCTCTTGTAAGCTTCTACGCTAAAGCCTAGAGGCTTCCATAGCACGCCCCGGTGAGCGATGATCTGGTTAGCGTCGCTAAAGGACGAGAAGGCAACATGCAGCAGAGGATACAGTGCAACGACAACCAGCAGCAGCAGCACGATATGGATGCACCAGTCAAAAATGCGTTCCGAAAGGTCGTTATCCCGTTTCATAGCGGTTCCTCCTCACCAAAGGCTGTTTTCATTGACCTTGCGGCTGATCCAGTTCGCGGAGATCAATAACACCAAATTAAAGACCGAGTTGAACAAGCCTACCGCCGAACTGTAGCTCCAGCCGAATTCAAGCAAGCCCTTCCGGTATACGAACGTATTAATAACGTCCGCCGTGTCATAAGTAACCGGATTGTACAGCAAAATAATTTTCTCGAACCCTACGTTCAGCATATTGCCCATACGAAGAATGAACAGGATCGTAATGGTCGGTAAAATGCCCGGCAGCGTAATGTGCAGGATCTGCTTCCATCGCCCGGCGCCGTCTATCCGTGCCGCCTCATACTGCTCCTGGTCGATGCTCATTAATGCAGCAATATAGATGATGGATTCCCAGCCGATTTTCTGCCAAATCTCCGAAACGATATAGATGCCCCGGAACATCTCCGGCTTCTGCAGCATCGCTTGACCGTCTCCGCCGAAAAAGGTGAATATTGAGTTGATGACGCCCCCGCTGTTCGTGAAATCCTTGATCATTCCGCAGATGACGATCATTGATATGAAATAAGGCATGTACGTAATGGATTGGACAACCCGCTTGAATGCCGCATTGCGGACCTCATTGATGAGAATAGCCAAAATAATAGGAGCAGGGAACTCAAAGCATAAGGAGTATAGGCTGATAATCAGGGTATTTTTCAAAATACGCCAAAAATAATAGCTGCTGAAAAAATCCTTGAAATTGTCCAGGCCGACCCACGGGCTTCCCAGAATGCCTTTCATCGGGGTATAGTCCTTAAAGGCAATGATGGCCCCGTACATCGGTGCGTAATGAAAAATAGCGTAGTAGACGATAACAGGCACCATCATCAAATACAAATATTTATTGAGCAAAAAATCCCTGACAACCCGGGAGGAAAAGCTCCGGCGGCGCATAGCGGCAGATTCGGTCGTTTGTACAGCCATCGTCTTGGCCATATCATTCCCCTCCTTCCTCAAAGTCCGTAACCTCAATAGAAACCATGACAGGAATAGCCGGAAAGCCGGTTCACAGCAGGGAGGGACTGCACTAGCCCCGCCCCGCTGCGATTGGCCTATTAACGTTTGTTATAGCGATCCAAGGCGGCCTTCTCGATTTCGATGGCACGGTCCAGGTTCAGCGTTTTGAGCTTCGCCATATACTTATCGAAGTTTTCGAGCGGCTCGTTGCCAAGAATGATCTTGAGCGTCATTTCATCTACCAGCGTGTTCACGTCCGTCATGATTTTAGCCAGCTCCGTGCTTTCTTGAGGCGTAGCCGTAATCGGAGGCAGCGCATATTTGTCTACATCGGTTTTGGACCAGACAGGAATGGCGTCCTTTTGCTGCTGCAAAGTCAAATATTGCTCAATATAGCGCTTATCCTGAACAAACGGCCCGTTGTAGTTGCCGCGGATGTACAGGGACATGGCTTGGGAAGGAGCCAGCTTATCTGGGTTTTTCATCAGCAGATCGGTATACTTCGGATAGCCGTTCTCCATCTTGTAGCTGACACCTTCGGTTCCGAAGTTGAAGAACATATGGCCCTCGTCGCTATAGCCATAATCGAGCAGCTTAGCGGCCAGCTCCGCGTTCTTGGAATTGGCCGTAATGGCAACCATGCCGCCTGGAGCGAAGGCAGGGTCTTTTTGCCCGAAGCGAGGGACATCGCCCTTTTTCAATACTGGATACGGGGCGGCCACCAGATTCGCTTTAGGATCTTTGGCCGTCAGGATAGGCATCCATTTGCCGATACCGCCGCCGGTGTTGCCGATGGTGGCCCCGGTAGCATTGGAAGCGAGATTGGCATCCAGCGTCTTGCTGTCCACCGTCGCGATATTTTTGTCGATCAAGCCTTCTGCGTACCACTTGCGGAAGGTAGCAAGGAATTCCTTGTATTCCGGCTGGGCGGGACCGAACTTGATTTGCCCGTTATCCGAATAGAACAAACGGTTGATGCCGAAGGCACCGATAAAGGCTCCGTTGTAAATTTGCTCAAGCGGCCGCGGTACGCTGAAGAAGGACAGCGGGGCGGCAGCGCCTTTTTTCTCCTTGAACGCCTTCAGCACCGTATACCATTCGTCAATGGTGGTCGGAACCTCCAAGCCCAGCTCATCGAGCCAGTCTTTGCGGACGATCGGTCCTTGGAATACCTTCAAATATTCGTCGCCGCGGATGAACGGGAAGGCGAAATAGTTGCCGTTATCCGTCTTGACCATCTTGTCGACGTCCGGGTGCTCCTTCAAATATTTCTTCAGGTTCGGGGCGTTCTTATCGATCAAATCATTGAGCTTCAATATATAACCGTCTTTAATGGCCTTCTCCGGACCTCCGGGAAAATCAAGCCAGTTGTATTCAATCATATCCGGCAGCTCTCCTGAAGCGAGGAGAACGTTCAAGCCTTCCTTCGCCTGGTTCACCACGGGTGAAGAGAACTTCATCGGCACGCCGGTTCTTTTTTGCCATTCCTGAAAGAATGGGATATCGCCCAGGGCGGATTTGATCCCCACTGTGTTTCCGTTGATTTCGGCCCAGTAGGTTAAGGTTTTGTCCGTTTTTATCGGATACGTCGTTGCAGACGCTGGAGCTGTGGTTCCTCCTTGAGGCTGCTTGCCTGTGTCCGTTGGTGCGGAAGATTGATTGGAGCAGGCTGCAATCAAGCTGCCCATCATGGTGGCGATCGTTACAATAGGGATGAGTTTCCTTCTTTTCTTCATCGCTAGTGACCTCCCATTTCTCGATTAGGTATGTGCTGCAATTCCTAACCCGATCATAATGGCAACGCTTACAAATAGATATATGCAATTTCTCTATTTTCATCCTCAATAGTGACCAGACGATCTGCAAAATGGCCAAATCAATCTTCAATTTATCCAAAAAGCGGCCGTTCACGCGCTGAATTAACGAAACGGCCGCTTTCAAAGCAAGCTTTAGGCGCTCCAGGTTTCCTTAAATTTGCCCGGAGTGATGCCTTCGTATTTTTTAAACGTGCGGATAAACGCATTCGGATCATTAAAGCCGACGAGTACGGAGACGTCGCTTATGCTTTTCTTCTGCTCCACAATCATGGCCTTTGCCTTCTCGATACGAACCTTGTTAATGTAATCGAGCAAGCCGCCGCCTGTCTGATCCTTGAACAGCTTGGACACGTAGGCCGGCTTCATATCCAAATGATCGCCGATCATGGTGATGTTCAGGTTCACGTCGTGATAATGCTCTTCGATAAATGCAACCACGCTGTCGACCAGCTCCCTGAGCGCCTCCTGACGAGCCTGCTGTATATTTTGCTGCCGCTTGTCGGACGTGTACTTGCACACCTTCTCCAGCATGCCGATGAGCTCGACCTGCATTTCTTTTACCGTTTCACAGCTTAGCAGCCGTTCAACGGACACAGGGTTGTTGCGTAAGAAAGGCCCCTGGCCGCTGCCGATTTCCTGCGTCGTTTTGATCATCGTGCTGGCCAAATTAAACATCAGACACTTGGCAAGCGGTATGGACAGCGCGGGCTGACGGTAGAAGTTGCGCTCGATAATCTCCTCCAGCGTCTGCTTAGCCCGGCTAAGATCGCCAATTTTCATTGCATTCATCCACTGCTGCTCGACCGAGAGCGGATAGTAGTAGCCGGCATTATCGTCCTGCCCGGTCTCTTGGCGGAGCATCGGGTAAGCCAGGATATCGCTGTTGCCCATCACCAGCTTATATTCCATCGCATCCAGCGCTTCCGAGTAGGCCTGCGCTATTCCATTGAGAGAACCGTGGATGCCGCTGATCGATAAAGTCATATGAATCTGATAACGCTCCAGCAGAAACGCCTGTGCTTCGCCCACAATCTGGAACAGCTGCTCCAATCGCCCGTTATCATCTTTCGGATTGAAATTGATCAGGCAAGCGAACGTCTCGTCGATTTCCGCCACATAGCCGCGGTGCTGCCGGTTCACCAGCTCTTCTACGACATTCGCTACAATAAACTGGAGCAGCATATGCTTATCTCCGGTTTCCATCCCCTGAATGCGTTCGAAGAACGGCCCTCTTTCCTTGACATACAAGAGCATGACCGCATAGCTGTCCGACAGAGGCTGCATATGATAGGCGGTCAATGCCTCATCGACCGGTACCTGGCTGTCCAGCTTGCCCTTGAGCAGCTTCACGATAAAATTCGACTTGAGCACTTGGCGCTGCTGCCTCATCTGAGCCGTGAATTTATCCATCTCTCTTAAAGTGTTCTGTATCGATTGCTCAATATAATGAAACTCGTTGCCCCCTTCACTCATGGACACCGCGCTTTTCCCGGCAAAGGCTTGCACCAGCTGGCGAACAGGCACATAATTTTTGCGCAGGAAGAAATAGGTCAGCGTAATCCCTCCGAGCAAGCTGATCAGAATGCTCATATAAGTCAAGTTACGGACCTGCTCCGCCTTTTTCCAATACAGCTTGCTTGGGACAATGGATACATACTTCAATTCGGACCGGGCGGAATGGATATAGAAGCCTTCCATCTTCTCCCCATCCTTATTATTGAAATAAAACAGTCCCGTATTGCCCTCCAGCTGGGAGTAGGGGAACGCATCCGGCAGCGTATCGTTCGTGCTCGACACAAGCACCTGGTTATCTTTATTAAGAATTAGCACCTGACCCTCGCGGTAAAACTGCATATTCGCAATAGCCCCAAGAATGCGCGCCTGATCTAGTAAGATGACATTAGCCCCAATCGGATGCTCCCCGGGGTCTGTCGCATAGGAGCTGACGAATGCAACCGCTTTCCTTAATTTGCCGTCCTCTCCGTTCCAGGACATCGGAATAAAGCCTTTATAGTTTTTTTGCTGCAAAATCCGGAGCCATTGATCATATGTCAAGGTCCCGCCTTTATGCATAAGCTCATAGCCCAAGCCCAAATCCCTCGTAAACGTGGGCAGCAGCAAGACATCATCCGCCGCATAATAAATGTAGAAATAGTCGATGGAAGGATACGACGATTTGTACAGCTTCAAATCCTGGGTCACTTGAAACATGTCGTACCGCTGATCGTTCGGAAACCGGTATTTGTTCGAATACAGCAAGTCCTCCACCTTGACGTTCCAGGTCATCTCAAAGCTCAGCCGCTCCATCGACTGAAACTGGTTATCCATAATCTCTCGTACCTGCTTCAACAGGGCGTCGTTAGCCTGGTGGATCTCACTTTCCAATGTTTTGCTCGAAGAGTTATACACGATAATGCTAATAAGGACAGGCAGCAGCAGCACAGCCAAATAAGAAAGCAGCCATGTCAGCACGACACTGCGACGTCTAGATCGAATCGTTCTCCAAAACATCAAATGGATCCCTCCTTGAGAGACACCTTTCTATAATTCTATTCTAGTTGTTTTGTCACATTGTTGTCACTAGATTGGAAATCTTTTTTATGAAAAATGGCGCTTCGGCTGAAATGAGCCTGCTCCTAAAAAAATTGGTTATTCTCATTCTGTGGCTGCTGTGATAACATATGGACTAGCTGAGTCGCAATATGTCGAAACCTGCAAAAATCATTGCTATTTTCATAGCGTGGTGATAAAATATGTTTACCAAGTATTCTTATTGGAATTATAAATAATTAATTATTCGGGGGAGGCAACTCATCGTGAAGCGTTTGAAACAAAGTATAGCTCTCGTGCTCGTCCTGATTCTTGCCATCAGCTTGGCGGCATGCGGGGCCAAACCGGAAGCGAAGCCTGCAGATAACGGATCTAATGCCAGTGCTGGCGGAAGCTCGTTAGAGAATAAAAAAATAGCATTGATTATGCAAATCAATCTGGGTACATTCTCCGCGCAGTACATAGAGGGCGTGAAGGAACAAGTAGAAAAGCTCGGCGGCAAGGTTACTGTATTCACAGCTGACGGCGACTTGGCTAAAATGTCTTCGCATCTGGACGCTGCGATCAACCAGAAGTTCGACGGTATTCTGATCGACCACGGCACAGCCGAAGCATTGGATCAAGGCGTGCAGAAGGCATTGGATAAAAAAATTCCGGTTGTCGCGTTTGATGCCGACATCCAGAAGCCAGGCATAACCGTACTCGAGCAAGGCGACCAAAAAATGGCCGAAGTGACTCTGGATAAAATGAGCAAAGACATCGGCGGCAAAGGCAACATCGTCAAGATCTGGGTAGCCGGCTTCGCTCCGATGGAGCGCAGACAAGTCGCTTACAAAGAATTCATGGATAAAAACAAGGATATCAAAGAGATCGCCGCATTCGGCGCCGCTTCTCAAAACACGGCACTGGATACGCAATCCCAAATGGAAGCGATCTTGAAAAAATATCCGAACAAAGGCGATATTACTGCAGTATGGGCTGCATGGGATGAATTCGCGAAAGGCGCTTCCCGCGCAATCCAGCAAGCCGGACGTACCGAAATTAAAGTATACGGCATCGATATGAGCGATGAAGACTTGCAAATGATTCAAGATACCAAAAGCCCTTGGGTAGCTTCCGCAGCCGTAGATCCTAAGGATATCGGCCGCATTCAAGTCCGCTACCTGTACCAGAAGCTGCACGGCGACCAAACGCCGGACAAAATCGTACTGGACCCAGTGTTCGTATCCCGCGATCAATTGCCAAGCAGCCAAATCTCTACTGCTCAGCTTAGCGAGCATGTGAAGGGCTGGGGCAACAGTCAGCAAGGTTACACCGATTGGCTGAAGCAAGCTGAGAAGCAGCCTGCCGCGAAGTAATTCGGTAATGAGCCATTGATCCCATCGGAACCTCCCGATGGGATTTTCCATTGAAATAAGGAGTGTGATGAACGATGTCCCTATCCACCGCCTTACTGCAAATGAACCGGATATCCAAATCGTTTCCCGGCGTTAAGGCGCTCCAGCAGGTGGACTTTGAGGTGCACGGCGGCGAGATTCATGCACTGCTCGGTGCCAATGGAGCCGGGAAAAGCACGCTGATTAAAGTGCTCGCCGGTGCCTACATCCCGGATGAAGGGCAAATATCCATCGACGGGAAGCCTCTTGCCATTCAAGGACCGAGCGACGCGATGAACAGCGGGATTCAATGCGTCTACCAAGAGGTGGATACCGCATTGGTGTCGAGATTGACCATAGCCGAGAATATTATGCTCGACCGGATGACCCGGCGGACCGGCAGCGGCTGGGTACATTGGGGCAGCCTGAATAAGGAAGCCGATCGCATATTGCGCGAAATCGGTCTTGCTATCGATGTCCGCCGCCAAGTCGCCGAGCTCAGTATTGCGCAGAAGCAGCTTGTCCTTATTGCCCGCGCCTTGGCGCAAAAAGCCAAATTCATAATTTTCGACGAACCGACGGCTCCTCTCAGCAATGAAGAGGCCGATCAGCTGTTCCGCATTATGGAGCGTCTCAAATCGGAAGGCGTAGGCTGCATTTTTATTTCGCACCGCCTGAACGAGGTATTCCGCATCAGCGACCGGGTAACGGTGATGCGGGACGGTCAGCGTATCAGCACCGTGCCTGCGGCGGAGACGAACGCGCAGGCGGTCATCGAGCAAATGCTCGGGAGAACGTTCGAGGAGGAATTCCCCAAGGTACAGGTCGCCATCGGCGAGCCGCTGCTTGAGGCCAAGGACATTACGTTCTCGACCAAAGTCCGCGGCGTCAACTTGACCGTTCACCGGGGCGAAATCGTCGGCGTCGTAGGACTGGTCGGCGCGGGGAAAACCGAGCTGTCCCGCGTCCTGTTCGGCGCCGATCCGATGGACCGCGGGGAAATTCGGATTCAGGGCAAGCCGGTCAGGCTGTCCAACCCTACCGCAGCCGTCCGGGAAGGCATCGCCCTCATCCCGGAGGAACGCCGCAAGCAGGGCATTCTGGTGGAGCAAAGCATCAAGCATAACCTGTCTTTACCGCTGCTGAAGCTCTTCAGCTCCCTTGGCTTCGTACAACGGGCCAAGGAGGTCGCCAATGCCGCCGAAATGATACGGCAGCTGGGCATTCAACCGCCGAATATGGAGCAGGCGGTTCAATATTTAAGCGGAGGCAACCAGCAGAAGGTTGCCGTAGGCAAATGGCTGCCGACCGAAGCGCAGGTCTACTTGTTCGACGAGCCGACCAAAGGGGTCGACGTCGGCGCCAAGAGCGATATCTTCCGCCTCATCGGCCGGCTTGCCCAGGAAGGTAAGGGGATTCTGTACTTATCGTGTGAAATACCCGAAATATTAGGGATTGCCGATCGGATTCTTGTCATGAGCTACGGGCAGATTGTCAAAGAATTGCGGCGCGATGAAGCTACGCAGGAGCAAATTTTGTATTATGCCAGTGCAGGGGAGGCTGTGGTACAGTGAAAGACAAGCTGCTCGATTATTCCTATAAATATGGAGCGTTAATCATTATTGCGGCGGTTATCGTCGTGTTCTCCGTCGTCAACGAAAATTTCTTATCCTATGATAATATGGCCGACATTCTCCGGTCGATCTCTATTGTGACCTTCGTCGCGATCGGCGTGACATTCTCGCAGATCGTGGACGGATTCGATCTCTCGGTCGGCTCCACCGTGTCACTAACGACCGTCGTGGTCGCATCGATGATGGTATGGTACCAGCTTCCGCTGGTTGTCGTATTGACGGTGCCTCTGCTGATCGGCGTCGTCATCGGGCTACTGAACGCCCTGCTGATCGTCAAGGTGCGGATCCCCGACTTGCTCGCCACGCTGGCCGTCATGTACATCATCGGCGGCGTGCATAAGACGTACACCAAAGGCTTCTCCATCTATAACAACATGCAGATGCAGGATGGCACGAAGGCTCCCGGCAAATTTACCGAATCCTTCCTCTGGATCGGCCAAGGCAAGCTGTTCGGGCTTCCGGTACCGGTGGTACTGATGATCGTCGCTGTTATCGTCGTTCATATATTTTTAACCTACACCCGTTGGGGCCGTCAATTGTATGTAACTGGCGGCAACAAGGAAGCAGCACGCCTCTCCGGTATTTCCGTCAGCCGCGTGCGGACATTGGCCTACGTGCTCTCCGGCATCTTCGCGGCTATCGGCGGCATCCTGTTCGCTGCACGCGTCGGCTCCGGACAGATTGACGCAGGGTCCCCGCTTCTCATGGAATCCGTGGCGGCCGTGTTCGTCGGCTTCTCCGTCTTCGGGGCCGGAAAGCCCAACGTGATCGGTACGTTCTTCGGGGCCGTGCTGATCGGGGTTCTGCTGAACGGGCTGACCATGCTCAATCTGCCTTATTACGCCTTCGATATCATTAAAGGGACCGTCCTCGTTCTGGCGCTTGCCATTACATTCATTCATTTGACACGAAGACGCACTTCCTAAGCCCTTATAGACCGAACAGCTTGGTACCCTTTCCGGGGTGCCAAGCTGTTTTTATTTTTGCATTATAGTCATGAATCATCGATTGGAAACAAGGGAAACGGATTGATTATATCAAAATCTTAGCAAATGTGAGTTTTTTAATAAAATTTTTGCATCCAAATGCCGATATCCTAGTTATGGAAAAACAGTTAAATGGATGTACTCCATAAACCGGATTTCCTATTCACAGCAGTCATGATAAAATGGATGTAAGATTTTTGAAGGTTAGGGGATTTATTGATCATGGACTTGGCAGAACAAGTGGAGATACTCAGGGCGAGGCTGGTAGAGCTCGTAAACGTAAAGAACAATTTTTGCGATCAAGAAGTGATTGCTCTTAGCCAGGAACTGGACGTTCTTCTGCTCCTGCTGCAGTTCAATTCCAAACAAACGGAATGCAGAACATAAACATAAAACACACCGCCCCCCTTCCATTCACTTCGTTTCTACCGCATCTGTTACCCCATAAATTGAAGCCTTGGCTTCGAAGCTGATTCAGCTGTTTTGCGGGGAGCCCCGGAAATAGAAGTCAAAAAAAGGAAGGACACTTTTGTCCTTCCCGTAACTGTTCTATCCGCTTCAAACAGGCTTCGCACGAGCCTCTACCCTATAATCAACTTCTCCTCCGGATAATGGACGTCCGCTTTGGCTTTGGTCGGAGTGAAGGTCGTCAGGAACAAGGTCATGCCTATTCTTCCTATATACATTAAAACAATCAGCGTCAGCTTGCTCACCCCGGATAGGTCGCTCGTGATTCCCGTTGATAACCCGCAGGTCCCGAATGCGGAGCAGATCTCGAAGATAACGGATACCAGATTGATGCGGTGCGATTCCGATATAAGGATGATAAACACCCCTGTGACGGACAGCAGCAGGCCTGTTATAAAATACACGAAGCTTCTGATAATGTCGTCGCGGCGTACCGAACGCCCGAACACCCGAATTTCCTCTTCTCCGCGCATAAACGTTATAATCATAAGCACGATGATAGCTACCGTCGTCGTTCGTACGCCTCCCCCCATGCTCGACGGGCTCGCCCCGATAAACATAAGCATCGAGACCAGCAATTGGCTCGCCTCCGTCATATCCGCCGGATTCATGGTCGCAAGCCCTGCGCTGCGCGAGGTCACTGAAGTAAACACGGAATGCAGCACCATCTCGTACCAAGGCATCCCCGCAAAATAATTCGAGCCCTCCGTTATGCATACGCCCGCGGCACCCAAAAGCAGCAAGATGGCGAAGGTCGTCGTTGTCACCTTCGTGTATAAGGTAAAGCGGAACTTCTTGTGCCCGCCAAACAGGTATTCCTTCACCTCGGCCAATACCGGGAAGCCGATGGCCCCGAGAACGATAAGCAGCATAGTAATCAGCTGTACATACACGTCATTGGAGTAATCGAGCAGCGAATTGCCGAACAGATCGAAGCCCGCATTCGTATAGGACGAAACGGAATGGAACAATCCGTGATACAACGCTGTCGCCAGCGAAGCATAGTAACCTCTGAAGTAGAAGTAAAACCCGAATAAGATCGCGCCAATCCCTTCAAATAGCAGCGTCATGCCGATAATAAGCTTCATCAGCTGGACCATTCCTGACAAATGATACCGGTTCTGGTCAATCATCATCAGCTTGCGCTGGGATAGCCCTATCGGCTTGCCGAACAAGATCCAATAGAAGCTGCCCATTGCCATAACCCCGATACCGCCCAATTGGAAAGCGATCATCAGCACTACCGTCCCGAAATGACTGAACGTATCCGCTGTATTTACCGTAGTCAGCCCGGTAACACTCACAGCGCTTGCCGCGATAAACAAGGAATCCATGAAAGAGAGCGTCACCCCGGGCTTCAGGCTGATCGGCAGCACCAGGAGCACCGTGACGATAAAAATAACGATGAAATAAGCGATGACAATGGAATGTACCGCTGATCTCGGTCTATGTGTTTTCTTTTGCAGCATGTTCCCTCACTTCAATCCGCGGACGGATGGACAATTCATGATTTTACATTATCATAAGGAAAAGTTCGCCATGAATCAAGTTTTTTTGACGATTTTCGAGATCAAGCCTTGTCCGGGCGGCTATCGGGCTAAGAACAAGCTGTAGCCGTATTTTCCTATCCATAGGAGAACCAGAGCCCACACGCAAAGGAACAGCGCCCCCGTCCACCAATTTTTCGGCTTGCCATGCTTTCTTATTTCTTCCGCCTTTTCCTTGCATTCCTCAAGAACAGGCACCGGGATCATCCGGAGCGCGAGAACAATGCCTAGCGGAACCAGTATCAAATCATCCACATAGCCCAGGATAGGAATAAAGTCCGGAATCAAATCTATCGGACTGAAAGCGTAGGCCAGTACCAATGCCGCAAACCACTTGGCATACCAAGGAACCCTCGGATCCTTGTAGGCTAACCACAGGACGAATAGATGAAGCTTGATCTGCCTTGCCTTCTGTTTCAACTTCCCTAACACTCTGGCTTCTCCCATATCCATTCCCCTTTGCCTCCCGCAGCTATTGTTTGCCTATTTCCCCTTCGGCATGGCCTTCCGTAGCATAAACGGTCTGCACAAATGCGGCAAAGGTTCGTTCGCATTTATCCAGCATCTTCACTGCTTCCACAGAAGCGGCACAGGAGAAGAAATCTCTTTTGGCTATTTTTTTATGCCATCTCTTCAGCTTTCCCAGCTCCGCCTCGTTCTCCTCCACTTCATGGTAGGCGAACTTTCCTTTGAGGGTTTCTGTCTCTATTTCTTGTACAAAGTGACGGCAGCCCTCCAGAAATTCCTCATATTCCGCCGTACGCTGCCGGTTAAACATCCCGATGAGCTCCTCCTCCGTTAACGCGGAAAACTGACGGACCTCCAGCAGGAGCGCCTCTCCCTCACTTGCTTCGATGAGCTTTGTCAGCGTTTGAATTTTTTTCCTCACCTCAACCGTATCCGGTGCTGCGCAAACGGACTGCTGAAGATAAACGACTCCAAGCGCCTTCAAGGTACGCCACACCCGGACTCGAAGGGTTGACGGCTCGGACGGCACTTTATAAGACAAAACAATCCATGAACAAACCGACTTCAATATCGGCTCCCCCTTCCGTTGATTTCAGATTACTATCCAAGAAAAGAAAATGCAACAATTGTTTCATATTTTTGCAGTAAACCTGTCAAAGATTCGTCATCGATATAGGAGGCACGGAACCTTACTATTTACTCCTTGTTCTCCAAATGTTCTGAACTGTAGTCTCCGGCTGGACTTCGTTCATGCTCCCGTTCTGGTTGATCGGGGGAATCCTATTAATATCCCTTGGTTTGATTGGGGAATATATTGGCAAAATCTATAAGGAGGTTAAGCGTAGATCGCTTTACTTAATCGAGCAAGAGCTTGGTTCCGCGGCCAACGGCATTATGAAGGCCAAAGCTGCCACAAAGAACAATGCCCAAGATGAAGCGGAGAAAGGAAGCCACTCCGCCCTCTAGGCACAATTAAAGGAAGTGTCGAATAAAGCATGAAAAGATGGGTAACCTGCGAATGGTGCGCCGTTCTGGCAGGCTTATGTATTCTCCTTTATTTGCTGTATACCGGGCCGTTTATCGGCGTTGCGGATAACGGGGATTTTCTGCGGGTGATGGGGACCATAGGACTCGATTACGGAGTCCCAGGGGAGTCTGATGACGAACGCTTTTTCTCCTTTGCCCACCGGTATTTTGCGTATGAGCAATGGTTCCGAGGCTTTTACGCATCCACCCAAATCATTCTGGTTGCTGCGGCATGTCTGATAGGATTGGTTGTCTCGCCGGCGTCGTTTGATATTCGTGTGCTTGGTACCTTGTTTGCTCTCCTGCTGCTCGCTGCGACCTATACCATTGTCAGACACAATAAGTATAAGTCCGCTTTCGTCGGCATAGTGCTTGCCGCCGCCCTGTTGTATGTATTCTACGATATCGCTTATATCGCCTATTTCCATTCGCTGTATGGCGAGCCTGTCTCGCTGGTGTTCCTGCTTCTGTCAGCTGGTCTTAGCCTGGCCCTACTGAATCAGGAGCAGCCTTCGAGGAAGCTGCTCTGGCTGAGCTTCGTCTCATTCTTCTTCCTGACGTGCTCCAAAATCCAGAACGCCCCTGTAGGGGTTCTGTTAGGGATGCTGGGCCTTCGCTTCCTGACGCTCCGTCATGATCCGGGCTGGCGCCGTCTAACGATCTGGCTGTCGGTTTCTCTGATCGTCATTTCGGCAGGAATGTATATGGCTGCCCCCAAGGGGCTGAAAAACATCAATATGTACCAGACCGTGTTCTATGGAATTTTGAACGCGTCTCCCGATGTCAAAGGAGATCTTAAAGCGCTCGGTCTACCCGAGCATTTGTCTGTGCTGGCCGGTACGAACTATTTTCAGACGGATACGCCGATCAAGCAGGACGCTCCTTCCATGAAGCCGGATTTTTACGACCGGATATCGCACAAGGATGTACTGTTGTTTTATCTTCAGCATACCTCCCGGTTCATAGATAAATTGGAATTTGCGGCGAACAACAGTATGAGCATCCGGCCGTACTATCTGGGAAATTATTTGAAGCAGGAGAACAAGCCGCCGGGAGCGCTGGACTATCGGTTCAGCAGTTGGAGTCAATTCAAGAATACACATATGCCGAATTCCCTGCTGTCTATAGCCCTGTTCTACGCTGCCTATTACGCTGTCGCGATTTATGAATACATTCGCCGCAAGAACCGAATCGCCCGAATCCGAACGGAGCTTATGATGCTGATAGGCTTCGTAGGCATAATCGGGTTTATGGTGCCGGTTGTAGGTGACGGTATGGCGGATATAGGAAAGCATCTGTTCCTGTTCAACGTCTGCTTCGACATAATGCTGGTTGCGTCTGTAACGTGGCTGGTTTATCGGCTGGTAAAGCTGAGAGCCTTCTGGTCCGGGAAAGTCGGCCATTAGGCACAGCAAGGCTGCCGGCTTGTGCCGGCAGCCTTGCTGCTACTATTTCAAAGCTATTCCGCGTGAATCCACGCCACGCCTTTTTCCGATAAATAGCTCTCCCATTCCCTTGGAGCCTTCACATCGCTAATGATAATGTCGATCTCTTTCAAATCAGCCATTTTGTAGAACCGCACATTGCCGAATTTGGAATGATCCGTCAGGACGATGCTTTGCTTGGAATGCTCGATCAGCTTCTTCGCAAGCCGACCGCGTTCCTCGTCGAAGCTTGTAATGCCTTTGCCCATCAAAATGCCGTCGATCGTAATGAATGCTTTATCCGCATAAAAGGATTCCACAGTGTTCTCGGCTGTCGTGCCGGTCGTTCGGAACTGCTTGGAATCGACCTTGCCGCCGATAAAATAAATGCTGCCCGAATACAAATCCTTGTTCTTATATTCAATCAGCAAAGTAAGTGCAGCAATGGAGTTGGTCAGCACCGTAATATGCTTCTTATTTTGCAAATACGGTATCATTTGCAGCGTCGTCGAGCCGTCATCGATGAAAATGACGTCGTTATCCTCTACCAAGGTCGCGGCGGCTCGTCCAATCAGTCTCTTTTCCTCGGCAAGGGTTACCTCCCGATGGATATGGGACGCTTCCTCCCGGTGCAAATTGTATTTCACCGCTCCGCCGTATACCCGCTTCAGCTTATTCTCTTCCTCAAGCTCCTCCAAATATCTGCGAATCGTCTCGGAGGAAACCTTCAGTTTATCTACCAGATCTCCGGTTTTGACCTTTCCTTCCAGATTCAGCAAGTTAAGAATAAAGTCCTTCCGTTCCTCTCCGACTAATGACACTTGAGAATACCTCCAACGATAAAGTAATCAGCTTATGAGCCATTATACCATTTCCCTGTTTTGTTTAAGAGCACGCCAATATTATTTTTTTGCAAATGAAGAGTCAGGACCAGAACCCAACCGTCAAACACAACAAAATCCCCACCATGGGGGAGTCTGTTGGAGAAAGTTCAAAGCTTGAACTACTGTCGATATAATCCGGTGGGCCTCCTCTTCGTGGCATAACCCCTCTCCTATTTTGCATCGCTCGCACAAAACAAGTGCTTTCAACCAACTGCTCCACAAAGACTTTGGCTTCAATTTGCAAAAAAAACAACCTTCAAGGAAACGCTCCTCGAAGGCTGCAGCTGCGGCATAGTTATTCTTTGATTTTTTCGAATTTGGCGTCATACAGCCGGAACATCGTTTTGTAGCCGGACTCGTCGATTTTAATACCGACATCAAGTCTGCCTGTTATTTGCAGCGGCCCGGACGTATAGCGCAGCTTCGTATCCTTCGGAACGAATACAATCATAATTTTGTTCCAATACGTCTCGTCGCCGTTATCGAACGGACATTCCGCTCCAGGCTGCGGGATAAGCAGGAACCAATGCTTGTCGAAGGACAATACTTCGCCCATAAAGCCCTTGATCTGCACCGTCTTGCCGTTCAAGTCCCAGAACTTGTTGGACGGTGTCGTCTGCTTGTCGTCGTCGAAGAACTCCGACCACTTGAGCTCGTTCGACGCCGGCTTGGAGGCAGGCGCCGGCGTCGGCGTGGCGGCTGGCGGCGACTCGACCGCCGCCGGTGTCGGCTCCACAGCCGGGGCTGGCTCAGCCCCCGGCGTGGGCGCGGGCTCCGCCGCTGGCTGCTGCGCGGCGGCGGCGACCTTCGGCTCCTGCTGCGCGGGAGCCAGGGTTGCGCTTGCGGCAGGCGCTGCCTCGGCCGCTGCGGGAGCAGCCATCCCCTGCGGCGCCGGGGATGGGCTCGCTTCGCCCCCCGCCTGCGGCGCGGGGGGCGGTGCTGCTTCGGCCGCCGCTGGCGTGGCGGCCGGGGCAGCCGGACTCGGCGCAGCGCCCGAGTCCGCGGGTTTGCCTTCTGCGGCAGGCACCGCAGAAGGGGCGGGCGCGGCGGCGGAGAAGGACGCCGCCGACGGGTCCGCTGCCGGCTTCGAGCCGCAGCCGGCCAGCATCGCCGCCGCGACCAGCACGGCGGCCGCGGCCTTCGCCCCGGCGCGCTTGCGTCCGCGCGCGCCCCTAGCCATGGCGTGATTCTGCACTTTCACGCCACCTTCGTTCACTTCCATTATAGATCTCTCCTTTCCTATCTCTCCCTCAACCTGATCATGGACCGTTGTCGGCGCTCACGAACGGAACAGCTGCAACGGATCGACACGGTACATTTTTAACGCCGGTCCCAAGGAAGCCGCTGCTCCTACCGCCAACGTCCCCAGCATCAGCAGCCATTCGGAGGCGGACACGCTCCATACATCCAACGCAATTCCCGAGAAATCAAACAACAGATCCCTGCCCGCATAGCTGCCTGCGTGGCCGAGCACCAGCCCGATAACAAGCCCTATTGCCGTCAACAGAAGTCCTTCTCCCAGGAGCGACATCCATACGAACGATTTGGATTTGCCGATAAGCCGGAGCAGGCCGACATCCTTCTTGCGCTCGTTGACCGCCGCCATTAAAGAAAGCAGGATCGAAATGGCTGCCAGCACAACGCACAATAGCGTCACAATGCTGATCACCTGCGAGCCTTTATCCACCATATTCACAACATCCGCCACCGCCTTGCTCGTATAAATCGCCTGAACGTTGTCGATCCGGTCGTATTTGTTTTTTAGGGTCTGTGCGCCAAGCAGCGTCTTGGGCTTGATCAGCACGGCCGTAACATCCTTATGCGCCCCCTGCTGGCTTTCGTGCACCGCCCAAGCGTAATCCAGCGTAGTAAATACGGCCCGGTCATCCGAGGTATGAAGCGGAGGCAAGATGCCGACGATCTTGTAAGCAAAGCTGTGATGCGCTTCATGCTCCTCATGGGACTCTTCGTCCTCGTCTCCTTCATGCTCCGCTTCATGGACCAGACCGTGACCGCCGTGGAATGTGTCCCCGACATGAAGACCGAACGTTTTGGCGACATGGGAGCCGATGACTGCTTCCCCCGTTTTTCCGTACACTGTGCCTGCTTCCAGCTTCTTATCGCCGTAACGGGTCAGGAAATACCGGGCATCAATACCGACAATCGGGTAGCCGTTTAGGTTATCTCCGGTCGTCATTGCGTAAGCCGCTTCCGCCTGCTCCTCCTTTTGAAGTTGTTCAAACACCTCATAGGGAATGTTGCCCGTCGGCGCACCTACATGATAATACGTGTTCATGGCCAGCTGCGTCTGGCTGCCTTTGGCCCCGACGGTCAGCTCGAACGGTCCGTAGCCTTTTTCCGCCCCCTGCTCCACGCCCTGGCTGCAAAGAATCAGGAACACCAGAAGCGCAACCGTCATCGCGACGGAAAACATCGTCAGCAGCGACAGCGTCTTGCGATGCAGCATATTACGCCATAGCAAGTGAAGCAGACTCAATCGGCTCCCCTCCTTCCCCATTGAACGGCCGTCCCTGTCCGGGACGAAGCAGCATATTGATTTCGCCCATATGGACCTGAACCGGGTACAGCTCCGCCAAGTGCAAATCATGCGTCACCGTCACGAGCGTTGACCCTTCCTCCTCGCATAAGGACAGCAGCAGCTGCATGATGGAGCCGGCCGCTTCCCAGTCCAGGCTTCCTGTCGGCTCATCCGCCAATATAAAAGGAGGCCGATGAATCAATGCACGGATGATTGCCACCCGCTGCTGCTGGCCTCTGGACAGCTGGGAGGGCAAATGCTGCTTCCTGTGAGATAATCCCACTCTCTCAAACCAGTCATTCACCTGGGACTCCCGCTCCTGCTTGCTCCACTCCCTCGGCAGCACCAGCTCCACATTTTGCTTCGCGGTCAGAGATGAAATGAGATGAAAGTCTTGAAAAATATACCCTACCTGCTTGGCCCGGTACTGGTCCCTTTGCGCTTCGGAATAACGATGCAGAGGGTGGTTGGCTATGGTCATTTCCCCGCTGTCCGGAGCAAGAACGCCCCCCAGCAAATGCAGCAAGGTGCTCTTGCCGCTGCCGCTCGGGCCGATTAGTGCGATTCGCTGGCCTTTATCCACGAACCAATGAGGAATATGCAAAATAGGAGATTCCACTCCGTCCAAAAGAAAAGATTTACGCACATTCGTCAAAGTGATCATCTGGACCTTCAACCCCTTTACTGTATTGAAGCTAAGCTTCCCCTATAGGGTAAAATAGGCAGGGGAAACGGGTCCCCTGCCTATCCTCCACAACCATAATTACTTCAAGCTGATGCGCTCGGACAAAGCGTCCCAAGTCAGCTGCTTGTCCGTTAATTGCTGGAATGCATCCAGAGACAGCCACAGCAGTCCGTTATCCATATTGGCCTTGAAGCTGCTTGCCGAACCGTTGCTAGCTGTTTCCAATGTTTCTACGTTGATGGAGACCTTGTTAGCGTCTTTGGTCAGCACGACCGATTTGGACGCTTCATCCCAGGATACGTTGACGCCCAATGCTTCGGACAATGCTCTAGCCGGATACAGCACCGTATTGTCACGGGTAACTTTAAACTTAGGGTATACGTATTGAGCCTGTATTTCGGTCGTAGTTCCGTCAATGTCCACGTTAGCTACCTTGGCAACCGCCTTGGCGATGTCCGTATTGTCGATTTGGCCTTTTACCATATCGGCAATCGGTCCGTAGGCCCATACGCCAACGTCTACTGCAGAGTGGCCGTGACCGGTAAAGCCGACCATGAATCTTTTAGCCATGACTGCATTGTATGCCCCTTCTTGAGCGTAGGAGGTACCGTCGCCAGCCATGATGTAAGCCGCCTCTTCGTCGGTCAAATCGTTAAAGCCCGTGTTTTCGAATACCAGTTGTTTAATTTCTTCGATGCTTTTGGCTGCTTTCAGCTTAGGTGCGAACACTTCGGACGATTGCTTTTCTTTATTCCATGCATCTACGTTAATTTCATATACACCGTCACGGGATAGGGACAATCCGCCGGTTTCATGGTCAGCCGTGATCACAACGGAAGTGTTGCCGTCTTTTTTCGCGAAATCCATGGCAACCTTAACCGCAGCGTCAAAATCCAGCGCTTCCTGCACGACAGACGGAAGATCGTTCGCATGACCGGCATGGTCGATCCGTCCCCCCTCGATCATCATCGTGAAGCCTTTAGGGTTTTGGGATAAAATCTCGATCGCTTTGGAAGCCATATCTGCCAAGCTAGGTACCGACTCATTGCGGTCGAGCACATAGTCGACATGGGAATTGCCGAACAGGCCGAGCGCTTTGCCGTCCTTGGCATTCAGACCTTCCAGGCCCTGCTTGTCATACACGACTTTATAGCCCTTCGCCTCGAAGTCCGGGATGATCGTTTTGTCTGTACGCTTACCCTTCTCTTCCTTGCTCAGGAAAAACTGCTTACCGCCGCCGAACAGCACATCCACTTCTTGGTCTGTCAAATATTGAGAAGCAATAGCGCTCTCATTATCTCTATTTCTTACGTGGGAAGCGTACACCGCAGGAGTAGCATGGGTAATTCTTGCGGTTGTCACCAGGCCGGTCGACTTGCCGACCTTCTCCGAAGCCTCGATAACGGAAGCGAAAGGCTTGGAGACGTCTTCATTCGATACGCTGATCCCCGCGTTATAGGTTTTATGTCCCGTAGCAAAGGCGGTACCGGCTGATGCCGAGTCCGTAACCTCTCCGGACACCATCACGCCGCCGTCTTCACCGCGGTCTGCATATGTGGTGGCTTGACCCACGTAGTAGGAATCCAGCTCCAAATGATTTTTGTTCAAAAAGTGACGGGAATAATCTCTAGCCGCCGATACTTGGGCAGGACCCATTCCATCGCCGATCAAAACGATAACATTTTTCGATTTGGCCGCTTGAGCAGGAGCAGCCGTGTCAGCAGCAAAAGCTGAGCCTACGGTTAATGCCGGAAGCAGGGATAGCGCCATTCCGGATACGACTATTTGCTTGAACACCTTTTTCAAAAAAATTCCCCTCCGTTTATACGATTCAAAATGTTCGATGAATACATGGTTCATTATAGGAAGGAAAGATTTGCTGGAATGAGAAGAAATGTTTTCCGCATATCAAAATTCACGAAAAATGTTAAACGAACGTAAACAAACCTTTAGTGAAGTCAGTCCAATGTTTATGGTAAAATAAACCAAATTATCATTGAAAGGATGTGCTTATCTTGAATTTCCTCCGAAAGGGGTACAACAATGTCATGTATGTGCTTTATGCTATTTTCCTGGCGTGTGTATCTGTTTATACAGGTGAAATCATTACCTTTATTATGCTGGGCTTCGTTTTCATGGCGTTATTGAACATCAATACGACTTTGCGAAAAATACTGGAGAAGATGGATAAGCAGACTAACCTGGGGAGGAATCCTAATGATTCGAAGCAGCCACAGCAGCTCGAAAATGATGAAGCAGCTGATTGAAATGGAGATCCTGCCGGCGTCTTCCGAATTGATGAATAAGAATAAATAACATAAAATTTATGTTGTAATAACATACATTTTATGTTATTTTATTTTGAAGATTAAGGGAGGTTGAACAATGGCAGAGGATAAAACCAAACGGCTTTCCGTATACTTGCCTGACAAGGTGAAATCGGAGTTGGAAGCTATGGCCAACGATACGGGACTATCCATGACACAGCTTATCGTTATGGCAACACACGGCCTGCTGTCCAACTATCAATCCTACGGAGGCAGCATCTTTGGCGATCTCGTGTCGTCCAAGCGCAGTGAGACATGGGCCGATAAGCTCGCAGCTGCAAAAGCGGACGACACCAAGATGCGGGACTATTACGGCGCAAGGGCCGATGAGTATGAACGTATCTACCGAAGGGACGATCCGAATTATCAGCAGGAGCTTGCCCTGCTTCGTTCAACCCTTGCGTCTCTAACCAAGGATCGAAGCGTTCTGGAGATCGCCTGCGGAACCGGCTATTGGTCTCAAGTGATAGCTGAATCGGCCGAAAGATTGGTAGGCGTCGACATTCGTCCAGAGGCCATTCAGATTGCCAGAGCCAAGCACCTGCCTCCCGGCAAAGTCACATTCCTGGAAGGCAACGCCTATCATCTGGAGCCTATTGAGGGGCAATTTGATTTCGGGCTGGCGAACTTCTGGTTTTCGCATGTGCCGAAGAACAAAATCGATCAGTTTTTAACAGGGTTCCATCGGAAGCTCGCTCCGGGGGCCAAAGTCTTCATGGCGGACAACGTGTATGTTCCCGGAAGAGGCGGCGAGCTGATCGTTAAGGAGCATAGCGAGGACACGTATAAGCTGAGAGAGCTGGCGGATGGCTCCAAGCATGAAGTGCTCAAAAACTATTATGACTACAACGAGCTGAGCGATATATTCAAGCCTTATGCGGCCGATCTCCGAATCTTTGTCGGCGGGAGCTTCTGGTATGTCTCGTATACGGCCGTTTAACGGAAGCAAAGAGCGAGGGAGTGATTCAATAATCAAGAAGGTGTTGCAATCGTAGCCAGTAAATAAATATAAGCATCGGCCCCGGAATCCAGGCGGATGCTTTTCTCTTTTTTTTACTTCAATCTACCTAGATATCATTATCCCTTTATGGGCTCTCCGTTAAAAGCCTTGATGTCCAGAGGTGACGTTAAATATTGCTTGGCAGTACCGACAAATGACGTAAAATGCTCGCTGACATTATGATGCATCACGGCTTCCTGGTCCTTCCATATTTCAACCATGATAAAGGAATGTTCTTCTTCGGTATCTTTATACAGATGATACGATAGATTCCCGCTTTCCTGTCGTGATGCAGTGATAAGCGATTGGACCTCTCGCAGAAACTCCTCTTCCTTTGCGGGGTTTACCTTCATAGCAGCGTGAACAATGATCATCTGCAGCGCCTCCATATCCTTATGTTTCGATAGGTATTGTTCCTGAGGGCAGCGACAATTATCCGTTTTTACCAGCTCAAGAACAAAAATAGTCCGGCTGCATAAACCGGACCTGGGTATAAAAAAGCAGCCCCCTTGACCATCCTAGTGAGGAAGGGGGGTGAAATGCTATGGCAAGAGACGTGAAATGCGAAGTGAGCGCCTGTAAGTACTGGGCCGCAGGCAATGAATGCAATGCTTCATCCATTTATGTTGTCAGCAACCAAGCAAGCAAAGCCCGCGATTCTCATGAAACGGATTGCAAGACGTTTGAATCCAAGCTTTAATTTTGACTATAGGCATCCTTCCAGGGTGCCTTTCTTTTTTTGTGTTCTTTCCCGTTTCCTTTCTTAGTATAGCCAATAATAATGAGAATTATTATCAGTATTGATCTTTTTTGCAGGTACCCGGTACCTGCATTTTTTTGTTTATCAGCAATTAGGCAAAGGCACAAGCCGCATCTCCGCCAATGTCGTATAATATCTCAGATCAAGAGAGGAGCTGATAAGAAAATGAGTCGTTCACATCGTAATTTTTGTTGTCCGCCTGCCGATCCGATTGTAACGGATCCTCGCAGAGTCATAAGAAATTTTTATCATCCGCAGCTGGTACAGGTGATTCACCCGATAGAGGTTATTAACCGCCATCACTGTTACCCGGTTTATCAGCATTCGTACACTTGCTGTGAAAAAGATGAATTTGTAGGAAGCGTACAGCCTTATTTCCGTAAAGACAATCTTTAATCGCCAGGCAGGCCGCGAGGCCCTACCTTCCATCTGATACCTGCAATGCGGGGCCATGATGGAAAAGGACCGCCCCTTGGGGCGGTCCTTGAAAGCCTGAATCCAAACAGTTTACTTAAGAGGCTTCGCCGGCAGAGCCGGTCTGACGCACTTCTTTCCGATACAGAGGAAGCATGACGATGACACCGATCACAAACAGCACCGCAGCCGCTTCATACATCGCTACGATATGGAACATCTCTTTGAGCCAGCCTGCAAGACTCATTGTCACTACCATTCCTCCCATAAACAGAGGATTCAGAATTCCATTCACCCGTCCTACATAGGATTCATCCGTATTGCTTAGAATCATCGTATTAATCCCGATCTGAATCGCCGGAAGAACGAGCCCGGAAATGAACTGCGCCATTAAGGTTACCCATAACGACGTTGAAAGTCCTGTTATGACCATCCCGATGGCACTGACGACCATACCGATAATCAACATCGTTTGCGGAGCAAACTTTTTGGACAACCCCATAGCTAATCCGCCGCCTATGATCATCGCCACCCCATTGGCAGTCATCAACCATTGAATATTTTCTTTAGGCAGCCCCAAACGCTCCGTAACGAGGAACACACCCAACGGCTGTATCAATCCAAGCGCAAGGCCGGCTGACAAGAAACAGCCCCCTAGCGTAGACAGTACTTTTTTGGATAATACATACCGAAAGCCCGCTGCCATCTCCTCGCCAAGCTTTGTTGCCGGTTTATCCTCTTCATTAATCCCACGATCCGGAGGCAGGAACATCAGCACAGCTGCCGACAGCAGGAATGCTACGCCCATAATGGCGATGGCGACTTGAATACCGTAATGCTGGTAGACAAACGTTCCGAGTATCGGCCCCAGCACCATGAATAACGCGAACATCGTCTGATAAATGGACATCCCTGCTTGTATCAATTCGGCGGGAACGTGAATCTTGAACAAGCGCATCCCTGAAGGCTGCGAGAACTGGGACAAAATAGCCGAGACCAGCGTTGCGAAAAATACCGCCTTCCATGTCGCGAATACCAGCGTCAAAAGCACGGCAAATACGGATATGGCGCTCAAAATGTCACACCAAACCATTGTACGCTTCGGTTTCCAGCGGTCAGCGAACGTCCCTCCGATGAAAGAAAAAATAAAGATCGGAGCAAACTCCGCTACCGAAATCATGGAGACCGCAAATGAATCGCCACCTGTTTGATCCATAACAAACAAAAGAACGGAAAAATTCCGTACCCATATTCCAATCTGCAAAAACAACCCGGACAATAAAATCGCTTGTACGAAACGGTTGCGGAATAACCCGCCCATACCTTGTGGAGCCGATGACATCTATCTTCTCATCCTTCCCTAGTCTTTACTAAAAAACCATCTGCCAGGAGCCAATAAGCACAAGCTGCACTTAACGCATACTCTTATACGTCATCGGAATACAAAAGGTTGCTTCATCCAAACATTGTTTTTCAACCCTTGTTCTTCCTGTATCCTGATGCGCTCTTAATGATCTGTATGCCCTTAAGCCTGTGACACCTGCACATTGTATCATGGACCCGGGACGGTGTTACCGGAAAAAACCATTATGGTTATTCTTTCCGAAGACGGTATAACGCACCCTTCACCGACGCATACTAACTTCTGGTCCATATAAATACCAGGAATTACACACTGATACGTGGAGGATAATCCAGTGAACAAACAACGTGCACAAGAAATTGCGAGCTCGCCTGATATGGTCCATGTGACCTGCGATGGTGTTCCCATCTACATTCAGCATGTGGATGAACAGAACGAAACGGCGAGGATCTATCCGCTCGATCAGCCTGAGAATGAGCAGACCGTTGCTTTAAGCAGCTTGCAGGAGCAATAGAAGGACAGCAAAAACAGGCTGCTTCACAGCAGCCTGTTTTATAAAAAAATTAGTTTACACCGGATAAAATCCACTTGTCCACGGCATAAGCAATGCCGCCCTCGTTCAACGACTTGGTTACATAGCGCGCCTTTACCTTCAATTCTTCCGTCGCATTCCCCATGGCGATACCGCTGCCGACCGCTTCGATCATCTCAAAGTCATTGTGGCCGTCGCCGAATGCAGCGACTTCCTCCGTCGTCAATCCTAGATGGTCGATCAGCTTGCGAAGACCTACCGCTTTGTTCATGCCGTTCGGGTTAATATCAACAGCCCACGGTCTCCACCGGTGGATATACAGCTGACTCCGGTCTTCACCGATATAAGCGGCTTCCTCCTGCTCATTACAGAACACGATGCATTGATAAATATCGGGGACTTCCTCAACCGATTGGAGCTGCACCGGTTCCATGAAGCCGATCTCCTGCTGCGCCTGGCGAAAATACGCGTCATTCTCGCGGTTCATGAACATCAGCTCCGAGCCGTACAGCAGCAGCGTATGGCTTTTGCGCTCGGCCTCTTGAAGCCACGTCCGCACGGTTTCCTTAGGAAAAGGATTGCCGAATACCGTCTTTCCTTTATATCCGATATGACTGCCATTACATGTGACAGCCCATTCAATGCCCAGTTCTTCGCGAAGCGATTCCATCTCGAATTCGCTGCGGCCTGTACATAATGCGAGCGCGATCCCTTGTTCCTTCAGCTTCAATAAAGCCGCCCGGGTAGACTCTGGCAAATAATCGCGGTCCCGCAAAGTACCGTCCACATCGAATGCTACCAGCTTGATCATTCTAGTCACCTCATTCTAGATTCTGCTACCATTATAGCAGAGACTTCTGGTTTTGTCCGACAGCGGCGGCCCCGCCTCCACTATAATCCAGTCTCCGGAACGTTTTGTATCTTGAAAAAAAGCAGGGAATACGTTATGATAAGCCGTAATGACTCAGACAAACGAATAACCGAGGTTTTCTAGGGTTCCGCGGCTTCTTCATAGAAGCTCGGTCTGGTCCGAGAGAAAACACACAGGACTTTCCTGTGGACACGGAGGGATAAAAGCCCGGGAGGATATCATGGACGATATCATCCCGGGCTTTTTGTCGTTTGATTCAGGGACTGGGGATCAACCTGTTGTTCCTGCCGCACTCTAAACCATTCAAAAGGAGGATGTTTATCATGAATCGAAATTGGGCTATGGTCTTTATTGCCGGATTATTCGAAATTGCATGGGTTATCGGCTTGAAGCACTCTCACCATCTGTGGGACTGGACCGGTACAATCATCGCCATCCTGATCAGCATGGACTTGCTCATCCGAGCCTCGTCGAAACTGCCTGTCGGTACGACATACGCGGTCTTTACCGGAATAGGGACGACGGGCACCGTCATTACCGAGATGCTGGTGTTCGGGGAACCGTTCAGCATAACCAAGCTGCTTCTTATCCTGCTGCTAATCGCCGGGGTTGTCGGACTGAAGATGGTAACAGCGGGGAAAAAGTCTGAGGAGGTGCAATAAAGATGGATTGGATCGCACTTATTTTGGCAGGCTGCTGCGAAATCATCGGGGTGTCGGGAATTAACCGCATCCACAAAAGCAAATCTATTGCCTCTTACTTTATTCTTATCGGCGGCTTTCTGTTAAGCTTCCTGTTCCTGTCCTTTTCCATGAAGACTATCTCGATGGGGACAGCCTATGCCGTGTGGACAGGGATCGGAACCGCAGGCAGCGCCCTTTTGGGGATGTTCGTTTATGGGGAATCCAGGGAGTGGAAGCGTATGCTGTTCATAGCTATGGTGCTTACCGCAGCGGTTGGACTGAAGATCATTTCATAGTACTGTCAGTCCAGCCGCTGTTGAAACCCGCGAATCGGATTATATTAAGCGGTATTTTCACGGGTTTCAAAGGCGGACGTAAACTCCTCCAAAGCATCCTCCACCTCCATATGGAGAATATTTCACGTAAAACAGGTTTTTTCAACAGACTGAGGTTTCCCAAGGGGGCCTCAGGCTTGTTGGTTATAATCGCATGGTTTTCCAATGTACCACCGGCTCCGAACGAATCACTATTCTAGCGATAGCCTTGCCGATAATCACGGGGGGATACGGAGGCAATCTGCTTGAACACCTTGCCAAAATGGGATACGTTACCAAAGCCGGCAGCGGTAGAGATGTCGATGATCTTCATATCCGTTTCGCGCAGCAGCCGCTGCGCTTCCTTCACTCTGACGGTATTGACGTAATCTGTAAACATGAAACCGGTTACATTTTTGAACATTTTACTTAAATAGCTAGGACTTATGTAAAATTGCCCGGACACGGACGTTAAACTGATCGGCTGATCGTAATGCTTGTTCATATATTGGACAATCTCAAGGATCTTCTTCTTTATTGTGGAGTCTTGCTCGATGGGGGTTGCGTTTCTTTTTTCAATAAACCGGAACACATGCAGCAGCAGCTCGGCAGATAGCTGTTGAAGCCGCAACTCGAAGGCGGGAGGCTTGTTTGTCATTTCCTGAGCGAACTCGCTAAATAGGCCCTCCATCAGCATTCGTTCCTGAATCGATAACCGAAGGACCGGGTAGCCTCGAAACAGTGACAGCAGCGGGGCGGCATCCTGTCGCTTAAAGCTCTCGAAGTATCGCGAATCATAGTAGGCAACGGCCCTTTCGTAATCGGGAACGCCGATGTCAAATGATTTGTGAATTTCGTTGGAGCCAATGATCACCAGATCACCTTGCCGGACCGTGTAGGAGCGATCCTTGATGAAGAATCCCCTGGCCCCCGAAAACAAGTACAGAATTTCATAGTGATGATGGATATGATAACGATTCATGGTGACATATCCCGTCCGATTCGAAAATTCGATGTGAAACGGATCTGCAGGTCTTCCATACCATAATTTATTATTCGGCGACAGCATCATAGTCCCACCTTTACGGGCTATTCGTTTTTCTTCCATCATAACAAAATAGGCGGGGTTCTGCATGATTCAGGCTGACTATCCCAAGGGTGATTTCAATAAAAACAAGATGAATCAATCAGCCCTACTGAATTTTCTCCACTAGACTATACCAACTTCACTGACCGTTTCTGTCAGCATATCTGCTTTATAATAGATTATAAGGATGTAAAAACTATCCAAGGAGGGATCTGCATTGAAGGAAGTGTGGATATTTATTACTGATGGCTTCGCCGATTGGGAGGCGAGCTACGTTTCAACGGAATTGAATAATCCGGAAAATAGGTTTCAGGTAAGAACGATCGCTATTGACAAAGACCCCAAGGTTTCCATGGGGGGACTTCGGGTGCTGCCCGATTATGAGCTGAACGATGAACCATCTCAGGACAAATTGGCGATGCTGATTATTCCGGGAGGTACTGGATGGAGAGAGGCCAAAAATCAACAGGCCGCCCGGCTGGTACGGAACTGCATCGACAAAGACATTCCGGTGGCAGCCATTTGTGATGCGACGACGTTCCTGGCCACCCACGGATTCCTGGACAATATCAAGCATACCGGCAATACTTTGGGTTTCTTGAAGGAAGGAGCGCCCAACTACCGCGGCGAAAGCTATTATCAGACAGTCCAATCCGTCAGCGACGGCAATATCATAACAGCCAACGGAACCGCTGCCTTGGAGTTCTCCAGACATATTCTGGAGAAGCTCGGCGTGTATGAGGGTGAAAAGCTGGAGGAATGGTACACAGTGTTTAAAAAGGGATATCTATCTGAATAAACAGCATTAAATCTTAGAGCAGACTGCGCAACCCGCGGTCTGCTCTTTAGATTGCCGGTGTATTGCCCTATTCCCGGCAGATCATCAGCTTATTGCCGTCCGGGTCCTTAACGACGAACCAATGATTATGCTCGATTGCCGTTACAAGCTCGACGCCGAGCTTTTTCATATAATCGTAAGAGCCCTGCAAATCATCCGTCAACAGCATAAAAGCGGGAGTCTCGATAGATGGCGCCCCACCAGGCTGATTCCCTCCCCACATGGGCATCGTATCCAGAATAATGCCCGTTCCTTGCATGGGTAAGGTGCATAAATGACCGGCCATACTCGTACAATCCGCCTCATTCAGCCCAAGAACCCGACAATACCAGCTGCGGGCTCTTTCCATATCGCGGACCGGGATAAAGACGCTTCCGACCTTGTTCTTAACCGGACTATTACGTACGGAACCTGCTTCCGATGAGTACTGTTGATTCATCGTTTTCCCTCCAATAATCGTAGTTAACGCTTGCGGAACCCGCACCGGCTGATAACCTTCCGGCGGCTCCTTGCGCATTGGATTTGTATTCATGATCAATCCTCCAGGCCTGAATGAATAGGAAGCGAGTACCGGGAGAACCCCTCTTTTTCATAGCTGTATCGTTCACAAATAATGTACTTCCGGTCATCTGCGCCTGTTTCCAGGCGGGCTTCACTAAGATAGTGTTCCACAGCCTGGCTCGCCGCGTCAAAATCACCGTCTCGGTTGGGTACGACTACGCAGGTTTGAGGAGGCAATGTGGTCCGGAAATACCACTCCGGAACATCCTCGAAGGAATCCACCTCAACACAGAGAATATAGGCATGCATATCCGACTGCTGCTGTGTAGAAGCCTTTGGCCAAATGCCATAATGGACAGAAGGATTTTTGACGGATGGCAGATGCTTTGCAGAAGATAACAGCGCTTCTTTGGCATGGCGGTATTTGCCGCTCATATCCTGCAGGCTTATGCAAGGAATGCCGATTAATTTCAATTCATCGTGCTTAACGATATAAGGCTTCATATCCTCCATCGCTTCGGTTGACACCTCTCTTTGGGTTGATCGATACACAATGCTAAGCGCCGCCGGAACCCGTTCCGGCTTATAGCTGTCCGGGCGCCTGCCCTCCAGAATCCTATTCATGGGCTGCAGCCGCCCGGGATTCCTGGCTGAATGCTTCATAGCGAGCCCCCTCCTTTCGAGATGGGAATGTACACTTTGACCACGGTATCCCGCTCCAGATCGCTTCCCTCGATGAGATGATATTCGGCGAACCATTGCCGCTCTTCATCCAATCTGTAGCTGTCATTGGCGATAATCCAACGATGCATCTTATCCAAGACCCCGGTCAACAAGCCGTACGTCTTGGACACGCAGCAGGCATATGTACCGGAGCCCAGCCGTTTTTCCTTTAGTCCCTCCAGCGCCGGAGCTTCGGGTCCAACAGACAAAATCCCGTTCTCCCACCAATAATCCTCTGAATCCTTGGCTCCATAATGATAGGACATATAATATTTACCATGGCCCTTCCGCCAGCGCGCATGGGACACGTTAGTATGCCAATCTATCAACTGCATTTCCGCATCCTTTTGAGCTTCTGCCCCATCTCCCCTGCAAAAGAATGCTTTGATTTCTCCCAGCTCAACGATCTCTATCGGTTCAAGGTGAAGCTTCCGCTGCACGGGGAGGAACAGGTTCATTCTCGTCACTTTATCGTTGTAGGCAATGAACTCCTCGATATATTGATGTGTACCGATGTCAAACGTGCTCTTCGGCAGCCATTCGGACAATAATCTGTCCCACGCATCCTGAACGGTCTTCGGGCATGCAGCAGGAATCCTTCTGACGGCGTACAAGCCTCCGGCGAAGGGCTCCACGGTAAACGCATCATCTATAATCTGTTTGGCTGTATCCGCTATCAACACCTTGTAGCCGTATTTTCGCGGTCCTTTGCCGGTAAGCTCTACATTGTGACCGAAAATGCGAAGCTTCGACTTGACGTCTCTCGTTACCTCATTGGCGCTCAGCTGCCGTCCAACGATCCGGAACGCCTCGTTTTCCATTCCCTCCTCATGATCGGCTATATGCAGATAGCTGTACATTTTACCTGGCAGCAATCGAATCACTTTGACATCGGGGAACCGCTCCGTTTGCTCCCTATCCTCCGTGTACGAGATTTGTTCATGCAGCCTGATCGGTTCGAAGCTGAAGAACAGCTCGGCCTTTCGATAGCTGGCGGGAGTCAACCCTACGATCTTTTTGAATACCTTGGCAAATGAATGGTAGGATTCGAATCCGCTCTCCCATGCGAGCTCCTCGACCGTCCGGTTCGTATTTCTCAACTGATGGGCGGCAACGCTTATTCTTCGTTTGCGAATATAGTCCTTGACGGGATGTCCGGTAAGCGCATAAAACACCCGGTACAGCTGAGCGACCGACAGATAAGCTTCCTCGGCAATGCAGGTAAGATCCAGCTCCTGGTCCAGACGATCCTCGATATAGTCGATCGCCCTTTGCACAGAATCGGCATAGCTCATGGTTTTCACCTTTTCATCTCTCACGTCTTCTTCCTTATTATACCAAAAGGGATGACATCCAGTATGTTCAAAATTCTCAGATATCATTGTAAGCTAATTTTGACCGGTGCAGTCTATTGCAGCTTCCACACAAGCTCTAAATTAATAAAAGGACAAGTGCAGCTTCTGCTCTTGTCCTTTTTTTACCACAGAATTTATAAGACTCCGAGGTCATCGGATGTGAAAATTTTATTTGGCGATAAAACCTACCTCTAGACGCGGTCGCACGTCTTAGAAAGGCCTCGATAGAGGCTCTCTCATGTCTATGATATACCCCTCCGTCTTATTCATTAAGCTTTTACTCGATCCGCAAATGAAAACCTTCAAGCTCCTTCTCCGCATCTTGAAATACCTGCAGCAAAAGCCCAGTATACTCCCCAAGCTTCTTCTCGCTCTCCTGAAAATGCTGCCAGCGAAGCGTTAGCGGCAGTTCAACCCATCCGGTCAGACAATCCCATAAGGCGTCCAAATTGTTGCCGTAATAGTGCGGCAGCGACAGGGCTTCTTTTAAGACAGCATGCAGCTGGTCTTTAGAATCAAATTTCCGGCCATCCAGTATGATTTCGCGCAAGGCTATCCCCCCTGTGTTTACTTGATTTGCTGAAACGTTTCGTAATGATCCTCGGTCTTATAGATTAAGCCGTCGTTGGAAAATAGGATGCGGTCTTTTCCCCTGTGGCCTGATTTGTAATTGATATCGGCTTCGTACCATATTCTCCCCTTTTTCGAGGGCAATTTATTTTCACGGTTTTGGAAGACATCGCCGCCTATGCTTTTACCAGGCGCGACTTTATTCAAGTTCCCTTTCTGAGGATCCCAGCCCCGCTTGGTCGCTTCGTTCTTGGTAATAAAATTATCCGGCAATTTGTTATGGGCTTGAATGTACTTGGCGACACTTGCAAACGTCGTATAATCCTCTGATTGCGGTGTTTCCTTGCTCACTCCGCATCCGGCCAGAAGCAGCAAACAGCTTAGGAATACAAACAAAATAGACTTCATGAATTTCAAAGCTTTCATCCTCACTTCTTTATGTATAAGTCACCTGATATTTACGGAAATGATAACACGAAGTTTCATTTATGCAAACCCATTCGCCTAATAAACGCCCTATCCCGCGGCTTGTTGCACACACTGCTTCCCTCCGCATCAAAAAAAAATATCGCCGTCACCCCCTACAAGGAGCATGAACGACGACATTTCTTGGTAAAACTAAAAAGCTATTTCCGTCAGCACCCTGCCCAACCGGTCCAGGTTCTGTTCATTCCCCTCAACACAGTAAGCCTTAACCTGTTCGAACACCTCCGCCTTCTTGAAAGTCTGGCGAAAAGTCACCTTGGTTCTGCCTCCCAGATCCTCAAAGGAAGCCGTTACCCGAAATTCAGGACCGGATACATGATCCAGCACGACCTGCTCGAACGGCACAATCTCAACAAAGACGCAATGATTGGGATAATCTGCTCCATTCGGGCCGTGCATGGTGAACCTCCATGTTCCCCCGGGTCTAATATCACACTCGTGAAACGTATTCGTAAATCCTTCCGGCCCCCACCATTGAGCTAACAAATCCGGGGTTGTCCAAGCTCGAAACACCAGCTCCCTTGGTACATCATATTCGCGTGAAGCCACTGCTTCATTCTCACCTATGCTCATACTTATGCCTCCCTTTCGAATTATGGCCTTCCAGCGGGTAATTTCAGTATAAATCATTACGTTACGTAAGGTTCAAGTGTTATCGCGATAATTTCTGATTTGCTTGTATGTAACTGCACCCTGAATGAGAGCGCAACATTTCGAACATCCCCTTGTGATATAACTAACATGAAATCAAACAAGGAGATGAGATAGCATGAGTAAGCTACAAGGTAAAATCGCATTAGTCACCGGTGCAAGCCGGGGAATCGGCCGCGGCATCGCGTTACGTCTCGCAGAGGAAGGCGCATTAGTCGCAGTTCATTATGGAAAAAGACAAAGTCAAGCGGAGGAAGTCGTCCGCCAGATTCAAAATCATGGAGGCTCCGCATTTACAGTCCACGCGGATTTTCATTCTCTTAAAGGCGTAACGGATTTATATGACGCAATGGATGAAGCCCTTTACAAGCGAACAGGGGAGAATCGATTCGATATTCTTGTCAATAATGCCGGAATCGGACAAATGGTAACCATTGAAGACACGACGGAGCAATCCTTCGATGAAGTGATGAACATTAATGTAAAGGCACCGCTTTTTGTTATTCAGCAGGCCCTGCCGCGTCTCAGGGATGAGGGTCGAATCATTAATATTTCATCGTTTGTTACTAAGATGGCTCTCCCTAATGTCTTCGCCTACAGCATCTCGAAGGGGGCGGTCAATACTTTGACAAGCGTCCTGGCTCAGCAGCTTGGAAAACGCCTCATTACAGTGAACGCCATCCTCCCTGGTTTTATCAATACAGAGATGAATGCCGATACCTTGCAGAGTCTCGAAGGACAGAAGTTTGCCGCCGGCCTCTCCACCTTCAACCGTTGGGGTGAGCCTGAGGATGTCGCGAATATTGCCGCCTTCCTGGCCTCATCGGACAGCCGCTGGGTGACCGGTCAATTGATTGACGCAAGCGGGGGCTCTCATCTATAAAATGCCCCGCAAAGCGGGATGGCTATGACGTTCCGATAGTCCCGAAATTAATAATGTCATAGAAACGGGGTTCAAAAATCCAGCTGAAGCGCTGGACTTTGAACCCTTCATTTTTCAAATATGAACCGTTCATCTGATCGACAGAACCAAAAGACCGCCGTTTTTGGCGGCGGCCATATGGGTTATTGCAAGGTGTTAGATAAATATGGTTACTCGTTAGGCTCGGATGTAACCATCCACGCGACGCCGTATCGATCTGTAAGCTCTCCGTAATACAGGCCGAAAGGCTGCAGCGCAAAAGGCTGCTTCACTTGACCGCCCGCTGCAAGCTTGGCAAATGCCTCACCAGCTTCCGATTCTGTTTTGTACGATACATTGAGTAAAATGCCCGCCCCCTTAGTAAAAGGCTCCAAGGAATCGGCCATAAAAATAGAGCTTCCGCCGGCAACAACCAGACATAAATGGATGACCTTGTCCTTATGCTCGTGCTGTGCCCCCGTTGCTTGTTCGTGCGTCATGACCGATACGATTTCCCCGCCAAGGGAATGGGTGTAAAACTCCGCTTGCGCTCTTGCATCCTCAGATAAAAGAAAAGGTCTCACTTGTCCCACAATATCTTCCACCTTTCAAAGTTCAGCTTTATCGGTACAAGCTTATTATAGGATACATATCTCTTCCAGGCTTCTTATGGATTGCTAAGTTTTTAGCCACCACATTCCCGCACATTCCGGCAGCTGAATCCAGTTCCGTTCAACCACCCGCTTCGCCATGGCATCCCCGAAGAAAAATCCCGCAAGCTGCTCCGCCTGCTGAAGATTCTCAAAGGTATAATCCGTCCGAATCCATTTGTGGTTAAATCCGTAATCCTGAACGAGCGCGTCATAATATGCTTTCAAAAACTCCGGCGGGTTAGGCTGTTCTTCCCCTGTACCCATCGTTTCCAAGATAAGAATGGTGCCGTTAGGCCGCAGCACCCGCCTCATCTCGGCTAGGATCTTCCTCAAATTGACCATGGCATCGGGAACATCGGCATTCGTAAGGTAGCAGACCGTCCAGCCTGCAATGATGAAATCGACGCTGTCGTCCGCTAGCGGAAGCAGCCTGTGATCTGCGGCGATCGTTCTCCAATGAGTGAAGCCCGCTTCCTTCAGACGTTCGGCTGCAACCTTTAACATAGCTTCCGAAGCATCGGCAGCAACGATGGATTTGGCTTTGGCAGCCAATTCAACCGTAAATCTGCCGGAGCCTGCACCCATATCCAGAATATCCAGGCCCTCCAGGCTGATCAGCTCTTCGATGGTGGGAAGGAGCGGCTTTTGCTTGGAAATCATCAAGTGGTACTGGTCTGCTTGCTGCTCATAAATAACAGAATGATTTGGCATATCGAATCCTCCTTATCGTAGTGGAACCGGTTCGCCATCATCATAAAGCTTAACGTAACGTGAAGGTCAATAGCATAGTACCAGCAATCGGAATACTGCTGTTACTCCGCACCTCTACGAATCCCAACGGTTATGCATCAGCTATCCGGTCCATACTGGACATATACCCTTACGAAGGAGCGGTGATGGGATGAATGAGATTGGCCTGTACATCAAAACCATCCGGCAGCAGCGCGGCGTGGACATTATGGATTTTGCAAGGGAGCTCGGTGTATCTCCCGATTATTTAAGCAATCTTGAATCCGGCAAAACAAGGACGCTTCAGCTGGAAATCATCAACAAGCTGCAAAACGAATTTCAGCTGATCGAAACCAACGAGGTCGAGCCGTATATCGAAAATGACGCAGGCGCCCGGATCGAGCAGCTCGCCCTATCCTTGCGTGCGCTGCATGAACATGACCCCAAAGCCGCTGAATATTTGATAGGCATTGTGGAGCAGGGCTTCGAGTGGATGATCAGCACCGGCAAGCTTCAGACGGGTAAGAACCCGCGTTTTTTCGATAATAACCAATAAGGAACCTGCCGCAGCAGGTCCCTTATGCTCCCTTTTCATATCTCAGTTATCTGTTTAACCTGCGCTGGTCCGTCTTCTGCCCGGCAGTCCTTTACCCCCGAGCCATTTGCGGACAATAAAGGCTGCCACGGCCGCCGAGACGGCGCCGGAAGTGTAGAAAATGATTAAATTTTGCACATACTTCTGTGCATGCTGGCCTTCCCTTCCATAATAGTGATCACCCAGCATTCCCTCCAGAAGCGTCCCTCCGAACAGGAAGACGCATACCATACCACCGGCTACCAAATAGGGACGCAAGCGTTCGTTTAACAGCAGCTTTCCGTTGTTTTCGTTTCTCGATGTCCTCGCCATCCGTTGCATTCCCCATACACTTGCCGCCGTAACCAGTACAGGGACGATAAAGGAATGGACCCCGAGGTACAGCTGGCGTACTTCCCGCAAATAGGATTCGTCGTTCCCGGCCGTAAAGTTCGCCAACGCGAATAACGAATTCACATTCAGCAGCTTGATCGGAAAGGAAATGTGCTCGAACAGAAGGCTCATTTCCCGAAGGAACAGCCAGTCTTCCCTTGTACTCATAATGCCCATCGCAAAATAATGCATCGAAACGAGTCCCTTCATACAACCATATAAGCCGTATGGAACCAGCGGAAGGATGATACAGAAAGCGATTTGAGAGATAACGTTCCCTCCGACAAATCCGATCCATAGGGACAGGCTGAACACCGCGCAAAGAGTGAAAAGCTGGTGCAAATAATAGATTCCCATCAAACGATCCGGCAAAAATGTGCTCAAAACGGTCGTATGGATTACGGCCAGTTGGATCAAGAATCCAGCCGTAGTCGCTCCGATAATGTGAACCACTCCAAGCAGCCATTTGGTTAAGAATATATACTCTCTTTTCACAGGCATCGCATAGGCGAGCTCCAGCGTCTGATTCGTTCGGCCGAGGCCGACCAAAACTGCCGCTAGCCCGACGCACAGCAGCAGCTGTATAGCGGAGATCATTTCCACGTTAGCATAGAAATTGTATTGATACTCATCCTGATGGTTCTTCCCAATCTCCATGTAAAATTGAAGGTGCGATGCCACATTACCGGCATGATTGTAAAATTGAACGCCGCTCAACACGGCTGTGAGCCAGAACGCCAAAAGGATGTATTTGGATTGCTTGTAATTTTGAAACCATAATCCCTTATGAAGCATGCCGATCCCCTCCCAGCTTCGTAATGAATAAGTCTTCTATAGTTACCGGCAGCTCATCAAGCAGCAGCGGCTCGCTGTTCTTCAATGCCATCATTGTTCCTGCCGTATCGTTCTTCAGCAGCAGCGTAGCTACCCGTCCGACCTGCGACAATACTTCCACATCGGGTAATGATGAGAGAGGATTACGCATAGTGTCGGCAAAGGCGACCTGGACTTTTTTGTACGTCTCCTTCAGCTCTCCGATTCGGATGACGGATTCGATCTCCGTCTCCTTCATCATCATAATGACGTCGGCTACCTTCTCCAGCTCCTGCAAGTGATGGGAGGAGATCAATAGAGCCGTCTCCCGCTCGGATACTTCCTCTATGAGCAGCTGCATAATCTGCTTCTTCACGATAACATCCAGGCCGTTTGTCGGCTCGTCCAGCAAGATCAGCTTTGCTCGCGTAGACAAGGCTATGATCATGAACAGCAGAGCTTTCATCCCTTTGGAAAAGCTGCGTATCGACCGGTTCGCCGGCAGCTGAAACCGATCCATCCAACCATACAACGCCTGCTCGTCGAACGAATCGTACATATAGCGGTGCAAACGGACCAACTCCTTGACATTGTAGCTGTTGTACATGCTCATGGAATCGGGTACATAGTATAGGGATTGTTTAACCTCCGGATGGGCCGTAAGGTTAGCTCCATCCAGCAGCACTTCCCCTTCATCCGGGTCTAAAATACCCGCCAAAAGTCTTAGCAAAGTCGTCTTCCCTACGCCGTTACGGCCGATCAGCCCTGTAATCGTCCCTTGCTTGATTTCAAAATGAACCCCGCTAATAATGGGCTTGCCATCGATATGTTTACTTAGATTGCGGACGGTTAACATCGTCTTCGCCTCCCCATTCCTTCAAATAGCCGTCAATCCATTGAACGAGCGTGTCACGGCTGACGCCGATATAGGATGACTCCATGACAAGCAGCTTCAGCGACTCCCGGATTTCCTTGATCTTCTGCTCATTTCCTTGACCGGAGGACAAAGCCTCCGTGACGAAAGTTCCTTTTCCCCTTCGGGTTTCAATAATACTCTGCCGTTCCAGCTCCTGATACGCCTTGCTTACCGTATTCGGGTTAATCAGCAGAGCGGAAGCAAGCTCGCGAACGGACATCAGCTTGTCGTTCGGACGGAGCACCTTTTTCAATATAAGCTCCTTAACTTGCTGAACGATCTGTTCCCAAATGGGGGTCGTGCTGCGCTCATCGATATGTATTGGCAAGGTTTCTCACCCCTTTTTCAAATCAACCGAAATTTATGTGTATTAGTACGTGTAGTACACTTAATACAATAGGTTACATTTTCCTGTTTGTCAACCCCTCTTCTCTCCAAGCGCATCTCTGATGAGTATGACGGATGGTTATGATACAATGGGATAACCCGATACACAGAGGCTGATCTAAAGAGAAAATTGAAAATCTGTAAGTTTGCCTCGGTACCCGGTGGGGGGCCCTTCCGGCCACTGCTATTATCGCTCCTGTAAGGTACCCTGTTTACGGCCTTTCGCTTTTTTTATGTCGAAAAAAAAGCATCCCGGCTGCCGACGATTTCTGACCCGCCCGCATCCTTCACGCAGGGGCAAGGTTCCGTTACATTCCTTACCGGGGGTTTTCTATCCTTGATGGATACCTTGTTCGGTCCGCCTGAAGGGGTTGAGGCTGGGCAGCATTCGGATTTACCGGGTTGACTGATAAGTTAATGAGAGCAAACCGATCCATAGTGGCTTAAATTGGTTGAAGCAGGTATCAAGCTACGGTGAAGAATGAATATTTCCGATTGAATAAAGGAAAGGATACGGAAAGGAGAAGGTATGAAGTCTTTGAAGCTCAGTGTATTGGATTTGGTTCCTGTTCTGGATGGAGCAGACGCAGCCTATGCGTTATCCCAAGCTGTAGAGCTGGCTCAGACAGTCGAACGGCTGGGCTATACCCGCTATTGGGTTGCGGAGCATCACGATATGCCGCATCTGGCCTGCACCTCGCCGGAGGTGCTGTTAGCCCACGTCGGGGCGCGGACAGAGCGCATCCGTATCGGTTCGGGCGCCCTGCTGCTGCCTCACTATAAGCCGCTCAAGGTAGCGGAATCATTCCACCTGCTCGCAAGCCTTTACCCGGGGCGGGTGGATCTAGGCATCGGCCGCGCACCCGGCGGTTCGGCTCATGTCAGCATTGCGCTAAGCGGCAACTTCCTCGAGCATGTCCGGCAGCTGCCCGATACATTGCAGGAGCTCGTCAGGCTGCTTGAGGACAGCTTCGAGCTGGACGGGCAGAAGGTTACCGCGCGCCCTATTCCCCAAGTGCCGCCCGAACTGTGGATGCTCGGAACGAACCGTAAGAGCGCCGCTTATGCGGCTGAGATAGGAGCCGGATATGTATTCGGGCAGTTCATGAGCGATGTGAACGGCAAGGAGGTGCTCGACGCGTACCGCGAGGCTTTCGTTCCGTCGCGTCTTAGCCCGCTTCCTCGAGCGATCGCGGCCATCGGGGTCGTCTGCGCCGAAACCGAAGAAGATGCCGAGCAGCTAGCGGCTGCGGGTATGGCTCCCTTTGGGCAGCAAAACAATGGAGAAGAAGGCTCCTCGTCATCCTCAGTCCGAAAATGGCTGGTCGGTACTCCGCAGAAAGTCAAGATGCAGCTGGAGGAGCTGTCACACCTCTACGGCGTTGATGAATTTATCGTGGTCACTATGATCAAGGATTACAAGAAGCGGCTTCATTCCTACACCTTGCTTGCAAAAGCCTTATGGTCCGGCAGCTGATTCGGCTTAAAAAATTGATTCCAAAGGTCCCCCTTTCCACGGACAAACTTCTCAAGCCGTGCATATGCTGTAACAGCTGAAGATGAACGGAGGGGGAGAACTTTGCGCATCATGGACCCATTGCTTAGTCTTACCCGCACAACATGTATATGTGTGTTGCTTACCGGCTTGGGATGGTTCATCGTCAATCCTGCAAGCGTTTTTATGTGCGTTCATGAGGTTAGAACGATGCTCCGCTTTTTATAAAAATGGCCAAAGGTATTAGTGCATCGACAGGCAGCCGCTGCAGGCAAGCTGAAAGCGGACTGTCTTTTTTGTTTTCCACAGTCGCCTTACTATTCCCCGAATCGCCGCCCATCCCGAATGTCCTTCCACGAAATCAAGCGCAAATGCTGCTGCTCGATGGTTTGTCTAATAATCCCGACCCGAACTGACGGATGCCTTCTGCAAAATGCCGCGGCAGCCCGAGCCCTCTCTCCCGTCATCATGATCGATGCGGACGTAATGGCCCCAGAGTGAAACATCTCCATAATAGCCTGATTGGCGCTATCGGATATTCCGAAATCACCCGCGTTAATAATGACATAACGATCTCCAGGGGTAAACAGCATAGGTATCGTCCCTTATTGTTTAATTTGAACGGCAAAAAGGGACGCAAAACCACCTAAGTGATTTGACGTCCCCTGCTCTCTTACGGGAAAATGTGTATGTTTCTAGTATTATACACCGGCTTTTCAAAAAGTAAAGCCCTTCACGACTTTAGCCATTACCTTTTTCCCGCGCCTTACAGAAGCTGTGGAGCTGCAAAGCCGGACCTTGCTATTTTTTCGCCCAAGGCTGCTCCTATCCTCCTATCGGGCCAAGCTGCAGAGCTGGCTGCAGCAGGAAGGCCAGCCAAGCTCCAGCCGCGCCAAACACCCCTCCCCTTTATCAGGAGAGGGGTGTTCCTCTACGACAATCTGTTAATGTGCCGCATTCAAGATCGCATCCAGCAGCCCGGGGAACCGCACCTCCAAATCTTCCCTCCGAAGATCTACAATATGCTGAGTACCCTGAACCTGCACTCGAACTACCCCCGCTTCACGCAGAGTTCGAATATGGTGAGAAGCCGTAGACTTGGCTACAGGAAGCTCGTATGAACTGCACGGCTGAGCGCCCTGCCGGGCGACCATGCTGACCAGACTCAAACGGACCGGATCGCTTAATGCATATAAGACGGAGCTCAAATGAATATCGTCAACGGCGGGATGAAATAAAATCTTCATAGACAATCCCCCTTATATTTTTCAAAAAATTTACACTGACCTTATTGAATTATAGCACATCTCATGATATATTTCTATTGTTCGATAACAATCGAAATATTGAACAAACATTCCGTTACCCTAAGGAGGGCTTTATGAATAGTCAATCTGCAACTCCCCATGCAAGCTCCGATGCCGGAGTGGGAAACAGCTTCAAGGAAAGCTGGGTCATCCCTCTTCTCGGTTTTACCGTCATTCTCGTTGTCATGAACACGATGATGTTCAATCTGGCTCTTCCCAAGATCACCATCGATTTCAGCCTGTCTCCTGTTGCGGCTTCCTGGATTGTCACGGGATACTCCATTGTGTTTGCCATTTCGTCCATCACTTATTCGCGGTTATCCGATTTCGTGCCCATCCGCAAGCTGTTCACGATAGGGCTGCTGTCCCTTGGAGGCGCTTCTGTGTTAGGCTTCTTTAGCCATCATTTTGTTCTGCTGCTTATGGCGCGCCTGATTCAAGCCTCCGGGGCTGCTTCCGTACCGGCGTTAGGAATTGTTCTGCTGACCCGCTATATTCCTTTATCGAGACGCGGCAAATCGATGTCGATTGTCATGTCGGCGAGCTCGCTCGGTCTGGGTCTAGGCCCTGTGATCGGCGGCTCCATTACCCAATATTTGGGGTGGAACGATTTGTTTCTCGTTACAGCAGTCACCCTGCTGTTGACCCCTGTATTTTACAAGCTGCTGCCCAATGAGCAGCCGCAAAGAGGCTCCTTCGACATTGCGGGAGCCGTGCTGATCGCTATCGGTACCACAGGCTCTCTGCTGTTCTTAACCAACCGTTCCTGGTGGATGCTGGCTGCGGGAGTGCTCGCCCTGGTACTGTTCTGGATGCGGATCCGCCGTACGAATAATCCATTCGTTCAGCCCTCCCTGTTCGGCAACAAATCTTTTATGAATCTTAATGCCATCGGAATTATGGCCTATATGAGCAGCTTCGTCACTTTATTTTTAGTGCCGCAAATTCTGGCTCATCTGTATGCCTTGACTCCAGGGCAATCCGGTCTCGTATTATTTCCGGGAGCGGTGCTGTCGATGCTGGCCTCTACCTGGATTGGCAAAATGATCGACCGCTTCGGCAACTCCATGCTGTTCCGTTATGCTCCTTGGCTGCTCATCGCAGCGGCCGCATTGTTCGCCCTGCTGGCCGTTCATTCCGTCTATGCCATCGTAGTGACTTACATGCTGCTCAGCGTCAGCTTCTCGGCCCTGACCACCAGCGTATCCAATGAAATATCGCGTATCGTGCCCAAAGAGCATATCGGCGCGGGAATGGGACTGTTCCAGCTGCTGCAATTTTTTAGCGGAGCCTTCAGCGTTGCTGTCACAGGAACCTCGCTCACCATGCAAAAAAGCCTGCCTCTCCCCCTTGCTTACACCAATATTTTCTGGGGAATGACGGTTGTTGCGGCTATCGCCATCATTTGTTCCTTACTTTATCGCGCCGAGAAGCAGGGAGCTTCACTGCAGACGAACGTAGCGAAGGGCGCCGAGGACTAATCCCATTCGCAAAAATCAAACGGAGTATCGTATACTGTAGATGAAAGTAAAGGAAAGAGAGCGTGAGCGATTGAATATTCGTACAGCGAATGAATCCGATTATCCTGAATTAAGAACACTGTATCTGGAAGCGCGGCGAAGCAGCTTTTGGTGGGACCATACCGAAGCTATGCGCTTGGAGGACTTCGATACAAGCACGCAGGATGAGCTCATCCTGGTAGCTGAAGGTCATGATCGAATCATGGGATTTATATCGTTGTACTTACCGGATCATTTTATTCATAATCTTTTTGTGCATCCCGATTGTTCCGGTCATGGCGCAGGAGGTCAGTTGCTGATGGCCGCTGCCGAAATCCTGGGAAGGCCCATGAAGCTAAAATGCGTATCCAAAAACGAGAAAGCATTGAAGTTCTACGAGCGCAACGGCTGGAAGAAGCTTGTGGAAGAAGGAGCTCCGGGAGAAGAGAAGTATTGGGTTATGGTTTATGAGTAACAAGGAGCCTGAATGGCTCTTGAGTTTGATGAAAAACCTGAAAATCAGAAAAATTGCATTGGTACCCCGGTGGGGTATTCCCTTCTGGTCGCTGTTGTTCTCGGGAAACTTTGATTATAAACTTTAGTGCAGGAATTTCCCGAGAACAAAGGCTAACGCTTTAGAGTTTTCCAAAAGAAAACTTACTTCGTAAGTAAGGGAATACCCCACCTATAACCTTTTGCACTTTTCCGTATGATCGGATTTTTCAACAAAAAAGGAGCCTAAGCGGCTCCTTTTTACATGCAGCGGGTGGTTAGACACCGGCTGATTGCTCTTTATATTCATGCCGTACGAGCCCATGCTTCTCCCAAGCGCGGCTCTTCCAGCGAAAATACATAATGATCGCGCGGGACCATTCGTCAGAGGCGATCGCCAGCCAAATGCCCGCCAAGCCCATATTCAGCTTGAAGACGAACAGATAGCCTAGCGACAGGCTCATCCCCACCATTGTAAAGATCCCGACCCACAGAGGGTACTTGGCATCTCCCGCAGCGCGAAGCGAGTTGATCAGCACTATATTGATCGTACGCCCTGTTTCCAATACAATGCTCAGCAGCAGTACGTTCGCACCCAGACGAATGATCTCCGGGTCTACCGTGAACAATCCCATCAGAGGTTTCCGGAACACCATCACTAGCGCTACCATGAGCAGGGTGGCCGCACTTGCCCAACGCGCGCTGGACAGCACCCTTTTGTAGGCTTCATCCTGCCGGTTCGCCCCTACCAGTCTGCCGACGATAATCGATGTACCCATGCCGATAGCAATGGCGAACAAGTAAATAAACATGGAGATATTGGAGGCGTATTGTCTAGCCGCTAACGCTTCGGCCCCCAGGAAGGTCGCATAAAACAAAAAGATCGTCTGGCAGCCGTGATACATTACTTGCTCCATCGCGGAGGGAATCCCGATTTTCAATATATTCCGAATATATTGAAGCGATAGGGTAAAATAATATTTCAATTCTACCCGTACCTCCGTCACCCGGTAGAGCAGCCACAGAAAGACGAGGACCGCCACCGCACGGCTTCCTATGGACGAAATAGCCGCGCCTTGAACGCCCAGCTGCGGAAACCCGAAATGACCGAAAATCAGCGTGTAGTTCCCGGCTATATGCACCAGGTTCATACCGAGTGATACGAGCATCGCTTGCTTGGTAAATCCGTGAACCCGAATGATCGCGGCCAATGAATTAATGATAGCCTGCAGGAAAATGCCGCCGCCCACGATATGCAGATAGCTCTGCGCGTGAACCAGGATATCCCCGCTTAAATTCAAGGTCTTAAGCATGGCGCCGTTGAACAGAATAAACCCGAGGCTGATCACCAAGCCTACAAGCAGGTTGAGCGTTACGGCATGAGCCGATATTTTGGCGGCTTCGATCAGCTTGCGGGAGCCAATATATTGCGCCACTACAATGGAGGCGCCGTTCCCGATAACCTCCAGTATGAGGATGGCAATGCCTAAGTACTGATTCGCGGCCCCGACTCCCGAAACGGCATTATCCGAAATGGCGCTAAGCATAAACGTATCGGCGATCCCCATGAGCATAAACAGAAAAACTTCCAAAAATATCGGCCATGTGAGAAAAAATAAATTGAACTGCTCGGTACTTCCCCCGTGCTGTTTCCCTTGAATGGAATCCATGATGTCACCTTCTCTTTTTCGTTCCGTTCCATTAAACTCAAGGTATCGTAGCACAGTTCCGAGCCTATTGCACGCACAAAATAACCATTTTACAAAACTTTCATAATGGGTACGCTTACTTTTCGAGTCATAGGATACAAGCCTGCTTTAGCGTGCCCGACGCACCCCTCCGTTACCGGGTCAGATGCTTTTCATCAGCCCATCAAGATGTGAAGTATCATTCAAGAAATGGACTTTTCTGCTGCCGGCAGTCATTTCCACAAGATGAATGGCCGTGTCTCCATTGCTGAATCCGAACTCTTTGGTAACCGGCATTTTTAAGAACGAGCGCAGCAGATTGTTGATAACCCCGCCATGGGCTACGATGGCGATTCTCTCGTACGGGGAGGAGTTCAAAATTTTGGAAAAAATGACCTCGATCCGCATTCGAAACTCGATATCCGATTCTCCGTTTTCAATCCGCTCATGTGCTGCCTTTGGCCGTGCATATTTTTTCCCCTCTTCATAAGACAACCCGGCTAAAACGCCGTTATTATACTCCATGAGCTCATCCTCATATTGAACCGGACATCCAACGGTGTTCGCTAACACCCCCGCCGTTTCGCTCGCTCTTCTTAATGTGCTCGCCCAGATAAACTCAGGAGGATACAGCTTACTAACTTTCTCCGCCATAAGCTGAACCTGCCTGCGCCCCAGCTCGGTTAGCGGGAAATCCGCCCGCCCTTCGTGTACCTTCAGTATATCCGCTTCCGATTCTCCATGACGTATCATCAAAATTTGCATACTACAACCCTCCTATAAGAATGTAATGTTGTTGCTGCCGTTCTAATTTTGGAAAGCGCCATCCTTCTACCTCTCGCCATTTCATATTTGTGCCGGCCGGCTTCTATAACAATATAAGGTTTTGCAGGAAAAATATAGACTTATCTTTTCGAATCAGTTATACTATTATTATAGGAACTCGAGATAGCACCCCTTGCTTAAAATCTGTCAAAAACAGGCTTTTATTTGCTTATATCACATAAGATCAACCACCGCTGCCGGTGGTTTTTGTTGTTTTACGACTATCTTCACAAGACGCAAAAAGCCTGATTCACATAACTGAACCAAGCTTTTTCCCGTCTTATTGCTGTTGATTGCTGAAAATAGTGATGCCGTCTTTGTTGTTGTATCTTTCGGTAGCTTCCTTGATGATTTCGTTGCCGCCCTTAGCCTTGTACTCTTCGATAACCTTCGGCCAATCGGAGATCGGCTCCTTGCCGTAAATCATTTTCACCATGTGATCGATAATCAGCTTTGGACCTGTATCGCCAAGCGGCGTCAAATCCGGATATTTGGAGAATGCTTTGAGGTCCGGATTGAATCCGATACCAGGCAAGCCTTCTTTGGACAAGACCGTATCAAAGGCTTTCAAAATATCTTGCCCGTCCTGGCTGACACTTAGTTGCAGCTTGTTATAAGTAGAGTCGGACGCCAGTCTCAAGGTCGTGCGGAATGCTTCTTCTTGAGTCTCCTCTTTATTCGTCGGAGCTTTGTAGTTGATTTTGCCGTTCTCGACCGTGTAGTTCTCGCCTTCTACACCAAGGCTAAAGAACTTGTCCGCTTCATCGCTCGCCATCCATTCCACAAACTTCATGATGCCGATGGCTTTCTCTTTATCTACGTTTTTGTTGATGTAGTAAGCGCTGACCATTGGGGAGTACAGGAAGTACCCGCCTTTTCCTTCCGGTCCTTTAGGAGAAGGAATGACATCCACCTTCGCATTAGGATCTACCGCTTTCAGATTCGTTCTGAAATCCTTCAAGCCGGTACCTACATTCGCCGACCAGATGCCCGATTTACCGGCGTTGATGTTTTTGCTGTAATCCGTGGAGGAAATCGTAGCAAAATCTTTAGGCATCAAGCCTTCGTCATACATCGTTTTATATACCTGCAGAGCCTTCTGCATATTCTCTACATCAAAGAACTTCGGCACGATTTGGTCGCCTTGTTTTTCGAACTGGTCCTTGTAAGGAAGCACATCATATGCGCCCAGAATCACGTCGGCATACTTGAAGTTTTCGCGCATTTGGTAAGGATTTTCTACGCCCAGCTTTTTGAAGGCGCGCAGGACATTCAAGAACTCGTCGACGGTAGTCGGCACCGGCAGTCCTGTCTTCTCCAGCAAATCGGTGCGGATATATGTACCGCGGCGGGACGGATTCGTCAAATAGCTCGGAATCGCGTAGATTTTGCCTTTATACGATACGGAATCCCATGCCGCTTTTGGGACCTTTTTATACACCGTAGGCGCATATTCCTTCAGCAGATCGTCCAGCGGCATAAATACGCCGGCTTCTACAGAGCCTGACATATCCTTGCCTGTCGGCATATCCAAGCTTCCAAGCACATCCGGAAGATCGTTGCCGGCGAACATCATGCTCATTTTTTCACGCTGAATCAGACGGACGTCCAATTCCGTGTTCGTCAGCTTGTTCAATCTTTGAACCCACTTGTCCTTGTTTAGATCAGGGGAACGCTGCGCATAGCCGTCGCCCGAAGTGATCGGATACGCGATAGAAAATTTTAATGGACCCTTATCCCCGGATTTTCCTGCCGAATCTTTCGCTTCTTCCCCTTTGGTAGAGCATCCTGCTATGGAACCTGCCGCAAGCGCCGTAACCATGACCATACTTACTGCTTTTTTCATAGTATTCCTTCTCTCCTGATGTTTATCTCTATTTTAACTTCCCCCTTATCTTAACTTATTTTCGACTTTGGCCCCAACGGTCTTAATTACGGAAGGTTGTGTTTTTTTACGATTAGAGTGAAATTGTCTTGTTCATTGTCAATTCAAAACCGCGCCAGTACAATAAAAAATGCCCGGCCAGGAAGCCGGACAGCTGTAAAAATTTATGTTTTTCACAAATGCATACAAGGTGGCCATGTAAGCGTTGTCTATCCTTGATTTATCCTATTTTCCATTGCTTATAAAAATGAAGGACCGATTCGTCCGAGGGTGGATTATTCTGCTTATTTCATTAAACGGTTCCATGAAAGGAGTATCTGGGCATCTCGTGCTCCCGGCTTATCGTCATCCGGACCGGAAGCTTGGCAAACCATTCATTGGCTGTCTCCACAGGCACCCACCTGACCTCCATAATTTCCTCATCGGGGTCGGACGACTGTAGCTCTCCCCCGACTATGGACGCTTCAAAGGTAAATAGCAAGGCATGATCTCCAGCCTCTTTAAAAAACACTTCCCTCACCGAGTAAAGGCCCTCGATTTGGATGTCGAGACCCGACTCCTCTTTCGTCTCCCGCTTGACAGCCTGCTCCAGCGTCTCTTCCGGCTCCACGGCGCCTCCGGGCAAGCTCCAGTACGCCTCGCTGTTGTGTTTATTTTTGACCATAACCACCTGTTCGCCTGTATCGTCCCGGATTAGCGCGATGGCTACATCGACTCGCTTAAACATACTCCAAACCTCTTCCTCTGTTTGAATGAAGAAAGGACAAGTGCCGTCTGCACCCGCCCGCCGGTTTCTCCTTCTGGTCGTCAAGCTAATATTTCAATACACGATCGGCAATCCGTGCCGTCACGATATGACCACCATATGAATTGGAGTGTCCGCACTCCAAGGGAGATGCGCTAACGAAGCCGGTTTCCCTGCCTTCTATCTTGATCCTCCCATCCTCCAAAGTAACAATCGCATACAAAGGCTCTTCATAAGGAGCACACATCGTCAGTATCGGATGCTGCTCGGAGATTTCCTCCGAATACACCGTATGCTGATAGGGCTTGCCCATCCAAAAATAAGACATGCTGTTAATATGGATAAAATACAGGTCGTCAATCACCTTCACGCCATCCAAATGGTTATGACCATTCATACAAGCGATCACTTTGTTGAATCCGGCGGCCCTATTCGCTTCCTTCACGATAGACCGGAAATCCTCACTGTTATGTACGCCGTAGTTCACGTCCGTGTAGCTGGATTCCAGGTTTTGATGACTGAAAATAACGGTTGTTTTATCCGTTGCAGCCAGGTCGCCGCGAAGCCATTCCAGCTGCTCAGGGGTCAAATAATTGTTTGCCTCCGGGTGCCTATGGTAGTTGCAGAATTCATAGTCGATGTACCTGCCTTCGAGAAAGAGGTTATTCCCGTCGAGCACGACGAAATGATAATCGCCGCTGTCAAACGAATAGTAGCTCCGTTCCATCCCGATGAAATCCATGATCGTTCTTTTGCTGCACTTGTCCATGTCATGATTGCCGAGCACATGGTATCTTGGCCCTTCGAATTGCTCCCACGTATTCACAAAGGATCGATTCTCCGGAAGCGGATAGCAGAAATCACCCAACTGAATGATAAAATCGACTCGTTCCCGGTTCATATGCTCGATAAAGGTTCTCAAACGATCCTCGGCCTTGTACATAAAGTCCTGATGGACGTCGGCCATAATTCCGAATCTCACTGGCTTTGTCTCCATAGATGATCTACCTCTTTCTCTAAATGGAATGAGCAATTTGGAACTTTTTTTTCGAACGGGACATCGTGGCTTAAAGAAGGATGATGCAATAAAAAAATGAAACCCTTTTCATCATGAGGGATATTGGTAAAATTTTCAACCCTTCACCTTGTATTTTTATTGTTAAAGCTGCTCTTCATGCTAAGACGGATGCGTCTCTTGGGCCTAACTATGTTATTATAAAGGAAATTACTGGAAGGACGTGTTATCGGATGTCCATATGGAAACAAGCCCGTAGTACACAGATGGGAGGACCATGGCTCACTTATGCCGATCCGGCTGAAGCCGGTTGGTCGGCGGAGAAGCTTCAAGAGGCCAAACAGGTATTCGACGAAATAGGATCCGCTGCGCTTCTGATCGTCGATCGAGGCGCTGTTGCCGCTGCCTGGGGGAATGTGACGGTTCCCTATCGCTGCCACTCGCTTCGCAAAAGCCTTTTAAGCGCCTTGTACGGAATTCATACGAAGCTGAGTAATATAGACATCAACCGAACATTGTCTGAGCTCAGAATTGACGACGCACCGCCTTTAACCGAACAAGAAAGGCAAGCCAAGGTTGTCCATTTATTGAAGGCACGCTCCGGTATTTATCATGAGGCGGCTTCCGAAACGGCAGCAATGAAGAATAACCGCCCAGCAAGAGGCAGTCATGCTCCGGATACGTTCTGGTACTATAACAACTGGGATTTTAATGCTCTGGAGTCGATATTCGAGCGGGCTGTGGATTCCACGGTGTTTGAAGAGTTTGAACAACGTCTTGCGATACCGCTTCACATGGAGGATTTCTCTCCCGCGCTGCATACGCAAATGGTTAAGCAGGGGCAGTTCTCCATCCATGGCGCGAGGCATTATCGCCTCTCGGCCAGAGATTTAGCCCGTTTCGGGCTTCTTTACCTGCAAGGAGGTCGCTTCGGCGATCAGCAGCTGATTCCTGATGACTGGATTCGGGAAAGCACTTCGCCCCATTCGATTATGGAACCATTAGGCGCCGGATACGGCTACTTATGGTGGATACCCCTCGATGCCAAGTGGCGCGAGCTTGGCATGTACGAGGCTAGAGGAGTAGGCGGGCAATGCGTTACAATCCTTCCCAAAGAGGATCTAGTCATCGTGCATCGGGCGGATACGGACAGCGGCCGCCATGTGAATGGCCGTCAGGTGCTTCGGTTGTATCAACTTATACTGGAAGCCAAAGCTGGAGCACCAGCTATACAAGCCCCTCCCGAACTCATCCCTTTGGAGATGGATACGGGAGAGATGCAATTTATGCTGCATCATTATCGCTCCTTTCACCTTAAAGCCCGGGCGTTGGAAATGATTGAAGAAAAGCATTGGCTCGAGCCGCTGTCCGCTTCCAATTCAAGCTCGCCCAAGGACCTCCTTGTACGCATCGTACATCGCGATGCCATAGCTCTGGATATTCTCCAGTCTCAGATCCCCCCGGCTGAAACAGCGGCAGAATGGGAACAAGCCAGCCGTCTGTCATCAGCCGATGTTTCAAGACTCTGGCTCCGGCGTTATATGGAGCAAAGAGAGCGGCTTTACTCGATTTTACAGCGGCTATCCACTCAGGACTGGGAACGAACCTATCTATGGAACGGGCGGGAGATTTCCGTGAAAACGTACTTTTTAACGAATGTTTTACTGGACTACCAGCTCTCCGAGCCTCTGCTTCGATTCTTTCAAGCTCATAAAGATGCCGAAGCCCACTAATACACGGAGCAGCCGAAATAAAAATAGGCCTCCGACTTTATCAGAGGCATGTTGATGTCTAGCTTATTGACCTTCAGCGGCACTGTTGTTTTTCGATTCGCGGCCCTTGACTACAGCCCAGCCTACCAACCCGAGCGTGAAGAACAAGCCGCCGGCAATCATCATATAAAGAAAACCGGACCATATCTCCGTATCATTAGGTCCCGCTCCTACCGGCCCCACCTTTGGCCTGTAGGCAGCCCAATAGTAAATGACCGCTATGATCATGAACAATAACCCGAAGCCGGTAGTAACCACCGGTCTCCACGGTTTGTAGTGAGCTGGATGCGCGATCATGGTGTACAGGTCTTGGAGGAAAAGAAAGCCTAATACTATCGTACTTATGATGATTTGCAGCAGGAATTCCCCCTTGTATGCAAATTTTCATTGGAGGAAAAAGGATGATCCCTTTACCAGCCCTATTTACTTCGACGATTTGGCGCCAATGCTTCTCAGCCAAGTAGTCAGGGTGTCCCTTCGGGTGTCAAGACTACCAGCTATATCGAGGGGTGTCTCTACCGCATAACCGGGAACCCCATTGATATCCGCTCCTTGAGCGAGCAGGTACTCGGCCGCACGCCGCTGGCCTCCGTGACAGGCTTGCCAGAATGCTTCGTTAATGTCATTCGTCGTAGGTGACGGGATGGAAGCCATCAGCTCTTCCATACGGGATATCATCCCAAGAGCTGCTGCATGCCAAAGCTTATCAACACGAGCGCCTCGCTCGACTAAAAGCCTTGCGACATTCCAGCATCCATAACCCACTGCATTATCCAAAGGGGTGCCGCCAGCGATGGAACCCCCCACCGCTTCCATGTCGGCTCCCCCATCAATCAACGCAGCGGCAACCTCCACATCGTCACTGCTTGCCGCCCAGTGCAGCGGCGTCTCCGAGTTCCTTCCACGGCGGTTGCATTGGGGTCAGCTCCTGCAGCGATAAGTATCTTCACGACTTCGGGTGCATTGGGAAAATATCCGGGCCAGTCGGAAACGACGTGTAGTGCAGTACGCGAACCGCCTTTTTTGTCTAAGGCTCTCTTCGATGCCAAGCCCGGAAACTCTTCCAGGAGGCGACATATGGCGCCTGCATCGCCCGTTTTTACCGCATGAACGAACGACACTGCCACTGGATCATCAGGTTGGATGAAATCCATGAATCCCTCTCCTTGACCAATATTTGCGATGTGCTTTTCCAAAATAAACCTGCCCTCTCTATGATAGGCCAACATCATCCACTAGATCAATTGCCCGACGAAATTATCCCGGCTATCCTTGCAACGGATCGGGCTTAAAAACTTGCATGGCTCGGATTTCAAAAAAAGCTTCGCGCTTCCCTCACGATGTGGGATCAACTGTAGTTAGCCTTCCTTCAGCCAAGCGTTCGCCAGCAGCAGTGCCCCTCGTGCGGCATTCGTGTCCGCGAGCGCATTCAGCATGACAAAATCGTGGATGATGCCTTGAAAACGCACGGACGTCACCTGCACTCCCGCTTCACGCAGCTTAGCGGCATAAGCCTCTCCCTCATCGCGCAGCACATCTGCTTCGGCGGTAATGATTAATGCGGGAGGCAATCCCTTAAGCTGCCCGGTCGAAGCACGAAGCGGCGATGCCGTAATCCGCGCGCGTTCCTCCGGACTGGTCGTATATTGATCCCAGAACCACTGCATCCCTTCCCTGCTTAGGAAATACCCTTCCGCGAATTGCTTGTAGGAATCGGTATCGAAAGAAGCATCGGTTACCGGATAAAACAGCAGCTGCTTGTGAATGGCCGGGCCTTCACGATCTTTAACCATTAACGTAATCGCAGCCGTCATATTGCCCCCTACACTATCGCCGGCGACCGTCAGCTTGGAGGGGTCTGCGCCGATCTCCTCACCATACTTGGCAACCCATTCGACGACGGCATAAATCTCTTCTATCGCGGTAGGAAATTTACTCTCTGGCGAAAGGCTGTAATTCGGGAACACAACAACCGACTGTGAACCCACGGCCAATTCGCGAATCAAGCGGTCATGCGTATGCGCATTGCCGAACACCCAGCCGGCTCCATGGATATACACGATAACAGGCAAAGCTGACGAGACATTCTTCGGCTTCAAGATCGTTACCGGCACCTCACCGTTTGGTCCTCCCGGTACGCTGCGCTCCTCAATATCGACGTCCGGCTTGTTCACAGAACCCGACTGAACTTCATCCACTTTTTTACGTCCATGTCTTGGCCCTAATTGGTACAGGAACGGAGGGGCCGCCGTGTCCTCCACGAATTTCTGCGCTTCCGGCTCTAGTATCACTTCGTTTGGCATAGTATCAGACTCCCTTTCATTTTGATGTCAATTACTTTTTACACCAAATGAATGATTCCCAAACCTGCACATCCCTGGCTAGCCCCTTAACAAGCAGCTGACGATTCTTTAACGATCCATAGGCAAAAATTGAATCTTGTCCAATGACACAAACTATTTTCCAGATTTTTCTGTACTTTTCAAATAGATTAAGGGTATATTTGTGTCAAGGACCTCCAACGCTTAACTACCCTCAGAAACGGATGTTTTCTTGCCGCTGATCCGCGATCAGCTAAGTCGCAAGAAGTGATCAACGGCGCGTGATGGCACGCATGGTGGCCGCAGCTGACAAAGGAGAATGAAACCATGAAAAAGTACATACTCTTCGATCATGATGGTGTTCTGGTTGATACTGAATTCTGGTATTACAAAGCGGGAGAACGCGCTCTGGCTGACATTGGATTTACCTTGGATAAAGATCAATACCTCCGCGACATGACCCAGTCGTTGGGCACTTGGTCCCAAGCTAGGGCGGCAGGTATTGATGAACAGACCATCAGCAAGCAGCGTGAGGTCCGCGACGTCTATTATCAGGAATATCTAAGAGCAGAAGCCATAGAGATTGAAGGCGTAGTTGAAGCTCTAGCCGAACTGTCAAAGTACGTCCGCATGGCCATCGTGACGACTGCAAAACGTGCGGATTTTCAACTTATTCATGAAAAGCGCCAGATTAGGAAATTCATGGAATTCGTCCTTGTCCGCGAAGATTACGAGCGCACCAAGCCGCACCCGGAACCTTACTTGACCGGCCTAAAGCGCTTTGGAGCTACCAAAGAAGAGACCCTGGTTGTAGAGGATTCAAACAGAGGGTTGAGCTCAGCCGTGGCGGCTGGTATCGACTGTGCTATTGTCCATAACGACTTCACAAAAACACATGACTTCTCACAGGCCAGCTATCGAATCAAGACTCTGATTGAACTAAAGGACATTATCCTGAATGTAACCTGAGAGAGCATTCACCAGCGTGTTATGTAAATGGCTTCTTGTAGCATAGTTTTTTTCTCAGTATTGATCCACCATAGAAATTCAATATGCTTTTGTAGCAATCCATCGGGTCTCAAAGAATCATTCCGGTTGGGACCGCTTTCCGTCGATCGGCTTGCAATAGAAGAAGTTCATCCGCCGAATAAATCAAAATGGAGCACACGGTCGAAAACCTGGAGTGCTCCATTTGTTCATCTGACGATGTGAAACATCTTCTGACTCGGTGCTTCTGAACGTTCTCGATACCTGGCAACGACTAACGATTGGTGTTAAGAAGAATCGATTTGGCTTGATGAATGATTTCTTCCACGATACTCGCTGCGCTTTGACCGGATGTCAACATCCTTAACCCTTGCCCAGCCCATAATGACATAAAATCCGGGTTATTTTGCTTTGATGCCGCGTTTCGAATATCCCTTGTTGCCGTATTCTGCGTCGGAAACGGAAGCGGCTCAATGCCTCTCTTATCCCACATCTCGATAAAAGAGTTCTTCATCCCTCTGGCCGGACGACCCGAAAAAGCCTTCGTTATGACCGTACTTTCCTCATTGCCGGAAAGCAGCATCTTCTGATAGGCTTCATGAGCTCCGGACTCGAGTGAGGTCAAAAAACGAGTGCCCAATTGCACACCTTGGGCCCCCAGCGCGAGTGCTGCGACAAGCCCGCGTCCGTCCATGATCCCACCCGCTGCGATAACCGGGGCACGAACGTGGTCTGTCATTTGTGGTACTAAAGCCATCGTTCCGATATTAGCGCCCATGGGCCGACTTGAGATGTCGAAGGTTCCACGGTGCCCCCCGGCTTCGCTTCCTTGGGCCACAATCGCATCACAACCCGCTTGCTCGGCAAGAAGTGCTTCCTGCACCGTCGTCGCCATAGTAACGATTCGGATGCCTTGATCTTTCGCTTGCTTCATCATATGCGCGGGAAGAACGCCAAAAGCCGTACTAATCACCGGTACTTGCTCCTCTATCAAGACGGCGAATTGCTGCTCGAAATAATCGGGCGATTGCACGGCCTCTCCCGAAGCCGGTGAAATGCCCAGCTGCTTTCGCATCTCGTTTAGTTCCCGCTGTACTTCTTCGGTTCTCGAATTATCATCGGCAGCTTGGACCGAAAACAAATTCACCCCGAAAGGGGCGTCCGTCAGTTCACGAAGCTCACGTATTGCAGCACGGAGTTCTTCGGGCGCCATATAGGCACCTCCCAGTGTTCCAAGACCTCCCGCATTGGATACGGCAGCAGCCAGGCGGACCGTAACGGGTCCTCCAGCCATCCCGGCCAGAAAGATGGGGTAACGAATTTGAAACAGGCGACAAAGCGCAGTATCTAGCTTCATTCTTCTCATACTCCTCCATACTCAATTCCAGTTACATAGCAAGTCAGCAGCTTTATAACTTACCTATCAAAAATTGTGCCTCACCTAATCCAAAACTCCAATCTTCGTCATTATTTTCAACAATTGAAATCATTAAATCAGTAGGTGCAATACCGCATTCAGCTTCTAACCTTTCAGCCAGTAAGGAATAGAGTTTTTGTTTCTTCTCTTTTGACCGTGCCTTGCTTACGATGGAAAGAATAACCAGATTTTCGGTACGATTAAAGCCTAATCCAGTATCTTCAATAATCATATGATGGGCGGGATGTTCGTGAACGATTTGATAACGATCTCGCTCAGGAACATCGAAAGCTTCTACGACAACTTGATGAACAACATCTAAAAGTTTTTTTACTGCTTGTTTATCTCGCCCTTCGATAAGGTCAAAACGAAGTAATGGCATGTGTTAACCTTCCTCACTTTAGTAATGTTAATAGATCTTCCCGACTAGGTTTTATTCCAAAACAAATTCGATGAAGTTAGAGTTCCTCATTTCTATGCTTGTCACTTATGATGATACCTCGTTCTTAAAAACATGTATAATACAGAAATAAGATGTCAGGTATCACTATTTTATATATCAAAGTTAAAAGTCGGAGGTTTGTATGGATATTCAGTTACTCAAAGTATTTTACACCGCTGCACAGGAAGGCAATATCTCTAAAGCAGCCAATAAATTAAATTTTGCTCAATCTAATGTTACTCATAAAATTCAACAACTGGAATCGGATCTGCAAACACAGTTATTTTATCGCCATAATAGGGGAATTACGCTATCTCCCTCAGGTCAAATACTGCTTCCTTATGTAGAGAAAATACTTCACGTCATCCAGGAAGCAAGATCGGCAGTTGAAAGTTCCGCTGCTCCAACAGGAACACTTCATATAGGGGCTTTAGAAACAACTGCTGCTATTCGTTTGCCTGCTCTCCTAACCCAATATCATACTCATTATCCCGCCGTGGATTTATCTCTAATCACAGGCCCGAGTGAACAGCATCTCCATGCACTTCTTCATTATGAGTTAAATGGAGCGTTCGTTACAGGTCCGGTGGTGCACCCTGAATTGATCCAAGAAGATGTTGTTTCTGAGGAGCTGGTGCTTGTTACGCCTGTTTCGCATCCACCTATTCATTCCATTCATGATATTAAGCTGCTTACGTTTCTCGTTTTCCACAAGGGATGCTCCTATCGGGCAAAGCTGGAGCATTTGCTTCTGAATGAAGGTTTATCGCCGGTGAAGTTCATGGAGTTCGGATCATTCGAGGCCATCATTGGTTGTGTCGGCGCTGGACTGGGCATCGCTCTTTTGCCTCGTTCTATCATCAATGAAGTGGAGCAGCAAGGGCGGGTTCGTTGCCATGAGATCTCTAAAGAGCATGCCATGGTAAAAACGGTGTTTGTTAGACGAAAGGATGCATTAATTACTCCCGCCTTGTCAGCATTCTTATCGGAGATGAAAGAGCATTTTCATTAAAAAAGCAGCCTCCCGGAAATCCCGAAGAGGCTGAACGTGCTACATGCTGCGCAATCTTTGCTTATCCCGTAAACTCCTGCACCCATTCGTTATTGTAAAAAGCGACTCCGATATAGGTGAAGCTTTTATTCAGGATGTTGGCTTTATGTCCTGGGCTGTTCATCCAGTCCTGCATAACCTGCTGCGGGGTGGTCTGCCCGTTCGCGATATTCTCTCCAGCCGTGTTATACGTGATTCCGTATTCCTTCATCATGTCGAATGGGGATCCATGAATCGGGGAGTTATGGTCAAAATAGTTGTTGTCGTACATGTCTTTGGCTTTGGCCATCGCCATGTTGGACAGTTTGGAATCCATGCTGAGCGCCCCCATACCTGCTTTGGATCGTTCCTGATTCACCAGATCCAGCACCTGTTGAGCGTAAGCCGAAGCGTCCCCCTTCGCAGGGGCATGCCGGTTGTTTGTGCCCGAAGGAGTCTGGTTTGGCGGGGCTCCCACAGGGAACTGATTGTTCGGCATACCCACCGGTGTTCCTGTCGGTGTACCCGTTGGCGTTCCCGCCGGCTGCTGCGGCGAAGTACCAGGTGCCTCTCCTGGCTGCTGGATCAGATCAAGCAAATCTGAGGTCAGGTCGTTCGGCTTGACTTGTTTGATAGTCAAATGTGACTTGCCGCCTCTGTCCGTAGAAGTCGATGAAGCCGATGTGATAATTCGGGTTGGGGCCGCTTGATGGCTCTGTCCTGCACGGTCCGTCTGCTTGGTGGTCACCTGCTGGCGTTCAGTTGAACCGCCGTGATTCGTGCAGCCTGTAATCCATATCAAAACGGCGATCATAACGATTTTTTTCATATGACGAATGCTGCTTCCCCCTAATGTGGTTAAATGTAAGATACCAACTTAACATTTCCGCATCGAGGAGGATTTATACCGGGAAAACAATTATCTTCAACGTATAGGTATAGTGTCTAAAAATACTAAGCAATGCCACTGTGATAGATAATACCTTTTGCCGATATCATCCAATGATCGTCAGCAGAACCCATCATCGCCTGCGTGCTTTAACAATGAAAAAATGAGGATGCGTTGACAAATGTTCATCCCATTTCTCGTACCAAGACCCGGCTTCCGGCCGATCCCTGTAATCCTTATCAGGTCGTGGCTCCACGATTTGCTCAATGCTGAATTGCTCCGATGTTATATTAATCACTTCTTGCAAGGGTCTTCTATAAAACGTGACCTCTACCGGACCGATATCCTTTTTATTCCATATATCTGTCAATACCTCATGGGCGAAGTAATCCGGTCGATCAAAAAGATTAAAATCCATGAAAGGATGATGAACAGAATAAAGCAAGGTGCCCCCCGGTTTCAATACTCTATGAAATTCACGGAAGGTGGGCGTCCAGTCGTCAATGTAATGAAGAGTCAACGAACTGACGATAAGGTCAAACGCTGCCTCCTGAAACGGAAGTTCGCCCGCTAAATCGCAAGCCAGCACCGCTGCTTTATCGCCTACCCGCCTCTTGCAGGCTGCCACCATCTCCGGACTTAGGTCGATAGCCGTTACAGCGGCACCTCGATTCACCAGCTGCTCTGTGTACCAGCCTGCGGCACATCCGGCATCCAGAACGGTAAGCCGATTCAAATTCTCCGGCATCAGCTTCATCATGGCCGGCCGTTCGTAATAGGCGTTATGACCGCTTTGGGTATCGACATTCTTTTCATAATCTGCTGCCAGTCTGTTGTATGCCTCGAGGACCTTCTCCTTCATGCTCTCACCCTTATTCATTATTTTGTTTTTCTCATGCCCAGAAAGAAAATGCCTCCCATACCATCAACGGAAAATTCACAGTCCCATTCGTACCAGGTGTGATGAAATCTTGTTTCCGATATCGGGTAAAAGGGGATATATTGGTCATCATTAAAAACGAAGTACCATTGATGTGCATTCCGATCCACGACGGCTTTACAGTCAAACCCTTCCCCTTCATAAGTTCCCATGTACCGGACGTATACCTCATCTGCGAGAGGGTAACGCTCAGGCCTCACCGGAATGATCGGTTTTTGGCCAAAAACCAGTCCTGCAATCCTTTCCGTCAGCCTTAGAATCGGGACAAAATCATAGTTGGTCAGCATTATGATGGTTATTTGGTCATCCGGAAAACGCTGCATATCGCTTCGATGGCCCCGATAAGCGCCTGAATGATGGATTCTTCTGCGATGGAACCGCTCATCTATAAACCATCCGAAACCGTAGTTAAAGCTGGGCTCAAACGCGCGATCCAGCGTCGCCTTCGTTACAAGCTTTTCCGTATACAGCGCTTGGTCCCATTTCAACAGATCCTCCACAGTCGAATACATGGCCCCTGCCGTAAAGCTGCTGCTCATATTCAAATATTCACAGGGAATGAGATCGTCCCATGAGGAATGATAGCCGGAGGACATGCCCGGAATGACTTTGGTATGGTGGAACATCCCCGTGCTATTCATCCCCAGAGGCTGAAGGATGCTGCTGTGCAAAAATTGCTCAAAGGTCAAACCCGTTACCTTCTCTACAATCATGCCGAGTAAATAATATGATGAATTGGTATATTCAAACGAAGTACCCGGTTTGAACTGAAGCGGTTTACCCACAAGCAAATGGATGATATCTTCATGTGAAAGCCGTAATTTATTAAGCCGAAAATGATACCCAGGTAAGTTGGTATAATTCACGAGGCCGGAAGTATGGTGTAATAGATGAAGGATGAAGATCCCTTTATCCGCCAGCTCCGGTATGTACCTGCCGATATCGTCTTCAAGAGCAAGAAGGCCTTTCTCCTGCAGCATCATGACCGCCATAGCCGTGAAGCTTTTGGTCAGAGACCATATGCGGAACTTGGTATCTGTGGTATTAGGAACGCGATGCTCCAGATTGGCGTAGCCGTAAGCCTTGTTAAAAAGAACCTTCCCCTCCCTAGCAACAAGCACCGTTCCGCTTAGCGCCCACTGCTTCTCATACTCATCTAAATATTCCTCTATCTCATCAGCCAACGTATTCATCCCATCCAGAGACCTCCCCCGCTAGATTGCAGCCGTCCATACTGGGCAGCTTTAAACAACTATAAAGGAGTTTTCCAGAAAAATGTAGACTTATATTATTGTTCCATTTATAATAATATCATAAGGAGCAGGGAACTGCCCCCTTGCTTAAAATATGTCTAAAATCAATGCCGCCTTCCTCTAGGGCGGTTTTTTTGTCTCTTTTTCCGAGTAAAAAGAGAGTGCTGTTCGGACAAGCACCCACATTGTGTTGTCACCGGCCTGGCTTAATAACAAAAAGAGACAGCGTTATACACACCGTTTCCCTTTGTTCTGTGGAGGTTCTTCTTAGTCGCGGCTGCGCTTCTTGAGCTCGCGCGGATTAATATCGTCATCTATATCTAAATCGGCTTCATCGGCAATTTCTTCCCAATCGACAAATTTAAAGTTTTGGTTAATAATAGCGCCGTTTTGCAGGTTCTCATCGTCCTGCGCTACAAAAATACCGTGCGGGTATTTACTGCCAAGTCCGAAGCTCAGAACGTCGATGCCGTCGGTTCCGCTGACTCCGTCTACCCCGTTATGGTCGACAACCTTGAAGCTGGCAACATAATCGTTATCATCCTCGCGTTCGTACACCGCATATGTGCTGTTTCCTTGGCTGGAGGCAAGCAGGTATCCATCTCCGTCATCTCCATAATATATGGTGAGCCCTTCGATATCCGCCGTCAAATGGTTGCCGTCGGCAGAATCGACTTTACGCAGCGGTGTGCTGCCTCCATTTGGTTCGGCATCGTATTTCCATATAGCCACATCTTCCTCCGCAATGTACAAGTACCCGTATTCATCATCGGCGACCAATCCCTCGGACTGCGTTGCTGTGGTAAACGACCGCACCAGGGTGCCGTTAACCTTGCCTGCCCCATTATGACTCAGCTCGTATTGCTCAAATTCCCCGTCCTTACCCGTCAAGAGCGCATAGAACTTCCCGGACCGCAAGCTGTGATACAAAGCAAATCCATACACCTCCGCCACATTAGAAACAATCGGAGTACCCGATATATTCGTGAGAGCTCCCGTTGCTTTATCTATGGAGTAAATATCGACGGTGTTGGTCGTACGGTTCGTTGCGGCCGCAATATCCACCTTTTTCGAGCCTAAGGGGAAATTATAACGGACATCGATATTATTCATTTTGCCTGTCGTATAGGAATACAACTCGTTACCGTCCAGATCGTAGACAAGCAGTCCGCCGCCTTTGTTAGTCGCAATGATCCGGCTCTTCGACTTATCCGTAGGATGAACCCAGATCGCCGGATCGTCCGCGGCATCGTCACCAGCCGCTACCGCTGCGGTCTCGGCCTTTGGTTTCACACTGACTGCGGGCGCTGCAGCCCATGCTGCGGACTGAAATAACAAACCAACCAAGCCTGCCGTGATTACGGTAAATTTCCATTTGTTCATGTCTCATGTCTCCTTTGTTATTAGCGCTCTTTCAAGTTCATGACGGCGCATAGAATAAGTTAATTAGATACATATTTTCATAATAATGTAAGTCATGTATATGACTTATTAGCCTTTTGACCGATTTGTCAAATGGTTAAGAAAACCATCATTTATCCGCGTTCATCTAAATAGGGCCAGACTTTTCTCACTAATTCACCTCTGCTAGCTTGCTGTATACATAAACCAAATTGGAGTTTGCCTCGCTCCCTCCCTTCCTCCAGACTTTTTCTCTTTCCTTCATTGCGCTCCTTTTCCAACCACCCCCTTTCATACGTTGGACTAGCTAAGAAAAAAGAGCAGTCGACAATTGGTGATAGTGGGCTGCTCTCGATGAATTATTCAGTTGGTATAGGGTAATCGCTTAACCTATTTTTGCGAAAATATTCCCCAATATTTAGGTTGGGAGTTCATATGGATCTTATAAATAAATGACGCCCGCTTAAAAAAGCATATATGACAAGCATATTCAGAACCACGGTAACCATTACAACATTACAGTGAAGCCAGATATTTGACGAGACATTGGTTAAGCGCTTTCTTTTATCTTCAAATTCAGGATATCTTACTTTGGGATCGTTGTCAATCCTTTACAAAGAAAAAAAGAAAGCCTTTACAAAACTTATTCACCCATGCCAAAAAAGCCCGCTCTTTCCAAGAGCAGACCGGTTATGCAGCACAGACAATAACTAGATCATCTTTTCTTTTCCGAGTATATGTACCCCTATTTTTTTCGTGGAATGATACGGTAACAAAGCATAATGGTTATAAGCAGAACGGTACAGACCAACGCAATCGTTAAGATGACATATGCTTTGTGCTGCATATGATCCGGCAGGCATTACTCCAAAGACCGCTCCCGAATCATTGGGATTATCCATGTTCTTGGGTTCGGAGAAGGATGATATTTGCCCGGCAAGATAGGCGCTGTAAGCTTCCTCATATAACTCCGGGGTCCACTGCCCCATTGTCGTGCCCTGGTACAATTTCACTTTCTGATTATCTTCTACAATAGCAACCGAGTTGACTTCACCAGTAAGAACGAGCGAGCTGCTCTGCTGCATTAGCACCATGACCCTAGTACCGACGTCGGGAAAGTCGAAGCCAAGCCATCCATACATGGCGGGTTTATCACGTTGTAGAACAATTTCTTTGTCCTGAAGCTCTCCCTTCAGAAAGAATGCAGAACACCCATGCTAGCAATCCGAATCTTCTCATATGGATCCCTCCGCCTCCACGTATAGATAACTACAGATATAATAATAAAAAAAGGAAAAGACAGATCCCGCCGTCAGCGAAATCCTCTTCTCCCGCTCAGCTTTGATCGGACCGGTTCCAATAAGCTATTGTACTTCGACGGCAAAATAAAACTCGGCGTTCCCTTGGTCCCCAAACCACTCGCCATGAATGTGATAGAAGTAAATTCCTTTTTCCGCTGGGGTTTGGTATGGATCGCCATTGTCCTTAGCACCCTCCCGGGATAAGGTAAATTGCTTGATACCCGGAGGAGCCTTCGTTGTTATCATTGAGTTAGGAGGAACAACGACAGGCCGGATTCCGTTCTTCTCCATGATTTCGGCAGGCGAAATCATATCTACCGATCTGCAGGTGGCCTGCAGGAACGATCCGCTGCACCACGAGTAGCTGCCACGTACAACCGGTACCTGCTTCCCGTTGACCTGAATGGCAGGCATGGGAGGCTCTGCCTCCCTCACCCATGAATGCCCCGAACTCTGACCACTCGTTAATCCCCGAACATAATAGCCGCCTGCAAAGGCCAGAATGATAAGAACAGGCACCCCCCATTTCGCTGCTTTCATACCCGCCACCGTCCTTTCTGTAACGATAGACGGCTTACAATATCTTCTTGTTGCAGTGTAAGCTCTACTATTTCATCTTTGTCCCAAGTGTTACCTTAAAGCTTCCGCCCATTTGCGAAGCGAAGCACGGATCTCTGCGCCTTCTGTAATCCAGCTCATCAGATCCTGCTTCACGAGCTCCCGGTTGGCGTTCCATTTTTGACTTACATAGAAGGCGCTTCTTGATGCTTTATCCAGCTCGGCAAGAGCCACCTTCAAGAACGGGTGGTTCGCTGTACCGAGTCTCCCTGCAGTCGATTTGGCTGCAGGCAGCTGACTTAGCGGATAGCCCTCCTTCGGAACGGCTAGCTCCTTCAGAAGCTCCCATGCCATCTCCGGATGCTCGCATCGGGATGATATCCCGTAGCCGCCCATGTACATCATCGTCGTATCCTGCCCATCGGCCGATCGCGGCAAGCCCACCACACCGTACTCCTCCTTGCGCTGATGCGTTACGAAAGGAATCCACCAGGAAAAGTCGTACACCATGGCAAACCGCTCAGTAAAAGCTTGATCCCCTTCCCCGACGATACCCGGCATTGGTACGATACGCTGCACCCGGAACCAGTCGACAATCATCTGCAGCGCCGCAGCCGTCGCTTCGCCGTCTACATAGCCCTGCGCCGTGCTTCCGTCAGGCGAGAAGTAGGCTCCGCCGCTTCGCTTGACGAACGGCTCGAACCATTCGATGTCGACACCAAGCCTCAGTCCGTATTGCTCGTCCTTCGTCAGACGGCTTGCAATCTCCCTGAATTCCTCGAAGGTCCAGCCATCATGCGGCTCCTCAATCCCTGCTTCCGCGAATGCTTTCTTGCGGTAATAAATGAGAGGTACGGCAATATCGACAGGCAGCGCCGCCAGCTTGCCGTCATCGGTCGGCCCGGCAAGAGCGCCTCCATGGAAGTCCTCCGGGGAAATTTCAGCATCCTGCTGAAAATAGGGCATCAGGTCCAGGATGAGCCCTTGGCGCAAATACGGTCCGAACACACTCTCCGATAAATGGATAATATCCGCCGGTTCAGCGCTTTTAATTTTGTTCAACACATTGAAGTTGCCGTTCGCCTGTTCAATTTGCACCTCGATGCCGGCATGGCGCGCCATAAATTGATCCGTCTTTTGGTACAAGGCCTCCAAGCCTTTTCCGTTAGCCTGCGTAATGACAGTAAGAACTTTCGTTGCGCTCACCCTAATTCCCCCTGATTTTTATTTTTCATACTTAATACTTGCACATAGTCTTCCAACAGCCGGACCGCCTGCTCCTCCGCCTGTCTAGCTTGGTCGAGCCAGCCAGCCGCCTTCCTCAAGCTATGGGCAGTCCATTCATACTCGCCCAGCAGGGGGGCCGCTTCACTGACTTGCCTTAAGCACTCCGCCGACTCCTCATATAAAGCAGCTGCATCCCCGAGAACGCTTTCCTCATGCCGGTTCGTACCCAACGATCGTAAGAAACGGCCTGCGAACATTCTGGCACTGGAGCTGGTATAGGCCAAATAGCGATGTCCAAAAGCGTTAGCCAGCCTTGGACCGCTATGCAGATGGCGAATCCAATGCCCGTAGGCGTGAATGCCGAAGGCATGCTCTTCGTTTCCTTTTGCACGTGCTTGACCGATGATTTGTTGAAGGATTTGCCCGATATCGTGAACGTTCGTCTTCCGGCCCATTTTCTGCAGTCCGCATAAAAATCGCAGCGGAGATGCAGCGACCTCCTCATAACTCAACGTTTTCCGATAAGGGGGCGTCACGTCCGTCAGCTCCACGATCCGTTCCATATCGTTGTAGCTATAAATCAAATTCCACTCGTATACAAATGGACGCTGAACGTACGTGTCAAAAAACAGCACCGGACAGCCGCAATCGATGAATCGTCTTATGAATGACATGACGGCTTGTTCATCCGCCGGAACCACCTCGAACATCATAGCTACCTGACGGACCGGGACCGGCGTCCCTTCCAGCTGTCCCGTCAAAAAGACGGGCTCGTAGCCGTAGCCTCCGACCAGCTCCCGGATGTCCAGCTTCCAATCGAATACAAACAACCCGTCGGCGTATGTATTGAGCTTGGACACCGCCAGTCGAAACGCATGCCCGCTTCTCCCCATTACCTCCGCCGCCGTCACAGCCTCGCCCCTTGCCCGCAGCAGCTTGCCGATCCGGTCCGCATACGTATCCTTACTATCCGGAATGCCTGTCGGCATGGATAGGGCATTTTTCCGAACCACCTGTGACGGGGTCATCCAATCGCTTCGTTGTCCTTTTGCCAGCACTCTTTTTTGAATTTTGGCTTTGGAGCGGTACAAGTAGGTATGAACGCTGCCTGTAGTCGTTCCAAAGCGCTCCGCCACCTCATCCGCTGTCAGCTGCAGGAAGAAATACGCCTCAAACATGCCTCGCTCCCGCTCATTCAAGCACGGAAGCAGGCTTCGGAACAAGGACAGCCACTCCTTGCGCAGCAGCGCTTTCTGCGGTTCGGACTCCGCCTGCTGCTCCTCGCCCATACGGGTAAGCAGTCTTTCCAATGCATCCTCTTGATCAGCCGGCTTGCCTGGGTCCATGCCAGAGATGATGCTGGAGATCGGCAGTTCCTTGCCGTACGGACCTCCTCTACGAAGCTTCATGTACGCCTCATTCTTTACAATTTGCCTTAACCAGACGGCGAAGCGCTCCGGATTCACAAGCTTTCCGACATGCAGGAACGCCTTGATAAGCGCTTCCTGCGTGATATCCTCCGCCCATCCGTTGTCCTTGGCCATTTGGTTCGCCAATCCGAGCGCTTTGCTCCTGTGCCGCCCTATCAGCTCACCGAACGCTTCCATGTCGCCCATTCGGGCACGCTCCGCCATTTCCCCATCGTCCGGGCTAGGAACGTCATGCTCCGCTGCATCGCCACAGGGCTTCATCCGAAATTCACCTCCCCTTACTCTATAGATGCCAATTAGGACTGTGCACACAACAAAAACGCCGAAAACTTTTTTCAAAGCTTTCGACGTCCCGCTTGGATATCCTTCCAGATATGATTCTCAATTAGTCATTTCATCCAGCAGTTCCCGTAACCGTATGATTATTAATGCAGCGAATAATGAAGGACAAGCTCCTTTCCACTCCGGCCTGCTCTGGTCATTCCTTTATATTGAAAGCCCGCCTTCTCATACAATCGCTTCGCAATCGTGTTGCTCTCGTTAACGGCAAGCACGATTTCATTCGCCTCGGGAAAATGCCGGATCACAAATTCAGGCAGCTGATTCATCACGATTCCTGCCAGCCCTTTCCCTTGATGGTTCCTGTCGATGGAAAAAGCACGCAGCAGCAGAGCATTCTCATTGCCTGCCAAGGCTTGAAACTCCTCACTATGATGCAGCACAAAAAATCCTGCGGGCTCTTCATCCATGAGAATCACAACCGGATGCCGGGCAGCGTCCTCCAGGGACAAATCGATAACGGCGCTTGGCAGCGCAACAAACTTCTTTTGCTCCTCTTCCAGCTCCAGACCGCGAACGGCGGCGTCCCATTCCGTACGATATAGGGCAAGATGACAATTCAATGTAAGCCCTCCTTTATCTATTTCAGCTGAGCGACCGATCCATGCTTGGTTTTATCGCCATTGTGGTAAGAATAACCTCTTTGATGGGCATTAAGCAAGGGGTTCTTCTTAACAACAGCATCTTAGAGGAGCAACGACAGCCGCTTGAAGAATCCAAAAAAAAGATGTTCTGTCCACCGTCAAGACGCTATAATAAAATACAGGATCTGGTAATTGGCGCAATGATTTGAAGGACTGCTGATTTTCCGTTTTTGCTTGCTAAAACTGCTCACCCCGATTTTCACATAAAAAAATAAAAGAAAGGTGATGCCAATGTCCGAACAAAAGACGGTAGACATGGAATCGCTCTGGAGTACACGAACGGAACGTTTCCAAGAAAGATGGTTTGTTGGAGTACAAAATCCATTGCCCCAATCTTATGAAGACGAGAAGCAGCTATTCGCTAGACTGGATGCAAGAAAACATGAAATTAGAGGACCCTTGGATGAGAACACGTATATGCTGATTCATGAGAATGGATCCAGGATGACAGTAGGATTGAATATGGACCAGCCGGAAGAAATTCCTGAGGGAATGGTATCTTTGCATCTACCTGATGAAGAATATGTCGTATTTCGATTCGAGGAAAAATACATTTGTTCCTTTTGGCAATTTTTCTGCACCCCGGCTCATCAAAAGAAATACGGACTGGATATCGCGAAAGCCCGATTTGAAACCTTTAACGAAACCTTGCAGCCCCATGGAATCACGGAAATTTATTTTCCCAAAGTAACGGAGTAAGATCCTTGTTCGGAGGTATATCATGATCTACATAGAAACATCGAGACTGCTGCTGCGTGACTGGGAGGAAACCGATCTGGAGCCTTTTCGCCAACTCAACGCAGATGAACGGGTCATGAGGTATTTTCCCAAAACCATGTCCGCCGATGAAACCGATGCTTTCTATACATCGATCCTATCTGAATTCGAGGAATGTGGGTTTGGGTTGTACGCTGTGGAATTGAAGGAAACCAAAGCATTTGTAGGGTTTATAGGCTTTCGGCGGGCAGCCTTTGCGGCCGATTTTACGCCTTGCATCGAAATCGGATGGCGTTTGAAGCAAGAGGCATGGGGCAAGGGGTATGCCACCGAGGGGGCGAAGGCTTGTTTACAATACGGATTTCAAGAGCTGGGGTTCGATGAAGTGTACAGCTTTACAGCCGAGGTGAATACTCCTTCCAAAAACGTAATGACCAAAATCGGAATGAACTTTATAAAATTCTTCGATCATCCCAGAGTTGCAAAAGATCATCCATTGGAGAAGCACGTGCTATATCATGCGAAACGGCCTTAAGGCCGATGATACAAATCATCCGCCCTGTGTGGGCGGTTTTTCTTTTACTTCCGAGAATCATCCGTCTCTCGTTCGGCCCCTCTTTTTTTACGATACAGCACGCAATAATCCAGGCAGTACGCGATCGCAATGCCGAAGATATACCGGACCAGGTCCACCGCCAGAAATCCTTTTCCCAGCACCAGCGCACCTAGTACCGTATTCCTTAGATTAACGATCCATTCCGCCTGATAGAGCTGGCTGAATTCGATGGCGAAGCTGAACAAGATACTGCTTCCAACTGCCCATAATAATCCCCTCTTGATGAAGCAAAGCCGGAAGCCAAAATAAACCATACCGGCCCACAGCATATCCCCGGCATTCTCGGCGATCCATTCGGGCAGCAGAGCGGAAAATTTCCTCGAGCTTAAACCTAAAATTATGGTTACTATCATAGCAAGCAAATAGTTGATGCGTGTACGCAACGGCAATCATCCCAGTTCCTATTTTGTATACAATAGCTCTTGCCATCCATTGTCCCAAAATGCTTCGCTCCAAACAATAACGAGCTGGTGATAAATGACTAACGATGATCGCCTCTCGAGCTATGTATTTTATAGCCTGCGTTCCGATTGGTGCCAAAGCCCGTCACCTATGAAATCAACTTATATACGTAATAGATGCATACAACATTCAATAGAAATAGCAGCGGAACTCCCGCCACGAATTTCATATGCTTGGTCTTGTGTCTATGCAGCCTCATCGCAGCCCAAGTCCCGAGAGCGCCCCCCGCTGCAGCAAGGGTCATCAAACGCTTCTCGGGAATGCGCCGGCCTCCTCTTCGGGATTGAACCTTATCATACCCCATCATGAAAAAACCAGCGGCATTTAGGATAATCAGGTAAATCAATATGATATACATTTCACTAACAGCCTTTCCTAATAAATTGTATGCCCAGCTTCGTTTTGTAGAGCAGATGCTTGTCGCGTCGAAGTGACTACTGCTGCCCCAGCCAGAACTCCCCCGATCCCGTACGAACCTTCAGATGAGTCTCCCCGGCTCCGAAAACCCCTTTCAGCCTGTGGTCGTCCTCCCCCCGTTCCACATAAGTTACTCCATCCCAGCCGATTTGTCCGCTGCCTGAACCCCCATTATACTGAACCGTTAACGACTTAGGCTCCTTCTCCAGATAAACCTTCACATCGCCGCTCTCAGCTTTAAGATTCACGTCCTTGTCCAAATCGTTTACTTTCACAACAATATCGCCCGATTGGGTCTCTCCCTGGATAGAGGACTGCCCGTTAACTAGCCTCACATCCCCGCTTCCCGTTTGAAAAATCAAAGCATCAGCCGTATAATCCTGCGTTACAATATCTCCTGATTTCGCTTCCAACGTCAATTGTCCGGATTCAACGTCCTTCACCGTAATATCTCCGCTGCTTGCCGAAATATTAACAGTCTTTCCCTTCATCTCTTCCAGGCTGATATCTCCGCTTTCCGTATGTACCTTCACGGTCTGCCAATCCAGCTCCGGCAATTCTACGGTCAGCTTCAAACCCGAGAAGTTCAATCCCAGCTGGAAGCCATCCGGGTTCTCCACCTTCAACTTCAAGGTATCCCCTTGAGGCTCTACCTTCAGCTGAACGCGATCCACAGCTTCCTGCTTTACATTTCCGTCCAATCGGACTTCTATATCCCCGGAATATCCATTAATGATATTGACATCTGCGCTATCCGTATCCACTAGCAAATGGCGAAGCTCCGCTGCTTGGACCGATTTCTCTATATGGACAGGCTTGGTGCTCCAAGAGAACAGATTTTTGGCGAAGCCATACTCGTTAACACAGAAAGCTGCAAGGATGACAACCCCTGCCACGATAAGCAGCTTCCCTTTGATAGTCTCATTCTTCATTGTTAATCCCCCGATCGATCCATCATATCTCGTTTGCCCGTTGTAGGAGCATACTTAATTTACCATGAACGAGCGTTACGCCGCACTGGACCCGCGGATTGAATCATTCCCCGACTTAGGTCCAGGTGATTGCAGGCCATTTCTATCAGCAAATCCATAGACAATCACCGATCCCCAACATGACAAAATTGAAAGGTTGTGTAAGGTAAATCAATGGCTGCTTGGCTTCGAAACGGGTACTGTGTGAATATAGAATCCATTTCAAAAAGGAGCGTGTTGATTTACCATGCTGGAAGTTCGCAATGTATCCAAAGTCTACGAAGGCCAAGTCACGTATCAAGCGCTGTCGAACCTGAACTTGACGGTGCGCAAGGGAGAATTTGTCGGCGTCATGGGGCCGTCCGGCAGCGGCAAAACCACCCTGCTCAATGTCATCTCTACGATCGACAAGCCTTCCTCCGGGGAAGTGCACATTGATGGGAAGAACGCGTTCTCGCTGAATAAGCATCAGCTGGCTTTATTCCGCCGACGCGAGCTCGGCTTTGTCTTTCAGGATTTCAACCTGCTAAACACATTGACGGTGAAGGAAAATATTATTTTCCCTCTCACGCTGGAAAATGTCAGTATCCGGGAGCAGGACGAGCGGGTGAACCGGATCGCGGACAAGCTTGGCATCTCCCATATTTTGAACAAGCGTACGTATGAAATCTCCGGCGGTCAATCCCAGCGGACGGCCATTGCCCGGGCGATTATCCACGACCCGAAGCTGATTCTGGCCGACGAGCCGACGGGGAATCTCGATTCCAAGGCGGCCAAGGATGTGTTGGAGACACTGCAGAAGCTGAATAAGGAAGACGGCGCGACGATGATGATGGTGACGCATGACGCTCAGGCGGCCAGCTACTGTGACCGGATTATTTTTATCAAGGACGGTACGTTGTACAGGGAGCTGCAGCGTATGGACGGTCGGCAGGAATTTTTCGAGGATATTATGAACGTATTAACGTCTTTAGGGGGGACGCCCGATGAACTTTCGTCAGTTCGCCTTTAAGAACGTCGTCCGTAATAAACGGCTGTATGCCGGTTACTTTTTCAGCAGCGCGTTTTCTGTGATGATCTTCTTCGTCTACTCGATGCTGGCATTCCATCCGGAGCTGGATTTCTCCGATAAAGGCTCGTACGGCCAGGGCGCTCAAACAAGCATGGATGTATCACAATATATCATTTATGTATTCACATTTTTCTTTATCTTGTATTCAATGAGTGCGTTTCTGAAGTCGCGTAAGAAAGAATTCGGCATTTGCCTCATGCACGGGATGTCGGATCTGCAGCTGCGGCGGCTGGTCTTCTTGGAAAATGTCATCATCGGCTTGGCTTCGACCGTATCGGGCATTATCGTCGGGCTGCTGCTCTCCAAAGGCATCTTGATGCTGGGGACGTCGCTCCTGACGCTGGAGCGTCCGCTTACGTTCTATTGGCCGGTCAGGGCGGCCTTGTTTACGTTCGTGGCGTTCACGCTGCTGTTTGTATTCATCTCGCTGTTCACCGCCGTTATTCTGCGCAGCAGCTCGCTCATAGACCTGCTGAAGGGAACGGCCAAGCCGAAGCCCGAGCCCAAAGCCTCCATGCTGCTGGCTATTCTGGCGGCCGCGCTGATCGCCCTCGGCTACGCCGTCGCGTTCATTGTCAAGGGAGCGCTCGTATTGTTGGCTCTGCTCCCGGTTGTGGTTATAGTCAGCATTGGTACCTATTTCTTATTCACGCAACTGAGCGTCTATGTTATCAACAAGCTGAAAACCAAGCAAAGCCTGTACCGCAGCCAGACGAATATGATCACGCTGTCGGACTTGGCTTACCGCATGAAAGATAATGCGCGGATGTTTTTCCTGGTGGCGATGATTTCGACCGTAGCCTTCTGCGCCATCGGCACGCTGGTGGGGATGAAATCGATGTTTACGGGACAGCTGTCCGAAGCACTTCCGACCTTCAAATACGAATCCTATGCCGGCAACAGCAAGCAGAACGAGCATACGGCGCTAATCGAGCAAGCGTTAAAAAATGAAGGCATCGATTATCAACCGTTCATTATCCACAAAAAGGCGATTACTGACGCGCAGACGAAAAAGAAGTACAAATTCATTTCTGCGGCCGATTACAATGCTTTATTGAATACCCATGTCGCCGTGGCCGACAAAGAAGCCCTGCTGTTTTATCCCGATGATATGGGCTTCGGCGGGCAGACTCGCGGCCTAACGAAGCAGATCGATGTGCCGGGAGTCGGCGGATTCGCCGTGACCGGGGAGAATGTCATGCCGGTTCAACTGCGGCAGCTGGAGTTTTACGATTTCGCCGTTGTCTCCGATGCCGCTTTCCAGGCGCTGCCGGAGTCGAAGGATGATTCCATCTCCTTTGTGTATGACGTGAAGGATTGGCAGCGAACCTTGGCCGTATCCAAACAGCTGGTCACGCAGCTATCTGAAGGCGGCAAAGAGTTCGACTTTATGTCGCGCTCCTACGCAGTGAACGAAAACAACCAATCGTTCGGTCAAATCTTGTTAACCGGATTGTTCATCGGAGCGGTGTTTTACGTCGCCGCGGGCAGCTTCCTGTACTTCCGGCTGTATGCCGACCTGCCCCATGATCGTGTGCAGTACCGCGCCATTACGAAGCTGGGGCTGACGGAAGCCGAGCTGTCGAAGATTGTGTCGACGCAGATCGGTCTGCTATTCTTCGTGCCGATCGTCGTGGCCGTCGTGCACGGAGCGGTGGCGCTGAATACGCTGCAAAATACGTTCGGCGTCAATTTGTTCAAGGAATCCGCGCTTGTGCTTGGCACATTCGCGGTCATTCAGATCATGTACTTCCTGTTCATTCGCGCCAATTATGTGAAGAAATTGAAGGAAGTATTCTAACGTGAGCAGGCTTGGGATTGACCCCATGGAGTGAAACAAATGAAAACACCTTCAAGAAGATGCAACCATGTCGTAAGATATGGACACAATCTTGGAGGTGTTTTTGTTCGTGGCGGCAGTGAACCTATAGATGAATGCAATTGATTTGAGATTAACAGGCATTCCAATCCGGTTAGAACAATTATAGAACAGCTGAACCTACACGAGGTTTCGCCATCATCGACGTGCTTCAGATGTTCCCCCCAGGTTTCACTCCATAAACGCATTCCCGAAGCAGAAATTTCATTCATTTCATAAGTAGTCTGATTTTGTCTTGATATTGAAATTCAGATAGACGGATGCTTGGAGCAAGCAACGCCTCGGTTACTGGGCAACGGCCGGTCGGTCTCGCAATCGTCTGGCGACGTTAATATCTACTTCCTTCTTTTGAATACACAAATAACTTCTCTAGACGATCCTTGATGTTGACTAGTATCAAAGCAGGACACCAGTTCCCATCCATTAGAACCCATTACATTGATTTCGTTGTCAAACTCATCCAAATCTAACTTTCCTCCAGCAAAGAATCCTTTTGTAAAAAACTTAAGTGTCTTATATTCCCACTGTTCCATAAATCCATTCTTCCTTTCCTTTGGTTTGAATTTTCATTAGGTGCTAACCCTTGATCTCTAGGATTACGTATTGGCACTTCAAACTTAGATTGAGTTTCTAAGCCCCCAGAGCAGCATCACCACGTCCATGCGATGATTTAATTAAACTAAAGATTTGCTGAAACTCCTGAGTTTCTGAAATTGCTTTTGCTTGTGACCCTCCAAAGACTTCTACACCTTCTTGTTGTAAAAATGCTTTACGTGAATTCCTTTGGGCGGTGGTACTAACGTTAAGGAACTCATTAGGTGTAATATAAGTCTTCCCGTCACGAATAATATTCAGGGCTTTTGTATCACTTTTTTCAGCTGCGGCAATCAAGAAACTACTATCAGCAAAAATTGGATTTCTTGATGTAGGATTACCCGTTCCCTAAGTTGTAATTTTAACTTAGGAATAATGAAGGTGGTAATCGGGTCTCCAATTACCACCTTCTTTAAACTACTAACCAACAAAAATGACTTCGCCGTATTCGTCTATTCCTAAAACTAAGGGACCATCTACGATATTTCTATCTTGGTTTCGCATTTCAAAGATAACTGACCAACAAGGATATCGGCTACTACTTTTATTGACGTTCACTAGTGTTAGTTTAAATGCTGAAGATGGGTTCTGTGAAATATATTCAAGTGCAATCCTTTTTACATCTTCTTCAGTGACTTCTTTTATTTCATTACTCATCGAATACCTCCAAAATTATCTATATACCAGCTTGCATGCCCCCGCTCGGAATCATTTAACATATTCCACCTTTTTCCGTTTGAAAGCATATCGAATACGAATTGCTCTGGAGCATTGAATTTTGTTAAGTCATCCATAGGCACTGGTCCGTAAGTACGCGGTAAATTGGAATATGCCTCTTTCCCAAGCTTCTTATATTATAGATAGTGTGAAAGTTCATGCCAAACTTCATATTGTGTCGAATTACCTCTAAGATAAAGTGTTCCAGTCGAGCCATCAAATGCACCGCCTTTATTGGGCGGCAAATGCTCATCTCCAACCTTAAGAGTTGCTCCTCTTTTTTCGAGATATTTCCCTAACAATCCTAAGTCTTTTTCACCGTATAGTTTACCGCCGAGTCGAGTCCCACCGCTCCACACTCTGCTCCGCGTCAACAATTCCCTTAGTAGCATACTTTCTGCCGTGCTTCTGGCCAGGAATAGGCAATAGACCTAAAGTCGAGCCAATTCCTTCCGTCCAACGGTCGTGTTGACAATCGTTGGCCTTTCACCGGGTTAATGCCACTAAATGCTTGCTGGAAGCCTTTTAGAGTGCCTACAATAGGCACTGCGTTGACCAGGAAGTCGCCTTCCTTGATTCATCATACACCCCCTACAAAAAAAGAAACCTTGAAAGGTACGAAACCAATCAAGGTAAAATAAGCAAAGTCATCAACAATTTAATTAACCAAAAAACCAAGCCTCAGAACTACGATCATCTACCATTACAAAAACGGGTCCTTCTAGGAGACTGCCTGTTTTTGTTCTGACTTCAAAAGCTACAGCCCAATTATTGGGATTGGCTCGGGATTTGTTAATACTAATGAAATTAAATGTATAATGTTCTGATGGATTTTTATCTACTAACTCTAGCGCTATTCGCTTTGCTTCATTTTCAGTCATCGAATCCCTCCAAAATCCAAAATGTAATCAATAGCATGTTGTCTCTCACTTTCATTTAACATATTCCATCGTTTATTGGAATTAGAGAGCAAATCGAATACAAATTGTTCAGGTGCATTAAATTGTGTCAAATCATTGTAGGGAACTCTTCCTTGAGTACGTGGTAAACCAGCGGTCGGCTGTCGACAATCGTTGGCCGGTCACCAAGTTAATGCCACTAAATGCCTGCTGGAATCCTTTAATCGTGCCTACAATTGGCACTGCATCGACCAGGAAATCGCCTCCCTTGATCCATGGGGATGTATCGCCGTCGCGACTTAACCCAAACGGGTCGATGTACGAAACCGGGTTGCCGTTCACATATGCGTACCGGTCAGACTAGGTAGCCCCCACCAAAAAGAAAACCTTAAAAGGCACGAAGCCTATCAAGGTAGAAACTTTTGAAAATTATTTTATATAACCTGTCTTAGTATTATCTACTTTTACATCGACAATAGTATCATGTTCAACCCTTATGACTACCCAAAAATCTTTATCACAATTAGGACAACAGACATATCCCTCGCCTTTTGAACTTCCGTCAGGTGGTCTTTTCTGGTGCGGAGGCTTACACTGCCCTGTCGCCCATGTTAATGTGTCCCCCAATTTGTAGGTATCCAGATTCATCATACCCATTTTAAATTCGGCTTCTGTATTAACAATCTCCCCACATCTAGGGCATTCTTCTTTAATTAATAGTAAGTTATACATGTTCACCCCCCTATTCTCTTAAAGGATTACGTATTGACACTTCAAACTTAGATAATTTATTTTTTATCCAAACCCAAATTTTCAACCACGTTGTTCTCTTTATAGTCAATAATTACTTTGAAATCGTGATTAGGACAAAAAACAGAAGGATGTTTCCCGCTACCCAATTTATTTATGATAAGCAGTTCAACACACTTTGGACAGTACACTTCTTCTCCGGCCATAGCTCTATCAGCAATTTGTTGTAAAACTCTATTTCTCCTTTATACACTCATTTTCATTCATATCTTTAGTCCTTATCTGTATGGTAGCTTTGGATAAAGTCACGGTAAAACCCAAATGATTTACAATAGCGTATCCCCTCACACTAATCAACCAAGTTCAATTTACCCAGTAATCATTGATTGGCCAATTTGCTTGGCTTCGTTATTCCCCGCCCGCTTAATTAGTGGTGTATGGTGCGGCGAGACAGCCAATTTCATCATGATGTTTGTTCGCATGTCTCACACGACACATACTAGAGGACTGGAATTTCTACATCGTCACCAGGAGATTTATCAAAAAATATTTCAGGAATACCAGAGTTTGATTTTCTCAACTTAAAGGCTTGCACTTTTGTTAGTGGCGGTGTAAAAGAAATCATCTTATTTGGGAAGTCGCCAGCAACAATCTTATCGAACAAGTTACTAATAAACTTCTTCCAATCGCTTAGGGAAGACTCAGTAACAGCATCTTTAGATTCGAGTACACGATAACCATCAGCACGATAAAACAACAGCAGACCAGTCCCTAAATCACAATTCCCATTATCTAGTATAGCCTTAGGTATTTCAAAGCCACTGTTCCAGTTATAGTTAGCGACAAAGATATGGAGTTCCAGAGGATTCATTTTTTTGATTTCTGAAATAATGTTGCTGTTATCCTCACTGTATAACAGTTCTTTTAGCTTTTGAAGTTCTTCTCCATTCATAATGATATATCATCCTTTCACAAACCCATTTCACTTCATCATTTGACATAATTTCCTCTCCCAAAGTTCTACAGATGCCCCTTGCCCGCATACTTCCCGCCGTGCTTCAGGCTAGGAATAGGCACTAGACCTAACGTCGAGCCAATTCCTTCCGCCCAGCGGTCGGCTGTCGACAATCATTGGCCGGTCACAAGGTTATTGCCACTGAATGCTTGGCACTGCATCAACTAGGAAGTCGCCACCCTAGATGCGGTCCTCTATTAAAACCGCTGATTTATGTGTTATATCAATAATGGCATAACGATTTAATGCGACCATTTTTGTTTCATCCTCAATGAAGGATGCTTCAACAATTATGAAAATTTAATAGTAGAATTGCTTCTTCTTCCTTAACTATGAGATACAAAAAACGGCTCACTCCTCCTTATCAGCAAGTTGGAGTAAGCCTATATCATTTTATCAACAGACAGACTAGTTTCAAAAACCGATTTCCTTTAGGTTATCCAGCATCACTTCATTCTTAGTATCCCACAAAGAGAGCAGAAAATTAACCAGAATATTATTTGACTGCCTCGGTATCGAACCCTCTAACAGTATTATCTCTTTTGTAGAGACTTTCAACCATCCACTCCCTATTCTGTGGTTTTGAACAGAAAATGAGCAAGGTACCCAAAATGAATTAAAAGTATCCTTCCACACATCTGTAAAAATGTAATTTTCAAATGAGTATCGCTTTACCTTCGATAGCTTTTTTTCGTCGACAAATACCTCATCATTTTCAATTTGAGCAGCTCCTTCATCTAGTGTTGCTGGAATCATATTACTAATGTAATACGCATCTCTAAATTCAGGCGCAGCGAGTAATGATCCACCATGATTTAGCAGGTTTACTCGCTGATGGCTCCTTACACCAATATACTCGCCATCTACTAATGTGTCCCTGTTCAAAACTGATATTGTTGATGGTATGACCTTCTTCCGTCTTAATTTTATTGGTCTTTTTTCACGCTCTACTAATATAAATGACATATTTCCTCCTATACAAACAATCATTGTATGTATTCGCGCCATTTGACACCCTTTTAATATCGTTAAATAATGCTCGAACTTCTTTCAACATTCTAGCAAATTTATTACGCATGGGGTCCCACTTCGGCAAATCTTTAAGTAATTGTCAGGCCAGGAATAGACTCTAGACCTAACGTCGAGCCAATTCCTTCCGCCCAGCGGTCGGCTGTCGACAGTCATTGGCAGGGCACCAGGTTAATGCCACTAAATGCTTGCTGGGAGGTCGACCAGGAAGTCGCCTCCCTCGGTTCATCACGCAACCCCAGCTGCAAAGAAAGAAACCTTGAAAGGTACGAAACCAATCAAGGTAAAATAAGCAAAGTCATCAACAATTTAATTAACCAAAAAAACCAAGCCTCAGAAGTACTATCATCTACCATTACAAAAACAGATCCTTCTAGGAGACTGCCTGTTTTTGTTCTGATTTCGAAAGCTACAGCCCAATTATCGGGATTGGCTCGGGATTTGTTAATACTTATAAAATTTGATGTATAATGTTCTGATGGTTTGTAGGGAACTCTTCCTTGAGTACGTGGTAAATTCAAATATGCCCTTCGGAAGTTCTAACCTCAAAAGTTGCTGCCCAATATTTTGGAGAAATTTTCGAAATTTCCACATCAACTAGCACCAATTTGAAGTTTTCATTCGTTTCTTCATTTACATATTCAAGCGCCAGTTGTTCAGCTCTTTCTCTCGATAACTTCATATCGATTACCTCTATATTGTGTTATATACTATCCAGGATAAGCCGTCCGCCAGGCTCCAATTGGTCATACAGCCGCTTTAAAGCCGCTATGGACTCATCACGCCGTTCTATCAATAGAAAGGAACCGGCAAGAATGAGCTCGATATTACTATGATTATAAAGTTCCCTTTTGGATGAATATGGTATAATTGTCGTTGACGTATGTCGTCTGCTAGGTTTCCCAGCATATTGCTTACAAGGATGGTGCAGCATGATGTTTTGGATTTCATACTGGATTTCCTATTTGGTCATACTGATTAAATCGCTAGGCTTCTTAGGAGCTGTCCTGGTCGTTATGTATCCAACTGTCCAGTTCATGTACTCTCGTTCCCCGAATTTTTATGATAGGCTGTTCCTCACCAGAAACCTTGGCAGCTTTGTAAGAGACGTGCCGGAACGCAGCAATTTTTGGACAGATCCGAGCTTGGGAGTATACGGGTTCAAGAACGTTCTAATTTCTATCATCTATTTCTTTATATTCCTTCTTTGCTGGTCCGACATTACGAATCGCATCAACGTAGCTTTGCTGTATGGCGCTGCTGCAATTTTTCTAGCTGCTAATCCTTTCGGAGTGCTTAGAAAGAGAGAGTACTGGTTAGCTTTTTCAGTCGAAAATTTAGTGCTATTATTAATAGCCTTATTGATGGTGATTCGAGCTTTTCTGAAGGTTAATTTTGAGTAGTCCGTAGAGAAAGAGGATTTAGCAGAAACATTGGCCGTATGGATGGAGCGGCGGATCGGACAGTGCCGGTCACACCGCTTACACCAGCCATTATAGACAACCCCTTCTAACGTTTCAGCTGGACAGCCAACCGCATGGAAGGGGAATATAACCCGCCGTGTCATAAGGAGCAGGAAAGAATTAAACCTCCTGAAGCTCCGAATCCTCCGCCTCCGTTTTGTGGTTAAGAATATTATCCTCCAGAACGGCAAATTTATCTCCGTATTCTTTAATAATATGTTTCTCACCCCAGGCGCACAGCGAGTCCAAAATCGATTTTAGGCTCCAGCCATACTCGCTTAGCTCATACTCCACTTTGGGAGGAACCTGATTGTAAATAATCCGTTTGACGATACCGTCCTGCTCCAATTCCCTCAATTGCTGGGTCAGCATTTTTTGGGTGATGCCCGGCATCAGCCGCTTTAAATCGCTGGTTCTTTTTTTCCCATGGGTTAAATGACATAGAATCACGCACTTCCACTTGCCCCCGATGACCTCTAAGGTCGCTTCTACAGAAATGTTATATTTCTTTTTGATCATCGCCAGTCCCCTCCTGTTATAGGCACTTTTTAGTACCTATATTACTTCGAAGTACCTATAGTACTTCAAGGTACGTACTTCCCTTTCACTTGCTTATCCATCATAATAGCACTTACCGGCCGGTGATGACCATACTATAGGAGTGGTACAAAATGACATTAGATCAAAGGAGAAGTACTCTAGCTCTGCTGGCATTGGCTATTAGCGCCTTTGCGATAGGAACGACGGAGTTTATCAGCGTAGGGTTGCTCCCCCTTATCGCACAGGATTTACAAATATCCATTACGACATCGGGTCTTACCGTTACTCTATATGCATTGGGGGTTACTTTCGGAGCCCCTATCCTGACTTCCTTAACCTCAGGCCTGTCACGGAAAACGCTGCTGATATGGATCATGATCGTCTTTATTACCGGCAATGCTATCGCGGCTACTGCAAGCGGGATCGGCGTGTTACTGGCGGCACGAGTGATTACGGCATTCTCGCACGGAGTGTTCATGTCGATCGGATCGACCATTGCGGCAGATCTTGTGCCCGAGAATCGCAGGGCCAGCGCTATCTCCATCATGTTTTCCGGGTTGACGGTGGCCACGGTGACCGGAGTTCCTCTGGGAACCTTCCTCGGTCAGCAATTGGGATGGAGAGCAGCCTTTATCGCTATCGCAGCCGTTGGGCTGGCGGCCTTGCTGGCCAATGTAGTCTTGGTCCCTTCTTCTCTGCGCCCCGGTACAAAAACCCGGCTGCAAGAGCAGATCAAGATTATTACCCATGGGCGTCTGCTTCTGGCCTTTGCCATTACAGCCTTGGGATACGGCGGAACCTTCGTGGTCTTTACCTATTTGTCTCCGCTGCTTCATGAAATAACCGGATTTCCGGAATCGACTGTCGCCCTGCTCCTTCTTCTCTACGGCATTGCCATTGCTATCGGTAATGTGATCGGAGGCAAAGCGGCCAACCGTAAGCCTATTAGCGCGTTGTTTTATATGTTTATTTTGCAATTCGTCGTTCTGGCCGCCTTAACGTTCACAGCGCCATATAAAGCGGCGGGCCTGCTGACTATTTTCTTGATGGGGCTATTGGCTTTCATGAACGTGCCCGGCCTGCAGGTCTATGTAGTGATGCTAGCCGAACGATTCGTACCAAAAGCAATCGATGTAGCCTCTGCCGTCAATATTGCAGCGTTCAACGCAGGTATTGCGATTGGCGCTTACTTGGGAAGCGTCGTCGTCAATCAATTGGGGCTTATCCACACCCCTTGGGTTGGTGCCGTCATGGTGTTTGGAGCCATTATATTAACAGGCTGGAGCCGCTTCTTAGAAAAAAAGGATGCAGCTCGCGTTCAGCTGGACAGTGCCGCTTGAATTATAGGCTGAATCAAAACCAATCTTTTTATTAACAAATCCTTGGGAGGCTATATTAAAATGAGTAAACATGTACAAGATACCGTAACCTTAAATAATGGAGTGAACATGCCTTGGCTCGGACTAGGCGTATTTAAAGTGGCGGAAGGCTCCGAGCTGGTGCAGGCCGTTGCGTCCGCCTTCAAGCACGGCTACCGCAGTATCGATACGGCGGCTATTTATGAGAATGAAAAAAGCGTAGGGGAAGGGATCCACGAGTCTATTCGGGAACATTCTATCCGAAGAGAAGATCTATTCGTCACCTCGAAGGTCTGGAATGCCGACCTGGGTTATGAATCGACCCTTGCTGCCTATGAAACCAGCCTGCAGAAGCTGGGCTTGGACTACCTCGATCTGTACCTTATCCACTGGCCTGTCCAAGGCAAATACAAAGAGGCTTGGAGAGCATTGGAGACTTTGTATAAAGCAGGCCGCGTCAAAGCCATTGGCGTAAGCAACTTCCAAGTCCATCATCTGAAGGACTTGATGAAGGATGCCGAGATCAAGCCTGCGGTCAATCAGGTTGAATTTCACCCTCGCTTGACGCAGCAGGAGCTGCGGGATTTCTGCAAGGAGCAAGGCATACAGCTGGAAGCCTGGTCTCCTCTCATGCAGGGCCAGCTACTGGATCATCCTGACCTTCAAGAGCTCGCGGCGAAGTACGGCAAATCAGTAGCCCAGGTGATTCTGCGCTGGGATTTGCAGCATGGCGTGATCACGATTCCCAAATCCACCAAAGAGCAGCGGATTATTGAAAACGCGGATTTGTTCGACTTTGAGCTATCGGCCGATGATATGAACCGAATAGACCGATTGAATCAGGATCTTCGGGTAGGTCCGGATCCGGACAACTTTGATTTTTAATGAAATGATGGAATGAAAAAAAGCAGCGGCAGCCGGACATGAAAGCCATGTCCTTGGCTTGCCGCTGCTTTTTTATTATTGGCTATTCCATGTTACCAGGCATACGCCTTAGGCGCTTCGCCGCCAGGTCCGGGGAAAATCTCGTCCAGCCGCTTCAGCACATCCTCATCCAGCTTGATATCCGTGACACGCAGCGTACTCTGGAACTGCTCCAGCGTCCGCGGCCCAATGATCGGCGCTGTCATCGCCGGATGGACTAACGTCCAAGCCAGCGCTACATTGGCTTCACTCTCGCCAAGCTCCTTGCACAGCTTGCTGAACACCTCCAGCTGGCCGCGCCGCTCTTCGGCGCGTGCCTGGATGCGGACGCTGCGCGATCCTTGGGCAGGGTTCAGCGCATTGCCGCCGAGAAGACCGCCGTCGAGAGGACTCCAGGCGATAACCCCGATCCCGAATTCCTCTGCCGCAGGGAGCACCTCCAGCTCGGGCCATCTGCACAGCAAGCTGTATTTATGCTGCTCCGACACAAGCCCAAGAAAATGGCGGCTCTTGGCTTCATATTGAGCCTTCACCAAATCGCGCCCTGCAAAATTGCTGGCCCCCACATAGCCGATTTTGCCTTGATAAATAGACACGCGAAACGCTTCCCAGAGCTCATCCCACGCAGCATGGCGATCCACGTGATGCATCTGGTACAGCTCAATATGTTCGGTTTGAAGCCGCTTCAATGAAGCATCCAAATGTCGTCTAATTTTATAAGCAGAGAGCCCTCTGGCCGCATTAGGCCCGTCATTCGGGTCCTCCATATCTCCGTATACTTTGGTCGCCAGCACGACCTTCTCCCGGCGGCCTCCGCCTTGAGCGAACCAACGGCCGATAATCTCCTCTGTTCTCCCTCGCGCACCCGGCCCGCCATAAACATTCGCCGTATCAAAAAAATTGACCCCTGCATCTACAGCCGCATCCATGATCCGGTAAGCCTCCGATTCGTCCGTATCGACGCCGAAGTTCATGGTTCCCAGGCACAGCCTGCTCACCTTCAATCCGGAACGGCCTAAATAAGTGTACTCCATAACCCATACCTCCTTATTTTGAGTGCTGCGGTACTTCCCATTCTCATCATACCGCTCCTTGGATTTTTTTAACAGTACGCAATATTAGGTAAGATAGGCAGTCCGGGGATATTAAGTTACCTCAGCGTAAGTCTTGCTCCCATGCAAAAATGTGCCGCAAGTCCCTTTAACTTTGGCCCCCTATGGTGTATCTTGGTAACTGCTCATGAAAAGTTATCCTTTTTTTGCGGAAAATGATGGAGCGTTTGGCGAAGCTTACCCACTGATTCGCCGATGGATTCACGAATACAATGTATGGACAGCTTTTAGTAAAAAATGCCGAATCAGCACAGCATAAGTGCTTGTACGGGGGACATCTTATTTTGGGGTGAATATTCGTCGGTTTATTGGATGAATAAGGGAAAACCTCTCCCTAACCCGTCAACTAACCTCGGAGGCAATTAGGAGGAATCAGGTTTTGAAGTTTTTTGGAAAAAAGCTTATTTTTTCGTTTGCATTTATTTCTTGCAGTCTCTTTGCCGGAGTACATGCCCATGCCTCAGCTTTGGATGAAGGAGTCAAGATTCAGGTTAATGATACGATCGTGAACTTTCCTGAGGGGCAGCCTGTCGTGGACACCTACTCCCAGCTTCAGGTACCGTTCCGTCCACTGATGGAAGCGCTTGGATACCAGATCAACTGGTCCAGGGAAGGAAAAGAAATTCGTGTCTCCATGAATAAGGGAAATCAGACCCTGGAGTTGAAAACCGGGGATACGTTTGTGCTTGTCAATGGAAAAAAAATCGATGTTACTTCCTTGATCGGCATGGATCGGGGAAGCGTATATATCCCGCTCCGTTTCATTTCGGAAGCACTCGGCTATAAAGTGCAGTGGGATAATGACAATCAGCTCGCTATCGTGGATGCGGATGGGAAGTACCACGCCCCTGCCTGGTACAGAGCCAAGAAGCAGGATACGATGCTGCAGTTCGCCCAAGCCTATCTTGGCGTTCCTTATCGATGGGGAGGCAGCACTCCGAACGGGTTTGATTGTTCAGGATTCGTCCGTTTTGTCATTGCCGCTAACCAGGGAATCGATCTCCCCAGAACCTCGAATGAGATGTACGATACGGTAGGAGTCTCCGTTGCCAACCCTTCGCCGGGCGACCTGGTATTCTTCGCGGGGGCCTCCCATGTCGGAATCTACTTGGGGAATGGACAGTTCATTTCGGCTACGAATTCCCGCGGAGTTCACATTGATTCGCTGTACAGCTCTTATTGGGGCTCCAGGTACATAGGGGCCAAGGCTATTACGTTGTAAGGTGGAACAGGCTGCTTTTCGCAGCTTGAGTCTGTTGAAAAACCTGAAAATTGGATAAATAGCTTTGGTACCCCCAGTGGGGTATCCCCCTCCGGTCGCTGTTGTTTTCGGGAAATTTTTGATTATATTCGCTTTATAGAGGGGATTTCCCGAAAACAAAGGCGAACGCTATCGCTCCTCCAAGGGATACCCCACCTAGCCATTTGCTATTTTTCCGTAAGTTAGTTTTTTTCAACAACCTGGCGGGCTGCTTATGCAGCCTGTTTTTATATATATTAGTAGACCTCCGAAGCAGAAGAGCTTAAAGGCAGACATGTCCTCCAGCAAGCTATTCTCCTCTTATGGAGTCCCTCACCTTCACAAAATGCGGGTTATTCATAATCCCGATAATGTTGCCGAACGGATCGACAACGGAGGCAGTAATGAAGCCGCCGCCGCGCTCTTTCATCGCTTCGAGCTCCTCAACCCCCATCGACAACAGCTTATCGAGAACCGCGGATATATCGTCTACATGCCAATAAAGTGTTGCGCCTCCCGGGCCCTTCGCTAAACCTGCGGGTGCATAGCGTCTATCAATCAGTCCCAGCTCTTGCTGATAGTCACCAAGACGGAATTCGGCATAGCCCGGTCTCTCAAAATACGGTTCGATTCCAAGAAGCTCCGTGTACCACGCTTTTGCCTTATCCAGATCATCCGCCCAAAAACTGATTGTAGCTATCCCCCGAAACGTTTGTGCACCTTGCATCTGCATGACCTCCTAAGATCACTTTATATTGGGTAATCTTATTGTACTCGGCCCACACTGACAAAGGTGTGTCAGTGATTCTGCAGTGTTTAATAAATTATCGCGATCGGAATCTTATCCGTTCTATCTTGATAATAAAAAACGGTCGGCCAATACTTTGGCCAACCGTTTTTTATTCACATGAATGTATATGGAGATCCTCTCTCATAGGGACTCTATTTATACCGTAATGACCGTAATTCCAAGATCCTGCAGCTGCTCGACCATCTCTTTCTCTATGCGGCGATCCGTAATAACGACATCGATTTCGGACAAATCCGCAACATGAGTAAATGCTTGCACGCCGAATTTGCTCGAGTCGACCAGAAGAATGACTTCATCCGCAATACCGATCATCCGCTCTTTGATGCGGGCCTGCAGCTCGTTAGACTCGCTGATTCCGCGCTCAAGATGGACGCCCTTGCAGGATAGGAATACCTTATCGACATGATAAGTATCCAGGGAACGCTCTGCCAGAGGACCGACGAAGGATAAGGAACGTTGTGCCAATATGCCCCCCGTCGAGATCACATCGATCTTCTCCTTTTTGCTCAGCTCCGTTGCGACCTTGATCGAATTGGTAAGAACGGTCAGAGGAAGATCAGGTACTTCCGCAGCCATATACCAGGCCGTAGAGCTGGCATCAAGAAGAATCCGATCGTTCGGACCGATCCGCTTGATCGCTTCCTGGGCAATCCTTTTCTTCTCCTCGGCGTAGGTGATTTCCCGTTCGAAATAAGGAATTTCCGGCTGCTGGTCGTCCTTGATACTGACCGCTCCGCCATGTGAGCGGGCAAGGCGACCTGCTTGCTCCAAACGGTCCAGATCCCGGCGAATCGTCTCCTCCGTCACCTGAAAGAGCTCGCTAAGCTCAGAAACTCTTACAGCGCCTCTTTGATTGACCACACTTACAATTTTCTCGTAACGCTCCGCAGCTAGCATAGCTTCCCTCTCTTTACAGATTAGATGATTCTGCAAGCCCTGTCAGCTTAACAAATCTGTCGTAAGCAGGCCCCCACAGCTCCTGTTCCTCAGGTTGATATTCCTCAACAGGGAACGAGCTTCGGATAGCCTGACGCGCTTCCCAAATATCGGCGAATACGCCTTGGGCGATCCATTGCACCGCCATATTGCCGATGGCGCTGCCTTCCGAAGGCCCTGCCCATACAGGCTTGCCGATAGCATTCGCCGACCATTGGCACAGCAGCGTGTTGTTAATGCCGCCACCGACCATATGCAGGCCGTTGAATTGCTGTCCCGATAAACGCTCGGTCATTTCGAACACAAAGCGGTATTTCAAGGCCAAGCTCTCCAGGATGCAGCGAACGAACTCGCCGGCCGTTTCCGGCGCCTGCTGTCCGGTTTCACGGCAGTATTGAACGATCCGTGCCGGCATGTCGCCCGGAGCCAGGAACATCGGATGATCCGGATCAATGAAGGCGCCGAATGGCTCGGCTTCACTTGCTAATTGAACCAGCTCAGGGAACGAATAGGATTTCCCTGCCTTCTCCCATACACGGCGGCTTTCCTGCAGAATCCACAAGCCCATAATATTTTTGAGCAGGCGGTAGGTTCCTTCCACTCCGCCTTCGTTAGTGAAGTTAAGCTTTTGCGCCGTTTCATTAATGACCGGCTGCTGTACCTCGGTTCCCATCAGCGACCAGGTTCCGCAGCTTAAGTAAGCGAAGGAACGGTCCGTCGCCGGGACAGCCGCAACAGCGGAACCTGTATCGTGCTCCGCCACGGCGATAACAGGAACTGAAGGAATGCCCAGCTCCTCGCATACGGAGGCTTGCAGCATCCCGGCCGGACTGCCCGGCTGCAGCACCTCGCCAAACCAGGCTTCCGGCAAATCCAGCCGTTTCAGAAGCTCTTTGTCCCACGTTCCTTCGATCGGGTTAAACAGCTGGGTTGTCGTTGCGTTGGAGAATTCGTTGTGCATTTCTCCCGTCAAGAAATACCTCAGCAAATCCGGAATCATAAGAAAACGGTTACCTTCTTGCAGCCAAGGAGATTGGGCCTGCTTCAACGCAAAGAGCTGGAAGATCGTATTGAACTGCAAAAACTGTATGCCCGTTTTTCCGAAAATGTCGGAAGCCGGAATCTGTTCGAACAGCTTCTCCATCATATTCTCGGTATGGCGGTCCCGATAATGATAAGGATTGCCGATCAACTCGCCGTTGGCGCCGATAAACCCAAAGTCGACGGCCCAAGAATCGATCCCGATGCTTGAGACTTCAATCCCTTTGTTCTTGGCAATCAGCAGCCCTTGCTTGATTTCATGGTACAAACGCAATAGATCCCAATGCAGGCGGTCGCCCACCTGCACTGGATCATTGGAAAACCGGTGAAGCTCGGTGATTTCGATCTTGCCGTCTACCAGGCGGCCAAGCATCGCTCTTCCGCTGCTAGCCCCCAGATCAAAAGCAATAATGTCTCCCAAAGGTATCACCCTTATTCGTTAATTAGTTGCCGCGCTTAAGCAGTACTTCTTGTTCGTAGGCTTTCACCTTGGCAAGCCACTCTTCGCGCACAGGAACACCCTTGGATGCGCAGTAGTAATCCCATACAGCGCCGAAAGGATACGATTTGAACTCTTCGGTCAAGGCCAAGCGGGTCGTATAATCGCCCTCGAGCTCGGCTTTTTTCAACGCTTCTACCGGATCGAGCATGGCGCGCAGCAGCGCTTTGATCGTGTTACGCGTACCGATAACCCAAGCAGCCACGCGGTTGATGCTCGCATCAAAGAAATCCAAGCCGATATGTGTTTTATCGAGCAATCCGCCGCGAACCAGTTCACGGCCGATATCGATCAATTCGTCGTCCAAAGTGACAACGTGGTCGCTATCCCATCTCATCGGACGGCTCACATGCAGCAGAATGCCATCCGTGAAGAGAGCCAGAGAGGACAATTTATTAGAAATTACTTCTGTCGGATGGAAGTGGCCGGCATCCAGACAGATCAGCTTGTTATTTTGAATGCCGTAGCCCATATAAAATTCATGGGAACCGACCACATAAGCTTCGGAGCCGAGTCCGAACAGCTTGCTTTCTACTGCATCCAGGTTATATGCCGGATTGATCTCTTCGGCAAATACTTCGTCCAGTGCGGATTTCAAGCGTTGTCTCGGAGCCATACGGTCAGCCGGAACGTCCTTGAAGCCGTCGGGAATCCATACGTTCGTCACGCAGGTTTGGCCCAGCTGCTCACCGAAGTAAGCGCCGATCTTCCGGGAAGCCTTGCAGTGGTCAATCCAGAACTGGCGGATTTCCGGGTTGGCATGGCTCAACGTAAAGCCGTCGCTGGATTTCTCGTGAGAGAAGCAGGTCGGGTTGAAATCCAGACCCAAGCCTTGCTCTTTCGCCCACTGTACCCAGTTCTCAAAATGCTTCGGTTCAAGCTGATCGAGCTCTACCTTCTCATCTGTATCCGCATAGATGGCGTGAAGATTCACCTTATGCTTGCCGGGGATCAACGAGAACGCTTTTTCCAGGTCTGCCCGAAGCTCTTCAGGAGTACGCGCCGCTCCGGGATAGTTACCGGTAACGGAAATACCTCCGGTCAGATCCTGATCACGGTTCAGGAATCCTTTTACATCGTCGCCTTGCCAGCAGTGCATGGAAATTTTGACTTGTTCCAGCTGCTGAAGCACTTGATCTACATCAATGCCGTGGGCTGCGTACAGCTCTTTAGCCAATTCATAATTGGCTTGAACTTTTTTATCCATGGATACAACTCCTCTATATTATTTGATGGGATAAGCTATTACGGACATAAGAGCATTCTCAGCCTGAGTCGCATCCAATCGGCTGTATTGCACAATAACAGGAATATCGCTCTTCACTTCAATGGCATACGGAACGCCAACAGGAATGGATTTTCCGTCCTTGGCTAAAGAGCTTGTGCGGATATGCTTCGTACGGCGGGCCTGGACCACTTCCGCAATATCCTCCAGCGGATCACGATCTTCAAAGAAGATCGTGATGGTAAGGCGGGCATCCTCCGACGCGGTATTCAATACGCAGATCGATTCATGACTGGTTAACGCTCCGGAGCTTACCTCCGGAATGTAACCGTCAGGAATAATCCATACTTTTTCCCCAGTAGCCGATGGCATATGACAACTCTCCCTTCAAATGATGATCATTAGGATAAAGACCGATTAACGGGTGAACGCAGCAGGTACGCCGCCGTCGATGGTCAGCATGCAGCCTGTGGTTTTGTCCGATTTCGAAGAAGCGAAGAATGCAACGCCTTCCGCAATATCACGCGGATAAATATTGACAAGCAGGGTCGTGCGTTTGCGGTAGTATTCTTCCAATTGATCCGGTTCGATGCCGTATGCCGCAGCGCGTTCATTGCGCCAGTTGCCGTTCCAGATTGCCGAGCCTTGAAGGATGGCGTCAGGCAGGATCGTGTTGACGCGAATGCCGAATTCGCCGCCCTCTGCTGCAATACAACGTGCAAGATGAGCTTCCAGTGCTTTGGCTGCGCTGTAAGCCGATGCGCTCTTGCCGGCATATACCGAGTTCTTGGAGCCGATGAATACCATGTTGCCGCCGATAGCTTGCTCCTTCATCAGGATGAAGGCTTCACGGGCAACGAGGAAGTAGCCTGTGCCAAGCACGCTCATGTTCAAGTTCCATTCTTTGAGCGAGGTTTGATCGAATGGGCTGGACGTAGCCAGACCTGCGTTGTTGACGATAATATCTACACCGCCGTAAGCCAGGGCAGTTTCGGCATAAGCAGCCTTAACCATCTCTTCGCTCGTTACATCCATCTTAACGGCGATCGCACGGTTCTCGCCAAACTTCGCGTTAATTTCCGAAGCAACCTTCTCAGCGCCCTCCAGGTTCAAATCCGCCAGCACTACATGAGCGCCTTCGGAAACCAAACGACGGGCTGTTTCACTGCCGATACCGCCTGCTCCGCCTGTGATGAACGCAACTTTGCGGGAGAATTCAGCCTCTGCCGGAGCCAGGGACAGCTTGTAAAGCTCAAGCGGCCAGTACTCGACGTTGTAGGACTCATTTTCGCTCAGGGAAACGAATTGGCCAAGAGCCGTTGCGCCTCTCATAACAGCAATCGCACGATGGTACAATGCGCCGCTCACTTGAGACATCGCCCAGCTTTTGCCGGTGTTGATCATCCCTACGCCAGGGATCAGAATAACGCGCGGCGCAGCTTCGAACATGACGTCGCCTTCGTTTTTGTTGCGGTCGAAGTAAGCTTTGTATTCTTCTTTATAGGCAGCAATGCCTTCTTTTAATTTGGCTTTCAATCCGTCTACATCGTCTGCGTTCGGAGTCCAATCGATGAACAACGGTACGACCTTCGTATGCACCAGGTGATCCGGGCAAGCGGCGCCGACTTGCGACAGCTTGGCAGAATCCTGTCCGCCTACGAATTGCAATACATCTTCAGCGTCATCGAAGGAAAGAATCATTTTCTTAGCATCGCTAACAGCTCCGCGGATCGCAGGCATCACTTGTGCAGCAATGCTTCTGCGCTGCTCAGCCGTCAACGCACCATGCTTCACGCCGCCGAATACTTTGCTTTCGTTAATGCGTGCTTCGATAAAGCTTTCCGCTTCAGTGATGATTTTAATCGTTTGAGCATAAGCCTCTTCGGAGGTTTCTCCCCAAGTCACAAGACCGTGTTTCTCCATAAGGACAAGCTCGGCTTTCGGGTTGTTTCTTACGCCTTCTGCGATCATTTTGGACAATTTGAAGCCTGGACGGATGTAAGGAACCCATACGAAACGGTCTCCAAAAATTTCACGGGCCAGCTCCTTGCCGTTATCTGCGCAGCAAAGGCTGATAATGGAGTCCGGATGTGTGTGATCTACATGCTTAAATGGAAGAAATGCATGAAGCAAAGTTTCGATAGAAGCACGCGGATGTTTGGCGTCAATCATACAATTTGCCAGATAGGCAACCATATCTTCGTCGGACATCTCGTCTCTTTCATACAATGGACGAATGTCATCCATGCGCAAGCCGGTAAAATTAGACGCTTTCATCGTAGCAAGATCAGAACCGCTGCCTTTGACAAACATAACTTCGACGTCGCGACCGCGGAAATCCTTCACGATCGTTTTGCTGGAGGTGTTCCCGCCGCCGTAGTTACATACGCGACGATCCGTACCTATCAGATTCGAGCGATAAACCAATTGATCAAGACCTGTAGTGAGCTCTGCTGCTTTGGATGCATCCCATAAACTTTGTACCATGATTAAACCTCCGCTTAGATGTTTATTTTGTTTTGTTTACATCTTATCATATTTGTTTATTTTTGAATATAGTGTTTTTTGTTGAAAAACAAAACAAAACAAAACAAAAAAATTATAATTTCTCCTTATCCATTTTTTCATTGGGGTTAAGCAGGATATCCCTACAGCGCAGCAAGGCCGCCATCCGGCAGCCTCACTTTAACGTGAATAGATTCGTAGGGTTTATTAGTTTCCACCCTTTTTTTGGTGATTTTTGTGTAAAATAGAAAGAGATTCATAGATTCGTTCCTGCTTGCATTAAAGGGAGGGATAAAGCTGATGTCTGCAATCCATAAAGAGCGGTATCCAAACTTATTCAGGGAGTGCGACTGGGGTACAGTCATCACCGGTTTTGAGGTATGGGACACTTCGCCCCCGGAGCATTTGATAAGCAATGTAAATCTGGTTCCATTCGTGAAGGGACAATGCGTAGCAATCCAATTGGAGAACGGAGGCTGGGAAATCCCCGGAGGTACCTTGGAGCCAAATGAACATTACCGCGATGCGTTGGTACGTGAGCTTATGGAGGAAGCCGGGGCGCGGCTGGTCTCGTCCTTTAAGATAATCGGGGCTTGGAAATTCGTTTCCTCAGCCGAGAAGCCCTACAGACCCCATTTGCCGCATCCCGTTTATTATCGGATAGTCGGATACGGCGAGGTTGAACTCGTCTCCGCCCCGCAGATACCAGAAAATGGCGAACGAGTCCTAACAGTAGAAGCCATGACATTGCAGGAAGCTAAGCATCGGTTCATCCAGACCGGCAGAGCGGATCTAGCCGAATTATATGAACTGGCGGATAGCTTAAGAAGAAAGAGCCGGGACGAATTCAAGCGCTAAAAATCCTATGATAAGGCTGGTGATCGTTTCTTACCGTCAGCCCTATCACGAAGTTTTGATCCGTCTACTCTCTCTTCTCTAAATGGTACTCAAACCTGTCAAACTACTTGATCTTTACTTCAAAGCTCTCTTTCTCGAGGAACGTCTTTTCTTTCGGTTGCTTTGACCCTTCTTCACCGGATATCACATAAGGAACAACGGTTAGCGAGGGTAGGTCCTCCGGCAGCTTGGAGAATCGGATATGACTATTTTGGGACATTGTAACTGCCGAGACGGGTATCAGCCGGCTGCCATCCGACCCTGTTACCTGAAAGAGCACGTCCAAATCTTTTCCATTGAGAATGTGATAATGAATCGTTGTCGATATAGGACTTAATTCCATAGCTTCGATGCGGATTTGCTGCCCGTTATCCAAAGAGAATGATCTATCAATGGCAATCGTCCTGGTATCTCCCAAGAGCTTCTCGGCAGAGGTGTGGAGGGTGAAGCCCCAGTTCCCCTTATGAGCAGGTTCATTTCCTGCAAAGTCTAAATCCTTATAAACTATCCTAATCTCCAAATCCCCCTCTATCGTTGTACCGTTCAAATTCACAGAGGAGATAAAGGAATACGTGTTATCGTCGATCTTGGCTTTGTTTCCGTTGCCTCCCCCGCCATTTTTCATAACGTCCTTGCCATTGATATATACGCTAGGAAAAGGGCTCAGCGCATCTTCCAGATTTATCTTATCCGAATGGAAGGTGCTGCTGATAATTAGTCGCCCTGTGTCTATAAGCACCTCATCAAGGCGAACGTCGATTCCATTATCACTCACCGTTTGTCCGACGGTAGTCTTATACTCCGCCAGCCGCTGTTCCGGCTGCCCGACGAATAAGTCCAGCATGCCGCGCACTGCAGGAATACTGGAGGCTAGCCCGTAAAAGGCAGCTCTGACATCCGATTGAATGGCGGGAAGCCACAAGAGGGACCCGCACAACACGGCAACTACAGCTATACGGGGAAGCGGTGACTTCTTTCCCAATTTGCGGCTGATTCGTTTCTTGATCCGCTTTCTTTCGAAATAACTTAGCTCCTCCGCATCATACCGCGACAAATCTACGCTTATCTCATTCAACATTTCAAAATCACGTTTCATCCCATCACCCCGCTAAACATCAATGCCGTTTCTTTTTTTCATTATTTCACGCAGCTTTTGACGCGCCCTCGACAAGCGATTGTAAATCCAAGATCGTTGTACTCCCATATCTACGGCGATTTCGTCAATGCTGTATTCCTTCACATAATGCTTAACAAGAAGTTCCCTATCGTGAGCCTTTAAGTGTCCCAGAAGCTGTTCCATTTCGCAGCTGATTTCATCCTTCGAGGGCTCCGCTGAGTCTACCAAACGGTCCAAGTCGGTCTCTTCCATAGGATACTTCTTATGAAATCTTGCATAAGACCGCCTGTAATCAATGGATTTGTATTTGGTTACCGCGACGACCCAGTTTTTAAAAGAATTTTTCTCCTCGTCATATGTATCGATATGGTTCCAAATGGAGAGCAAAACGTCATCCATACATTCATCCAGAGCATCCGGATTTGGAATGTGGGTGCGGATAATGCTTCGAATCAACCCTCCGTATAAATCAATCAGCCTATATAAAGCTTTCTCGTTGCGCTTTCGCAATTCGGCAGCCAAGTCCGTTTCCCTAATCTTCATTCCAGCCTCCCTGTTTCACCGCTTTCCTACTTATTCATACGTTGCAAAAGCCCATTTTCTATCAATACCGGGTACAGAAAAAGAAAAAAAGCTTCCTTCCAGTAGAAGAAAGCTGAGTTTGTTGAAAAACCTATCGGGCTTGAACTATTGCCAATATACTCCAGTGGGATATCCCTACGGCCGGGCTGGTGCTATCTCCTGAGTTATCCAATGAAACCGGGGGCCCTTATCATAACCTATTCTTGCTGCAAGCCTCCGCATAGGCTCCTCCTGGGTCCATAAGACGAAACGGGGATAGCCCATGCCGGCACAATAGGCTTGAGCATATCTTAGCAGTTTTTCACCATACCGTTTGCCCTGATAGGGCTCCGGTACCTGGATCCACTCTACGTCGGCCACTCCCGCTTGTCTTAAACTGCGTGCTGCCTCCGAGGGGAACCATACATCTATTTCTCCTAAGTCTTGGTCCCCCAGGAAAAATTGAAAATGCACCTGAAGCTCAGGAAGATTATCCGTAACCTCTGCCTCTATTAAAGAGCTAATAGTCTCTTCTCTGCTCCCTGAATGAAACCAATAACTATCCCATATATCTACAGTCGACGTTGCTGTCGACGTGGCTTGCAATAGATGCGGCCAAGCATCCGGAATTCCTGACCAGCCGGACCCAAACGGGTTTCTCGAAGTCGTAAGTCTTTGGTATCCCTTATCGTTCACTACCTGTAAAATAGCTTTATAAAAAGATGCCGTATCGTGCTGCCTGCATCTGTCTGCAAACAACCAGTTCAGTATCGCTTCCGTTGTATCTCCGGCGTCCCCATCCTCGGATTTGACGGGAAAAGTAATTTGAGCCGCCGCGAATAGCCCCCCATTAACAATTCCAACCAGCGTAACGATATTCCGTTCAAATGAGCCGTAGATCTTATCCGTCATATGGCACGGGTTATGCAAGATCGTAAGGAACTCATCGAAGGTTATCCCGATATAAGGAGGGATTTGAATGATATGATCATGAACCAGCTTATATAACGGCTTACTGTGTGATGAATGGTATAAAGCAGCTTCCATACGAACCTCGTCCCCTCCTCGTTCCGTTAGCGGAGCATCTGGATTGGGGCTGCCGGCAATTTCTTATCCAGCATGGACTTTATATCCTTAACCAGCTGCACGGATGCCTCGATTTCTATTTTCCGGGTAGAGACGCTTTCGACGCTGCAGCCGATAGGGATTCCTTTTTCAAGCGCAAAATCCAACAGATCTTCAAAGATTTTTTGAGACCATGTGATGGATTTCTCCAGAACATCGCTGGAGTATTTCAGATCATTTTCCAGCCACGCCGGTATGCTGATCCCGAGCCACTTCATAAAGTCCAACGTTTTGATGGAACCGCAAGGGGCAAGATTAAATAAGATAGGCACCATGTCCAATCCGTTATTTTGACAGTAGTAATAATAATCCGACAAGAAGTTTTTCGATGCCTCTACATTATAGGTGGCTTGGGACACGAAGAAGGAGCATCCGTTCTTGACCTTATGGACGACGCGCAGATGCTCGTCATTCTTTGTCATATGTCTCTCGGGGATGACGACTCCCCCAAACGTTAACCGGCTGTTATGCTGCCTGCTTAATTGATAAGCGCCGGATAAATCCAGCTGAACCTCCTGCTTGCTGGAGGAAGCACCGACATAGACGGAGAACCGTTCCTGGTCCCTATCCGCGGCCAGCCAGTCCACAAACTGTTCCTCACTGTATTTTCCTACACAGCGGTAAATAATGCGGGGGATCTGCAGCTCACTTAAATATTCATGGCTATAGGTAGTAGGATCGATAGTCGGCAGATACGGAAAAGGCCGCTCTTCCTCCACCCTGTCCGCTTCTTCCTGAACATCGTACAGAAGCAGTGCGTCGATATCGAGATCCTTTATTCTTTCCACTTGTTTCTGGGCAATTTCCGCGATTTTTTCCGGTGTATTCGCTGCTTTTGGCGGAGTCATACCGTACACGACAATGCCGGTCTCTTTCTTTTGTATTTTCTCTTTTAGCATGTTCTCGCCGCTCCTAATTTAGTATTTATTTACTATTCAGCCTGAATCTGTAAAATTTATGTTTGCACCTAGCAGTGCGCCTGATCCTATTTACGCTCTTGATAGTACAAATAAGACCAGCTTGCAATGAAAAACAGCAGCAGTATGAGGTAGTAGTAATTATGGCTCAAACCCATACGATCAAGGATATAATCAGCTGCCGCCATGCAGATGCTTTGAACGGCAAAGATGAGGAGAGCTGCTCGTTTCAATCTCTTTTTTCCCAATTGGTCTTGTTCCAATCCCTTGACCTCCCGGTACAGCACATCATGTATTCATTATTGCTTCGACAAAAGCAATCTCCTCTAGCAGACTTGAATATTCCTCGGAGGCTATTCCGTCTTCTATACGCCAGCACACTCCCATAGCGGCTTCGACGTAGAGGCATTTTTTTAATATTTCGTTCGGAATATGAAGGGTCTTTTCTAAGAAAGCTATAATATCCGCTATTTTGCCATGTAATTCCGAGTTTTTCTCATCTTCAAATTCATTCAATATAAACCGCGGAACATCAAATACCGGATCGCCTAGTACGTCTTTAGGATCGATAATTTTATATGTTTCATGCCCGCATAATAAAATATTATCATGATGGAAGTCGCCATGAAGCAGCATGGTTTGCGAAAATGCAGATGAAACCGATAAGCAAATATCTTTTGCTTTTTTCATATGCAAATATAATTCTGTATAGAGCTCCTGCTTGCTCATGTAATCCGTTATTCTGCTTACCCATTCCGTATAAGTTGGAAAGGCTCCTGAGTTGGAGGGCATTCTATGCAAACCTTGATACAACGAACAGAATACCGCTAATCTCCTGTGAAGAGATTCTTCATCCCTTAAAGACTTCCCCGGTTGCACCTGCTCTTCCAGCAGGACTCCCCTTTCAACATCAGCGGCAAACACGGTACAAAACCGTCCACCGTTATATTCAAGCAAGGCCCCATACTCTGTTGCTACCTGCGCGGGATTTCCTATTTTAAGCACGGCGCTTCCAAAAATGTCCGAATGGCATTTTACAACTAAATTTGCCGAATAGGAAGGAATCAATCGTAAGCGGCTCAGGCCCCATTTATCAGAGAAGGTGTCCAGTTCTCTCATAGCTTTTTCATAAAAATCCAGACCAAAGCGTCGTACTATCCTTGCAACCTCATTTGGCTTGAAACCATATCGATCGTTCATCCTATTAGGGACCTCCCTAAATACAAGATGTTTACAAAAAGATACCATGAAACGGAAGCGAAAGGGTAACTCCATTTATCTATATCTAGTTATAGCCTGAGGCTATAGCAACAACTATGTGATAGTGAAATTGGCTCCGTACAAGGACAGGGCTGTTTTTCTAGCTACGCTCTGAGAGGCCAGATTGTCCCATGACGTGCTATATAAAGGAAGAGCCCCTGATTCCCTCACTGCTGCCGCCCATCCGGCGACCGCTTCAGCCGCATATCCTTGGCCGCGGAATGCCTCCAATGTTTCAAGTCCCGCCTCGTGGGCCTTAAGAGTGATACGAACGCTCCGGCAGATTGAAACGGCTTGACCCTCGCGCACTAGTGCTACACAGGGCTGGGCGTAGTCTATTTCTGAAAGCAGCCATTCAAAACCGTTCTGCAAATAATCCATCCCGTTATCCCTCGTGATGGTGACAACCTGCATGGACGTAGTCAGCTTATCGGGAATTTGAAAACAAGGGCCCATCGTAAATCGCTCCCCGTGAAGGAGAGCCATGTAGGTTTCAAAATGCTTGGGTTTCGTCCGTAAATCCGTGACGAGAGGCTCGTCAGTGCACAACGCCTCCAGCTGTTCAATCAGTTCCTCCGGGACATCATGCCGGAACCGGCAGAGAGTCCCTCCCTCTATCGTACGTCCCAGGAAAAAACGGGGCGCCTGCGCCTCTCCCGGCCAAGGCTCGTTAATCAGCCAAAGACGCTTGTTCGAATCGCAGGTAAACAACGCCTCGACATGGAGCTCCATCAGATCGCGGGCGGTTAAACGTATAGCTTCCTTATCACTCAAGCTTCCATCCCCTATCTTTGTTTTATCATTAATCATAGTATCAGAACAGACTGAGATTGCCTGGGAAATTTTTGATTTAATTCAATGTCCCCACTCCTATCTATGGTTCCATCGTCACTACTCTTCTCTAAATACAGGAAGGATTTCCCCCTTATTTCACATCGAATTGTTATTTCCAATAAGTACCCGATGGTTGGGAAATACACAGCGTGCAAATGCCCTCAGGAAAGCATGGTCTAAAATAATTCCATAAAGGCGGCGGGAACCTATGGCATTAACCAAAATCGTTAAAGACGATTTGAAAAAGCAGTTAAAAGGAGTATTTTCCACAGGAGAAAAGAGCAAGCAGGTCAGAATACATACCTTGCCGGATTTGAAGTATATCATGACGACGAAAGTAGGAGCCTTTGATATCCGCAAGCTGCTGGATTCCAACAAAATTTACAAATGCTTAAACCGGATCAAGCATTACACGGTAAAACACCTCAATAAAAATTTTATTATTGGGCCGGCGGAATTTGAATGTGAGGTTTGAACCGGGAAGGGGACTCTCATTACCTTTATGATCTGCGTACCCGATTATCTGGAGGATCGGCATCTGCATAGTGCGATGGTAGATAGTCTGGGCTCCATCGACCCTTCCATTTACTTCAAGACGGTCCCCGGCGGCATGTTCGCACAAATTTTGCATGAAGGCTACTATGACGACATTGCGCTAACCAAAGCAAAGCTTGAAGAAGAATTACGAGTACAAGGATATGAAGCAATAGGTGCCAGTACCGAAATTATTATGACCCCTATGTTTTTTCATAATCGTTGTAAGGTGATTATTAGACAGCGCATTGAACACGCAGAATAATAGAAGGGTTATCGAGTCCGCGCCCAGCCTAGCATCGCCGAACGAGGCCGCCGGATCAAACCAGTAAGCCTCGTTCAGGCTGCTATATTACACAGCTTATCCCTTTAAGCGATTTAATCGACAATACAAGCTAACGCTGCATCATTAAAATATTCAAAATAATGATAAGGACGATCCTTGATTCTCTTCATCGTCACTTGGAAGTTTATTGCAACGAGTTCATTGTCCGGGTCCACCATAATCTGCGTATTGCCGCGGCCGGAGTGGGAATATGTCCTCTCGGACCTTAAGGTCCCTGTGTAATCATGCTTGGTTCCGCTCACATTCCAGCCCAGTCCCCAGGAGGCTTCCTTATAAAATTCCTCCCCAAGCCGCGATGAAACGCCGGGAACCTGATTCGTGGTCATTTTTTGAACGCTTAGCTTGCTGAGAAGCCTGTTTCCTTCATAGGTTCCGCCGTTTAAAAAGGTTTGGCAAAATACCGCCATATCGTATGCGGTAGAGCATAATCCGCTGCTTCCCCACGGAACCGTCAAATTCTCATAATCAGCAAAGCTCGGGAACGGCGCATTCGGCGGATGCTTGGCTACCCGTGCATATTGCTCGGGAGGTACGACAAACGCAGTATCCTTCATTCCTAACGGCAGGAACATTCGCTCTGCCATAAACTGCTCGAAGCTTTGCCCGGTTACGCGACGGATGATTTCCGTCAGCAGCACAAAGCCGTAGCTGCAATAGCTCATCTCCGTTCCGGGAAATGCGGACAACGGGGCCGTATATCCGGCCGTCACGTATTTATGAACCTCCGGGTGCTGATTATCCGGACAGCTGTTCATCTGGCTGACAAATTCGGGGTTATTTGATAATTTCAATACGTTCGATGTGTCGATTCCGGAGGTGTGGGTCAATAGATGGTGGATGAGAACGTTTTCTTTTTTCTCACCGACAAATTCGGGTATGTAATCCTGCACCGGTAAAGCGACGGATACTTTCCCCTCTTCCGCCAGCATCAGGATAGCGGTGGCCGTTACCGGTTTGGAGATCGAGGCCAGCTGAAATATCGTGTCCAGCTTCATCGGGCCGTAGGCTTTATCGTAGTCAGGATCGACATACAGCTTGTGGGAAACGATGATGCCTTTGCGTGCAATTAATGAAACGATAATCGGCGCAACCCCGCTATCGACCCATTGCTGCTGCAACGACTCCAATCTGGCGATACGCGATTCACACATTCCGGCTTCCTCCGGATGCCCATAACGCAGCTTCATCTTCAACCTCCTCAGAAAAGTTGACTTCAAATGAAAATTATACCATATACTTCCACATTACGGTGTAACTCTTTTACATGATGACCGGCTTGCGCCAAACCAACATGCTGCCAATCATGATATAACTTCCTGCTATTTAACCGCATATATCGATAGCCATTGAGGAAGAGCCGCCAGGGGATTGCTTTGCCAGCTGCGCAGACGGTCAAGCTCTTCTTTGGTAACCCCGTCCCGTTCCTGCTGCGAACCGTCGATCCAAAATGAACCCGCTTCATCCGCCATTTCTTCGATTTGCCTCAAGCTGAGGCCGGATGAAACGATAGCATTCAACAGATCCTGAACACGCCATGCATATCTTGGGACCTCATCCTTTTCGTAACGAATGATAGAATCATACGGATAGACAACCTGCAGTGTATCGGTATTTTTCCCAAACGGACGGTTAAATGGATGTACATCATACATGAGATAAGCGCCTTGGTCCTTAAGAATTCTATGTATCTGGGTATACATGGACGCAAGATCATGAATCCAGATATGGACCCCGTTAGAGGTGTATACCAAATCGTATGCCCCGCTTTGCAGCTTGCTTAATTCCATCGTGTCATCGCATACAAACTCAATGTCCCAACCGTATTGTCGGGCTATCGCTTCGCTGTTTTCCAATTGCCGCTCTGAGATATCACATGATGTTACTTGAGCTCCGAGCAAATGAAAAGCGAATACGGCATGGTTATCCCCGCTTGACGGAACACATATTTTTTTGCCCTGAAAGCTGGGCAGCGCCTTGTTCAACAAGGCGAAAGCGGCCGGATGAAATGCCGACGCAGGATTGTCTATGAGCTTCGCAATGGCCTCCTCTGTTCTATACTGCCTGTACCATGTATCCGACCATTCATTCCAGACGGCTTTGGCTTTATGATCCATCCCAGCACTCCCTTCCGATAAAAGCATTCCTCTAAACTAATGTACAACGAGGGCATCCGTTCTACCATGTTAAAAAATCATTAGAAACCATTTATTCCTCTTTTTCCCATTCCATGCGGCAGACTCTGTCGGAGGTGATGCCATTAGCGCCCTGGAAAATAGGCCTTGTGTTGAGTTACCGGCCCATTCCCCCTCAGGTATAATAAAAGAAAAATTCAGACTCACCCGACCTGAATAGAGAAAGAGGTTGAAGGAATGCTGTTATTATCGGATCCCCGATGGCAAGAGCTGCGCGGTCCCTTCGGATCGTCGCACAGGGTCCCTATGCTGCTCAGCCGATTGAAAGAGCAATACGACCCTGAGGTTCGGGACGAATTGTATTGGGAGCAGCTTTTTCATCAAAATACGATATACAGCTGTACCTACGCCGCCGTCCCTCATCTGTTCATGCTCGCGCAAACGTCCGGCCATCTGGAGACGCAGCTGGATATTTACATCTCTTGCGGCATGTTCGAAGCGAATAATCCCAATGAACCGGATTGCGAGATTCCGGCCGAGTTTGCCAGAGACCGTATAGCTCTGGAGCCAGAGGCGGCCAAGGAGATCTATCGGGCGTATCGGGAGGCTCTAGCGGTTCTGGCCGGTTTGGGAGAATCGCTCGTCTCCTATGTACGAACTAAAGAGACGGAGAAGCGATACTTTCTTGCCGCTTCCGCCGCCTATGCAGGCTTCAGGGATGCGGCCTCCATGCTGACTGTTTTCCCGGACGGCGAGGAATACGTCCTCGGGTGTCCGGCTTGCGGTGAAGACGTGTATTTGTGGCCGGACGCTCAGCAGAGCGGTCCGCTGCTCCTGTATAAGGAGGATCCCGTGTTTGCTCCAAAAAAAGAAGGCCTCCGGATAGAGGTCCGGCCCTCGGAGACGATCGAGGAGCTTAACTGGAAGCACCTGTATCTCCAAGCCAAGCGGATTGAAGATGAGGCATTTCTAGCTCAGCTCCCCTGGTTAGCGGGTGAGTCAGACTGTCCTCATTGCGGCGTCCCCCTGAGACTGTGGCCCGCTCTGCTTCACATGTTCTAATTATTGTTAGTCCACACCCGGCTGGCCTGCAAAAGAAAAAAGCCGACAGTGCGCGCCGTCGACTTCTTTTTTCCCTTATTCCAATGGATTCCCGCCCTCAACGATTCTGCATCGCGACTTTAAGTCCGAGTCCAATATAAATGCCGCCGATCAGCTTGCCGCTCCACCGACCAAGCCAGGATACTTTGTTCACCAGCCGTCCAAGCTGACGGATGCCTAGAGCTATCCCGATTGTGTATAGGGTACCCAGTATGACAAAGATAAGGCCGAGAATAAGGAACTGGGGAACCGATCCTCCCCGCTCCGGATGGACAAACTGGGGCAAAAACGCTAAAAAGAATAGAGCTGTCTTAGGATTCAAAAGCTCCGTCACTATCGCCTGCCCAAAGGACAGCAGAGGCGGCAGCTCCTGAACCTTCGGCAGCGCTGGATCGGACGGCTTCTCGATTAGGGCACGAATGCCCAAATAAATCAAATAGGCAGCTCCGGCATATTTGACCAATTGAAATGCAATAGCCGAGGTCATCAATATCGCCGAAAGCCCGATAGCAGCGAATAAAGTATGAAGCAAATCACCTGTTGCGATGCCCAGCGCAGCCATAATGCCGGCCTTCGGCCCGCCTTGAACGGCGCGGGTGGCGGTTAGCAGCACAGCGGGACCAGGCACGAGAAACAGCCCGATAAGGACAGCTACAAACGTACTCAAGGTGGCCCAATCAAACATGAGGTCTCTCCTCCAAATCTAGCATTCGTAAGGAGATTGTACGGAGTGTCTAGCATCTTGTCAATTTGTTATGGTATCGCAGCAGCAGGCTAAATTCCGCTCTCCCGCCAGATGAAATCCCCAGTAGCCTATCCGATCTTGCTTCACAATGAGAGCACCCATCCGTCATATGCGACCTGGATACCGGCCGGCTCGAACAGCTCCATCAAATCTTCATGCAGCAGCCTTGCATTATGCGAGAAATGCGTAACGACGGCCGGCGCTCCCGGCTTCAACACTCCGTTGGCGTCGAGCCAGGCCTTCGCCTCTATCACAGCCTCGATGTTCATATGATTGTTACGGTGCACACTTCGTCCGGTGGTGCATTCCAGAATCGCCAAATCCAGCTTTTTATCCTGCAGCCAGGCCCATGTCTGTTCGGGAAACCAACCGCTGTCGTGACCGTAAAGGATGGTTTTCCCGTCTTTTTCTATGTAATACAGCAAGCAGGTTTCCCGCTTATCATGATCCGCCAGCAGTGGAACAATTGTCGCCGTTTGGGTCTGGACAGGCTCAAACGGAAGCACCCGATGAAATTCATAGCTGTGGTTGTACTCCTGAAGCGTCTGAAGGCAGAGCCTCAGAGGAAGGTCGTGGCCGTAGACATGAAGGGGGCTACCCCCGTACTGCGCAAACCCTTTGGCCCGAATGACCATATCTTCGGCATACAAGTGGTCGGAATGCGAATGGGTGATCAACAAATCCCGTACCTGGTTCATATGAATTCCATATCGATGAGAATGATATAGCGTATCCGGCGGCAGGTCGATCTTCAGCTCGTTATCGATGATAACGGATGTGCGCGAGCGGATATTTTTCCCTCCGCGTTCACGGGCCTCCTCACAAGTCGGACATTGGCAAAAGAGCGACGGGATGCCTTCAAAAGCCGCCGTTCCGAGAAAATGCACCTTCATAGTTTGGTTCCTCCTTTTATTGGATAGAGCACTTACCATCATCATGCTGGAACCGACTGTTTTTTTCAAGACATTTACAAGGTTTATCATTAGAAACAGGCCTGAGGACCATTAGCTAGGTCTTTTTAAAATATGCTATTATGAAGTGTAAGGGTATATTCGGGTAAGGAGGCCCCTCATTTCATGAGTAAAGGTACAGCCCTGCTAAGGCAGCAAAATGAAAAACGGACGTTGGCGCTCCTTCGCGCAGGACATCACACGTCCAGACAAGAAATCGCTGCCGCTTTGGGTTTAAGCAAAAATACGATTTCATTGATTGTAGATAAATTTATTAAAGACGGCGTCATTAAGGAAGCCGGCATCGATGAACAAGGGGGTGTCGGCAGACCGCGCATCCAGCTGCGGCTGCAGGCCGAAGCGTACAAAAGCATCGGCATCCTGATCCAGCATTCGTACTTTCAGTACGTCGTTACGGATTATTGCTCTACCGTGCTGGACAAGGGCAGCATTCCGATGAACGGGGATGATCCTGATCCGTATATTGAAAAGCTGATTCAGCTGTGCAGCTCCCTTGTAGCGCAGCACCCCGAGGTGCTTGGCATCGGAGTTGCCGTTCCGGCCTTGGTCGATCCGATGGAGGGGGTCGTCCACTTTTCCTCCCATCTAAGCTGGAGAAACGTGCGTATTAAAGACAGGATGGACGCCAGACTCCCGGTAAAAACCAAGGTGCTGAACCTTGTGAAGGCGGCGGCCATAGCCCCTTCCTCCGGGCTACCTGCCGAGCATGCGTCGAATTCCTTCTATATGCGGATTGACGAGGGCATAGGGGGAGCTCATATCATTGACAGCCAAATTTATAGCGGAGCCAGCTGGACAGCCGGGGAGGTAGGACATTTGTGCGTGGACCCCAACGGGCCTCTCTGCAGCTGCGGCCAAAGAGGCTGCCTGGAGGCCTTGGTCAGCATTCCCGCGATCTTGAGACAAGTACAAGAGCAGCTTCCCGATATCCGAACGGAAGCGGATTTGGAGCCGTATCTGTCGAGCCAAGGGGCTGGATCTGCTTCCTTCAATGACCTCATGCGGCGCGCCGGTCAATATGTCGGTATCGCCGTCTCGCAAATTATTTTGCTGCTGAATCCCGGGGTTATCGTCATCGACAGTCCGTTTGAGAAGGTGGAAGCCTTCAAGCAATCGGTGCTGTCCTCTGTCGAAAGCCGGGCGTTACAATTTCCGACCGAGAAGACTCGCATACGGTTCATCAAAAGTCATTTTGCCTCCGGCATCGGGGCCGCTTTCGCTGTTATTCTTGATTTTGAAAAGGAATAACAGCTTTTTTCTTGCCATAAAATAAAGTGACAAAATGGTGAATAGACGATTGACACAGGAAATGTAAGCGTGTTAATTTAGTAGTGTGAATTAGTCCTAGTTTAGGATTAATTGTCCGCATCCTATTAAAATGCAGAGGTGAACTCCATTATGTCAATGTTAGACTGGATCGTGTTGGGGCTGTTTTTCCTTCTCATGGTGGGCATCGGGGTTTGGTCTTTTCGCCAAATCAGCGGTACTCAAGACTTTTTTGCGGCAGGCGGTAAGATGCCTTGGTGGCTGTCCGGCATTTCTCATCACATGTCCGGTTACAGCGCGGCTGTCTTTGTCGCCTATGCGGGTGTCGCTTATACTTACGGATTCACGCTGTACGTATGGTGGGCCATCCCGGTATCCATAGCGGTATTTGCAGGCGCCGCCCTTATCGCTCCCCGCTGGGCCCGGCTGCGCCAACGGATGAATATCGAATCCCCCATGGAGTATCTTTCCACCAGATACAACGTGCCTACCCAGCAATTGATGGCCTGGAGCGGCGTGCTGCTCAAGCTGTTTGACGTCGGGGCCAAATGGGCCGCCATCGCCGTTATCCTCAATGTATTCGCCGGGGTCCCGTTAAATCTGGGCATCTTTTTATCCGGCTTGATCTCCCTTATTTACTCAGCTATCGGCGGCTTGTGGGCGGATGCCTGGACCGACTTTGCCCAATTCATCGTTCAGCTCATTGCAGGAATCGCCATGTTCGTCATCGTGGTCATGAAGCTCGGCGGAATGGAAGCGATTACAGACATTTGGGATAAGCTCCCCCCTTCCCACAGTCAGCCTTTGGTCGGTCCGTATACCTTGGGATTCGTCCTTGCCTACGTTCTGATTGACTTCCTTAGCTACAACGGCGGCACATGGAACCTGGCGCAGCGCTACATCGCTTCTCCGAACGGTTCCGAGGCGCGCAAAGCGGCCTTGCTGTCCGGTGTGCTGTATCTGGTATGGCCTCTCATCCTGTTCTTCCCTATGTGGGCCGCCCCCCTCTTCTATCAAAACTTGAAGGATCCGACCCAGTCTTACTCGATGATGACGATGGATCTGCTGCCGCACGGCTTGATCGGCCTGGTGCTGGCCTCCATGTTTGCCCATACGATGGCTATGACCACGTCGGATGCCAATGCCATTACAGCGGTAATTACCCGCGATATATTGCCTGTAATGTCCAAGCGATACCGTTCGCTTAGCGAGAAAGCAGCGCTTCGTGTCGCCCGCGGGGCGATGATCACCTTCGTGGTGCTTACCCTTATTATAGCGGTGTACTCCAGCACCTTCGGCGGCATATTGAACCTGCTTATCGTCTGGTTCGGCGCTCTGGTCGGTCCGATCTCGATCCCGATGCTGCTCGGCTTGATCCCCGCCTTCAAGCGCAGCGATTCTACTGCGGCCATAGTATCTTGGGCGGCCGGGATCGTCACCTTCGTTATCGTCAAATATGTGATTACTGTTAGTACAGCAACACTGGTGGCTTCTCCCGTTGTTGTTTCGGCCATTCTGTTTATCGGCATGGGCTGGCTCAAAGGCAGCGCCCCGGTTGCTCCTAAGGTTGAAGAGCTCCTGCAATCGCTTAGTGCCGATGCGAAGGAAGCAAATTCTCCAGACCACGGTATGAAAGCTTAAATGAACCAAATCATGGGGGCAAGTATAGTCGGACTGAACCTTTGCAAAACTTGCTCCCATCTACAGGAGGAACTTGGTATGAACAGCATCATGAACGAAGCTTGGGACCCCCGTACGCTGCTGTCATTTTATAAACGCCACCTGCTGGAAGACCTGCTTCCCTTCTGGAAACATGCAGTAGATCAGCGTCACGGCGGCCTGTTTACCTGCTTTACCAATTCGGGAAGCGACCTTGTCAACACAGATAAGTATACCTGGTCACAGGGACGATTCCTCTGGATATGGTCACGGATTGCAAGATTAACCGACCAGGGTGTACTGCCAGGGGAAGCTTCTACCTTTCAACAAGAAGCGGAGCATGCAGCGGCGTTTCTCAAGAACCATGTCGTCCTCAGCAACGGGAATTGTGCCTTTCTCCTGACGGAGGACGGCCGCATGAAGGAGAGCGTTCCGGGCGAGGGCTTCGACACGAGCTTTTATGCGGATTGCTTCGTCGTGCTCGGATTTGCCGAATTATCCCGCTGCAGCGGACGACAGGAGCTCGCGAACGACGCGCTCGAACGATATGACCGGATACGGCTTCGCTTGCGGGATGGGCAAATCCGCAGTGAGCCCTATCCAATCCCTCAAGGCTTGAAGTCCCACTCTGTCACCATGATTATGCTGAATATTTCCGAGCAGCTTATGGAGGCGCTGCAGCATTTCCGCCATCCTGCATACGAGCGTCTCAAGAAGGATTGCCTCCATTATGCGGAATCCATCATAACAGAGTTCCGCATGCCTGATCAACGGATTGCCGAGCTGCTCCCTGTCAGCGGCGAGACACCTCCTACCGTTCTATGCCGCCACGTCAATCCCGGCCATACGCTGGAATGCATGTGGTTCGTCATTCAGACAGCCAGGCAGCTGGGCCGGGAGGATCTCATTACTCAAACGCTGCCCGTCATTCGAAAGGCCTTTGAGCTGGGATGGGATACGGAGCAAGGAGGCCTGCTGCGCTTTGTCGACCAGGACGGCGGCCCGCCGACAGGCCAGCGGACAGGAGACCCTTACGAAGCGCTGATTCTGGATACATGGGACACCAAGCTGTGGTGGCCCCATTCCGAAGCGCTATATGCCTCTTTATTGGCCTATGAGCTGTCCGGCGATCCGGGCTTCAAGGAGCTGTATAGGCAGACGCATGATTATGTCTTTCGGACCTTTCCCCACACGGACCCTCGGATCGGGGAATGGATTCAGATTCGCGACCGCAGCGGAGAGCCGATGGACAAAGTCGTGGCGCTGCCCGTCAAAGACCCGTTCCATATTATACGTAACGTGCTGCTGATCATCGAGCTTTATTCAGATGCTTCGAGCGCATAAGGAGGCAGGCTATGACAAGATCCTTACATCTCGGAACCGCCAAAGTGGATATTACTCCAGCCATGCCCGTCCCCCTTGCCGGCTTCGCCCACCGAACCGGGACATTCGAACATATTGCCCAGCCGTTATACGCGAGAATTCATTGCTTGCAGCAGTCTCGAGTTTCGGGCAGCAAGACAACAGTGCTCTTGGTATCGGCGGATTTGATTTGGTGGGGCAGCGACCTTGTGAACCGGCTCTCGCCCAAGCTGCGGGAACGGTACGGATTGGATTCGGTGCTGCTCCATGCAACCCATAACCATTCCGGTCCCCAGACAAGCGGTTGCTTTACCGATGCTCTTGGCAGGCCGGATCCTGGATATTTGCAGGAATTGGAGCGAAGGCTCGAGAGCGGCATCGAACAAGCGCTTCAAACCATGGAGCCCGTTATGATGGAAAAGGGAACCGGACACTGCCGGATCGGGTTTAACCGGAGAAAAGACATCGACGGGCATATCGAAATGGCCCCGAACGAGAACGGCCCCGTCGATCCGGAAGTCACCGTAATCCGGTTCCGTACCCCCGACGGAAGGACCAAAGGGCTGTTCGTTCATTATACCTGCCATCCCACTACGACGGGGGATAGCGAAATTTCTCCCGAGTACTGCGGAGCGGCTCTGGAACGGATCGAGCAAGCTCTGGGCAGCGGCGTCACCGGCGCTTTCCTGCAAGGATGCTGCGGGGATATTCGGCCGGCCCTGGTTCAGGACGGTCAATTTTATCGGGGCCACCGCATGGAGGTGGAGCGCTTCGGGAGCTGGCTGTGTGAAGAGGCGCTTCGCATCTGCTGCCAGCCGATGAACGAGCTCGCTCCAGCTTTATTGCCCAGTCACACCCTGGTGCTGCCGCTGCCCTTTCAGTCCGTCCCGACCGTGGAAGAGCTCGAGGAGCAGGCGAAGCTGGCAGACATTCAGGGAGAGCGGGCCCGCCTGCTGCTTGGTCAGCCTACCCGCAGGCAAGGCTCCATTCCGCTCGAAATTACGAGGCTGACTTTAGCAAAGGAGCTTTCCCTTATTACCTTTAATGCGGAAATGGTGGTGGATTACGGTCTTTTTGTAAAAAAAGCATCCCGCGGAACTATGCTTCCGCTCGGCTACACCAACGGAATGATCGGCTATGTGCCAACGGCGGAGCAGCTGGAACAGGGCGGCTATGAATCACACGGCTCTGTCCCCTATTTCGGGCTGCAGGCGCCTTTTCAGCCGCAGATTGAAAGCCTCATCCGGAATGCCCTAGCCCAAGAGATAAGAGAGGAGATTGAACCATGAACGAAACCATACACCCCTTAAGAACGCAAACCGTCGACCGGCTGCAAGTTCACGTCTACGAGAATAGAGAGCAGCTTGGAAAAGCGGCCGGCAGCGATGTCGCCGCCAAAATGAAGGAGCTGCTCGGCAGCAAGAGCAGCATCCGGATGATTTTTGCCGCAGCGCCTTCACAAAACGAATTTCTGCAGACGTTGAAGCAGGCCGACGGGATCGACTGGTCCCGCGTTACCGTGTTTCACATGGACGAATATATCGGGCTTGCCCCGGAAGCTCCGCAGCGATTCAGCGCCTTTCTGCGGGAACGGCTGTTTGACGAAGTCAAGCCGGGGAACGTCCATTTGATCAACTGCTCGGGTGATATCAACGAGGAATGCCAGCGGTACGCTGGATTGCTAGGGGATGCTCCCATCGATATCGTCTGCCTGGGTATCGGAGAGAATGGTCATATCGCCTTTAATGATCCGCCTGTCGCAGACTTTAACGATCCGGCACTCGTCAAGAGTGTCGAGCTCGATTTGCCGTGCCGGCAGCAGCAGGTCAACGACGGCTGCTTTGCCAGTCTGCAGGACGTCCCTACCCATGCTCTGACGCTGACTATCCCTGCCCTATTCTCCGGAGCGCACCTATACTGCATGGTTCCGGGTGTCACCAAAACCGCGGCCGTTCAAAGGACGCTGCGCGGTCCCATTTCTACGGAATGTCCTTCTACGATTCTCCGCCGGCATTCGGATTGTACGCTATATCTGGATAAAGACGCATACGGAGACCTCGGTTAGGAGATGAAGGACATGTCGGGAAACGTAACGACGGTAGAAGGAATTCACTACAGGACAAAGGAACCCGTTACGGTTCACATCGAGCGCGGCCGAATCTCGGCTATTCAGCCCTTGTCAACGAAGAAGAAAGCAGCACTGCCCTGGATCGCTCCCGGGCTGGTAGATTTGCAGATCAACGGATACTGCGGATCCGATTTTAATACGATACCGATTGCCGCTGGAGCGGTACAACGCGCTACACGCGGGCTTTGGAAGGAAGGCGTGACCTCTTATTATCCTACGGTCATTACGAACGGGGACGCAGAGATCGAGCAAGCCATGCAGTCTATTGCCCGCGCCTGTGATGAGGATCCTGCCGCGCATGCCGGGGTTGCCGGCATCCATCTGGAAGGCCCCTTCATATCGCCGGAGGACGGGCCCCGCGGCGCACACGACAGCCTGTATACGAAAGCACCGAGCTGGCCTTTATTCCAGCGGTGGCAGGAGGCGGCTCGAGGCCGGATCAAGATCATCACGCTGTCGCCGGAATGGCCGGGATCGGTCGAATTCATTGAGCGGTGCGTGGAGCAGGGCGTGACCGTCTCCATCGGCCACACCTCCGCCTCTCCCGGGCAAATCGACGCTGCCGTCAAAGCAGGTGCGCGAATGTCCACTCATCTGGGCAACGGCGCTCACTTGATGCTCCCCCGGCATCCCAACTATATATGGGAGCAGCTAAGCCAGGACGGGTTAACGGCCTGCCTTATCGCCGACGGCTTCCATTTGCCGGAATCGGTATTGAAGGTCATTTTGCGCACCAAGGGAGAACGCGCGCTGCTCGTCAGCGATGCCGTCTATTTAAGCGGCATGGAGCCTGGCGTGTACGATAATCATATCGGGGGCCGGGTCGTCCTTACCCCCGAAGGGCGTCTTCATCTGGCAGACAACCCCGGTCTTCTTGCGGGATCGGTGCAGCTCCTGCCCTGGGGGATCTCCCATCTGGCAAGAAGCGGAATGGCAGCGCTCGAGGAGGCGTGGGATATGGCTTCGATACGCCCCGCCGCTTTCATGCAGCTGCCTTCGCAGAACGGGCTCTCCGTCGGTTCGCCTGCCGATCTGGCCCTGTTCGAATGGAACCGTCAGAGCCTCAGCATCGTTCAAACCTATAAGAACGGGAATCGCGTCTTCGATTCCACTACCTCCAGCCGGGAGGGAAGTCTATGAGCACGGCCGCAATGACCCAATACCTTCATAAAATTATTCAGCATCTGGAGCTGCTTCATCAGGAAGAACAGGCTTCGATCGCCCGGGCCGCCCGCATGATGGCGGAGCATATCAAGCAAGACAAGCTCGTCTATGCCTATGGCCCCGGTGGCCACTCGAACCTGGGCTCGCAGGAGATTTTTTTCCGTGCCGGGGGGCTTATGCATATCAGTGCCATCCTGGACGAAGGTACGCTGCTCAGCGGGGGCGCCCTAAGATCCATGGCCGTCGAGCGGACGCCAGGGTATGCAAATATCGTACTGGATGACTACGGCTTGAAGCAGGGGGATTTATTGATCATTATTAATTCCTATGGCATTAATTCGGCTACGATAGATTCGGCCCTGGAGGCCAAAGCCCGCGGAATTCGAACGATCGGCGTCACTTCCGTCCGGCACGCGCTGGCTACGCCCGCGGACCATGTGGCGCGGCATCCGTCCAAGCACAATTTGCACGATCTGGTCGATATCGTGCTGGATACCAAGATTGAAGTCGGAGACGCGGTAGTGGAGATCGAGGGGCTTGATCAGCGGGTTGCCGCCATGTCCACCTTCGCCAATGCGTATCTCTTAAATTCGCTGGTCGCGGAAACCATCGAGCTGCTGGTCAAGGACGGCATCCGCCCGCCCATCTGGATGAGCGGCAATGCCAGCGGCGGCGACGAATCCAACTCGCGCTTCATTCAGCAGTTTAAAGGACGAATCAAGAAGCTATAGTCAGGCACTTGGTAGAGGAATCTCACAAAGCGGAGCCTTGGAATCGAAGCTTTACAGGAAGTCCCGAAATTCTATCTAAAAAAGTCCTTTGGAACTAACCCAAAGGACTTTTTCTATTTACATTTGCAATAATTCAGCGCATAGTGAACCTATACTTGTCTATGCAATCATTTCAGGAGGACAGCTCATGCAAGGTTATAACGTTCTAATGATCTACAATCATAGCATGGACCGGCTGCTCATGTGCAAACGGTTGAAAAACCCGTACAAGGGACTCAGCAATCTGGTAGGCGGAAAAATCGAGACGGGAGAAGCCGGGTTCGAAGCCGCTTACCGGGAGCTGTTAGAGGAAACCGGCATTTCCCAAGAGGATGTCACTTTGCATCATGTGATGGATTTTACCTATTACCTGCAGCAATGCTACGTCGAAGTCTATGCCGGAAGATTGAAGCATGATATCGCCGTGACAGGGGATGAAAACGAATTATACTGGTCGGACCTGGATCAGGATTTTTTCGATATGTCGCAGTATGCCGGCGAAGGAAATATTGGACATATGATCGAACAAGTGAACATGTACAAGGAGATCCTTTTGACGGATTAATTCCGCTCTTGAAAGACCGGCCGGGTGAAGATGAGATTAAGCAGCACGACGAGGCCTGCTCCGATCAGCGTTGCCGTTATTCGGTCCAGAAGCGCTAGACCGTCGAGCGGTTTTCCCGCGTCCATCAGCAAAAAAATAAGCGGGGTCATGGTTGCGGAGTACAGCAAAAAAATAAGCGGGGTCATGGTTGCGGAGTACAGCAAATAATTCCGCGCCTTCAACCACGGTCTCAACCCGGCAAGCAACCCCACCGCCACGACGACCGCCCATTCAGGCAGCGTATAGGCAAAGAGCGCACTGACGGCAGCTACGCCGATGACGGTGCCGGTTACCCTTTGAATCGTTTTGACCGGTACCGGGTCCGCTTTCCGTTCCGTCAAGATCGCCGCAGTCAGTACGATCCAATAAAAATGATGCCCGGGCCATACCCACCGGATTCCCTCGGCTAGACCAAGACAGCACCCTAATCGAAGCGTATACTGCCAGCCGGCCAGCTGGCGCCAAAAGGCCCGGGCGTAAGCCTATTTCACCTATGGTAATGCCGCCTAGTGCAGCTATCATTCCAAGAGGAAGATGGCCCCATGCGGCGAAGAGACACACAGGAACGCCCATCCCTATACAGGAGGAAATGAGCTCTGCAGGCTCCACATTCGCCTCTCTCGACCATTGCAGGGCTTGCTGCCAATGCTTGTTTCTATCCGGCTTATCCACGCTTCACGTGAGCATAAGGAGCTTTATCCGACACAAGATTCAAGACGATGCCGTGCTCCAATAGCGCCTTAAGCCCGCAAAGCACAATCGTAAACCCTTCCGTCGATCCTATCGCCTGCTTCACGACATCATCCGCTTCGCCTTGAAAGCCGATATTGGTAATCGTAACGAAGGTTTCCTTCTCCCCCTTGGAAGTAAAGATCCACTCCACCCTGGACCCGAAATGGATGAGAATGCGCTGATTCTTCTCGATCTCCAGCACTTCAACCTCTGCGGATGCTCCATACATGTCCCATTCCCACTTAACCCGTGCCCCTGGCTCCAGTCTTCCGCTGCTGTGGGTAAACCAGAATTTCGTAGTCACTGCAGGATCAATGAAAGCCTCAAATACTTCTTCAACCGGTCTCCGTATCAACATTTCCGCCTTTGCAACCGGCGCCTGATTTTTCCATGCCGCCATCTTGGATTCTCCCTTCAGCTTCAAGATTCATCTAACTTATATCATAGCATACGAAGGTAAAAAAAGAGCACTGCCTGTCCGGCAGCTACTCTGTTTGGAAACCCATGAGTTTAAAACCATTGCAATGTAAACCGGCGGATAATCCCACCCTCCTATTTCGCATATTTCCGCTATACTAGGGTGTTCATTACTCATGAAAAATCCTCATTTTATGAAGCCTCTCGCTCTTAAATCCTCTTTGTTCAGCAGAACACCGTCCTTGGAGTTCATAGCGCGCAGAATGCCTTGTTCCGTGTTTAAAAATTCGGGTTGCAGCTTCTTTACCCCATTCAACGGGGTGAAATCGAGCTTAACTTGATCATTGGCTATCTCCGCTGCGGGAATCCATTCCTCTTCGATAGGATAGCCCAGGTTTTTTATTTCGGATTTGTTGACGAACAGATTGCTCTGGTACACCAGCATGGACAATTTTCCGCTTGGCCGTTGATAAAGCTTAGGGACATCCGGTTGCTGGTACTGGTCGCTGAAGGCGAACGGAAAGCCAACCCCGTAAACGCCTATCTTCAGATGGGTCGTCGAGCTATCGCCGGACAGCGATGCCTTGATGTCGTTGCCCTCATAAAATCGGAGGAGATCAGGTACCTTGATCCATTCGGTCAAGTCCGGGGCTGCAGTCAATTCCTGGTACATGCTATGGTTAGCCTTCTTCGGGTCCAGCTGAATGGTTCGCGTCGCTTCGTCGTAATCAAGCTCGTAGCCGAGTAAAGCAGCGACCTCCCTTACCGGTAAATAGGAGGTTCCGTCTACGACCAATGGACTGTTCTTGAGTTCCTTCTCTTCACCGTTCACCTTGAATACGAATTGGGCAATAGCAGCTTGTACAGACTCCGATGCCGCCGAGACGGTCGTAGCCGTTAAGCCGATCATGACGCCTATGGAAAGTGGAAGAATGATTTTTTTCATATCTAGGACTCCTTTCTTTATATAAATATACCATATATTAACACAACGTTTCGTGAACATTAATGTTAGTAAGCTTTTGGAGATACAAAAAAATCCGTTCTTTACGAACGGATAGATTGTCGAGAAACCTATACAGGTTGAGAAAGGCACTATATCCCGCGCTGGGCTCCCACCTGGCATAATTCGATGAGATCCAAGCTCCCTGGGCCTCTAAGCAAATTTCGAAGCCGGTGAATCGTTAACTGTGCAGCCCCCCCTCCAACCGGGGCCGCTGACGGTAATGACCGATCGGAATTTGGATCAGGCTGGTCTTCCCTTGCCCGGTCAATGAATACAGATCATCACTATTCTCCGGACTGAAGCCGAGCAAGGGCCTCCCTCCCATGCCGATGGCGGACGCCGCCAGCAACAAGCCGTGCACAAGCATCCCCGCTTCCATCTGCTGCATGCGATACCCGCGATAACCAAACGCCGATCGATAATAGTTCCGGTCACCCGCCACATGAATACATATCGGCACTTGAAATAAATTCACGTTATGCAGAGACATTCCCTCCTGCAGCCGCAGCCGGTGGTCTCCCGGAGCGATACAGCGCAGTGCATGCTCCGTTCTATCGTAGCGGTAGGCTCCGTCCGGAATCCCCTCCACGTTATACAAACAACAATACAGCGATACAAGGGGATCGGACCGGCACGGACTTTGCGAATCGTTGGGATAGGCTAGCCTATCGGCCGCCTCTCGTAGAAGCACAGCCAGGTCTGACGGTGTGACTCTCTTCAGAACAAAATCCGATTCCGGCGAATACCGCTGCCGGCAAAGCGATGCCAGATCATAGGACAACCGTTCCACTTCAGGCAGGTATACGGCCCGCAGCCCGCTATCTGCATGCTTCCCCGCTCCCGCACAGCCTAAGGAGTCCGTTGATTCCAGCATGGACGCGGCATTCATCGCAGTCAGCACAGGAAACTCCTTGACGTTCTGTGAACGTACATAGTGATCCGTCCGGATCCAAGGCAGCTCCCTGCATAACTCCATTGCGGTGCTCCCATCCTGTCCCCTCATACCGTCATACATCCAGGTCCTCACAGGCTCTGCCGATAAAGGGATGACCGCATAGACGCTCTCCTCTCTGTCAGACAGCCCGAGCAGATGATTAACCCCCCGGTCCAGAAATTGATAACACATGGCCGAGTCGTACCCGAACTGCCGGGCCGCTTCACGGAGCTGTCCGATCAGGACTCCCGTATCCAAGCCTTGCAGCCGATAAGCAAAGTTGTGATATTTGTAAAAGTTTTTCCAAAACATAACGGAAACCATAACGGCTCCGCAGCACCCCTCCATCTCGCATTGGCCGCCAAGCGCCCGGGTCAGGTAAGCATCGTAATTCCCCTCCCGAAGCCGAACCAGCCGGTGGTGCGCCGCATCGTAATGGTATATTCCCTCCGGGACATCCGACGTCTTCCAATATACATAAAGTTCATTCGGATACAATCCGCCGCCGGAAGGAACGAAGCGCCGGTACATCGGGACCTGGGTGCCTCCATACATCGTGACGTCCGCAGGAAACTGGCTGACTCGGGTCAGACCGTATGCATACCACAGCAAATGGCCTAAGGATAACAAATCAGGAAAAGTCCTCGTTGGACGATCAGTCAGCGATAAGGGCATTTCCGCCGATAAAGGAACAACCGGCAAGCCGCGATACAGCTTGTAGGTCAGCGGCGCATCCTCCCAATCGACTTCCCAATCCGGCGGCCGGGACTCATCATTTGCCGTATGGAGGCTGTGCAGGAATCGGTCCAGACTCATCATTTTTCCTCCTCACGGTTTAGGGGAACGGGTGCGGATAAGGATTAAGCTCCTCGGGGAGTAATGGCCGCTTTGTATAGCCTAGCTGCTGCGGGACCTTCAATACCCGGTCCAGCCCTGTCAGTCGGACGAGATGATGGCCGAACGTCATCGGAAGCATGCCTGGAATGAGCACCTTGACGCAATGCAGGTCGTTGAGCTTTAATTCTGGAGTCGTTTGATCTACTACGATGACATCGAGCTGCAACCGCCGGAATGCTTGAAGGACGTCTTTCAAATCATCCGTCAAATCCGGGTGCTCCGGCGGACGTTTGAACTCTTCCTCAAAGGACCTTAGAGGCCGATCCCCTGCCAGCAAAAAGTGAAGCCGTTCCTCAGCTTCCCGCAGGCTGTACAGCATAGAATGATCCTCCATACCGCGCACCAGCGACGGATCGTGAAGCATTCGGGCATACTGCTCCCGATTCTCCTCGAATTTTCCGTTCAGCGTGAGCATCATCCCCGATAATTCATGAACCGAGCTTTTCGCAGCGCGAACCGGATCAGGGTGAGCCCCTGCGGCGCAAATCAGGTTAAGTCCGTTCGGCTTCGTATTTTTGGCCAGCGCCCAAACGCTAGGAATGCCGTTCTCCATCGTCGCGTTATACAGCAATACATCGAAGCCCGCAACCGCCTTCAGGCGGTGAAGCATGAGCTCCAGCTCCGAATCGCCTGCGGAAAAAGGATCGAGCCGGGGCAGCGGCAGCCTGGCATACCAGGTTAACAGGAAGGAATCCCGTTCCACGACCTCCATAATGCCGTAAAAAATAGCTTCCTCCAGACTGCCGCCCAGCGCACAGCCGTTCGAGGTCTCGTAGACAAAGCCTTGTCCGCAGGGCGAGGTATAATAAGCAAGCTGCAGCGGGACCAAGATTGGACTTTGCCTGCCAAACGAATAGCCCCATACCCAATCTATCGGGTCATCGGGGTGAAAGGGCTTGAACGGAAAATGAGGCCGCTCATACTGCTCTGTGGCATACAGTCCCGCTGCCGCAGGATGCAGAGCGCTATCGGCCAGATTGCGGTAGCTGTCCCGGATCACCAGCCTTTTGCCGCGAGGCTCCATGCCGCAGTATCTCTCCAGCCCCTCCATAATGGCGGTCAGCTCGCTGCTCGCATATGAATGCGTTCGCCCCGCCGTCACCTCGTCATGATCGAACAAGGGAAGATTGACGCTGACATCGGCAAACGGAGATACAAAATCCATCATTTTTCCGTTCAGGAAGCCGGTCTTGATATCCAGATAGTCTTGAACCAGAACTCCCGCCAGATCTTTCAATGACTTGCTCCGGAAGCTTGCTCTGTCCACCTTGGGACTCGGCTGAAGGGTTATTTGGGCTCCCGCCGGAGTATCTTCAGGCAGCTGGCTGCAGACCGGGCATAACGGGTCAGGCAAAAAGAAGTGACTTGAAGCTCTCAATGATTTCATATCCAGGAACAGCATCCGTTCTTCCAGCCGGGAACGTCCGCCCTCAAGCACTGCACGGCATTCCTTCAAGATCAGATGTGCCATCTGGAGCAATCCTGTCCGGGATGCCCATGCATCATGCGGAACTCCGCCATGCTCCGTCAGGCGCTGCTCCAGCATCCACATTTCCTTGCGGTCTCGTCCCGCCATCAGATGCCGCGTGTCGGCGCACTGCGAGCATCCGGTCAGGCCGGGTCGAACCAGCGGGCCTATCGCCCCTTCGCCGAAGGCAACGAACCCGCGAAGCCATGGGATGCCCAAGGAGCGGAACACCTCTTCCGCTTCCCGATGAAGTAACGGATGCCATGCATCGCTCAGCACCAGGGCGAGCCCCATTCCTTCCGGCACTCCCTCCTTGAAATCACTTCGACGCGCCAGTCGGCACAAAGAGGACAGCTCGCCGCATACAAGCTCCGCCAGCTGGCCTTCTCCGATAACAGCTACCCCGGTATTCATCGGGATCCCCCCTCTCGCAGCAGCACACCGAATACGCCTTGCAGCTCTTCCTTCAAAAACGGCTCCACAGCCAAATCGACTACAAAGAGCTGCTTGCCCTGGCTGCTAATCGTCTCCAAAGCTTCCTGCATGGACCTGGAATGGGACCATCCTTCTATAGAAGGGAACGTGATTTCGCCCGGGACTTCCCTAACGATACGCACGGACGAAGCTGTCTGCACCTGATCCGCAGGAGGGACAGAGCCGTTTTGCAGCCCTAACAGCGCACCCTGCAGCGCCTTCCGCAGAGCCGCAGTCTTATTCAAGCCGCTGCCGCCGTACCAGCCATCGCCAAACCCAACCCACACGGCAGGAAAGCCTGCTATTTCCTCTCCGAAGGCGATCACAGGGTCCCTTCTCCAGGCGGACAGCTGCTGCAAATAATACCGGCACCGTTCGTCCTCTACCCTGCCGGCCGGCACTCGTGCCGCGGACGGCACCCGTTTCCTGAGCTGCATGGACTGTTGTTGGGACAAATGAGCCTGCAAGCCGCGTACAATTCCTTCCGCCCGGGTTGCCCCCGCGCCGATTCCAATCACTTCGTTGGTATGTACAAGCTTCTCCGCCCATCTTGCTACATACGCCTCAATCCCTAATAATCCCGCTTCCCGGCGGGCTTCCTCATGCGTCAGCCCCACTCCGATCTGCTCAGGCAGCAGAGCCGCGGGCCCTTCCGACAGCGGATCAACCGCTTGAACGCGGCACTGGGACAGGGGAAGCTGCCTCAAGTCTCCCTCCTCCCATAAATGAAGAATTCCTGACTGAGGTGAAGTCAACCGGCTCATATACGATAGCAGACGGTTGGGGTCCCCCTGGACCAGGGTCTCTTCCCTGCCGTCAAGCTGCAGATCCGGCGCCTGAATCGCCCGATTCGTCTCGAAGCCGTTCACCATGGGATGAGGGATGAAGGAATGCCAGCTTCCCTCCAATGTTTCCAGATCCAACAGAAAGAATGAATTTCTTGGTTCAGATTGTCCGGTCATCGACTTGAACAGCTCAAATACGATGACATTCGCGAGCATCGCCCCTGCCGTGGTGGAGAAGGAATGAAGCTCAGGGTCCTTCCATACAGAGGCTGGATGCACCCGGCGCCATGCCGACTCCCAGCACCCCTCGGAACCCGGATGCACAACAGGTCCTGCCATGCCTGTTTGATGCAGGCACATAGCCGGCAGCAAAAGCTTCTTCTCTGTTTTGCATACATCGTGAAGAAGCCGGAATTCATCGATATCCCCTTTTTGGGACACATACACGATGGATTGGTATGGCTCTACCATCTCTCTCCAGCCGTCGGCTCCTTCCTTTCGCTGCTCAATTTCCCTAACTTCGACCTCCGGGTCCGTACGGCGGGCTTGATTGGCCAGCTCCACAATCCGCTCCCGGTTCGTCGGTACTGATTCGGTTATGAGCATATGGATTTTAGGAAGACCAGACTCCAACAGTGCAGCGACCAGCGAAACGAACATAGGCCCGGACCCGACCGCCAATACGTCAGCCTGACGATAGCATTGGAACCGGTACGCGCCCGAATCGCCGAAGCTTTCCAAAAAAGCGATTTGCCCCGCGAACTTTTTCATAATCCCATCCGTTAATTGATGCGGAATGTCTTGACTTACATCCCGAACGAACCCTTTTCGGTACAATACTTCGGCAATTTCATACACCCTCTCCAGATGAGGGCTCGACAAGCCGTTCGTCAAATCCGCCATCGTATGCTCCCCGTTAAACATGGGGACCAGCTTTTCGATCCATCGGTCGATCATCGCGCCTTCCATGCGGAAGGTACCGACATTGTTGCGGAAATACACACCCTCATCCGGAACCGGGAGAAAAAACGTATCCTCCTTTACCTTCAGTCGCGCAGCAGGGGTTATACTGGTCATTTCACTCCTCCTAACGATTGCGAATTGCCAGTTTATGGTACAATGTATTGTATATTATATGTAGGCAGTTTCGTCCGACATGCCTTGCCATGAAGAAAATGCCCCTGACAACATCATGTTGTGAGGGGCATAGTTCCTCGGCAGGACTGCCGAACGTAGACAACTCAGAAACTAATGGCTTAACGGCAGCGATGGCCGCAGAATCCACCGCAGCGGAATCCTCCGCAACGGAAACCACCGCAACGGAATCCTCCACAGCGAAAACCACCGCAGAAGCCGCCACAGACGCCCGCACAAAAGCCGCTGCAAAACACACCACAAAAGCCGCCGCAGAAGCCCGCACAAAAACCGACACATAACCTGGACGGGTCGTTAGGATCCGCACCCATTGGGAATGGAGCTGCCTGGTACTGGCTTTCATCGACCCAAGGGGTCATGTCGCTCGCTTGAAATTGGGATACATTCAGTTGTTGAAGATCATTTTGGAATTCATTCATCGGGTAAAACCTCCAAGTAATTTTTTCTGGTTACGGTGAAAGCAGGATGGAAGGTTCGATCGCTTCTGAAACATAATTCCAATGTATGGAGCATCTCCGCTTTTGTTACTGAGTCAACCGCCCATTTTATGGGCATTTGTACCAGAGCAAGCTCTCGATGCTGCAGAGTGTTGATTCAAGAGGGAGTTCGCAGGGCATCTTGCGTTGCAAATGAAAAAAGATGACTCCCGGTCACTTCGGAAATCATCTATTGGAACAGCTTATATGAAAAATGACTCAAACCGCATACGCCTGAACTAGCTCGTGAATCGCCCGCTCCAAATCCATTTTAGAACGATACTACCCTTCCAGGTTATCAAGCTGCAATTTATGAATAAGAAAATCGGCATCGGGAATTTCCCATCTATTTTTTTCAAGGCTGGGATCCCAGCCGCTTCCCAACGCATACCGTATTAAGCTGGCACAAACACTAGGCTTATGAAACGTTACAGACCAGGCCGCCGTCCAGGAAAACGACATCTGGCAATACGACGTTTTGGTGCTTGCGGGATAGATTTTGAATATGACGGCTTCAAGCTGCGGGGTTTGATCGATGATGCAATGAAATAAACGTCCCTCTACCTTGATATTCTTTATTTCTTTCGTAAAAAGCTTCATAGAACAACTCCATTCCGAATCGGCTTGCCATCCTGTAAGTTGCTGCTATTGCACTGGCTTAAAAGCGCGCCGCCAAATACTTGGAACCAAGCTGCAGCAATGCCTCCTCAGTCCGTACAAGAGCTTCCGAAAGCTTCAAGAATGAATGCAGCCTTTTGCGTGCCGCATCGAATGCTCCCACTCCTGCTGCTGAACGGCCAAGATGATGGATATACGACCCTATATACCTCAGTCTAATAAGGCTGGGAAGCATGCCGATCTCCTCGGCGGTTAACGAAGCCTGTTCGCTGTATCCGGAAATTATGCTTTCCGCTCTGGTAAGAAAGGAACTCTCCTCTTGAACGAATGACATTAAGCCCACGGCAAGCTCCATCGCTCTGACGTCCGGTGAACAAAATTCAAAGTCCAATATGCCGGAAATGCGTCCATCGTGAATCAACATATTGCTCAATGCAAGATCGCCATGCACCAACTGATGAGGCATTCGTGAAAAGCTCTCTTTCTTCTTTTCCATCGAAACAACCTCTTGCAGCATAAATTCCGCCGCCTGAGCATCCTCCGGGTCCGCCGGCCGAGACAGGCTTTCATGTAGCATCTCTTTGGAAATGAGAGGATGAACCTCATATAAATGATAGGAGCCTCCGCGGTATGGCGGCTTGCCGGAAACTTCAATGGAGCCCAGTGCAACCGACAGCTCCCCTGCAGCCCGCCCGAACCGATAAGCATCCTCCGGACGGGGCCGTTCTCCCGGGATGCAATGAAATAATACGCCAAGCTTGCCGTTATCCAGTCTCGTAATCCATTGTCCTTCTTGATTAGGTACAGGGGCAGGGACTTCAAAGGATAGGCCTTGCCGCTTCAATGAAGCCAGCACGTTCAGCTCGAATTGAATGGGCTGCTCGTCATGGCGGTTATCGTAGATGCGGAAAACGTACTTTTGTTCTCCTGAAAGCACATAACACGTAGTGTTATTCACTCCATAAGGGACGGGCTTCGTCCTTATGTCCTGGTCCTTATGAAAATACGCCTTTCGTACTGCCGCTTGGATAGCCTGTTGCTGATCCACTTTGTTTCCCTCCGCTCTGTTAATCCCCCGCTGTTACGGGAAAGGCGCTTTCTATCAACTCCAGCTCGGTTACGTCCAGTTCCCAGCCTATAGCATTTCTATTATCTCTTATATGTTCGATACCGGCGGCCTTCGGGATGGTCACCATGCCTTCCTGACGGAGGATCCAGTTTAGCGCAACCTGATGAGCTGTCTTCCCGTGCCTGGCTCCGATTTGCTCAAGAATGACTCTTTCTTTCGTACCGGGTGCTGGAAAGCCTTTCTTGCCAAACACCTCGGGAGCATAACCGAAAGGAGAGTAGCCCATAACGGTTATTCCATTGCTTCGGCAATAAGGCAGTATATCCTTCTCAACCGATCTATCGTTCAGATGATAGCCTACCTGATTGCAGACCAGGGGATGCTTGCCCAAAGCGCGCTGTGCTTCCATCATCAGCTCAGGGCTAAAATTGCTGACCCCAACGTACCGGACCCAGCCTCTATCGACCAATTCGGCCATCGCGCTCATTGTCTCTGCCACCTCGAACTGCGGGCTTGGCCAATGCTGCAAATAAAGGTCGATATAGCCGGTTCGCAGACGCTCCAGACTGGCCTCCGCCGCCTGCAAAACTCCTTCGTACGAGCAATGCTTGGCGGACACCTTCGTAACCAGGAAGACCTCCTTGCGCACGTCCGCAACAGCCTCGCCTACGATGCGCTCCGAGCCTCCTTTGGCATATTCCTCTGCCGTATCGATCAAGGTCATCCCATTTTCCAAACCAAACCTTAAGGCTTCGATTTCTCTCCCAGCGTTACTCGGGTCCTCCCCGAGCTTCCAGGTTCCTTGACCGATTACAGGAATTTGTACGTCCGTCACGCCTAATCTTCGGTATAACATCAAGCCTCATCCCTTTCCATGGATTAACAGCGTTGGTGTGCTTATTTTATCGCTACGATTATGATGCAAGGCTAAGCCGTCCGCCCCCATTACACTTGAATCTTATGCTGGAACCAATTCACGAACCACTCTGTTATCGCTTTCATCGCTCACTGTAATGTAGATATCTCGATAGATCTCACGCAGTTGCCCCACACAGGTACGAATAAAGGCTACATTGCCGCCGGCAGGATCATGGGTAGGACAGATCAATGCAATGTTGTTCATATACCATTTCTCCTTGCTTTCTTTATTCCAACCTCATCTTCCATTCAGGGTTGGTATTATTTTACAAGCCGGTCTTATAAGGCAGCAAGAGGTTTTTTGATTATAGGCAAACTTACCTGAGGAAAAGCCGATCAGAGGAACTAGATGCGGGATATCGATTGAACAAAAAAAGAGCCGCCAGCACATTAGCATGTTGACCGCTCTTCTTGGGATCATCACTTGCTGTCCGGAAGCAGCAGGATTCGTTCCTTCACTTGCGCATCCGGCTCGGGATATTCCAGCGGCAGCTTTCGCAGCTCATCGACTATAATGCTTAGAACAAGATAATCACGGTACCAGCGATGATTCGAAGGGATGATATGCCATGGAGCGTGCTTGAAGCTGCAATTATTGAAAACATCCTCGTATACCTTTTCATAGGAATCCCAGAAATTGCGCTCCAGCAAATCATTAGGATCGAATTTCCACGTTTTGGACGGGTCTTTTAGCCTTTGCTCGATTTTGGAAATTTGGAAGTCTTTGGATATATGAAGAAACAGCTTAATGACTACGGTGTTATGGTCGCTCAGCAGCTTTTCAAAATGCTTAATGTGCTTAAAGCGCTGTTCTGCCTCTTCATCATCGATCTGTTCGTGGACGCGGGTTATGAGCACATCCTCGTAGTAAGAACGATTGAAGGCGGTGATGTAGCCCCGGGCAGGCACTTCCTTGTGGGTTCTCCATAAAAAATCGTGAGCCGCCTCATCCAGCGTCGGTTTTTTGAAGGCTATTGCCTTGAAGCCCTGCGGATTCACACCAGACAGCACCTTTTTAATAACACCGTCCTTGCCGCTGCAATCCATCCCTTGAAATACAATAAGCACCGAATATTTCTTTTGGGCGAATAGTATGTCCTGCAGCTGCTGCAGATCCTCCTTCAGCTTCTCCACAGCTTCGGCGGCTTCTTCCTTACTCGCGGCTAATCCCGTATCCTCCGGATCGTATTGACTTAGCTTCTTTTTCTTTCCGCGGGGCCAGATGTAGTTTTTCAGCACAAGATCAGCCTCCTGAAGTATCCATAGTTTTACAAGAATGTAACCTGACTCAAATCTAGGCTGCAGCCAATCTCTCTGATGTTTTTACCCTTTCAGCCGTGCGGGCGAAAAGGAGTTACGGGATGAACTTGTCATAGCCTTTCGGATCAAGCAGCTTAGGGTCCAAGCCGGTTTGCTTCACGGCCTCTCCTTGGATCGACGAATTGCAGGATCGGCATACATAATATTTGGTTTGCTTGGTTTTGACCTTCCTATACTGCGGGTCGCTAGGATCAAGAAGAAATTTGCCGTTGCAGGTAAAGCATTGAAACCTCCAGGGACATCGAAAGACCTCCTCCGCCTTATGCGTCACCTCTCTAGTATCCCATATTTTTCCACGCTTGACTGTGACCATTATTTGAACTTGCCGGTAAAAAAGACTAACGGAGCGTCCTGCGGCGAACACTCCGTTTATTCTCATCAGCCTAGACGTACAGGCACTCCCCGCTCGGCAGATTGAAGAGCAGCTACAGCAATCGCCTGTGTTTTGACCGCATCCTCGTACGTGGATAGTATGCCGCTGGTATCGCCTGTCCGTACGGCATGAAGGAACGCTTCATGCGCGCGAGCGTAAGGGTTGCTCTGATTCTTATATTCGCACACCGTCGTTTTGCCGATATCCTTCAAGCCCCCCTGTGTCAGCTCCATAATGCCTTGATCCGTATACAGATGCAGACCTGTCGGCCCTCCTGCAGGAAGCATGCACGTGTTCGAGATAGTCGCTACCGCGCCGCTCGCCAGCTTGATCGTCACCGTTCCGACATCCGGGGTCGTTACTCCTTCTTCCAAGGTATGCATAAAACGGCTGCCGTAGGCTGCGTACACTTCCACCGCCTCGCCCATCAGATAGCGCATCAAATCGACGATATGCGTCGTCTGCTCGATGAACTGCCCGCCGGAGCCGTCCTGCTTGCGCCACCAAGCCACCCGTGGCATTCCGCCCATCCAGTAGCCGAGGCCCATCCCGATCGTACGCTCGGCTAACACCGCCGCCGCACGCTGCGTGGAATCCATATACCGGAAATGATACCCGACGGAGGTAATCAGCTTTTTCTCCTGAACCTTTTGCAAAATTGCGTGAGGAAGCTCCAGATCAAGCCCCACCGGCTTCTCTACAAAAAAGGGGATGCCCCGCTCAATCAACGCGGTTTCGATTTCTCCATGAGCCATCGGGGGAACGCAAATGTAGACGGCGTCCAGGGACGTCTCGTCCAGCATCCGGTGAATGCTGTCGTAGCCTTCGGCTCCCTGCCACTCAGCGGCTAGCCGGTCCGCCTTCTCCTGGTTCGTCGCGCAGAAGGCCCGTATTTGCACTCCATCCATTTTGGCCAATAAATTGCAGTGAAACTTCGTAAAGCCTCCGGTGCCGACAAATCCGATTTGCAGTGTCATCGACTCACTCTCCCCTTAATGATTCCATCATGCTTCTTCCTTACAAATCTAGCTTAGCTCTGCAAATAGCTTCGTCCATGCCGACCAGGTCTCTCCCGGCTCCAGCAGCCGGAATCCGGTCACTTCCCCTGGGAGCGGCACGTTAGGCGCGTTATTCGTCCAGGTTTGCGGCTCAGGACATGTAAATCCGCTCTTGCCGTCATCATTCCAAACCGTCCAATGCCCATATTGAGGATCGACCTCATAGACCAGGCTGATGTTCCTTGCCGTATCCTTCAGTACAGCACCTGAAAACGGCTTGCCGTTCCGCTCCACGGCGCTGCTTATAAAATGCTTCGCATACGGCTCCCCCGTTGGAGCAATTCCTTCCCCGCGCAGTGCTCGATCTGCTTCGGATAATGGCAGCAGCTTGCCGGTAGACACGAACAATTGCGTCAGGTCCCATTCTTCCCCTACGGAAATCGCGAGACGGTAGTCTTCCTCCCGTCCTTCCTTGTGAAACGGGACGCGCAGCGCCGTATGAAATCCAACCCCAAGCGGCATCGGTTCATGGCTATGGTTCGTAATCCGCACCAGCTGATGAAGACCCTGCTCTGACAAGGTATAGGTGAGCTCATAAGTAAATTCATGAGGAAAATAGGGATACATTTCACCGTCCTTACCCATGTCCATAACAAGAACCACCTCGGCTGCGCCGTTCTCAAGAACCTTCTCCGATTCGATACGCCAAGGACGTTTGTGCAAAATGCCATGCATGAAATGAGCCCCGTCCGAGCTGTTCAACGGGAGAACATAATCCCGGTATGGCGTGGAAAATTTCCCGTCAATAATCCGGTTAGGAGGAAATAAGGGGGGCAGCCCGTAGCGTTGGCTTTTTTGCCGCAGAAGCTCTCCATTATCCGGGGTGCGAAGAAAGCTCAACCCTTCGGCAGGCCGGCTAAGCTCGACCATATTGCTGCCCACCGCGTACGCAATAACAGCCCGGTATCCTCCGGCATCCAGTTGAATCGAAGGCACATCATCAAAAAGTACATGTTGAATCGAAGCCTGGCTCATGAAAAAGCCCTCCTGAAATCTATGTAGTAGTTGGAATAAAGACGATATCCTGACTTCATTATCCAATAAAACCCCTGGAAGCGCAAAAAGGTTTTGAATATTTTGGGCAAAATAAGGCAAGTCTATATATTGACACGATATATATCGGATGTTAATATAACCTCACGATTGATATATCAGTTCGATATAGGAGTGACAAAGATGACAGGTCAAGACGCAATTCTTGGTTTATTGATGCGCAAAAGCATGTCCGGCTATGACATTAAACAGCAATTCGAAGAGCTGCTTTCCTACTTTTTTGACGCAAGCTTCGGTACCATCTACCCTACCCTAAGCAAGATGGAGAAAGAGGAGCTCATTACCAAGGAAAGCATCGAGCAGCAGGGAAAGCCTAACAAAAACGTGTACACCATCACGGAAAAAGGCAAAGCGCAATTCCACAGCTATTTGGAGAGCAAGCTGCAGGATAACGTGCTTCGCTCTGATTTCATGGTTCGGATGTTTTTCGGCCAATTCGCCGACTCTGAGCTGATCCAAAGCTGGATGGAAGAAGCTATCCTTAGAGAGGAAGCGCACCTCGTGCGATTGAAAAAAGACTACGATCGCTTCGGCAAATACATGACGCCGACGCAGGAAATTTGCATCCAAATCGGGATCGCCAGCGCGGAGAGCAATCTGAAGATCGTCAAGGAAGGATTAGCTAAAATAAGGCAAACGGAGCAAGGCGAACGCCCTGCAACCAACCAAATTGAGGAGGAATGATAGATGAGCAAGCAGCATAACGGTTTGATCTTATTAGCCATGGCGCTCGGTCTGCTAATGTCATCGCTAGATAATACCATCACTTCGGCCGCGGTGAGCCACATTATTAAAGACATCGGCGGCTTTGAAAGCATGAGCTGGGTATTCTCCGCTTACATGCTTGCTGCGACCAGCACCATGCTGGTCTTCGGCAAAATGTCCGATCTGTTCGGACGCAAACGATTTTACCTGATCGGGATCGGCTTCTTCCTGATCGGCTCCGCCTTGTGCGGCATCTCGCAAAATATAACACAGCTGATCTGGTTCCGCGCTCTTCAAGGCATCGGTTCCGGAGCGTTAATGCCTATCAGCTTTACGATCATCTACACGCTGTTCGCGGACCCCAAGCAAGCCGCGAAGCTGTCCGGCGTCTTTGCGGCCATCTTCGGCCTATCCTCCGTCGCCGGTCCGCAGATCGGCACGCTGCTGTCCGAAGCCTGGGGCTGGCGCTGGTGCTTTTATGTCAATGTGCCGCTTGGCGCGCTATCCTTCCTGACCTTGTTGTTCGCCTTGAAGGAATCCCGCTCCGAACGACGTCCCAAGATCGACTATCTGGGCACTCTCCTGCTGATCCTTTCCACCGTATCGCTGATGCTGGCGCTTGAATGGGGCGGCAAGGATGGCAGCTGGACTTCATGGCCGACCCTATCGTTATTGGCAGTTGCCATAGTCGGAGGTATCTTCTTCGTACGAACCGAGCTGCGGGCCGAAGAGCCGGTGCTTCCGTTGAAGCTGTTTCGCAACCGGATGATTACCGGCACCAGTATAGCTTGTATTTGCCAAGGGGCGATCATGTTCTCCGCCATCACTTATCTGCCTATGTTTTCTGTCGCTGTACTGGGCCAGCCAAATTCGAACGGACTGTTAACTCCCATGATGTTCTCCTTAATCGTCGGTTCGATCGTCTTTGCCTCGTTCCAAACAGTAGTCTCGTTTCGTTCCCTTATTATCACATCGATGCTATTCGGTATCGTTGCCGCCTATTTATTGATGAACGTACCCAGCAACGCTTCCAATGGCTATATGATCCTCCTGATGATTCTGCTGGGCTTTGGGGCCATAGGGCCGTTAATGAGCATCGCCCAGAGTGCGGTAGCGTTCAGCGTCGACAAGCAATATATCGGCATCAGCTCCTCCATCGTAGGCTTTTGGAGAAACATCGGCGGCGTCTTGGGGGCGACCATGATGGCGGCTATCGTTAACAGCCATTTGTCGCATCAGATACAAGACGGCGCGTCCACACATCAGATTCCTGCGGATAAGCTGGATACATTGGCTAATCCGGAGCTTCTGATGAGAGCAGGGGCCTCGGTTCCCCAGGAAATCAAGGATTTCTTGAGAGAGTCGCTGGCCGCCTCCATCAATCACGGGTTCATTCTGGCTCTGTGCCTTGCCGCCTTGGGGATCATTGCCGGGTTCTACGTCGGACCAGGCAAGATGGTCAAACCTAAGGCCGCTCCTCCCGAAGCGGCCAAATCGGCTTAACCTTAGCCCGCCCCACCTCAAAACGGCTCTCCCGTGGTTAACGGGGGAGCCGTTTTGGGATAGTGAAACTGACTTCGAGAAAATGCGCTATACGGGAGATGAGGTATGCCTCGGAGGAGTTTACGCCCGCCTTTGAAATCTGTGAAAATACCGCTAAATCAATCAAATTCATAGATTTCAACAGCGGTCGGAGGGGCATACCTTACCGCAAGTATATTGGCATCATTTCGAGTTTTTTTAGTTTCTTTGTAACGAAACGGCTCCCCCATCTATAGACGGGAGAGCCGTTTTTTTATCCTTTTACCAATACACCCGAAGCCGGCTTGACTTCCTTCATTTGCTCCGGATATCCGTAGGTGCCATGCTCGCTCAGGTCAAGACCCATCATTTCTTCCTCTTCCGTAACACGAATGCCGATAGTCGCTTTCATTGCGTAAAGAATGACGTAAGAGACGATGAAAGCAAAAGCGCCGCAAGCGACAATCCCTATTATTTGAACGCCCAATTGCTCAAAGCCGCCGCCATAGAACAGACCGGCTTTCCCTACGCCTACCTTCTCGGCCAACTCCGGAGTGGCGAAGAAGCCGTTGGACAAGGTTCCCCATACCCCAGCCGTTCCGTGCGCAGAAAGCGCGTAGATCGGATCATCGATGCGCAGCTTCTCGAACAATCTCATGCTGGCGAATACGACGATTCCTGCTACCAGACCAATGACGATCGCGGCCCAAGGCTCAACAAATGCGCAGGAGGCAGTAATGGCAACAAGTCCAGCCAAAGCGCCGTTCAGCATCGTGCTGATGTCGCTTTTTCCCGTAAACATCCAGGAGATTATTAAGGCGGCTACAGCGCCTGCTGCTGCACCCAATTGGGTATTGATCGCAATGTAGCCGAAAAAGCTTCCGTCACCGGCCGTAATCGTACTGCCTGCATTGAATCCGAACCAGCCGATCCACAGCAGCATGACGCCTAAAGTGGTGAACACTTGGTTATGGCCAGGAATTTCGTTCGGCGTACCGTTCTTGTTATATTTGCCGATACGCGGCTTCAGCAGCAAGGTTGCGGCAAAAGCAGCCATAGCTCCTGTAAGATGTACGACAGTGGAGCCGGCAAAATCCTGCTTCCCGTGCTGAGCCAGCCAGCCGCCGCCCCAGATCCAGTGGGCTATGACAGGGTAGACCACGGCGGAGAATAGCACCGCAAAAATCAGGTAAGCCGACAGCTTCGCTCTTTCAGCAAATCCGCCCCACGCCACCGACATCGATATCGCAGCAAAGGACAGCTGAAATACGAACATGACCGTAGGCGCTACATTGCTTCCTTCCGGCACATTCATCATATTGAAGCCGAAATAATCGCCCCAGCCGATAAGCGAGCCGCCTTGTGAGCCGAAAATAAAAGCATACCCCACCGCCCAGAAAACCAAAGAAACGATCCCTACGGTAAAAACCGTTTTTCCTGCTATGTGACCGGCATTTTTCATTCGCGTGGAGCCGGCCTCCAGCATAATAAATCCGCATTGCATGAACAGCACCAGGATGGCGCCCAACATTGTCCATATCCCGTTTACGCCTATTTCCATATCGTCACCCTCGCTCGCTGGTAAATTTAATAGTTGTTAAGAATTTGATGCAATAGTGCTTTGGAAGCTTGTGTCCGCTCTGTCTGTTCAAGGATGCGCTCCGCTTTCTGTATCCACGGTGCCTCTACCAATTCATGCTGCCATCTCTCCAGCATCGTCGTCATGCAGCCTTCCGTCGTTTCCAGATGGAATTGAAGACCAAGAACGTGTTCTCCATAAGTAAACGCCTGATGCCTGCATGCTTCCGACGAAGCCAGCGAAACCGCCCCCGCGGGAATATCAAAGCAATCACCGTGCCAATGAAAGGAGTAAAAATCGTCCGGAACTCCCTCCAATAAAGGATGCTGGGTGCCGTTCCGCTTTACCAGATGCCAACCGATCTCTTTATGAGGGCTGCGGTACACCCGTCCTCCCAGCACTTCCGCCAGCATTTGGGCCCCGAGGCATATTCCGAGCACCTTCCTCCCCGATTCGACCGCCTCCCGAATGAACGCCTTCTCGCTCTGCAGCCAAGGATACTCATTATCCTGATAGGCACTCATGGGGCCGCCTAATATGATCATGAGATCAAAGGAATCCATGGCAGGTGCGTGAAATCCGTTGGGAGGAAACAGAATCGTCAATTCAGCTTCATGCTGCCCTGCCCAAGAGATGAAATACGACGGGTCATCGAAGTCAAAATGCTTCAGCAGCAGCATCCTCATGTAATAAAACCTCCCTTTTCTCTATAAACTTTAAAGGTCTTGAACGTATTTTACCGGACTCATGTCGTTTTTGTCAATAAATCTAACATAATATATTGATTCACCACCAAAACTAACGATAATTAAGTAAAAAACTAACATTTATATTACATAACATAACATGAATATAACACGTCGTTTGGAATTGGAGTTACTTGCATGTTTTTGGTATTCTATTGTAATAAGGTTCGGATATGGGGTAACATGATATTGTTCTTCCTGATTGTCCAATCTTCAGACTTTTCATAGACTATAGATCGTGCAGGTGACTACCATGATTGAGATCAAGACTTCCAAACTTAGCGACGGAGAATTCAATAGAGGGGTTTTTGCAACTTGTGATATAGCCAAAGGGTCTCTGATCCACGAGGCGCCTGTTATTCCTTACCCTAACGAAGAGCATGTTCACATTGAGAAAACCTTGCTTGCGGATTACGCGTTTGAGTACGGTGCCCATCATTCCGCTATCCTCCTGGGCTATGGCATGCTGTTTAATCACGCTTATGAGCCTAATGCCTATTACGAGCTGAACTTCGACAACCATACGGTTGATTTCTATGCGTATACGGACATCAAGGCCGGGGAGGAAATCTTAATCAATTACAACGGGGAAGTCGATTGCGACGATCCTCTTTGGTTTGATGAGAAATCATCCGCCGAGTAACCCCGCCATCCTGCCTGCAAAAAAAGAACCGCTGTACCTGGGTTCACTGGGCCTCGGCTTCGATGCTGATTCAGGTGCTTTGCAGGGAGCCCCGAACGTCAAAAAAGACCTTTTCTGACAAAGGAAAGGTCTTTTTCACTCTTTATTCTAACCATAAAGCTTTTCTAGGCAAAGGATGCTTTCTGTTCAAGCTCCATAGGTAAAATCCGCATTAGATACTTCTTATCGCCGGTTTTTATGTACATTAAGAAATAGTAACGATTGCTGTGTGCCGCAGCTTGATTGGTTGGACTCTTCATTCGGTTTCCCTCCCTTCTTTTCCTCTCTAGTAATCTATTATTCTCACAATCTCTAATTTCTATACATTCTATTACCTGAATTCCAGCTATTCTAAACAATATCCGCCGCTTTTTCCTTATAAGATGAAAGACCTACATCCATGTACAGCATACTAAAAGCTGCTAACATCAAACCGGTTGCCGTCAGGATCATACAGATGGAAGCAGACGCGGCCCCGCTGAAGAAACCCTGTGACTTCCGAAACCTCAACTCCGCTATCCCGCAGAAACTGGTGATACTTGAAGAACGACTCCCGGCTAGTAATGATGCACCGGGTTCGGAACAGCCCATCGACGGGGCCGGTTTCGGGACGGCTAGGGTCCTCTTCCAATAGCCATCGGGATTGTCCATCCGGATGGTAATTGATGCCAAGCTTCATGACCGCGTATCCATGCTCGGAACGATCTGTTACCGTTTCCATTCCAATGTAATTGTGGTACCACTCCATCGACTTCTGCAAATGCCGGACTGTAATCCGGAACCGGTTCGCGTCGGCGAGAAAAGGCTCCTTCCATGCCGGATCCTCTATGGCCGTCAGCAGCATCTCTTTAGGGCCGGCCCAGAAATCAAAGCTTTCGCAGTCCTCTGGGTCTCTGTACAGCTCGCTTACCCGAACGCCGTTTGCCATTAGCTCCTGGCGTTTTTCCTGCACATTCCCGGTCCTCCAGCACCAGCGGACGAATGGATCGAAGGGTCCTTTAGCCACGGCAGGAACAGGCTCTCCTTCGGATGAACTGCCGGACTCGATCCAAACTCCCCAACCCATATGGGTCATTTTACCGACCGCTGCCTGAGGGACAGGCTTCCAGTTCTCCTGCTGAGCTATTTTCCAACCGGCATGTCGCTCAAGCCAAGCGATCATCTCCTCATGCTCTTCCAATGTCGTTGTAACCGTCCCGCCGTCGAAGACAATCTGCGGAACGAAACGCTCTATGGGAGCTGGCCCCTCTGTCGCCGATGACCTGTCAACCAAGCCCGTATCTGTGCCGTCAAGCGGCTGATGCAGGACTTTGAGAGCGGATGGAACGGATGTTGGACGGTAGCCTTCACTGTCCTCCACAGGAATACATAAATCCATGACGAACGGGGGGCCCGCAGCCCCTGACAATCTCTCCCCGTACGCTTCCATGCTTTCATAAAAAATTTCAAGCTGGTAAGCTAACGGCTCCGCATCCTTGGGCGCCATCCTTTTCTGTTCGCTCCGGATGAATTTATGAGCGGTATCATAGATGTCCTTCACATCCTGCCCTGGTTCTTTTCGAACCACTACGTAGTGATCCGCACGAACCTCAATGCGCTCGAACTCCTCCGGCAGCCCTTCAAAGCTGCTAACCTCCACGGCCATATAGTAGGTATGGGTCTCAGCCGAATCCTGTGATACGGAGCAGGGAGCTAGTCCGAAATGCAGCTCCGGGTGAATCCGGTTCGGCACCTTATGCAGCTTTTCGCGCCAACGTTTGGCCGCTTCGGGAATCAATGTCTCGAAGCGCCCCAACCCCTGACAGCGGATAGCTGCGGCCTTGAAGCTTCTAAGCAATTGCAGCGAGCCCGCCGTTGAAACAGCATGGTCTCCCTTGGTCGGAAACAGGCTGCCGTGTATTATCTTTAATGCGTACGGCAGCGCAGCAGGCTTATAATCCTCCTCAGCATGCCGGTTCATTTGATTTGCACCTTGTTCCATTTCCCGATTCCCTCCAAATCTTTTGTTAATTTGGTATGATTTGTCACCCATTATAATAGAGTTCCAACACAAGGGATATGTCCAAAATTATCAGAAACTTTGGAAGCAGCATGCTTCAGGTCGTCTTAGCCAAGCCCGCAAGCTTCTAATGGGAGGTAATGACTGTTATGATCGGCCGTTTCATCTGGCTTAAAGCCTAAAGAACGATAAAACCGATCCGCTTCCGGATTGTCCGTTCTTAGAACCAGCATGCTGTAATGACATCTTGCCTCCGCAATGACGGCCTCCATCAACCGTCTTCCGATGCCGAGTCTCCGGCTTCCTGTTGAAACATACATACGGCGAACGCGGCCAACCGGCTGATCCAAGGCATACGGATCCTGATTCAATCCGCATACACCGGCAAGAGCGCCTTGATAATAGGCGAGAAAAAGCGCCTCCCCCTGCTTATCGAAGGTGTTGGTTCCGCTTTCATAATCACGGATTAGCCGCTGAAGATGACGAAAGCCCTCCCCCGTGCTCTCTTCTACTAATCGGGTTAGCTCCGAGCCATCCAGCTGCTCCGCCTTATGGATAATCACTTCGTTCACATCCGATCCCCCCTCTTACATGTACATGTGATGAAAAAAAGAGCCTGCCAAACAGATAGGCAAACTCTCTCTTCCATTATGCTGCGTATCATTGATCAAAGGAACAGGTGATGACTTTATCGGGAACCCTGTCGAACAAAGGACTTAAAGACTCCCGGTTATGAATTCGGCTTATGGCCTCCCCGAACAGTGGCGCGACGGAGACCAGCTTAAACTTGTTGGAATGGACCAGATGAGGATTGTCCACGGAATCGGTGCTGATTACGAGCTCGATGGGGCTGTTGTCGATTTTTCGTACGGCGGCTTCGTTGAGAACCAGATGCGATAAGCATGCGAGGACTCTTGCTGCGCCCCGTTCCACCAGCAGCTTCGAAAGCTCGATCAACGTGCCGCCGGAAATGGAGAAATCATCGACGATGATCGCCGTTTTTCCCTCAACATGACCGATGAGCTCCAAAATCTCAGCTTTCTCATCGTGACCCTTCCGGGTCTTGTCCCCAATGGCAAGCGACGTACCCAGGTAATCTGCGTATTTGCGCGCCTGCTTGGCAAAGCCCGCATCCGGAGACACGATAATCGGGTCGGCTAGTTGCATCCGGGCTATCGTTTCACATAGTACAGGCAGGGCAAAAAGATGGTCTACCGGCTTTTTGAAAAAGCCCTGGATTTGGTGGCTGTGCAGGTCCATCGCAACGACCCGGTCCGCGCCGGCCATTTCAATCGCTTCCGCGCACACCCTGGCTCTGATGGAGACTCGGGGCTCGTCCTTCTTATCCCCCTTGGCGTAGCTGAAGTAGGGCATTATGACCGTCACCGTATTGGCGCTCGCTCTCTTGAAGGCATCGACCCAAAACAAGATCTCCACAAATTCATCGTTTGGCCTGAGGCCGATGGACTGTACCAGGTAGACGTCCTTATCCCGAACGGTCTCCCTGATCCTGACGAAGGTGTTGCCTTCGGAGAAGGTCAACGTTTCCGATTGCCCGACTTCGACTCCCATATACCGGCACATCTTGTCCGCAAAGGCTTTCCCGGAGCTTCCGGCGAATATTTTGATCTCACCAATCTTCATAAGGCCCTCCTTATTTAGCTGCAGCTGAATTCATGTATAATTATTCCATATAAACCCAGATCATGGAGTGACAATATGATGAACGATTGCCGCCGCTTCAAAGAACGGACCCTCCTGCTGTGCTGGCCGGTCAGGCTTTCGCTTTTTCCGTCTCCTGCTCCGGTTTAAACTTGGGAATCCAGAAGGAAATAAGCAAGCTGAGGACAGCTAGTCCTGCAATAATCAAGAACACGCCATGAATGCCTCCGGCAAGAATGGCAGGAGGAACCTCTTCGCCTGCTTTGGCGTAAGTTCCGATACGTTGATTCAGGAACGTTCCCAGCACCGCAACGCCCAAGGTCTGCCCCAATGTGCGCAGAAATGTATTGGAGGATGTAGCCACCCCGCGCAAATTCCATCCCACGGCAGATTGAACCACAATAGTAAAAATCGTCATCGATAAGCCGAAGCCAAGCCCTGATATAAAGATCATGATCAAGATAACCCAGCTAGGTGTCGAAATGGTTATAAACGTCAAGGAAAGAGTGCTGACAACCAGAAGAAATATTCCCATCAGGGATATCAGTCTGGAGCCCAGCCGGAGCAAGAGACGGCTTCCAACCATAGCGCCTATAGGCCATCCGATGGACATCGGCATAAGAATGAATCCCGAGAACATAGCTCCTTGCTGAAGAACTCCTTGAATCCATAGAGGAAGATAAGCCGTGATCCCGATCAGAATGCCGCTTGCCAGAAACGAGACGACATTGGAAATCGTAACCTCCCGATGATGAAACAATTGTACCGGGATCATCGGCTCCGGATGCCGCATCTGAATCCAAACAAACGAGATGAGAAATACGACCGAAACCGCGAGTAAAATATACATTGGAGCGGAATTCCACGACAACTCGTTGCCGCCGGAAATCAGCGCATAGAGCAGCGCCGTCGTCCCGACCGTAAAGGTTACAGCCCCGCCGTAATCGATTTTACGCTTCCGTTTTTCAAGATTTTCTTGCAGACTCTTCGCGATAATGAACATGGAGATGATTCCAAAAGGAAGATTCATGTAAAAGATCCAATGCCAGCTGACATAATCGACGAGAAAGCCGCCGACAAGCGGACCGAAAATACCGGCGATCCCCCATACCGAGCTGAACATTCCCTGGACCTTGGACCGCTGTTCAAATGTAAAAATATCGCCGATGATCGTGAAGGTAATCGGCACCACGGCCCCCGCTCCGATCCCTTGAATGGCGCGGAACCAGATCAGCTGCTGCATCGTCTGAGAAAGTCCACACAGCATGGAGCCCAATAAAAATAAGGAGGTTCCGATTAGGAACACCTTTTTGCGGCCGAAAAGATCCGCTAATTTACCGAAAATCGGAGTGGTGACCGCCGATGTTAGCAGGTAGATGGCAAACACCCAGCTGATAAGCTCCATGCCTCCCAGCTTTTTAACAATGGCGGGCATCGCAGAGCTGATGATCGTTCCTTCAATAGCTGATAGAAACGTTGCGATTAATAGCGCTGCTGTAATTTTGCGCTGATATGCATTCATAGCGTCTGCCTCCTCTCGTCTGACTGAACGCGTTGAGTCCCGTAAGGCAACATATAAGCATCATCCATTTCTTTCTAATATCTCCTTAACCACCCGGGTTATACCGGTTCATTTTGAGAAGCAGCTGTAACTGCTCGTACAGGGACCGGGGTGGTAAATTTATGCAGTTATAATATTGATAACGGCGGAAGCCTTCAATCGGCTAAAGCATCTCCCAGTACATCCTTCTTGGCTGCCTTATTAAGTCCAGCGTTACGATCTGACTTCATCCGGGCGCCCTCTCCTTCATTACGGTCTAGATCTCCTCTTCATCTACCCGTTTTATACGACTTCCTTCTGTTCCCGCAGGCGCAGGTACAGAATCCCGCAGGTAACCGAGCACAAGAGCGCCAGTACGGCTATAAACCCATACCCTGCCTGAAGCCCGATAAGCTGGCTGTCCGCGGTGTCACGCATAGAGAACATGCTGCGGACCCCATCGATGATATATCCTATCAGAAGATTGCCGATAACACTGGCAATTCCCATCAGCGTGACGGTAAACGTGATCGCGGTATCCACGCCCTTCCCGTATCGCTTGGCCAGCAGCGCCATCACAGTCGGATAGATCGGGGCAATGCCGATTCCGGCGACGGCAAACAAGATGGCGGCTTTTTCGCCGAGTACAATGGCCGCCAGGCTGCACAAGCCTGAGAATGCGGAAAATATCATGATGGACATCGTATATCCGATCTTATCGGTAACAGGTCCGAGAAATAAACGGGAGAGCATGAAGAAAAGGAAGAAAACCGACAGCATGCGTGAAGCGTCCTCTATCGGCCATGCATATGCTCTTTCCAGGAAATAAACCAGCCAGCTTCCGACAGCAAGCTCCGATACGACCCCGAAGGACAGGACGGCGACGATAAGCCAGGCGACAGGATCAGCGACCAGATCGCGAAAGGAGCTGTTGGCCCCCTCCTCCTGATTCCCCGTCGGAAACCGGCCCAGCAGCGAAGGAATGACGGGCAGCAAGGATAAAGACAGCATGATCAGGTACATCCCGCGCCATCCCAGCTCGCCGCCCATCACATGCCATCCCATAAGGGAAGCCGCAATGATCGGGGCTACCGTCGAGCTGAGTCCATAAAAGAAATGGGCGAGATTCATCATCATTCCCGTATTCCTGGTAAAGATACGCGCCGCCATAATCGCAAGACCGATTTCCAGCATCCCGTTCCCCAGATACATCACAAAATAAGCGGCGGACAAAAAAGGATAGGAGGTGGAGAGATACATCAATACGCCCGAAACCGCCATGGATACAAAGGCGATGATTCCCGTCCATCGGATCCCTATTTTCCTTGATAAAATAGAAGTATAAGAGCAGGCAGCCAAATAGCCAAGCGAATTTAAGGCCAGGAGCCATCCCAGCTGCGCTTCATTCAAGCTGAAATCAGCCTGCATTCTGGGAATGGCCGGACCTTTAATATTTTCCGAAAATCCGAAGATCAGAAAGCCTCCGAAGACGACGATAAGCAGCAGTATCGTATTGTAGCGACTGTATTTTTCCAAAGCGCTAAGCCTCGCTTTCTACACAAGACAGACTCTTTTTCCGGGCCAAGTACACCGCGGTCACATACGCCTTGCGGATGGGCTGATCGCAGCCGGCCAGCAGGTTCGCCAATTCCTCTGAAAGCCGCTTTTTACTAGAGTCGTCAAGCGATAAATAAGAGGATTGCGTCTTAAACGCTTGCAAATATTCGTCCGGTGTTTGCTCCGTCATCCACTTGTGCTCAAATGCCTCACAGAAGGTAAAGTAACCGCTATGATCGATCTCGTTAATTCGCTTCTGCCTTCGCTCTTGTCTGGATGGATAGTGAAATGATTTGTCTGAATACCGCTCCAGCAGTTCGTAGGACTTGACTATGATATCCGGCGTATCATCCGTATGCTCGTGCCACATCAAGGCAAGAAAGCCATGATCCACCAGCAGGTCGGAGCATTTCTTATACTTTACCTGCTTATCTATCCAATGGAAGGCTGCAGCCGAATAGATCAGCCTGGGCTGGGGTACCGTATCCGATTCCCATGTTTCAAACGGGCTCACGTCTACCGTCACTTGCGGATATCTCTCACACTTCCGCTTTAAGATAGCGGCAAGCTTCTCTCCAAGCTCGATGCAATGAATGGAAAGCCCGCGCTCGGCAAACGGCAATGTCGCCTGCCCCGTGCCCGGTCCTATCTCGATCAGCTGGTCCCGCTCCGTCACCCCGGTCTTGTTAATGATCCAGTCAATCACCGATGAATCATAAGGAGGCCTCATTTCGTCATACAGCTGCGCGTCCGTATTGAAGGATTCATTTCTTCTCAGAAGATTCACCTCGCCGTCTGGAAATTCGTGGACATTTATTATACCATACAACCGTCATCTTCATCCTATCCCCGTTTCCTCATTGTACTGCTTGACCTTTCTGGTAAAAGCGTTCCTGTTTTCAGCCGGATACAGCTTCATCTTCCTTTTCCCGGGCAATAAAAGACCGCCTTGGAGGGGCGGTTCTATACCCGTTTATTCCACAGCCGGTATTTCCAGTAATAATACGCCGGCAGCACGGCAAGCGCTGCAATGGCTCCAACTTTCCAAATCATCCGTTTTCACAGCCTTTCTGCATGGATTACGTATCATTCTACGTAGTCACAATGCGATATTCATAAAAAGCGGTAGGGTATTGTCCAAGCACAACTCTTTCCCTTACTCTCTTAAAGCCTTGCTTCTCGTAAAACTGGCATAGCTTAGACCTATCCGCAGCACAATCGAGTCTGATCCAGGCTTTGCCGGCGCATTCGGCGTGAGCTTTGGCCCAATCCATCATATGCTCGGACACGCCTTGCTTGGCATACTTCCTGCGAACGGCAAGCTTGTGCACAAACAACGAGTCCTTCTGTTCCAAATCCGGCCACAGCATAGCGTCCTCCTCCTGGAGAATCATCGCGGCTGCCGCTTCACCGTTACAATATCCTATGTACATATCGTCTAGCGAATGATGCTTCAGCAGTCTCTCTGCGGACAGCTGGCTGTCGCTCCACATCTCCCGTCCGCCTTGCTTCAGCCATAAGGCCGCTTCCCGGAGAATGGACAGGAAGTCCTCCAGCTCGTTCGAAGCTGTCTTCCTGACCTCTAAGTCCACAGGCGTCATCTCCCCTCCGCAAGCTTCCGGATCCATTCATAGCCGCTTTGGATGAAAGCTTTATCATGCTGGCCATGCGGTGTATGCTCGAATATAAAGACGACATCCTCACATTCGGCTAAAAAACGAATCAGCTCTTGAATCGGATATTGCCTGCCATTCGTTTCGTGGGACGGATGAACGGGAATCCAGTGGTAATGCCCCGGCACAAGCTCTACATTATGCAGATGAACCGACTTGATGTGGTTCCTCCACTTGGCCAGATAAGAGAGAATCCGATCTCCCGTCGCCATGAGGTAATCGCCAATATCAATGCACAGGGAAATACTGTATTTCTCCCACACCTCGACAGGAAAATGATGCAGATACTCTATCCCGACGGCAGAACGGTTCCATCCAAGCTTGGGCTCGCACACCAAAGGAATCGAATACTTTTCCTGCAGCGAATGTAATCTTTGCAAGCCTTGTTCGATGAGTACATGAACGTCTTCCGTAGGGGGAAGCTCTTCTTTAAAATAAGGAAAATGGACCAAAACGTATTGGGCACCCAGCCGCGACAATTGGCAGACTTCGGCTTCCAGCCGCTTCCACGCCTCCTCAGGCTCCATATAGACGTGTTGAATCAAGTCATATTTGCTCCCGCTGCGAAGCAGGGGAGAATGAACGCCATACGGCACTCCCTTCTGCCGGGCCAATTCGAGAAATTGTTCAAATGCCCGCTCGTCAGGAAATTCTCCTATTTCAATCTGATCTATATCATCCCAAAATAGCTCTTCCAAACGTTCCGGGTTGGATAAAATGGTACTTCCTGAAACGCCGAACTTCGGCTTGCCCACAGTCCTCACCTCTTTCAACCCATATAAATCCAATAGTACCATACGATTGAAACGAAGAGAACTTTTCTTCTGTCCGCTAGCTGCCAAATGCCATTTTCACAATATCCAGCACCCACTTCATTTCTGCGTACAAACCTGCCAGGATAAGACCCGTCAGTACATAATCTCTTGTTCGTAATCCTTTCCAATAGATTTGATATGCGCCCAAAGCCAGCATTTGCAGAACACAGAGTATAAAATAAACAGCCTGGAACCGGAAGCCGACCATGGAAACGGCTACCCAGCCAAGTGCTACGTATAGGAACATCCACAGCCAGCCTAAGTAATAAAGGATGATAATCTCCCCATTCTTCTCTCCTTTAGCGAGCCTTCTTTTTTTGCCAGCCCATACGGTTATTTGTCTTTCCAAAAAAAATAATGACCCGGGGGTCATCGTCTTCCTAACATTTCTTGTTTACCTAGTTCACGTAGCCGATCGTTTAGTTTATCTCTCCGCTCTTGAAGTCTAACCGGTTGAATAAAGGCAAAATCAAAAAGTGCTTCTAATACTTCAAGTAGCCATTCTGCTTCCCCATCTTCCACCTCAATGATTTGGCCAGTTTGAGTGCTTTTCAGAGGATGAGCTGCATAATTTCCTATATTTCTGATGGCATCTACGGAATCAGCTAAGTAAGATGGAACATTTGGTAGGCTGATAAACTCTTCAATTTCTTGGTAAAGGTCCCTTTTACTTATGCTAAATTCTTCTCGCAGTATTTCTTGTAACATCCTTCTACATATAGCTGCACTGGCTTTAGGGCTTATACGAAGAATCATTGCAGCTTCATTAAAATCCTTCCTATACTTCTCAGGAATTTCTTTACCTAAATCAGCACCGCTTGACTTAGGATATATCATTGTTTCACTTTCCAATGCGTCTACATAGTATGGGTTAAAAGGATTATTACTATCGTAATCAAGTTCCCCTGTCCTCAATAGAATTATAGCCTCATTGCAATCTGGACATGTGAACCCTTTTACCTCGCGCCCCTTAGTAACAGCCTCATCATCATTTGAAGTCACAAAAGAAATTGATTTTGGTCTTTGAATCTTAAAGTGAACACCGCAATGTGGACAAAGCATTTTCATCACCCTATACTTTTTACCTAATATTAACATGAGGTAGACTCAATGAAAAAGGTAAAAGTATTACGAGATGTTATTTCTGATAGTTTTCAAACCACTTATCAATGTACCCGCGCCATTCCGCTTGTCTATGGCGTCGGTCATTGTCAGCTGCCAGCCTTGCCATGCATTCATCTCGACTGGCCTCACAGAAGATCATCTCAGCGCCAAGGTCTTGCGCCATACGCTCACGCTTGAAACGTTCTGGAAAGCCACCAATCACCCAAGCATTTCCCCACTTACCCAGCCTTGTCTTGATATTATCGATCAAGAGGCCAATCACATTATTGAATAGCACATCCGGCTTATCGTAATAGGGAAGCCCTGACACGGCTTCATAGAGTGCGTCCATGTCAACGACCAAATCCCCACGCTGCAGCTGCTGCCGAACAAATTCCTTTTTGCCGGACATTGGTGGACCATAAACAATAAAAACGCTCTTAGTTTTTTGGAAGCCAAAGCGTCCGTGTTCCTCATTATGGCAGTCGCTGCATACTAGCTCGACCATTTCAGGGTTCAAGCTGATATTGTAATCATGAACGTTTTCCGGTGTAAGCTCTGTTTTATGGTGGCCGATTATATCGATGGTCTTTAAAATAATGCGGCTGCATCGTTGGCATCGATTACCCCTTTCATTGATAAGACCTAACCGGAAATTGCGCCATTTTGTAGAGGCGTAGAAAGTTTGAAGTATGCTGTGCTTCGCCATATCACCATGACTGCTCCTCCATTTTCTTAATTTCAAGCTGCGCTTTTTTCATTCGCAAATCTGCTTCCTTCTCAAGCATCGGCTTCATACTTAGCTTAAAGTTTTGGTCAATGAGCTTTGACTTCTTGTCCTGGACTCGGGTCAAAGCTTCTTCGATTGCAAGTATGCGTTCGAGCATTTGAGGGGTTTTTACGATCTTCTCAACCTCACGGAATGCCGGCTGCTTTATTTGCATTTGCGATACATTGCCCAATTCATTGATGATTGTGACATCGGTAGTTTCCTCATCGATCAGCTGGCTTATACTGATTAACTCTTCGGCATCCCAGCCGTTCAGAATTTTGGCCCGGAGTTGAAGCATTCGCCGCTCGCGGAGTTCCAGCAACCGAATTTCGTTTTCATTCTGCTTGATCGGGTCAGTTTCTACTTCCATCAAACGAATTTGTTCTTCAGGTTCAAGAGCATCCAGCCAAATCGTTTCATACTCCCCATGTCTAAGTGCATGCTTGTTTCTTTCGGGTCCTCCCTTGCCGCCCCTGTTACCAAGAGCATTTTTATTGCCATCAGGAGCACCGCGCCGACGAGGACCAGGATCAGGTCGTTCTTCCCAATTATCGATGTGTTTCCACTTACGAATCATTTCTGGCCTGACGCCGAGTTCCTTAGCAATCGAAGAAAGCTTTCTCTTACGATCACCCTCACACCATAACTTGAATGCCTTTTCCAGGTTAGGGCTTCTTTCTCGTGACATTACATCAACCTCACCTCCTTTATAGCCATTTCAGGCTCCGAAATTGCCCGTATAACGTGAATTGAGTCACTTTTTGCCTATTCGGTACGCTTTTCTTTCTTAGAATCGATCCTGAAAAGCCTGCTTTTAGGCCCCGTTTTCCATTAAATATTGTCAGTTGAGTGAACCATAATTAATATTCTGTTGCACTCGCTAAAAAGACGTTTTTCTTGCTATTTATGACTTCTTCTCGCTTTCAGAAAATGAGTGCAACAATGTTGTAATTATGTTTCACTCAAATCATGGAAGTTGGGCAATTGCGGCATCCATCATGTCCTGAGTGACTCTAATATTGTCCAAAGTGTAGGCCGGATCACGGTGTCCAAACATTTTCATTAGTAACGCTAAATTCTTGGGGTCCTGCTTATATAATTGGTAGGCCCATGTCTTCCGAAGTGTGTGACAGCCGATTTCTTTTAGCCCGAAATGCTTTGCTGTTTTATTAAGCATGCGGTAAGCTGTGCTTCGGTCAATCGGCTGTTTCTTCATAGGAATTTTTTTCTTCGTCTGACGGCTTTGGAAGAGGAAGTAATCATCTGCCATGTCTGCAATATAGCTATCCAAATCCTTGCGGATTCCAGGATGAACTATGAATAGCTTGTCATGGGCGTTCTTCTTTTCCTTCGTTTTTACATGTGTACCGCGCACCATCCACACCCGTAAAGTCAGTAAGTCGGATACGCGGAGACCACTGTATATCCCAAAGCAAAACAATAGAAAATCCCTCATACTTCTCATTTTGAGGTAATACTTAATACCTTCAATGATTGCTGGGTCCCGGATCGGTTGAACAACATTCATTTTTCCCCACCGTCCTTAATACACGGCAGCCGTATGCAGATTTGTTTCGTTCCTTCCCAACGCCCCCACTCGCAACCCTTGCATTTAACCGGTTGCTTTGGTAATGGCGGATCCTTTGAGAGATAAACTCTCATAGTTCGCTTCCCTCCTCTCTTCAATCTCATATAAATAAAAAAGCTGCTCTCTGAGCAGCTCATTAATTGAGTCGTTCCTTCCGCAGCAATACGGAGGAATTCCGTATCACTGTGCAAGGGAAAAAAAGGCAACCAATTTGATCACCCTCAGCTGTTTAACATCTTGAAATTATTGAGCAAGATATAATAATGTATTTGCTACAGATACAACCCCTTCTTCTATTTTTCGATCTATGGTTTTATCGCAATAATTACATACATCCGCTAAATCTAATGATTGTTGCTGCACGCTAGTTTCCTTTTATAAATCTGTACTCAGTAACCGCCTTTACATCATTATGAAGAATCTGGTCAACAGCACGCTCAATGAGATTTGTAAAATTAATTGCTGCTGCCTGCACTTTCTTCATTTCTACAGACTCGGGTGGGTTACTTTCAAGGAGTTTAACGATACACTTTTTCTCTTTATACTGGGACAAATATACTCTGGCACGTTTGATATCAGATGCAGTAGCCTCAGGGAATAATTCATCCATCATAACCAACAATACCCTCACCCTTTATTTATGTTATAATATGGGTGAGAACATACATTCCCCAGCGCCTCCGACCAAGGCACACGCTGGGGAATTCCTTTATTTTAATCACCAACTACTCGATATTTCGGTTCTTCTTTTGTTTCTTCATATTCTTCTGGCTGTTGCTCTTGAAGCTGGACAATTACTCCATGCTCATTTCTTTTGACATACATAACTACTTTCTCCCATTTTCCTCGTTGCATACTATCCCTCCGATATCACTTAGATCAAATTATAATGCTACTATTTACATATTATTATATTAATGGTATATTTTAGGTGATCATCTAATAGATTTCATAATAAATGTTGGAGGTATCTGTATGAAGCTAAAAAAATTATTCTCAGCTCTGATTATTGGTGGAAGTATGATGCTCTTGGCGCAATCAGCTTTTGCATCGACCAACCCGGTAGCATCACCTGAGAGACAACTAAGCGTTCAGGCAAAGGGAAGCGCCAATGCTTTAGTATCAGGTAACATGTGGTTCGAGGTGTATTATCTTCATCCTAATGAATCGATCTCAACTCAAACTTTTGCAACATACGAAGCATATTCCGGACATTATGCGACTTTTAGGGTTTCTCAAATGCCTTCTTTTATTAACGAGACGAATCCTGTAATTAAATACAGAATTGTAAAAGAGAATGGTATCAGTAGCATTCCGCCGTTTACCGTATCAGGACATAGGGCTGAAACATTTAAGGTTTATCTTGAAAAAGGCACATATTTTGTTATAGCTGAAAATATCGGAAATGCCACTGCCGACATCGTCGGTACTCTGGGTGAAAACTAAATAGCCTTATAGCATGTGCAAAAGTGATAGGCATTTATCATTCTTTAGGGAGTGGTTAATGCCTATCTTACTTTATAGATGATTTCTTTAATAATTTCTCTAGTAAGACCTCCTTCATCGTATGAAACACCATAATCCTGACAAAAGCTGCCCCCACAGCCCTTAGTCGGTATTTGAATTATTCTAAACCCTGCCATGTATTTTAATATTCATAATGTTCGTCACTCGCACAATCCGTAAACGCTGGAGCACGTCACTGGCTCTTCCAAAGCTATCATTTTAAAAAGGTCATAATTGTGGCCGCCATAGCTCGTTTTCGACCACTCAACCCAGTCATATATGTTTTTCTTGTCGTCATCATCAAGGGCCGGCAGGAAGGATGAATCTCCTCTCCTAGAAGCACCGGCCACAATACGCTCCCATTCTGCAATCCGTTCTATCTCCTCTGGAAACCTGCGCGAGATTTCAAAGAGCTCGGACTTGTTAACATTTATGCATGGCATGCATCCTACCCGGGACATGCCCTGCATATAGAGCGGATTTGGATCGATTCCATATTTTTTATGGATTGCGAAAACATCCTTGGCGCTCCAGTGAAATAATGGCCTGTAAACTTCATATCCCTCTGGAGTATCTTCTCTCTCGGGAAGTTTCGCACAGGCCGGGCTCTCCGCTGCCCTTACACCCTGCTAGCTGACAACGTGATAACCTTCATCAAACAACGGGAAGTATACTTGCTTGGCAATCGGTATAATTTTCAGGTATTGAGTGCAAAAACGAGCTTTTGTCGATGGAAACCCTCCTTTCCAGATGCAGAGGTCAAGGAAGGGGTTACCAGTAGGAACAAGTGCATTCAATGCCCGCTGGATCGTCGATTCGGTTACCTTAGGAGTCATACCCTTAATGGTTGGCTCCCATCTCCACCCTGCAACACCAAAATACGGTTTATATGGATCGATGGGCTCGGATTCGGGTGGATCGACACATTCGGGGTCGTCCGCATACAGTTCATAATCATCTTTTTTTACCCAAAGCCCAGGTTTATCCTTCTGCAACTTTGTCGGCCATTGTTCGACCACATATCTTTGTAATTTCGGGGCTCCCCGCAAAGTACCTGAATCAGCTTCGAAGCCAAGACCCCACTTTGTGGGGTCAGGTTGTTGAGAAACCCATTTCATATAGAAAAATGCGAAAGGTGGTAGGTGGGGTATCCCTCGTAGGAGCGATAGCGTCCGCCTCCCTCATTATGCTTCACTTTTCTCGTTCAACCTCGCTCATTCGCAGGATTCCATCATCATCGATTTAAAAAAATATTAATGATGATGTTTATACTTGAAGGTATACCCAAAAAGGGCATAGAGAAATAAAGGATTCGAATGAAATCCCATTTATTCTCATATTATGCACCTGCTCCATTCTATCCCTAGGGGTTATCCCTCCCAAGTCTCAACGGGTCTATGCCCTTACATTCCTTCGTTATACCTACCCAGGGGA
>NZ_JADBDR010000020.1:0-106361 GCF_014873645.1 Paenibacillus sp. OAS669
ATACATAAGAATCCAAGCTACGCGGGGGCTTGGCCCCTCCCGCGACCGGACTTTCACCGGATAGAAGATGCGTGCTTAGCTGGGCACGCCCAAAAAAAAGTTTGTCTATGATAGTATCACAGACAAACTCAGAAGCTTCTTTATATCTACTATGTCTCAATGGGGAGATGTAAATATCCCACCAACTCTAAGCATATTTACAAATTTTAACAGGCACCGGAGCGGCACCCTTTTTCCTTGTTTGTTCTAATTTCAAGCCGAAGCTATTCCATTTATTGAACTCCTAACAGCTTCAGTTGATCATTAAACCAACCGCCGCATCCTCATGGAGGCCAGCCAGCAGACACTCCTTCTCCTTTTCCAGCTGCCATAGGCGGTAATAGTAGCCTTTTTTGTGAAGCAGCTCCTCATGCGTCCCGCGTTCTACGGCAGCACCGCGATGCATGACGACAATTTCATCCATCTTATTGAGCCCGGACAGCTTATGCGTGATCCAGACGACGGCTTTTTCCTTCCAGAACAGTTCAAGGTTGTTCATAAACGCCTGCTCGGTCAAGATATCCAATCCGGTGACAGGCTCATCCAGCAGCAGCGCAGGGGTCCGGCGCAGCAACGCCCGGGCAAGAGCAAGCCGCTGCCGCTCGCCTCCGGACAGCTTGCCTCCCCGTTCCCCGATCAACGTATCGTATCCCTGGGGCAAGCTCATGATCGTCTCGTCGATCAGCGCCAGCCGCGCCGCTTCACGAAGCTCGTCGTCCGTTGCCTCCGGACTCCCCAGCCTGAGATTAGCGGCAACCGTTGCATTGAACAGCTGTACCTCCTGGGACACGACTGCATACTGGGAACGGATGAAGGCGGCCGGAAGCTCCCGCAGGTCCTGTCCGTTCAGACGAATGGAGCCCTCCGTACAGTCCCGGAGTCCGAGCAGCAGCTGGATCAGCGTGCTTTTGCCCGCTCCGCTTTCCCCTACGACGGCAATGCGCCGTCCCGGTTCCAAGGTTAGATTCAGGCGGCGAACCGCGTAATCCGTTCCGCTTTCATAACGATAGGATACATTGCGAACCTCCACTTTCCATTGCCGTGAAGCTGGAACGGGCGGAGCCGATATCATCGGCTGCTGCCTCGCTTCAGTCGTCGCCAAAGCGTTATTCTCATCGACCAGCTGAAACAGCCGCGAAGCGGAGGAGACCGTATGGCCTAACAGCTGGAAAGCGGCAGGAAGCGGCGTAACGGCTTCGTAGCATGCCAGCGTCATTAGAATAATAGCCGGAAGCAGCACCGGCTCCAAACGGCCAGTCTGTACGAAATAGACGGAGGCCAGCAGCACCAGCCACATGCTCAGATGCGCTGCACCCAGCATCGTGCCGCTCACTGCGGCACCTGCCCGGTTGACACGGGTCTGGTTCGCATTCACCTCGGATTGCTGCATCATAATCGAGTGCAGACGCTCCTGATCGCGGCCAAATACGAGAAGATCCTTCATGCCCAGGAGCAAGTCGCTCGTTTGGGCATACATCTGCTTCTGCCGGCCGGCGATTTCCCGGCCGGGCTTTTGGCACAGCTTAGCGCTGAGCAGCGGAAGACCGATGCCGGACAGCGCCAGCATAGCCAGCAATATGACCCCCAGCTGCCACGCATGCGCGGCTAGCAGGAAGCAGCCCAGCGCTCCGGTCACCAAGGCGATGAGCGGAGGCGCCAGAACGCGCAGGTACATATGCTGCAGCTGCTCTACATCGCTGATGAGCGATTGCAGCAGCTCGCCGCTGCGCCGCCGCTCCAGCAGCCTGACGCCCATCGGCTCCAGGCTTTCGTACAGCCAAACACGTACGCGGTGCAGAATCCGAAAGGTCAGGTCATGTGACACCAGCCGCTCCAAATAACGGAACACACCGCGGGATAAACCGAAGAACCGGACGCCTACAATCGGAACCCACAGCAGCAGCACCGATTCCGGGCGTAAAGCGGCGCTTGCGATCAAATAGCCCGAGGTGCCCATCAAGCCGATGCTCGCGGCGATGGTCAAGCATCCGAGCAGCACCGCTATCAGCATTCTGCCCCGGTACGGCCGCAAGAAAGCGAGAACACGCCTCAGGAAGCCCTGCTGGGCCAGAAGACGGATAGATGCTGTATCAGGCGTACCCAAAGCATCGCCGCTCCCCCGATCCAACCCAGCGCCAGGGGCCTCACTCCACGTTTCCGGTAACGATTCGGACAGTTTCCGGGCGTCTCTCTCCCGCTCAAGCGCCAGCATCATTCTGGCATACATTCCCCCTGCCGCCAGCAGCTCGGCGGGCGTTCCCATCTCGGCAATGCGGCCGCGATTCATCACGATGATGCGGTCCGCCTGCTGCACGGTCTCCAGCCGGTGGGCAGCCGTCACTGACATCCGGCCTGGAAGCTGCCGGGCCAAGCCTTGCCGAACCATAGACTCATGATACAAGTCCAATCCCGACGTCGGTTCGTCCAGCAGCAGCAGCGGCGCATCCTTCAACAGCGCCCTGGCAATAGCGATCCGTTGAATTTGTCCTCCGGACAATGGAACGGCTTCGCCCAGCAGCGTATCTAGTCCCTGGGGGAGCCGATCCACGAAATCCACACCTGCGGCCGTTAATGCAGCCTCAATACGGCTATCTTCCACCGGCCCCTCGCAGCCCAGGGTCAAATTGTCCCGCAGCGTACCGTAGTATAGCTTAGGGCTTTGATTGACACTCGATAGCTGCTTCCGCCATGATTCCTTTGTTATCACCTTCAGGTTGACGCCGTCAATCCACACGCTGCCGCTTGTAGGAACAGCGAAGCCCTGCAGCACATCAAGCAGCGAACTCTTTCCCGAGCCCGTCGGGCCAATGACGGCGATGCGCTCCCCCGGCTCCAGCGTAAATGAAATACCGTCCAACGCCGGGGATGAATAACCGGGATAAGTTAGGCTGACATCCCGAAATTCGATGCGGTAACCGTTTGGCCGAGCCTCAAGCTCCACGCCCTCCTCCATCTCAGCGGCTCCGGACGCCTGCGCCTCCAGGAGGCTGATGATCCGGACAGCCGCAGCCATCCCGTTCGTGCTCGCATGAAACTGTGTACCCATTGCTCTTACCGGAGCGTAGAACTCGGGAGTAAGCAGCAGAATGAGGAATGCATGCTCGAAGCCGATCTCCCCGTTAATAAGCCGCAGCCCCAGGAATACCGCTACGATGGCGGTGCTTAACGTCGCGAACAGCTCCATCACGAACGAGGACAAGAAAGCGAGCCTCAGCGTTCCCATCGTCGTCTTTCGATATTCCTCGCTGATTTGGGAGATGATCTCCAGCTGCGCACGGCTTCGCCCAAATATCTGCAAGGTCGGAAGCCCGCACAGCACGTCCATGAAATGGCTCCCCAGCTGACCGAGACGCTCGAACTGCCGCTGCGCCTTGGACTTGGCGGCCAGACCTACCAGAATCATAAACAGGATGAGCAGGGGCAGCGTTATCGCCAGCACCATCGCCGAGATCCAGTCCAGGTTGGCGGCTATGCAGAAGATGGCGGCGGGAATGAGCATGGACAAGGCCATTTGGGGCAAGTACCGGGCCAAATAAGCCTCCAATTGTTCTACGCCCTCGTAGATCGTTCCAAGCAGCTCCCCGCTCCGTTCTCCTTTGGCATAGCCGGGTCCAAGCTGGACCAGCTTGCTTAACAATTGCTGGCGGAGGTCGCTCTTGATGCGCATCGCCATTTGCGATGAAGCATATTCGCTCATCATCTGGACAACCGCTCTAAGAGCGATCCAGCCAAGCAGCATGCCAAATACAGGAAGAAGAGTTGAAATACCGAGCCCTTCCAGAAAAGCATCATGCACAAGCCGAGCCAGACTGGCTGATTCCAGAATCATCAGCATACCGCCGACAACGCTGAATCCTATCCCGGCAAGCAGCAGACGGTACGTTCCAGGGACGCGGCCAAGCAGTCGTTTCATCATATCAGTAGTCCAGATGATCCTTGATGCTCACCCGTTTGCGGAATACCCAGTAAGTCCACGCCTGATAAACGATGACAATGGGTACGGTCGTGAGAGCAATCACGGTCATTACCTTCAGCGTATATTCGTTCGAAGCCGAATTAAAGATGGTCAGCGACCAATCCGGGTTCAGCGAGGAGATCATCACCCGCGGGAACAAGGACATGAAGACCGTTATCGTCGACAGTACAATCGTTAAGCCGGTCATAATGAACGCCCAGCCGTCACGTCCCGCTTTAAGAAAGAAATGCACGGACAACAGCGTAAAGCCCGCCGTCAGAGGAACCATTCCCGGAATGATCCCGTCACGGGTAAACATATCCGTTTGAAAATAACTGAGGAAGACGAAAAACAACAGCATGGCGCTTGCCCATGCACCAAAGCGGTTTGCCGCTTTTCTGGCCCGCTCCCTAAGCTCCCCTTCGGTTTTCAGGGAGAGATACAGCGCCCCATGGAGCAAAAATAACAGAACAATACTGATTCCCGCCGTTACCGAGTACAAGGAGATTAAATCCCAGAACGATCCGACATAGTTTTTGTTAGCGTCAATCGGTACACCCTTCATCAGGTTGGCCAGCGCTACACCCCACAAGAGCGGCGGCAGCAGGCTGCCCCCAAAGATCACGCCGTCCCACAGCTTGCGCCATTTCGGATTCGGCAGCTTGCTGCGAAATTCGAACGACACGCCGCGGCCAATGAGCGCCAGCAGCATAAGGAACAGCGCCATGTAAAAGCCGCTGAACAGCGTGGCATACCATTCCGGAAATGCCGCGAACATCGCTCCCCCCGCCGTAATAAGCCATACCTCGTTACCGTCCCAGACCGGCCCTATCGTATTGATGATCACACGGCGCTCCGTATCCGTCCTGCCAAGGAACGGAGTCAGCATGCCTACGCCGAAGTCGAAGCCTTCAAGAAAGAAGAATCCGACGAACAGCACCGTGATAAGAATAAACCATAAGGTTTCCAGCATATTCCCTCGCCTCGCTTTCTATTTCATAGCCTGATCTTCTCACAGAGGAGTCACTGTGCCCGGATGCTTCGTTTCCGCTTCATGAGCTTCATGAGCCTCGTGTTCCTCGTCAACGGCCCCTTTTTTCACGAACACAACGATCAGATAAACTAATGCCGCAGCCAAAAGCCCGTAGATCACGGAAAAGCCGATGAGTGAAGTCGCCACCATAGCAGGAGTGACCGTAGGTGAAACGCCCGCCTCCGTTTTTTGCAATCCGAACACAAGCCAAGGCTGCCGGCCGACCTCCGTCATAATCCACCCCGCCGAATTGGCGATATAGGGCAAGCTGATGGCCGGCACCATCCATTTCAAATACCGCGGAAATTGTTCCAGCTTATTGCGCCATACGGCGTAGGTGCCGAACAGGCTGAGCAAAATCATAAGGACTCCGGCCAGTACCATGATGCGGAAGCTCCAGAACGTCGTTTTGACCGGAGGAATATAGTTGCCGGGGCCGTATTTCGCCTCGTACTCAGATTGAAGCTCATTCATGCCGGGCACGCTTCCGTGCAGCTTGTTATAGGAAAGAATGCTTAGCGCATAAGGGATTTCCAATTGCGCGCGGTTTTGCTGCTTTTCCACATCAATCAAGGCAAAGACCGTCCAAGGGGCGCTATCGCCCGTCGTGTTCCACAGCGCTTCGGACGCCGCCATTTTCATCGGCTGCGACTTCATCAAATGCTGCGCCTGCTCGTGACCGGCTACCGCCGTCATGAAGCTTGCCGCCAGCGCGATCGTAATCCCGATCGTAAACGATGCTTTGAACAGCTCCGGCTGCTGCTTGCGCAGGATTTTATAGGCGCTGATCCCCGTTACGAACAATGCACCTGTCGATAGCGCTCCGTAAATGACATGCGGGAACTCTACCCATAGCTGCTTGTTCCCCAGGATGGCAAAAATACTGGTCATCTCGGCGCGTCCATTCTGAATCGCGTATCCGACCGGCTCCTGCATGAACGAGTTCGCACTTAATATCCATAGGGCCGATAAAGTCGTTCCGATGGCTACCAGCCAAATCGAGGCCAGATGCACCTTTTTTGGCAGGCGCTCCCAACCGAAAATCCATATGCCGAGAAACGTCGATTCCAGGAAAAAGGATACCAGCGCTTCAATCGCGAGCGGCCCTCCAAAAACAGCCCCGACAAATCTTGAATAATCCGACCAGTTCATACCGAACTGGAATTCCTGCATAATCCCCGTAACGACCCCTACGGCAAAATTCAGCAAAAACAATTTCCCCCAAAATTTGGCCATGATTTTGTACGAATCATCCTTCTTCACCACGTACATCGTCTGCATCACCGCAATCAGGTAAGCAAGCCCGATTGATAACGGCACGAGCAAGAAGTGATACACCGTCGTAATTCCGAACTGCCATCTGCTTAAATCCAACGTATCCAAAATCAATTCCTCCCTTCTGTACGTTGCTAGTATAGATCGAAGCAGGCAGCCTACATGTGATAAAAATCACAAGGGAAGGGTGAGAATTTGAACATTTTTTGTTAATGGCTCCCAAGCTAACGCCAAATAAACAAAAGAAGAATGGCGGACTCGCCATTCTTCTTTTGTTTAGGAGCGTAAGCTGCTTCGGTGGCACAGCGGGATACCCCCTTTATTAGCTTCCGAAAGGTTATGCATTTCCCAATGGAAACCATCTTCGTAAGCAAGGAGATAACCCGCCTATCGACTCTCTAACAACCATCAAGACCTAATTTACCTAGTCAATGCCCTCCGGCGGTTACCGTAATTTTGGCTTTGACCTGTTTTCCGCCATACTCGACGATGATATCGGCTTTACCCGACTTTAGTGCCTTTACCCCTCCATTCGCATCCACCTGTACGACAGCCGGGTTCGACGAACGATACGTCACGGCATCCGTCACCTTCTTTTTGCTGTGATCCGTATAATAAGCATAAACGACGGTAGCGTGCGTTTGACCGACTTTCAAGGAATAAGCCCGGTCATCGAGCTCGAGATGTGTCACCTTCACCGGCTTCCCGTCATCCTTGCCGAGTACGGTCACTTTAGCTTTCTCCTGCTCGCCCCCGTAAGTTACGACGATATCCGTTTTTCCCGCCTTGATCGCCGTAACCAGGCCGTTCTTATCCACTTTGGCTATATCAGGATTAGAGGAGCGGTAAGCAACCCCTTCGGTAACCTGCCGCTGGCTCCGGTCCGAGTATACCGCCTGTACGACGGTCTGATGCGTTTCACCGGCCTTTAAGCTGTACCGTTCCGAATCCAGGTCAAGCCCAATCAGCTGCACAGGCTTGCCATATACGATCACCTTGGCATCGGCGCTTTGCCCTGCATATTGAGCGGTTACCGTCGCTACCCCGGGGCTGACTGCCGATACGACACCGTTGGCACTTACCTGCGCTACAGAAGGCTTGGATGATTGGAACGAGATTCCATCTGTCAGCGGTTTGGTGCTGCCGTCCTCATAAGTCCCTTGCAGCTCTAGAGATTCAGATTCACCCGAGCTAATAAACATATACTTGGGCTTTAAGGCAACGGACTGAAGCTGCGGCTGCTCGCGGGTTACATTGACCGTGTACATCCTGGAAGTATTAAGACTCGGAGAATATACGGTAATCTGAACTGTATTGGCGCCATAGCCCAGCTGGATATCGGGGCTCGGCTGGCCGCTCGCGACCTCGATTCCATTCACCTTAATCTGCGCTCCCGTATCGACGCCTTCCGAAGTGACTGTAAGCTTGTAGACGTTGTAGGTCACACTGGCTTCGTAATGAGCCTGGTCGGGGGCAAACGACGGGCTTAGAACCCCGTCGCTCAGGCTCAGGCCGGCAAGCTTCGGTTGTCCATAGCTGGTTGGTTGAATATTGCCGACGGCTTCGCTGCCGCTGCGGTCCTCCAGCTGCTGCAAATACAAGCTGCGCGGATAGACATTGGTACCGAGACTTTCCCAATATCCGCCTTCCCGCGGCCGAAGGTCGTCCTTATTCGGCAGGTAAGGCTTATTTACTTTGCCGGTAAAACCGATGGCGTAGTTTTGCGCGGTTGGCGGATTTTGGAGCGCAAGTCCTCCTTTGGTATTCCACGCGACCCAATTCGCTCCTGCCCATCCGTGTCCGCTTCCGAGCCAGCCGCGGTCTTGAATAGCGATATTCGCATCGATGTTATCGAACAAGCCCCCTACCGACCAGCGATGGTGCGGCTCGCTCGTTGCGAATTGCGTTGTTGCAGTGCCGTCCAGGAACACGTTAGGACCGGGTACGCGGCTGCCTACGATATAGGAGTGGCGTGCGGTATCGACATTAACCCTTTGAGTCAGCCCTAGCTGGCCTTCATACAGCAGCGGATAACGACGCCCTCCATCCAATGTGCTTGCCATTTCCAGAACCGTGCTGTCCTGGGTCGTCGTCCACTTGGTATCTCGCCCGGTGTAGACCATGGCATATCCCAGATGCAGCGCCGTGATGTCGCGAACCCATGCATTTTTGACGCTCTTGAACGCAATGAACGTTTCCGGATGGTTATCATCCGCATAATAATTGACGCCTCCATTCGACTTGATGACGGACGGATCGAAGTTGACATCGACACGCATATTTTCGACGCCGACCTGCTGTATCCGGGCCGAATCGTTATAGGCCAATAGCTCCCCGCCTCCCCACCTAAGCTCGATGGAATTGGCGAGCGGCGCATCTACCGTTATGACATTGCCGTCCACTTGGGTAATGACTCTGTCGAAGTTAAGATCAAAGGGACCCCATTGCTGCGTACTTCCGGTAGTCCCGGGCCGGTCTGTTATTTGATCCATCAAGAGCTCATGAATCCACCGGTCATTTCCTTTCCTGCGCACCATCACCGTGTCTCCGGCCTTGAACAGACCAGGATCAGCGACGCGGAAGCTTCGTGCTCCTACCGGAACATATAAATCGGTGATGCCCGTCTTTATCGTCGAGCTGATAGCCGGACCGCTTGTGCCGCCAATTTCCAGGATATCGCGCTGTTCCGTGCCCGTAGCATAGAGGATCGTTCCATCCGTACCCTGGCCCTCACCGCGCAGAACTACGCCTCCCGCACGGATATACAGCTTGCTGCCTACCCGATATGTACCCTTGGAGAGAAGCACCGCTCCGCGGAAGCCTTCCGGTGAAGGAGCCAGCATGGATACCTCGTCAATAGCCGCTTGAATCCGTGCCGTATCGTCCCCTTCCGCTTGCGGGGTTAGAGTCACTCTTACAGGCACGTCAGGCAGCTGGACTCCGCCGCCCATATAACCCGCATTGGAGTAATCGAGCAGCTTGTTCCCTTTGTAATCCGGCACGTAGACTAATTTGCCGTCTTTCCCGATAAAAGCCAGCTGACTTTGGCCCGCCGGTATGGTGCTCGCATCCGCCGAGAAGAAATAGAACGTATCATACGCTGTCGTCTTGCCCGTTGGAGTTACTGACAGCCGCAGCTGATGCTCTCCGGTAGAAGCGACCGCTCCCGGAACCGGAAGCTCCAGTGCCTCGCCTGGAACGAGCCGGGTTTCCGGCAGCTGATAAAGCTTATTTTGCGAGCTGTCTATCAGCTCGCCGTTCAGGATGCCCTCTACGAATGGCGTAACCTGAAGGGACGGGTACGGATCGCCGGGCTTCACGAGCGCAGGCTGCCCTGTCTGAATCGTCATGCTCGGGTGGGTTATCTGCAGATCGGCGATGAGCTGGACCGGGTCCGCAACATCAATCCAGATGGTGGTGGTCAATGTGATAGGTCCTTGTACAATGGTTCCCGTTACCTTGCTTACCCCGGACTTCAAGGCCGTTACCTTGCCGGACGAATCCAACGCAGCAACATCCGGTTTGGAAGCCTGCAGGGAAGCAAGGAAGTCCGGTTCGGACAAATCCGCCTCTTCTCCAGTAACGAGAACGCCGTGAAGCTGTAATGAAGTCGTTTCATTGACATTAAGCTTCAAAGTCGTATCTTCCGCATACTCCCGGCCTGCCGCATCGGAAATATAGATTCTGTTCAATGCGGGCTGCGAGCCGGTGCCGCCTTCCCCATACACTTCAAATTCGGCAAGCTTAAACAATGAATTCTGTGTCAAATTGACCGATACTTTGACATATCGGGCGGATACCGGGGCAAAAATCGCCGTCTCTTTGGATTGAATCGCCCCTGTTGACCTGTCCCGGGCATAAGCCTGCGTCCAGCTGCTGTTGTTATTGGAGTACAAGATGGAGTAACCGCTTACAATTCCTTGCGTCCCTGTAAAATCCAACACTGTTCTCTGAACCGTCTGCGGTACGGTCAGGTCCACGGTCATCCATACATTAAGATCATCCCCGCGGTCGCTGGATAGCGGCTGCCAATAGGTGCTTGCATTCCCGTCAACGGCAGCGGTCGCCCTGCCTGCAGACGTATCCGAGCTTTTGCTTGGCACAGGCTTGTTTAATGCGTAATTCACTTCACTAGCCGCCGCACGCGAAACAAGCCCGTGGGTTGGAAGAAGGAGTGTAAAGACTAGCACGATAATGAGACCGATAAGAAACGGCTTACGGACAGGCACGAAATCATCACCTTTCCTGAATAGACTAATGGGGTTCTCCTCGACTAATGGAAGGAAGGAGCTCTCCTTCTTTCCCGATCGCCGATAAAAGCGAGTGCTGCTGCGCTTCTTGTTGTCATGTTCAGGCCTTAATGTAAGCGGTACCAAAACAGTAAAAATAGATTCTTATCAAAGCCCCTCCTTTCCATTTTTACTATACCATAAATTTCCTCGCAATGAATCATTTCCGGAAAGTTTCTGTCCCCTTTCTGCAAAACAAAAAACCGCGCTAGCGCGGTTTCATTGGTTTAGATCGCAGGAGCCGGTGCCGTCGATTTCCGGATCGTCAGCGCCCCAGGCAAAATAATTTCCTGATATTCCAACGAAGCATCGTTCATCTGCTGGCACAATATCTCTATAGCGATGCTCCCAATCAGCCGTGCGGATTGATTAATGGAGGTGAAGAAGCTCCGGTACTCCTCCGGCAAAACCGCGTATTGGTCATCAAATCCGACGATACTGATATCCTCGGGAACGCGCAGCCCATACTCCTGAACGGCTCTAAGCACATTCATCAGCATAGACGGCTGGGCTACAAACAAGGCGGTCGGCCTATTCTCCTGCACCAGCAGGCTCCTTGTTGCCTCGTAGGAAGTAACGCCGTTGCCGACAATTTTATAATACTCCTTGGACTCCTTCAGCCCGGCATTTATCAGCCCTGTTCGGTATCCTTTCACCCTGTCCGCATGCGTTGATCGGGCCGGATTCAAAGTGATGCAGGCAATCCGCTGATGACCGAGCTCCACAAGATGATCGATAAGCTTGATCGCAGCGGCAAAATTATCCCCACGAACGACGTGCGCCGGAAAATCCTTTAACCTCTGATCCACCAGCACCACAGGTACCTTATTCTGTATCAGATCATCCAGATGCTTGCCGTCGAGCTCTGCATTGACGCTTAACAGGATAAGGCCGTCCACATCCCGCTGAAGCATTTTGGCAACAACCTTCGCCTCCCTCTCCATGCTGACCGTATTGCCTATGACTATAAAATAGTCCTTCTCCAGCGCCTTCTCTTCCGCTCCTGCCAAAATCCCCATGCTGAACCGGTTCCCGGTCATATCGCCTAGCGGCATCAGCATCCCGATCATCATGGAGCTGTCCTTGGAACGCTTCAAATCACTGGCTTGCAGGTTCAACTCCCTCAGCGCTTTATGCACTTTCTCCCGTGTCGCCGGCGCTACGGACTCGTAATTGTTAATGACCTTCGAAACCGTAACCTTGGACACCCCTGCTTTGGTTGCAATGTCTTGTAAGTTAGCCATGCTTGTAAAATCCCCTTAGGAAACGATCTGCGGCGTTTCTGATATTTACCCCATCGTAGCGAATGGGGGTTTTGTTGTCAACAACAGGAAATTTTGCAAAAAATGATTTACAAAAGGCTGCCAAGTGGTATAATCTGGATTGGAAAGTTTCCGGAAACATAAAATAAATCATATCTAAGTCTTGAAAGCATACACGGTAAACGAAGGGCCTTTTTGTGAAAACGCTGTCATTTGTTCATTCATTCCATCCCCATCATACGAAAGTGAGGTTAAGTTATGCGCAAAGCCCGCATTGCTCCACTTGTTTCTTTGGCTGCCATCATAGCACTAACCGCTTGCACCAGCACCACCACCGAGACTTCTCCCAAGTCGCCGGGAGATACGAAGAAAGAACCTATTGAGCTTGTTTTTGCCACCCATCTGGGAATGAGTCAGGAAACGTTCAACAAGGAAATCGGTGATCCGATACGTCAGAAGTTTCCGTATATCACCCCCAAATATATTGAGAGAGGCAACGGAACCAACCTGAACGATCTGGTCTCCGCCGGTACGGCTCCCGATATTACGTGGTTTGTTCACTCCTCCTTCGTCAACACGATCCAGCAGCTTGGGCTCGACTATGATTTGACCGATCTTATCAAAAAATACAACTACGATATGAACCGCTACTATCCGCAGGCCTTGGAAACGTTGAAGTACTACACCGGCGGAAAAGGCATTTATGGCATCCCCAAAGAAATCAGCCAATCCGTCTTGTACTACAATAAGGACATTTTCGATAAATTCGGGGTCCCCTATCCGAAGGATGGAATGACCTGGGACGAAGCTTATGAATTAGCCCGCACGATGACCAGAACGGTGGACGGAACGGCCTACCGTGGAATGAGCACCTTCTATAGCACGATCCTTCGAGAAAATCAGCTGTCCATTTCCCCATTGAGCCCGTCCGAGGATAAGGCTAACGTGAATAATGATCAATGGAAGCAGCTGCTGCTCACTCTGGACAAAATTTATAAAATTCCCGGCAACAACAGGCCGACGAACACCCGATCCATTACACCGGAGGTTGAGCAATTCGAAAAGCAATTGAATGTCGCAATGCTCATTAGCGGCTATGGACGGCAGGTGAACTTCCCTCCGAACTTGAACTGGGATGTCGTCTCGGTGCCCACCTTCAAAGACAAGCCAAAGGTCGGTCAGCAGAGCAGCCCGACCTTCTGGGGGATCACGCCGACCAGCAAGCATAAAGAAGACGCGTTCGAAGTAATTATGTATTTGATGAACGATGAGCGAATGATGGATAATTCCAAGAAAGGCTTGCTCACTCCTGTCAACAAGCCGGAAATCCGCAAAGCATTCGGTACGGATGCACCGGAGCTCAAGGGAAAAAATCTGGAGGCGGCTTACTATAACACGTACGCCCCCATAGAACCCGCCAGAGCTTCCGGCCTGAATAATGCCATTCGTCAGGATGCCATTAACATTGTGAATGATGCCTTCACGGACATGCTCCTGAACAATATCGACGTCAACACTGCTTTACGGCAGGCAGACGAGAAAATCAATCAGAAATTTGCCGAGAAGAAGTAAAGGGAAGCCTTGGCTTTAACCTATGTAAAAGCGGCTGCCGACAGCAGGATCACCTGAAGGTCGCGGCCGCTTCTAAGATTCTTGATGAGCGTCAACGCTATAATCGCTTCCGCAGATAGGAAGCCGGTATCCCTAAGGACTCTCTGTACTTGGTCACTGTACGCCGGGATACACATACCCCCTCCTGCTCCATTAGCTCCGCAATGCGGAGATCGGATAGCGGCTTCCGCTTGTCCTCGCTTTGAATCACCTGCTTGATCCTCTGCTTCACAGCCTCCGATGAAACAGCCTCACCGTCTATCCCTCCCACCGACGAGGTGAAAAAGGATTTCATCTCATACATCCCCCGCGGAGTTTGAACATATTTGCTCGCTGCTGCGCGGCTTACCGTCGATTCATGGACTCCCAGAGCATAAGCGATGTCTTTAAGCGTCATAGGCTTAAGACTAGCTGGACCATAATCAAAGAACGGCCTCTGTTTTTGAACGATAGCCTGCATAACGCGATAGAGCGTAACGTTTCTTTGCTCTATGAATCCGATAAACCTTCTGGCTTCATGCAGCTGTTTTTGCATATCATTGTCCGCCTCCCGGTCCTTACGTCTGATAGCACGGCAGCCGGGATGTACCGACAGCTTCGGATAGAGCGATTCATTAACTTCAACGATATATTCATTATGTTCCCTTCTGACGATGACATCGGGAACAATCACTTCCCGCTGTATAGGGGTGAAAGCTGCCCCCGGTCTTGGATTCAACGCCCGGATCGCGGCTGCTGCCTGCTGAATCTGATCGGGCTCGGCCCTCAGAAGCTGTGCCAGCTTATCGAATTGTTTTTCAGCCAGATGGGTCAAGTAACCGTTTACAATTTGATATGCCAGCGAATCCTTATGACTTTGCCGCTCCAGCTGGAGCATCAGGCATTCCTGCAGGCTTCTCGCCGCAATTCCGGGTGGATCCAAGGATTGAACCAGCTCCAAGGCGTGTTCGATCTGACCTGAATCCATATGAAGGATCTGCGCGATATGGTCTGTTCTCATATCCAAGTAGCCTTTGGAATCGAGATCGCCGATAATAAATTTGGCTGCATGGAGAGTTGGTCGTGGTATATGAGGAAGAAAAGCAAGCTGCTCCAGGAGGAAGCTCTCCAAGGTTTGCTGTGAAGAATCAGGAATCCGGTCTATCGGATCGTAAGCAGAGGTACGGAATCTGGAGCCTGATGGTCCTGTTGACGGAAGCCAGCCAGTATCGGCTGGTACTAAAAAAGGATTAGAGAGGAACTCACGGCTCATATGCTCTGCCAATTCTGCCGATGAGCATTGCAGCATATGGAGGGATTGCTTCATATCCGGTGTGATTAGCAATCTCATCGCCTGCTCCTGAACCTGGTTCAGTCCCGCTTGCATCTCTGCACCTCCTGCTTATTACATGCCCTGTTGGTACCATCATATCATATCGTACGATCGGCGTAGAGTCGGAATCGGGATAAAAAGAAACACCATGCGTCAGCCTCTTCCTTCGCATGGTGTTCGTTACCTGGGCAATCTATAAGAGTATAAGTGCTGTAATTTATTTGATAGCCGACGGCTTCACATCAGCCGGAATCGGGCATACATAAGGCTCGTCTTCGAGGTGCCGGTTCAGCTCCGCTTTGGCCGCCTCAAGCAGCTCCGGATTCTGCATCACTTCGAGCGCGGTAGCGGCCATCACTTTCCCGGCATGAAGCATCCCTTTATGCCCTATGGAGGTGCCTCCCTGAGCCACCAGCTGCCAAGTGTGGAACGGTGTTCCGATCGCCATACAAGCGGTCACGCATTGTGCCGTCGGCACAATCCAGCTGACATCGCCGACGTCGGTGGAGCCGGTACCAAAGGATACACCCGTCTTGGTGTAAGGCAACAGAAAATCCGCCAGCTCCTTATTGTCCAGCCCCTTAATCCGCTTGAACATCTTGGTATCTTCCTCTGTCAATGTGGTTCGGATCGCCCTTGCGAGCTCCTTCTCGGCTTCATCGAACACAGGTACGCCGAGCTCCGAGAATTGCTTATGCATGGCTTCCTCCAGCACCGAGTTGCCGATCAGGTTCGAGCAGGCTTTGTCAAAGACGATTTCGACCTCCGTCCCGGTCATCAAGGCCGCTCCGCGGGCAATATTGCAAACCCTCTGGTAGATTTCCTCCACTTGAGGTGTCTTAGGCGCACGAATGAGATACAGCACTTCCGCCTGAGACTGAACCACATTAGGCGACGTCCCGCCCGTGTTCGTAATCGCATAGTGAATTCGGGCTTCCTGAATAATATGCTCTCTTAAGTAATTGACCCCGACGTTCATCAACTCAACGGCATCCAGGGCGCTTCGGCCCAGATGCGGGCTTGCTGCGGCATGGGAGCTGCGGCCTTTGAACTTGTAATAGACCTGATAATTCGCAAGCGATTGGCCCGGCATGATGCCGTTAAGAGGGGCCGGGTGCCAGCAGAGCGCAAAGTCGGCGTCATCGAAGACGCCTTCTCTTGCCATGAACGTTTTGCCCGAGCCGCCCTCTTCCCCCGGACAGCCATAATAGCGCACGGTGCCTGGAAGCTGATTCTCCTCCATATACTGCTTCAGAATTACAGCAGCAGCCAGCGACCCTGTTCCCAGCAGATTATGTCCGCATCCGTGACCGTTGCCGCCTTCCTGAATAGGATCATGTGAAGCGACACCTCTATTCTGGCTCAAGCCGGATAAGGCGTCAAACTCGCCCAAAATCGCAACCACCGGCTTCCCGCTTCCGAAGCTGCCTATAAAGGCCGTCTCAATGCCTGCGGCTCCCCGTTCTACGGTGAAGCCTTCCTTCTCCAATGCCTGGCACAAGAGCTCCGCGGATTGCCTTTCTTCGAAGCGCGTCTCCGCAAACTCCCATATTTTATCGCTGATTTGAATGAAAAAGTCACGTTTCTTTTCGATTATTTCAGCTAGTCTTTGATTTCCTCTCATTCTTATCCCTCCTGCCGTTTGTCTAGGCTGTTTCTTTCTGCTTCCTTGCGTCTGACCTTTACAGGCCGAGGATTACCCTACGAGCTCCGGCGCTCCTTCTTCTTTGGCGATCGCGTCCTTGCGGTCATTCGAATCCGTTGGCAGGCCCGATGTCCGCAGCGTCAGCCCTACGATCAGCGGAACGACCATGGCGACAATCATCACCCAGAACGCCGCTGTGAAGGAGCCGTGATTGACCTGGATCATGTACCCCATGAGAGAAGGCGCAATAATACCGGCAACCTGACCGCCAAAATATACGATACCGGTGGCGGAGCCTACGATTTCTTTGGATAAATACTTCAACGGCATCGTTAAGGTCGGGGTAATGACGCACAGAGTACCGAATGCGGCCAAGCTTTGATAGAACACGACGAATGCGACCGACGGCGCTTGGAACATCAAGTAAATGCATAGACAGGAGATCACAGCGCCCAGCATAATCACATACTTTTCACGGCCGGCCAAAAACTTCTTATCCAGCAGCCATCCGAGCAGCAGTACACCTACAAATGCCACAATGGCAGGGATCGACGACAGAGCGCCCATGGAAACCATGCTGAGATTGCGAACCTTCACGAGGTAAGTAGGCATCCATGAATTCATTCCCCAAGTGACGATACTGGAGCCGAAATACATCAGCATCAATTGCCAGATCAAAGGCTTAGCCAACAGCTTGTTGAAAGGCACTTTCACTTTAGCCGTCGATGCGGACAATGGTTTTTCCTGAACCGGCGGCTTCAAGAAGAAGAACAAGATCACGCATGTCAGGAGTCCTACAACCCCGAGCACCAGAAACATATTTCCCCAGCCCAGCTTCGTGATCAGAAAAGCGGATACAAGCGAGCCGAGCATACCGCCGATCGTCGTTGCGGAGGTCAATACCGATTTGGCTCTCGCCCGCTGTTTATACGGGAAAGACTCTGCTACCGCAACCGTACTCGCCGAGGGATAGCTCCCTTCCCCTATACCGAATAAAAACCGGATGACGAGCAGCGCCGTGAACGACCAGGCCCAGCCTGTCATAATAGTGAACAGCGACCACAACAGTGCTGAGGCAAGAATGACCTTCCTCGACCCGAACTTATCGGACAACCATCCTCCGATAGGCTGAATCATCGCATAGCTTAGAAAAAAGCTGCTGAGGATCAGGCCGACCTGGGCTTCATTCAGCCCAAACTGCTTGGAAATAGGAATCGCAGCCACATTAATGGCTATTTTGTCAAAATAATTGATGATCCACGTAAAGCATAAAAGTCCGAGAATTACATACTTATGGTTGCCGACAGACGAATGGTTTTCCATGGCGCGCCTCCTTGATAGCGTTTTCTTTGAAGTGTGAAGCAGTTACGCAAGTCATCCTCCCTCAAGCCTTTCATGGCCGATTTTTATTTTTGGTCATCTTTTGGACATTTCTTAAAATAAATATAAACTACATTTTTCAATAATGCAATAAGGATGTAACCTTTTATTACACAACATTTTGGATGGAGTGCAGCGTTTTCCATATGGGAGGTTTTTCGCTATAATGAGGAGTAAAGTGAAATGACGGTGTCGAACATTCGATAAAGCTGCGAATCTGCCGCAACGATCATACTATTTCATAAAGTAAGGGGGGCTCGCCCATTTGATTCGATTAGCAGTCATCATTGCACACCAGTTTTTGCCGCGAATGCAAGCAGTGCAACAATCGTTACAAGAACGATGTGAATTGACGATATTGACTTATTCGCAATTGAGCGACACCTGCGAGCATTACAACCGGCATTACGCTCATGTGGACGGCATTATTATCACCGAATTGGGATATCTTTACTTGGAAGAACGATTTCAAGGCTCCTTTGCCGTGCCGACCTATATATACAGAATTAGCGAGGAAGATTTCTATAAATGTCTGTTTCAGCTTAGCGTGGAGCGCAAGGATATTGATTTCTCCCGCGTCTGTATTGATTTTATAATGAGTCATAACGACTACATGGGACTGAAGCCGATATTGGACCCCGATCATTTTCCGCAAACGTTTCCTTATACCGTTATCACGGATCAAATCTATCAGGAGCTTTCGGACTATCATATTGGGCTCTGGAAGGATAACAAAATCGATTTCTCGATTACCCGCGTCGGCAATATTGTGCCCAAGCTCGAGCAGCACGGCGTTCCGCATATTTATTTGGTTCCGTCCCACAAATCGATCGTTCAGCAGTTCGAGCATATTATTACGGAGATCGAGATGATCAAGCTTGCGGATAATCAGATTGCCATCGGCTGCTTGTCCATTCATAAGCTGAATGAGCTGCCTTCCGCGACGAACGATCTGGAGCTCAAAACCATGCTCCTGCACAAAAGCTTGCTTGAGTTTACGATGGTGGAGAAGATCCCCTTGATCATTCAAAAAACGAATGTCAGCTTCGAGATGATCAGCTCGGCCAAGGATTTGAAGGTCATCACAGACAGCTATACCCGCTGCAAGCTGACGGCGTTCTTAAGCCAGCATGTTCCCTTCGAGGTAAATTTGGGCTGGGGCACAGGCGATACGATGTACAAGGCCCGCATGAACGCACAGCTTGCCAACCAGCAGTCGGCGTCTAGCCCGGTGCGCGGCACATTCGTCATTCAAATGAACGGGCAGGTCATCGGGCCGTTGGGTGAAGAGACGAATCTGACCTACTTGAACGAGGTGAGTCCGCAAATTCAGCGGCTAAGCGAGATGCTCGACATTTCAACGCTGCAGATTCAAAAGATTATGGGGGTTATTACGAAGACGGAGAGCAATGAGCTGACGTCGGAGGAAATCGCTTATCATCTGGGCATCACTATTCGCAGCGCCAACCGGATACTGAATCAGCTGGAGGAGAAGGGCATCGCTCATATTGCATACAAGAAGCAGGAGAAGCTGCGCGGCCGCCCGAAAAAAATATACAAAATCTCTTTTCCTGCAGGCTGATGGAAGGATCCCCTTCCGGGTCAAGCACGGTACCACAGACCTTACGCAAAAAGACCGCGCGGTGACATCACCGAACGGTCTTTTTCAACATCATAGGGCTGTAAATCTCAGGGCCCCTTTAAAGGAACTGAATCAGCTTCTTTTTGGGGTTATTTTGTGTATAATTAGTTCACTTCACTGGCGCCTTCCAGCCGTTCCAGCTCCACGGTCACCTTCTCGATCAGCTTAACGAAGGAAGCAAGCTCCTTCGAATTGTCGACCTGATGCTTGGAATAGACGGAGGTTTGACCGGAGTCCTGTTGGACGCGAGCCAGCGTTTTATGGATATTTTGCAATTTATCTTCTATCGTTCCCAGCGATTCTTTAGTGCTGTATGCTAGCTTGCGCACTTCATTGGCAACTACCTCAAAGCCTCTGCCCTGCTCTCCTGCTCTCGCTGCTTCGATGGCGGCATTCAATCCTAACAGATGCGTCTGATCCGCAACTTCTCTGATAATCGTTCCGACCTGGTGGACGGATTCCACCTCTTTGGCCAAATAGGACAGATTCTGATGCGTCTGGTCCTGGAACTCTGCGGTTTTGCTTGCGGAGGCCGCAACCGAATCGCTGCTTTCACTCAGCTGCACCATCAAGCTTGCCAATTCCTGAACGGCAGCGCTTACTCCGGTCAGCAGCTGGTTTTGCTGCTCTACCAAGCGTTCGATCTTGGCCTTTTCATCCGTTTCGTATGCTTCCAGCACCAATTGGGAATCCAGGTTAAACATCTTGCTCAAGGCATGAATGACCTGTCTCCACTCATTCGGGATCACCTTTTCCAATTTTGCTACCGCAATATCCAAATAGATCACATAGGTGCCCAAATACCAATTGGTGGTTAATCCGATCCGTGAATGTACTTTTCCGATGTATAGCCTGCCGGCGATAAATGCTTCATCCAGCACTCCGGAGGTCATGGATAAAAAGTATTGACGCTGGGTTTCTTTCAACCGCTCTAACGTGCTGTGCTGTTGGATGAGCCGAAGAATTTCGGGCTCCCTTGTGATTTGTTGATATAACTCGTCGACCAGCTCGTCCACGATAGAGCCGAATTCGTTCTCCTTGCTTTTCAACAGCTTCAGGTCCTCTTCGGTAATACCGATGTACTGGATTTGTTTTCTCCGTTCTGCTCCAAGATTGATCACGATGCTATTCAACTACTTTCTTTTTAGTATAAGGTTGGTTGATGGTTCATTTAGGCAAGTCTATTTTTACTATATCGGCAACTTGGGAACTAGGCAATATAGGAACTTCGTACCAGAAAAAGGAATCTTTCTTCCAGCTGATAGACCGGCTTTCGATATCTTGCTCTTCCATTCAAAAAAACGTACAACGGCATGTCCCAGAGGTTATACTGTTCGTGGAGGTGAGGATTTCATGAATTCCAACGAAAATGTCCTGTACTGGACTTTATTGGCATACGGCGATTGGAAGATACACATCGCGGCAACATCGAAAGGCTTGTGCTTTATCGGCTCACAAAATCAGCCGTTCACGGAGATGGAGGCGTGGGCAAAAAAACGTGTTCCGGGAGCGGAGTGGGTTCGGAACGACTCGGGATTGGAGCTTTATCGAGAGGAGCTGATCCTTTATTTGCAAGGAAAGCTGACCCAGTTTTCGCTTCCCTTCGATTATGATGGAACCCCGTTTCAGCTCGCCGTGTGGGACGCTCTTCTCCGTATCCCCTATGGCCATACCCTTACTTACTCGGATATTGCAGATCAGATTCAAAAGCCCGCGGCTGTTCGCGCGGTCGGCGCAGCCATTGGCGCTAACCCTTTGTTGATCGCCATACCTTGTCACCGGGTCATAGGCAAGAATGGCGCCTTAACCGGTTATCGCGGAGGCATCGCCATGAAGGAAAGGCTGCTTCAGCATGAGCGGAACGGAAGGAGCTTGGAGTCCAGCTTACCCGATGCACACACCATGCAGCAGACTTTATGAACAGAGCCCGAGCTGGCTTCAAGTTTTTTGCAGACAAGCTGCTATGTTATGTGAGCATAGCGGAATCCAGGTGGTACGCTAAAGAGGGATTACTTCGGGGGATGCTGGGCTGTTAGCACAACAACAGTGGGGCCTAAAGTGCGCTGTGTTTGGAACAAGGGGAGCCCTCTCTTGACGATCGTCATCCCCCTGCTCCAGCTCAATAAATAGAATAATACATCAGCGGGCTCCGCAGGTGTTCCTAATTTCCAGAGACGGTTCGATTACGATACGTTCCGGCTTCCTCGAAGACAGCTTATCCTGTTCGGCAAGCAGCTCGAACATGAGATCCATAGCAGATGTCGTTAGCTGCTCGACTTTGAAGGCAACGCTAGTGAGCGGTATTTCGGCATATCGGGCCGCCTCCAGGTTGTCAAATCCGACAATCGCCATGTCTTCGGGCACGCGCATACCACGCTCGCGGCACCAGCGAAGCGCTCCGAGCGCCAAATAATCGCTAGATGCCAGCAGTGCCGTTGTTTTATGGGCAGGCAGCAGAGCATCCGCCGACAAATACCCCTGCTCGTAGGTATAGCTGTCGACAGTAACCACCAGCTCAGGGTCAAATTCCAAGCCGTGATCCTTTAAAGCCTGCTGGTATCCCATAAACTTCTCCATATTGCCTGCTCCGCCATGAATGAAGCCGATGCGGCGGTGACCTAATTGCGCCAGGTGGGACGCGGCAATATATGCGCCCTTAAACTGGTTCATATAGACGGAATCGCTTGCCGGTTCATAGCTTCCGCCGGACAACAGCACGATCGGGATATTCACATCGCGAACCGTCTTGATTTTGTCCTGATTTTGTTTGTTGGTCGGAAACAGGAAGATGCCGTCCACTTGACGGGACACCAGAATGTCCAGCGCATAGGACTCATAATTTTTGTCGCTGTCCGTCGTCATCAGCATCATATTGTAGCCTTTTTTAATCAATTTCCGCTCAATCGTCTGTGCGGTTTCGATTTGAACGGGATTCATAATATTCGGTACGATAAATCCGATGATGTTGGTCTTTTTCTCAACGAGAGATCGCGCTATGGTATTCGGGATATAGTTCAAGGCTTTGGCCACCTGGTGCACCTTTTGCCTTGTTTCTTCATTGATCCGTTTGCTGTTTTTGAGTGCCAAAGATACGGTGTTGATGGATAATCCAAGCTCTCTGGCGATATCCTCCTGGCGCGCTCTCCTGGTCATTTTCTTTCACCTCTGAATGATCCGCTGCTTAGTTCGACATTATTTTCCGTAGGTTATATCATTCTGCATAGAGCCCCCCGTTTCCTTCCTGCGCAGGGATCATGAATATGATTTCGTTGTTTCCGAAGCTTCACGCAGCTGGGCAAGGAATTGCTTTATCTGCTCAAACGGGGGCTCCGGCAGCTGCTGCGGATGGTTCTCGTCTCCGTTGACCCATAAGGTTTCGATTGGGATGTATCCCCGATAATTGCTTCTGCGTATACGCCGAAACAGCTCCTCCAGGTCAATGAATGGGTCCGTATTCGATCCGGCCGGCTTACGCTTCACCTGGAAGTTCACCGTATAAGGCAGTACGGCTTCGATGTCGTCATACCAATCGTAATTCAACCCGGTAGGCTGCATAAAGCTTCTGAAGAAGCCGGTATCATTGATTAAGCCTAGATTCGGATGATCCGCCCACTGAAGAATGCGAATGACTTGATCTGCCGTGCATACCATGTCCCCATGATTCTGCATCCCGACAACGACCCCTTTACCCGCCCCATACTCGGCACATTCCTTCAGAGCCGGAACGATTCTTTCTCTGGCTATCGCTTCCCAGCCGAATTGGTGTATATCCTTCGGGACCGCGCCGTTGAACACCCGCATAACAGGAGCCCCCATCTCGGCAGCCACATCGATCCAATATTTCGTCCTTTGAATATCGAGCAGCCTTCTTTCTTCATTCGGGTCGGCAAAATCATTCTTTACTCCTGTCCCGCTGATAGCGATTCCAAGCTCGGCACACAGCAGTTTGATCCGAGCTGCATAGCCGAAAATTTCTTCGTCCGGTCGGGTAGGCATCGTCGAATTGTCATAACCGGGAATGTAGTAAGCAGTAACATCGACTGCGTCAAAGCCCGCTTCTTTCGCAAACCGGATCACCTGCATCGTGTCGATAGGAGGCGCTCCATCCGTAGTCCCGTTGATCCAGGAGTTCAGATTATGGCTGAAGCTGTAAAAATTAAGCCCAAGCTTGTAGTCGCCTTGGTAATACACCCCCTTGGGAAGGTCCGCCAAATAACGGCTGGTCGGGATTTGCTCATAAACCGGTGAAGACGCTTTTGGATTATGCTGAAGGCTGCTCATGTCCATGCTCCTCTCGGAATAGTATTAACGTTAATATCAAAATGGTATAGGATAGCAATTCCTCTGTCAACGGTATGGCGGTAAACTTTTTTTGCCTTACATAGGGGTTGGGCAAGCTCCTGCTGCAAAAGGAAGGACAGCCGATGGAACCGTTCGGCTGTCCTGTTGTTCCTTTGGCTGCTTGTCCACGTCTTTACGCCATCGGCTCTCATGGAATAAGTCGCAGCATCATATAGATGGCGGTCCCCCAGATCATCACCGCGGAAGCCTTATTCAATAGTTTCATCCCGCCGCCGGACTTGTCCGCTCTTCTCATCAAGCTTCCTGCTGTGCATAATCCGATGAACCACAGCCAGGACACCAAAAGCACGGCTAAAGTAAATATGGCTCTCTCTACTCCTGCGTACTGCAGCGAATTCATTCCGATTACGACAATCGTATCCATAATGGCATGCGGATTCAATAACGATACGGAGGCTGCGAACAGCACCTGCTTCCGCACTCCATCATAGCTTTTATCCGCGGCCTGGGTCCGGGTTTGGTCGCTTTTCCATGTCTGCCATCCCATATAGAGAAGGAATAGGATGCCTGCGCTTAGCATAATGACTTTAAGCCATTCGAATGCCAATACGGCGGCAGAGACTCCCAGCACGGCGAGAATAACGAGCAGATTGTCGCATATAGCGGCTGTTAGTACGGACGGCATAGCCCGAATCAGACGCGGTTGATTGGCTCCTTGATTGAAAATATACAAATTTTGTACCCCAAGCGGCAGAATCAATCCGCCTGCCAGGATCAACCCATGGATCATCGCTTCTAGCATGGTATTCCTCCAGTTCAACATGATGCAGCTGCGTTACCCGGTCTATTGTAGGACAAGAGTCGGCTCTTGGCTCCATCCATTTGGATGGATAAGAGACCAACCAAGTCGTATAATAAGCTAAAGCCCCAAGTGACCGGAGGAATCGTTGTGACCCTGCAAGTCGAATGGCAGCCGGACCGCAAATCCGACCTGCCCCTGCATTATCAGATCCTTATGCATATCAAAAACAAAATCATACGCGGAGAATGGCCTGTCGGAACGAAAATCCCGTCGCAGAGACGGCTTGCCGCCGAATACGGCGTGAATCGGAGCACCATTGTCATGGCGCTTGACGAGCTGGCGGCAGACGGCTTCTTAAGGGGGAATCGCGGAGGCGGAACCGTCGTGGCGCATTCCCGTGAAGAGGAACCGGATTCCACTCCCCCTCCGGATTGGCTCTCTTATGTAAGCTCGGGAATTCAATCCTCTAATATCCCAATCATCCAGGAAATCAATCAGGCTGAATTCCGCAAAGACGTGATACGCCTCGGAACGGGAGAGCTGGCTCCCGACCTGCTGCCTTATAAGGAAATGAAAGCCGTACTGCAAGCATTAACCAAGGAATCGATGACGCTCGGCTACGAGGAGCCTAAAGGAAATGCGGGACTTAGACAGCTGATCTCGCAGCATGTAGAAGGGTACGGCATTGATGCCTCCCCTTCTTCGATATTGATCGTTTCCGGCGCCCTGCAGGCGCTGCATCTCCTATCTATCGGTCTACTGCACAGGGGATCGACGGTCCTGCTTGAAAGGCCGTCGTATCTGTACTCCGTCCCTATTTTCCAATCAGCGGGAATGAAGCTGGCCGGCGTTCCGATGGATCGTGAGGGGATACGGGCAGACCTGATTCCGATGATCAAAAAACAGCATAACGGTGCCCTGTTGTATACCATACCCACCTTTCATAACCCTACAGGGACGGTCATGTCCAGCAATCGGAGAGAGCAGCTTCTGCAGGCTTGCATTAAGGAGGGGCTTCCGCTGATCGAGGACGATGTATACCGGGAGCTATGGATGGATGCCCCGCCCCCTATGCCCTTGAAGGCCGCGGATGCCGGCGGTCATGTTTTGTATCTGGGCAGCTTTTCAAAATCTGTAAGCCCGGGACTCCGAATCGGGTGGATCATTGGACCTGAGCCCGTTATCGATCGGTTGGCGGACATTAAAATGCAAACGGATTACGGAGCAAGCTCTCTCTCCCAAGCTGCCGCCGCCCAGTGGCTGGCAAGCGGTTTATACCAAGAGCATATCCATGCGTTAAGACAGCAGCTGCAATACCGCAGGAGCATTGCCGTCTCTGCGCTCGAGAAGTATTTCGGGGACTTGGCGCAGTGGGAAGTCCCCGCCGGAGGGTTTTACATTTGGCTTCACCTTACCCCAACGGTGCCTTTAAAATCCTTGTTTGCGGCAGCTCTGAAAGAAGGAATTTTACTTAATCCCGGCCATTTATATGAAGGGGAACCTAGCGGGCATCTGCGTATTTCTTACGCCTATGCATCCTTGCATGATTTGGAGACAGGCATCTATCGGTTGGCCGTGCTGGTCAAGCAAATGTTGAGAGCATAGGAATCAGACTCTATCAAACTATAAAACCCCTAATGCCGCTCCTCTCGTCCTCTTTTCAAGTTCTTCGCACATCGGTATTCGTTAATGTTAAAATAGATAAAGGGTTCCAATACCCCCATGCAAAATCCCGCGATCCGATGTACCTCATCGGGATCGGGAAAGATAAGGAGATCAAATCAATGGACAAGCAGAACATAATCCATACCTTGGACAAGGTGAGAGCCTCCAGTCCTTTGGTACACAATATTACGAATGTGGTCGTAACCCAGTTTACGGCAAACGGCCTGCTGGCCTTGGGGGCTTCCCCTGTTATGGCTTACGCCAAAGAAGAAGTCGCAGATATGGCCCGCATAGCCGGGGCATTGGTGCTGAACATCGGAACCTTGGACGAGACGGTGGTGGAAGCTATGCTCATAGCGGGACGTTCCGCGAACGAGCATCAGGTTCCGGTTATTTTTGACCCCGTTGGCGCCGGAGCCACTCCTTACCGGACGGAAACATCCCGTCGGATCATGAAGGAGCTCAAGGTATCCATCCTGCGCGGGAATGCCGCAGAGATCGCCAACGTCATCGGCGAAGCATGGAATATCAAAGGCGTTGACGCTGCGGGAGAAACGACCGAGGATATCGGCTCGCTCGCGATGCGTGCTGCACAAGCCTTCGGTTGTGTCGTTGTCGTAACGGGAGCAGATGATTATGTCAGCAACGGCAGTGCAGCCTATAAGATCAGCGGTGGGACACCGCTGCTGACTCGGGTTACGGGAACAGGCTGCCTGCTGACTTCCATCATCGGTGCATTCGCAGCTGTGGAAACCGATTATATGCTCGCTGCGGTTTCCGCATTGTCCTTCTACAGCGCGGCAGCGGATGCCGCGGTTCAAGCCTCCGCAGCTGACAAGCCCGGGACGTTCCAAACGGAACTATTGAATCAGCTGCACCAGATGAACGGGACGGAATGGAGCAAGTATCTATCGGTCAGCCAAATCAACGGATAATCCTCAGATCAAGTTATCTTTAGAAAAACTAAGTCTAGAGAACGATGCGCCCTCCGCTGTTTTATGATATTCTGGGTTGGTTATACGAACGTATGTACGCCAGTCTGACATCTTAGAACTGAATCGGAGGGTTAATCATCATGCTTCAACGAACACATGGAGTGGCGGGAGTCGTAGCCGCGGAATGCGTGCTGCAGTACTTCCATATTCCGCTATGGTCATGGGAGACGGCCGGAGCCGTCCTTCTGGGCTGCTTTGCAGGTCCCCTTGCCGATATCGACAAGCCGGGTTCGGTTATGGCCAAATTATTTTTTCCGCTATCCGCATTGTTAAAAGCCTTGCATATTCATCACCGTACCTTGACACATTCCATTCTGTTCATGGCATTGCTCGCGCTTGCGGCAGAGCCTACGAACCCGTTGTATTACTGGACATTCTTATTGGCTTATGCCTCCCATCCATTCATCGATCTATTTAACGAGCAAGGAGTCGCGCTGCTATGGCCCATCCGCAAAAAAATCCGGCTGCTGCCCAAGTTTCTGGCTATCGACACAGGGTCCCGAGCGGAGGATGTGTTTCGTTTGGTGCTGGTCGGCATAGGGCTATGGCTTGTCATTCGCTACGCACTTGCTGGCATGTAGCCGGCAAGCTAATGCGCAAAAGAAGAGCGAACATGCGGTACGTACCAGTACCTGTTCGCTCTCTTATTATTCACTGAAACGCCGACAAGGCTGCCTATCCTGACCGGCAACCTCGTCTTCATTTGATCCTATTTGATTGTTAACTTCTAGCAAATGAGATTGTCGGCAATTTTTCAGCTATGAAGAATTCTTTTGGCGTATACCAGCTTGCTGGCAAACCATGTTCCTTCCATCGGCTCAAAGGTGACTTTGCCTCGTCCTCCGCCTTCCTGAAGGACATAGTGCTTGCCGTTAATTTCTCCCGCGTAAAGGCCTACATGAGCACCGCCGCCTGCATCCGCCGAATTAGCGAAGAACAGCAGGTCGCCGACCTTCAGATTTTTGAATTTGTTATGTTTATCGATGGGAACCGGAGTACCTAACGAGGTCGTGTAACGCTGCTGTCTGGATGAGCTGCTGAACTTAATGCCAAGCGCTTTGTTGTATACCCAAGCGGTGAAATTCGAGCAATCGAAACCGACGCCCGGCTTCATCGTTCCATATTTCCAAGGGACTCCCAGCTGCGTTTTCCCCACTTCAATGAGCTTCTTCTGCTGTGCAGTTACGGATTGCTGCGAGGCAGCTGTTGCTGCTGTTGCTGAAACCGTTCCCAAAGAACTAAACATCAAAGCGGCGGCCACCATAAGCGACATGATTTTCTTCATTCATTCATCTCCTCACTAGATATCATGGTTTTCAGTAGAGCAGAGCGGAGAATGTACATTCTCTTCCATCATCCTGCGATCGCGTCTTCCCAACTGCCGCATGATATTGTACCGAGTCAGTACCGGCAGAAAACCTCTCTTATGTATCTCACTCCTTCCGCTCGTTTAGTATAGTTTAGTAAAATGAGATTTTAATGAGAAATATGGGATCCGCAGGGTGGTAATGTGTGCCATAGCTTGGAGGGGGTCGATTCGATAATGGAAGGAATCATACGGTTTCCTTTCTTTTTTTGACATAGAGACCGATGGCATAGAGCGTAACAAACACAATGCCTCCGATAATCCCCCATTTTAACGAGCCCTGCCTGACGCCGGCGTAAATGCTGCTCACGGCAATGGTATAAGGCAGGATGCCTACGGCCGTTGTCCATACAAAAACCCATAGCTTTACCTGTAATAGCCCTGCGGTATAATTCACCAGATGATACGGTACCAGCGGAACAAACCTGAGGAGCAGCAGTCCGAAGGTTTCCCGTTTATGTAACAGCTCCTTCACTTTATCTAGGAAGGGACGCGCCAGCTGCCCAAAGAAGGGCCTGGTGATCCACTTCGCCAAATACATAGCGCCAATAGCTCCCAAAAGCCCGCCGACCCAGGAATAGACACCCCCCCATACCGGGCCGTAAATTTCCATCAGGACGATCGAGGTGAACTCTCCGGGGACCGGCAAAATATTGACTATGGTTTGGATCATGACACCAATGAGAATTCCTGGCGCCCCCATTTGGCGGATCGTCCTAAGCATGCGCTGCGCCGCCCCAATATGCAGCAAATATAAATAAAAGGCTATAACTGCAAGGATAAGCACAATACTAATCACACTAATAAGCCGCGTACGGGTTGACGGCTGCTGTTTCATAGACAGGTTCACCTCATTCAGGCAATCATTGCCTTTAGGGTTTCCCGATCCTGAATCTTCATTCCCCCCGTTATCCTTCACTTATAGGAGCAACTAACGGAAACGACAGGGTGACCGTGGTTCCTTCCTTCTCCCGGCTGTCTATCGTAATTCCACCGCCGTTACGCTCCATCAGGCGCTTGGCAATCGCCAAGCCTAAGCCTGTCCCGCCCTGCTCCCGGCTTCTTGCCTTGTCCACCCGATAAAACCGGTCGAACACGTGAGGCAATTCCTCCGAAGGAATCCCCATTCCCTGATCGCGTACTTCCACGAGCATGCTGGCGTCCTGTATCCTGCCATGTAAGGTGATCGTCGTGCCAGAGGCGGAATACTTCACAGCATTGTCTAGCAGAATAAGCAGCGCTTGCTCCAAATGCTGGGGCACTACCTTGATCATGATCTCATCACTTATCGAGCCAAGCTCGATTACAAACCGCTTCTCGGGATGGAGTACGGCAAATCGCTTGACTGTCCGCTCCAGCAAGCATACCGGCTTCAGCCATGCTATCCCCTCCGAAGGAAGCTCGTTTTCCGAACGGGTAAGGGTAAGCAGCTCTTGTACGATCCCTTCCAGCCTATGCAGCTCTTGCAGCGAAGCCATTAACGATTTGTCGAGGATCTCGGGGTCGTTTTTTCCCCAGCGGTCGAGCAGAGAGAGATGACCCTTCATAATAGCGATCGGAGTGCGCAGCTCGTGGGAAGCATCCTCGACGAACTGTTTTTGCTGCTTGAAGGAGGTTTCCAATTCACTCATCAGATCATTGAATAATGCGGCAAGCCGGCTCAGCTCGTCCTTGGCTTGATGCTGCTCAACCCGCTCGTGAAGTCCTTTTTGCTTCACATTCCGTATGGCGTCAGCCAATGATTGCACCGGTTTGAGAAATTGGTTAACCAGTAGATGGCCGCCAAGCGCACTTAACAGAACGGAGCTGCAGCCCGCCAAGATCATCACCCAAAAAATCATGGCCGAAAATTGATCAAACGTCTCCAGATTGTTTACGATTTCAATCGTACCGCGAAAATCACCGGAAATCAGCGGGCTTCGCATAACCAGAAGGTGATCCTCAAAATGCCAGGCGCTAAGAAGGATATCCCGATCCGTCGTTTCAGGAGTCACATAGGATTCGGGCAGCTGGTCAGTCACGGTTACGATGGGATCTCCTTGCCGGTCGAGAATCCGGATCAATTGATTCTTCTCATTCAGCTTTTCCAAAAAGTAGATGCTGCTGCTGATTTTATTTTCATTGAGCGGACCTTTTTCCTGAAAATAGTCCACCAGCTGGGCCATCGTTTTTTGAATGGAGGCCTTCTCCTGCTTGACCATCCATTGATGAACGGCCGCATACTGGGCAAAATTGTACGCCGTGAATAAGACGATAAGCATAAATGAAGACCATAGCACCATTTTCCACCTGATAGTCAGCCTGGAAGCCCATTGCCGAATCGTTCTCATCATCTCATCACATACCCGATTCCCCGTACAGTTTCGATAAAACGGTTCCTCCCGTTCGGATCCAGCTTATTTCTCAAATAACGGACATATACATCCACCACGTTCGTCTCCACTTCGGAATCAAACCCCCATATCTTCTCTAACAGCACGTCACGGCTCATCACGATGTTAGGGTTTTGAACGAAAATAGCGAGCAGATCGAACTCCCGCTTCGTCAGTTCGATCGGTTCATCACCTCTCATCACTCGCCGCGCTTCCATATCGACCGCGATATCGCCGAAGGAAATCAGCTGCCGGGCTTCAGGCTCATCCGCCATATCTACTCTGCGAAGCAGCGAACGCATCCGGGCCAGTAATTCCTCGATCGCAAAAGGCTTCGGAATATAATCATCGGCACCGCTGTCCAGCCCAGATACCCGGTCAACTACGCTATCTCTAGCCGTTAACATAATAATCGGCGTATTCTTGACGGAGCGGACCCGGCGGCATACTTCCAGACCATCCAAGCCTGGCAGCATAATATCAAGGAGAATCATGTCCCATTCCTGACCCAGCGCCAGCTCTACTCCCTCCCGCCCGTCGTTAGCAACCGTAACGGAAAAAGCTTCGTGCTGAAGCTCCAGCTCGATAAACATCGCCAGATTTTTCTCATCTTCAATAAGCAGCACTTTCTTCATCCTTCAGCTCTTCCTTTGCATCTTCATTCGACGTGGTCATCGGCATCCAAATGCCTTAAGTTCCTTTATTTCTGACCGGCTTTACCTTAAAGACGGAGGTTTTGTAACAGATTACGGCAGCGCCAAGTAGCAGCAGGAACAGAGCGACCGGAAGAGGATGATGGATGAGCTTCAGCAAAGAATGCCAATGCTGCCCCAATCTCTGGCCTGCAAAAGTAAACATGCCGACGAAGCCAAGGCTGCCGAGAAGGGTCGCACCAAGGAACGAAGCAAGCCGCATTCGTCCCGCTCCGGCAATAAAAGGAGCAAGATGACGCAAACCAGCTACAAAAAAGCCGCTGACGATGAAAATCGGCCCCAGCCTTTCGTATTTCGCCGACCATCGGTTCCACTTGTCCTCTGTAAGATGAATCCATCGTGTGATCCGGCTTATTCTATGGATGCCAACATAGCGGCCTAACAAATAATTCGTGAGCATACCCAATACAGTACCTATCCAGGCAAAGGCGATAATGCCCTCCATCGACAGATGAGTCTGGGCTGTTATCGACCCGGCGAACAAGAGCAGAAATTCAATAGGGATCGGCAAGCCTATAATACCTAAAGCCATGGACAGCAGAACGGCTGCATAGCCATAATGCTGAATGAATGCCAACAGGAACTCCTTCATTGTGCGTTCCTCCTTCCTCTGTCCGTCCAGTATAGATCACTAATATGAAAAACTGATGAGAAACCCCGAGTCGAACCCAATGCAGTTATTTTTCCATGATTGGCTCCCATTATGCTCCAAACCAAACTTGTCGAGGGACAGAAAAAAAGCCGCCCGATTCTACCGGCAGCCTAGTGTTATAATCTTATAAAATTATTTATGATTATGATGATTTCGCGCGCTTCTTGGCAGCTAAACTTATGTCGGAAGCAATTCGACTTCATCGCCCTGCTTGGTTTCGAAAATTAAGAGCGAGCCTTTCAGCGTCACCGTCTGACCACCCTTATAAGCTACAGTAACCGCAGCTTCACCCCAAGGATTTCTAATACGGCAGGTTCCTCCTAGCGTCGATCGAAGATGCACAAACGATACGTTTCCGCGGCGTATGGAGGAGGTTACATTAAAGCCTCCGCGGCACCATAAAGAGAAATCCGCTTCCCAATCCGCGGGGCATGCAGGGAAGAGGCGAATGACAGGGTCCTTGCCCGGTCCGGCCGGCAGACTTTGGCAAAGCGCCGCTTGTAAGGCCGCCGCGGCATTCCCTAACCGTTGGATGCTGATACAATTGACTCCCTCACGAACGGTCAGCCGGTTCTCAAAGTGCTTCACCCTGCCTGTATCTGCAAAATAGCAGTAATCCCGCTCCGCGTTGACGCAGTCTAATTGCGCCAATGTCACCTGCTTAAAGGGCTCCGCCAGACCCATATGAGCGAGCACCCGTCCTGTTCCTGACATTTCATGTGCCGCCCGGCTCCAATCATGGCCGATAGTATTCTCGTAGTACTTGATCGTAGCCATAGTGGTTTCAAACAAGTCCGGATCTTCCTGCGCGGTCTCAAGCGAGGATAGATCGCCAAAACGTCCCGGCTTCAAATCGATATGGCTCTTGTTATCCAGCACCGGCCCGATGGCTCCGACCCAAACAGCCGGCTCGCCCTCCCTGGTTCTTAACACGGCATCGGGATGATCGCTTCTCGGCAGAGGAGCAAGGTTATCATACAGCTCCTGCCAAACCGGTCTCAATTCCTCATCCACGTCCAACAGCTCCGCTGCCTTCAGCAGAATCGGAAAGATCGTATGCATCGCAGCCATGGAATCCATCGTATCAGTACCGTCATAATATTTTTCATCACTAGTCGTATGATACATGTGATAGATTCCGTTCTCATCCTTCTGCAAATGGGGAAAATGGCGAAAAAACTCGGCGGTCCCTTTGATGATAGGATAGGCCCGCTCCCGCAGCCATGCTTCGTCTTGGGTATATTCGTAGTACAGCCAGTAATGATAGGCAATCCCGGCTTGGGTGCCGAACATATGGGTCGTAAAGCCGTAAGGGCCGAAGCCGCGCTCTACATACTCAAATTGGCCGTTCACATACTTTTCGAGATATCTCCAGTTCCAGCGGCTTTCGTGAGGCCGCTTGGTGTCAGCGAATGCCCGGAATCGGTCGGACATTTGATCCCATGGCTTCCGGAGCAGGTAAAGCTCCCTCATCTCCTCCGCGATATCCTCGGGCAGCTCCTCCATTCCGTTAAAGGTTACCACTTCAGGAATATAGATGCCCTGGCTTCCCCACTGCTGCTCCGCCGCTTTGGCACATGAATCATACATCCCCGAATACATATGGAAATACGGTTGAAACAGTTCATAGTGCCCAGACGGAAGCACCGCGTTATAATACAGATTCATATTGTTCCACCAGTGCATGGCACCCCAATGCCTCAGATCTCCGCGGGGACTGAGCAGCATCCCTCCAAAATTCGGCGGGTACTTCGATCCCCTGGAGTTGGACGCCATCAAGTATAAATAATAGGTGTAGTGAAGCTCTATCTGTTCTGCGGCACCGTCTTCGCTGCTTAAGCGGATATAGGAGGTTTCCCAAAACCGGTTCCACCAGGCTTTATGCTCCTGCAGCAAACGGTCGTATCCTGTTTGCATTGCCTGCTGTACTTGTCCTGCAGCCGCAGCAATGACATCCTCCGCTTCGTCAAAGCTGGCAGCGCTGCCGATGAATATTTCGAATGCTCCCTGACCGGGCTTCGCACATAGGCGCATCTCAGTCTCATTAGGCTGGCCGATAACCTGGCTCTTCCGGTGTTGCTGGACTGGCTCCCGTCCTCCCAATTCGTCGTTCATCCGCGCTCTGGCTTCCCGCCCGTGAATCCCGATCACAACGGCAGAGCTGCAGTAATAGCCTCCTTCCCGAAACACCTGCTTGAGTACGATCAGGTCACCCGCCATGCTCAGAGTCGATACGGCCGAATGATTCTTGGTGACGACTTCCGCAGGATGCAGCATTTTCAGCTTGATGTTGATCCCCTGGGGGTTCTCCCTCTCGTCAACCACTCGGATACCGAAGGCATCCTGGTGAGCAGAGGCAAATGCTTCTGCCTTGACCCCCTCCCCCTGAATCGTTGCGGTACCCTCATATACGCTCAGGTGCTGATTGATACTCCCATCCTTAAATACGTCATCCCCATAATCGACAAAATCAATATCCACAAAGGCGCATCCATAGGCATAATCCATGTGCCTTTGATTAAAGCTGCTCGTATGACAATCATTGGCGTACACATCCGCCCGGTTGATCTGGAATTTCAATGCGGACGGTGATGTCCACAGCAGGCTTCCCATTCTGCCGTTGCCTAATGGCAGTCCGCCTTCACTTCGCTTTACGGTATGCTCATAATGCAAGTCTGCACGGGAGACAAGCTCGCGGTAAGGTATAGCTGATGCGTCGACCTTCCTTGTCATGTTAGAACACACTCCTCATGTACAAAATGATAGCCTCTATTGTATGCGCTTTCCACCATTCCTATTGTAGTACAATCCGATTAGATGGGAATGTCCTATCTAAAGGTGTTTTTGTACATTACTAACAAGTTGCTTGTTAAAGCTTGGACTCACGTTTTCCAGGCATAGGGAAGTTACAGCAAAGGAGCCCGTCATTCCCGACGGACTCCTTCTATTTAGAGCTCTATAGTCTTGGTGGCGATATGGCTGCAAAATTCCCTGTCGTGCTCTACGAATAGAATGGTAGGCGCGTGCTCCAGCAGCAGCTCTTCGATTTGCATGCGTGAGATGACATCAATGAAATTAAGCGGTTCGTCCCAGATGTGCAAGTGAACCTTCTCACACAGACTTTTGGCTATCAGCACCTTCTTCTTCTGGCCCCCGCTAAAGGCCGACATATCCTTTTCGAATTGGATTCTGGAGAAATCCAGCTTTCTCAAGATCGATTTAAACAGACTCTCGTCAATCCCGTGGGTTCTGGCGTAGTCCGACAAATTGCCCTTTAAATGGGAAGTATCCTGAGAAACATAAGATATGGCAAGCTGGCTGCCCCTACGAAAGGTGCCGGAATAATCCATAGGTTCGCCGCAGATCAGCTTGATAATGCTTGATTTACCGGAGCCGTTCGGACCGGAAAGAGCAATTCGTTCTCCTTGCTCGATCGTAAAGCTGATATCCTGGCAAGCCACGCTCTCCCCGTAATAAATCGATACATGCTCCAGTTCAACGAGCTGGTTTTTGTGATAGGCAAGCTGAGTGAGCTTTAAGCTGTCGGAGCTTTCGATATTTTTCAGCAGCTGGGATCTTTCCTCTATGGCCGCTTGCTGTCTCTGCTCGATGGACTTGGAGCGTTTCATCATTTTGGCGGCTTTGTGGCCGACATATCCCTTATCCACTTTGGAACCGGAATTACGGGTGCCGTTTTTCGTCTTCTCCACTTCATCCGACCAGTGGCTGGTTCGTCTTGCCGCGTCAGACAATCGTTTGATATCTTTTCTAAGCTTCTCGTTCTCCGCAAGCTCATATTGATCCTGCCTTTGTTTGTTTTCCCACCAATCGGAGAAATTCCCTTTTTGAATCTCTATGCTGGTTTTGTTGATGGAAAGAATATGATCGACGCAGTTATCCAGAAACGATCTGTCATGCGATACGAGAATAAACCCGCTTTTGGTTTGAAGATAATCGCTGACAAGCTTTCTGGCGTGCATATCCAGATGGTTGGTCGGTTCGTCAATGAGCAGGAAGCTGTTCTCCTTAAGAAACAAAGCCGCCAGCAAAACCTTCGTCTGCTCACCGTTCGACAAGGAGGCAAAGGGACGATATAACACATCTTCCGAAACCTTCAACAGGGAAAGCTCACGTACCAGCTCCCAATGCTGATAGTCGGGATAGATGTCGCTCACGACATCGAGGGTGTTTTGTTCCTTATCCCCCACATGAAACGGGAAATAGTCAAAGCTTACATTAGCCGAGATACGTCCGGTGTATTCGTATTTGCCCAGTAACAGGTTTAAAAACGTCGTCTTGCCCCGGCCGTTTCTTCCTGTAAACCCCAATTTCCAGTTCGTGTCTATTTGCAAGCTTACATTCTCAAATATGTTATCGTAGGTACCCTCATACGCAAACGTCAAGTTACTAATTTGGATTAATGACATAAATGGATCATCCTCCTGTATGCCCAAAATAAAAAGCTGCAAGAAAGTTACCCTTCCCGCAGCTCAAATACATACAACAAATCCAACCCGATCGCAGGGCTAGATAAGGAGATATCGATTGAGTTGAAAGGATAAGTAACTTTCTCGCCAATAACTAATAAACCATCGCTCGTACGGTGGCATTAGTATACTTAGCAGCAAGAAAATTACTTAATCATCCGTTTCAACTCCTGTCATTAATTTACATGCATTGTATCACAGCACTCCGGATCATTTCAACCTGTAAGAAATCCAAATTCGTATGAATCCGGTCTTCTTATACTCTTACTAATAAGCATCTCTTAAATAATAAAATCTCTTATGGAGTCCAGAAACCCCCTTACACCAAGCGATGGAAGCGATTTTTTCAGGCAAATACAGAAGAAATCGTGGATAACTAGACGAAAACAGAACCTTTTATCTAATGACGAGAAGAAAACAGATGAATTTTTATACAACAAAACGAATAGACAATTTATCCACCGAATCGCGATGGATTACCTATGATTTCCTATGGTTATCCCCTGTGTACAACTTCTCCCAAGAAGATATTCTGTTTTTATATTGCATGTCCCTTCTCCATGGAGCTCTGGTCATTTTTAGATATTCCCATGACGCAGGGTATCCTCATCCATTTATCTGTTTTTATATTCAAAGGGATTGATGCTGCCCTCTTTTCCTACGGTTCGAATGCCTAAGTAAGCCGAAGTGAATAAATATTCGATGGGCCTGGAAATAAAAAAAGTCCGGACCCTAAGTTGTCCAGACAGCAAGTGAAGCACGAACAGCCCTCTTTCTTCATGATTTTGAAAAAAAGAGAGCTAGTGACTCGGACTATAAAGTTGTGCTATGAGCTCCTCCACCTTGAAGCCGTGAGGAACATCGGGGATAGGCTCCCATTTCGGCAATTGCCGGATTTCGTCCAGCATCCATTGCTTTACTTCATGAGGAGCTTCTCGATGCAGCTTCTGGAGAGCTCTCTCTTCTAACATCCGGTACTCCCGGAGGTCTACCTGCAGCTGATAAGCGTAGGCATGAATGTCTTCCGCCGCTTCTCTTCCCATCCATCGCTCCAGCTGTTCATTCCCCCGTTTATAACCGACCGGACTCAGTACGGGCATACGGCTGTATTGCCGGACAAGAATAGGCTTGGCTGCCTGGCAGAGCTTGCGGAAGGTATTGAGATCGAACCGGCTCATCGCCGCTGTAAACTCGGTGGAGCGCTGATTCCAATCGTCCAGGCTTTTTGGAGCAATGAACGAATAAATCCCTGTTTTCTTGGCGATATCCAAATAAATGGCCATGCCTTTATTGTGAACCTCTTCCTTTATAAAGCGGATAAAGTCCACAGGAAAAACCAGATGCTTGCAGTGCAGCTCTTTTATTTTGAGCAGTACATAGCGTATGAACGAATGGCTCTTTTTCTTCAAAATATTGACGAGCTGGATGATCGTTTGACCCTCATTATGCTCCTCGAGCTCGCCGATCCCCAGCCTGCTTAGCTGAGCTTTAATGAACGAGGCCACCCGTCGGTAAGTCTTCTTCGGCTTAATCACTTCATGATAGTGAGTACCCTTTTGCTTCGGGATAATAAAATAAGGATTGATGGCATACGAGGCTTTGTAATAGCCGGTAGAATTGGGCTTGATTATGGAGTTCGGCGCGAACAAAGGCTGCCCGTCCCAAACCGGCGTACGGGTTAATACATCCAACAATTGCTGGATCTGATTGAGATTCGTTTTATGCAAATAGCTGTAAAGCCCTCCGTCTTTTCCATCGGCGCGCAAATTTTTTTCCAGCACCTTGGAGGGGTTATCGTTTTGCTGCGCGGCACCTTCCAAATACCATTTTTGGGCAGCCAAAGGAAGCTTGTAAAAAGCTTGGGTGAACACCGCAGGAGGCAGCAGGAAATAATAGCCGATCGTTTCCGTATCGTCTTGAAGATATTCGTTTAGCGTGTAATGATAGGTCCCCGTGATTTCATCCTTCACAAGCTGAAGCAAGCCGTGCTCTACGAATTTTTGAAAAGAGACATAGAACTGATCGTTCGTAACCGGCTCTTCAAATAATTCCGCCTGCTTTTGATAAATCCGGTTGCGGTTGCAAAAGTCCAGCTTCCCTTTCGTATTGAAAACCGTCTGGACGGTAATAAAGAGCTGAATATCGGATTTGGTTATATGATGAAGCAGCCTGCCACGGCCGTCTCTTCTGATTTGAAATTGATCCCGGTTATACTCGTACTGTTCCTCAATTCGTTTGAAGGCATGAAAGAACCGGTAACTGACTGCTACAGGATGGGTTGGCTGGAGGTGGACCCTGCCCTTTGGATTATTTAAGAATGCAAGCTGTTTCAAGCAGGGAAAACCTCCTTCGTCCGTCGTTCACAAATTGCCTTCCCTGCCTCATAGATTTTTATGAAGAGTTTTGGTAGAATAGTAGAAAAGGCAATAGTTAAATAGGCCTCTATACCTTCTGATTTTTTCAGAGGATATAGAAGCTGAATGCATGTGGATTCGATCTTTATCGTTGGTAGCGGCAGGGATCGACTCCGGCTTGTCTTTCTTTGAAACCTGAGCATTGGTAGTGCTCGGTGTGAAATGGAATGTTGGTAGCATTCCATTTTCTAAAGCTTCCATGGTATGTGGAGGCTTTTTTTCTTTTATGCTGGTATTTTTATGTTGGTATCATAAAAATAATTTTATCCACATGTGGATAACACAGTGTTCGACAAGATCCATTATAGCAACCTTGGTAATATCATGTAAGGGTTCATAGAGTACGCGTATATTGTAAAAAACGTATGATTTCAAGGCGGAAGTCGAGTACGCGTATTTGGTAAAAACCGAATCGTACCTTATATAGCGCGGAATCTATTTCTTTATAGCCATTTGATAAAAAAATATAGCGAAGTATGGTACGTGATTCTTGTAAAAACCAAAGTTGAAGTACGTGTTTTCGGTAAAAATGATAATAAGGTACGCGATTTTCGTAAAAAATATAGCTTTTGTGGCCCCGTTTTCTCTATTCGATGCCCAAACAGCGGGAGGAAAGCGTTTTAAAGGGTACGCTTATTTAGTAAAAAGCTCATGAAACGGTACGCTAAAATGGTAAAAAGCATATTTTCGGTACGCGATTTTGGTAAAAAGCAAAAGCTAGGTACGCTACTTTCTTAAAAACTGGACGCAAAAATCGTAAAAAGATAAAAAAAGAGGGCATGCCCTGGGGCATCCCCTCACTTTTTACATTGATAAAGTACGTCAATATTGTAAAAAGTAAAATGCTATTGAATGAGTGACGGAGTAGACCCCGCTGTAAAAAAGTCGGCTTTTTCCGATTCCGTTACAGGGGTCAGGATGATTTCAAACCCGTTCCCTACTCTCTTATAATCATTTATTAAGATGTTGGCTTCTTTAAATTCCTGGAGGGAAGCATCAATTTGCTTCAGGTTGCTGTCAATGCGTTTGGAACGGAAGCGAATCCGGTCGGAAAAGAAGCTGTACTCAAAATTCTGCTTCATTTTGCGTCCTTGCAGATAAGCATCGAGACGCTCCTTCTGAAAAGCATAGATTAAAATCTTGGACAGCCGGTTCTCCAGACGGTGAATAAAGTGACTGTAGATTTGTACCGTTTGCTTCGTAATGAACTGCTGGTGGAGCGTGTCCGAGAACTTGATCTCGGCATACCGCCGGCCTGTCGCATCTTCCTTCGAAACGATGACATATTCAAATAAGTTGTACAGGAAGGTCGTTTTGGTCTCTTTATTAGGTCCTGTTGTTCTTCCTTCCAGACTGAAGCGGCCGATTTTTTGCAATCGCTTTGTAATTAAATCGTAGGCCTTCTGACTGGTATTCCCGTAGATTCGCGTCAGCAGCGGACGGATATCGAATGCGATGGTTTTGTCCGTGTAAAACCGTTCCGACCGGTGCTCGATGATATGCTCCAAGATCTCTGAATCCGTTTCGTCGAGCAAGAACATTTTATCCAGCTGCACTTCCTCGTTCTCTTCGATGGAGATGAAGGAGCGGAGCACCCGGTTGTCGCTCATTTTATAGTCATCATAAATGATGGTTGCCTTTTGCTCGGAATCGAACAGCACGTTTCCTTTTAATTTGGCTTTCCCGTCGGCAAAAATCGGATTATCAATTAAATCCTTAAAGCGGTGGGTAATCCAGTTACGGGGCGCATTCTTCAAAAAATCAGCGATGATATACACAAGATCGTTCTCAAATGCTTTCTCAATCTGGTATTGCTGCTTGGATTCCAGATAAGGGTAGTCCGTAAGGCGGGTCTCGGTATCATTGGCCCAGGCTTCGATCTCTGCCAGCCGGTTTTGTACGAAGCTGGATTCATCTTTAATATTTTTGAGCATCTCTTTAAAGCCCGCATCGGCGCTTTTGCTGTCGAGGAATTGCAGCAGCACTTCCCGTTCCTCATGAATACTGGTATTGTTTTTGCTCTCTACCTCTTTTTTCAGCTGTTTATACCAGTTTTTTTTCGTCAGCTGGCGCCGTCTGTGATAGGTAGACTTGATCTCCAGCAAATCGACTACATCATCGTCATTAAAGAAAATATTATTCATAATGTTGCGGATGTAGTTTTCAATCGATAGAGCGGCATCACTATCTTCTTCATCCTTGTGGATCAGCTTAAGAAGCCGTTCCCTCGTTTTCTCCCCAATAAGAACTAGCAGTTCATCAAATATGAATCGAGGAATTTCTTGTATTTTCACGCTCACGGAATCTCTCCTCCCCCGATCATTTTGGCTACTTCTATTTTATAATTTCCCACGCAAATAAACAATGGAATTTACCAGAATCACACAGGCTTGTATGCTATTTTTTCTAGATTCATTACTAGGGCTTGCTGGCGTTATAACAGAACAAGCTCTTCCGGTTCAACGGAAAAGCTTGTCATCTAGTACAGCTATAAATGACATAGAGAGTAACTGAAGCGCTGTCCGCTCAAGCGGCTTAGCAGCTCAGCCGTTCTCTCCCCGCTCAGCAGGCCCGGCTGGTCGATGACCAGCGCGCAATTGCCCGCTCCGAGCGTATGTTGAAAGTCCAGATCCCACAACCCGTAGGACTTGCCTGTATCGGGGTCCTGCCAGGTTGCCGAAGGATTATCCACCCACGCTTCCAAAAATGAGGACCAATCGGCCACCTCTTTCCCGCCGTCCCTGGTGACAGGCTCGCAGAAGTTTTCCCCTGCATGGACGGTAAGGGTGTCCCCGTAATCTTCAAACCAAAGCCCCTTGCATTCCCCGTACCGGATCAATGTATGATGCTCGTCATAAAAGCCGACGGGCTCAAGCTGCTCGCCGAAGCAAAAGGAATAATATAGAGGACCGGGGACAAAGCGGGTTGGGGAATCAAACGTAAAATGCTCCGAAACCCATCCATTGTCACGCAGCTCCTGGATCAGAACCGGTACGCTGAGCGCATCGCCGTCGTAATAGCCCGCCGGAGTACGCCCCCTTCTGCGGTCATGAGCGAAATAGTAGGAATGAGGCACAATCCCTGCCTGCTTGAGGCCGTCGATGAAGGTACGCAAATCCAGCGGATCCGGAAAAGGAATGCCTGAAGCATAAGAAGTGAGCCCATGCTCCTGCACCACGATGCTTTGCCAGAGCTCCCATAGGGTCGTCTCGGCAATGCAATTGCCCTTCGGCTCTTTCCAGAAGCCGTAACGAAGCAGCTCCCGCTGCAGCTTCTGCAAATCCGGCTTCGGCAAGAGCGGATCGCAGGGAAAAACATACATGAAGTGTTCCGACATCAGCTTCCTCCTGCTTTAGCGTCGTTCGGGTTCATGCGGACACCCGCACCCAACTCAACGCTTCAATCTGTTAATGATTTCGTGTGTGACTTGCTTCGTTGTGGAGCTGCCGCCAATATCCTTGGTCTTCACTCCGGACTGCGTCACATCCTCCACAACCTTCAATAGATGCTGGCCCATTTCCTGATGCCCCAGGTGATCCAGCATCATCTTCGCCGTCCAGATTTGGCCGATAGGGTTGGCAATGCCTTGCCCTGCGATGTCCGGAGCAGAACCATGAACCGGCTCGAACATGGACGGATACTTGCCGTTCAGATTGATATTGGCGGCGGGAGCAATACCGATACTGCCCATAATCGCGGCCCCGATATCCGTGAGAATGTCACCGAACAGATTGCTGGCTGCAATGACATCAAATGTATGCGGCTTCGTAACGAAGAAGGCGGACAGCGCATCAATATGAACGGATGCCGTCTGTACATGCGGATACGATTGGCTGACCTCTTGAAACACCTGGTCCCAAAACGGCATGGAGTATACAATTCCGTTGGACTTGGTGGCGCTGGTAACGTGGCCTCTCCGTTTTTGCGCCAATTCGAACGCATACCGGATGGCGCGTTCGGTTCCTTTTCGCGTGAACACCGCGTTCTGAATCGCGATTTCGTCATCACCCTTGTGGATACGTCCGCCGATCTCGCTGTACTCGCCCTCGCTGTTCTCTCTGACAACCAAGAGGTCAAAATCGTTCGGATTAAGAAGCGGTGAAGCAAGACCGCGAAAATATTTCGCCGGCCGAATGTTAATCACCTGCTCGAACTCCCGCCGAATTTTGATCAACAGCCCCCATAACGATACATGATCCGGTACGCGTCCGGGATCTCCTACGGCGCCAAGAAATATCGCTTCATAATTTTGCAGGATGTCCAGTCCGTTATCCGGCATCATTCGGCCATGCTGCTCGTAATAATCACAGCTCCAGGGAAAGTGGGAGTACTTGAATGAGATCCCTCCATGTACTTCCGCTACGGCGTCCAGCACTTCCGTTGCAGCGGGCACAACCTCTTTCCCGATACCGTCACCGGGAATAACAGCAATCTCGTACGTTTTCACTCCAAGCTCACTCCTTATGGATGAAGTTGAATCGATGACATTATCTGTAACCGCTTACCAATCTACCATTCAGCAACCGTGCCATCCTCATGGCGCCAGACCGGATTTTTCCAATCATGACCGATTCGGGCCATTTCGCGAACCTTCTCTTCGTTTACTTCCACCCCGAGTCCCGGGCCTTGGGGAATCGACACGAAGCCGTCCTTGTAATCGAAGGTTTTGGGGTCTAGGAGATAGTCCAGCAGATCGCTGCCCTGATTGTAATGAATGCCCAGACTTTGTTCTTGAATGAACGCGTTAGGAGAACAGGCATCTACCTGCAGGCAAGCCGCCAAGGCAATCGGCCCGAGCGGGCAATGCGGCGCCAGCGCGATATCGTAAGCTTCAGCCATGGCCGCGATTTTACGCGTCTCTAGAATTCCCCCGGCATGGGACACATCCGGCTGGATGATATCGACGATACCCTGCTGCAGCAAATCCTTGAAGCCCCAGCGCGTATACATGCGCTCTCCTGTAGCAATAGGCGCCGATGTATATTTGGCGATTTCCTTAAGCGCCTCATTATTCTCAGGGAGGACGGGCTCCTCTATAAACATGGGCCGGTAGGGCTCAAGCTCCTTGGCCAAAATCTTGGCCATTGCTTTATGTACCCGTCCGTGAAAATCAATGCCGATGCCGAACCGAGCGCCTCCGGCCTCTCGAACCGCAGCGAACCGGTCCAGCACCTCCTGCACTTTATCAAATGAATCAATGAAGTGCAGCTCCTCCGTAGCATTCATTTTTACCGCCGTAAACCCGGCTTCGATCTGCTTGAGGGCAGCATCCTTCACATCGCTCGGGCGGTCGCCGCCGATCCAATTATAGACGCGAATCCGGTCGCGGCATGCTCCTCCCAACAGCTCATATACCGGGGCGTTATAATATTTTCCCTTAATATCCCATAAGGCCTGCTCTATGCCTGACAGGGCACTTGTAAGAATCGGACCTCCGCGATAAAATCCTCCCCGGTACATCACCTGCCAAAGATCCTCGATCCGCAGCGGATTTTGCCCTATGAGATACGTGCTCAACTCTTCCACGGCCGTTTTTACGGTATCCGCTCGTCCTTCGACGACCGGCTCTCCCCAACCGACCAATCCGTCATCGGTTGTTATTTTCAGAAAAAGCCAACGTGGCGGAACCTTGAACAATTCCAGCGTTCTGATTTTCATTACGGTTCACCTGCTTTTCAATAGATTGGGTGTGACCTATGACTCTCTTGCCCAAGCCTAATTTTACCATAAAACCTGCAGGTGAATCGGGTTAAAATGATCCGCTTCATGCAAAATAACCCCGCAAAGCGGGGAGAGACTGTGGAAAAACCTGTGAAGCTAGAACTATTGCTGATATACTACGGTGGGGTATACCCCTCCAGCCGCTATTGAAACCCGCGAATTGGATTATATTTAGCGGTACTTTCGTGGGTTTCAAAGGCGGACGTAAACTCCTCCGAGGCATACCCCACCTCCGTATTTAGCTAGTTCACGTAAAACTAGGTTTTTCAACAGCCTGACCCCGCAAAGCGGGGCTACGGCTTCGAAGCAAATTCAGGTGCTTTGCGAGGATCAAAAAAGCCGCGCTTTACACGCGGCCTTCGTTAGATTTGATGATTTTCACGATGCACAGGGTTCACGAGAACCCACATAAAATACAAGACCTTGGCTGCTTTTTCACGGGTAACGCTTTGCTTCGGTTCGAGCCCCGTGCCGCAGCTGACCTTTCCTCGAGTTATTCCCTTCTCCGATCGGATGAGACCCAGCTCATAAGCCTTCTTCACTTTGTCCGCGATATTCGGAGCAATGCCACCGGTATCCGTCAGCTGTTCATAGCTGATCATGGGATCGTAGGTGACGTCCGTATTACCCGAATCGAGATTAGGATCATGATGACGGTCGGCGGGTCCGGAGGGTTTGCCGTTGTAATCCGTCATATATTTCGGCTTCTCGGTGAACTTAGCATGATATGCATCAAATAATATAGCGGCCATCAGTTCACGGGTCAAATCCCCGCGAGGATATCCCTGCATCGCTGCTGGCTGGATATTCATGATTCGCGATAGGGCCGTAATAAATTCCTCTGTAGACATCATCCTATGGGGATGAAAATGACCGTTATGATCTTTATTCATGACGCCGAGCTGCAGCATTTTCTCGATCTGATTCCGGTAATAGGCTGTTTCTCCAGCCCTGGTGTCCCTTGCCAATTCAGGAAAAATCGGCTCCCAATCCTCGAAAGCGGCAGCGGCGGCAACGTCCTTCCTCAAATAGGAGGCAAGCTCTAAAGCCGTTGGATCACCCGCCTCACCCAATTTTACCATTTGAGTGGCGATGATTTGTGCGAACGTTTTGGCCAACGCTTCCTTATAATGCGTTCCGTCTATCTTATTGGCCGGATGTCCATTGGCATAGCTGCCGTCATTGGTCTTACCGGGTGTTTCCCCTGCCTCTATGGACATAAATAGGGCTGTCGTTGCTTCGACTCCGATCTGGTTGTAATAATGAATACTTTCGGAGTTCAGGTCGATAACGGTAATTCCCAGCTTTTGACCCAATGCCTTCATCAGCTCAGGAAATTTTCGCGCTCGAAAGGAGTTCGTGTACCGGTGCCCTGCCGCTGCGCTGCCAAGAACTCTGGAAGGAGGCGTAACCAATACGGGGATCATCCCTCTGGCACGAATAGCCGGAACATACACATGCTCGATATAGGTTCTGTACATAGACTCTGTGGAGCCTCTGCCATAGCGGCGATATTCGTCCTCCCTCTCATCGTTATGGCCAAACTGTATCAGCACATGGTCTCCCTGACACCCCGTCATCAAGAGATCGTTGAGCCGGCCCTCGGCATAGGCATTTTTGAACGACCGTCCGCCCATGGAATAGTTGATTACGGTAACTTGGTCCCGGTCAAACAGCCGGCCTATCACTTGGCCCCAGCCGCACATCGGTGCTTCATCGAACGTATAGGACTTGACGGTGGAATCCCCTAGCAGGAAAAGGGTAGGAAGGCTGCCTTCCTCTCTCGGCTGAGGAGCAATCGGGCTGATGACAATCTCCTCAACGCCGACGGGAATACCGGAGTATTTCGGTTCAATTTCAATATCGAGGTAGGGCAGGCCGGTTACGAATCGGAAGCTCCACTCCCTTGGACCGGTCCGGGCATAGGTATTGACCGGTATAAGTCTGGCTGCGTCCCAATAACCGCTATCCAGGATACGGCTGGCTTGCAGCCCGGAAACAGAGACCATCGTATCCGCAAGCTCGGACGCGGTCTTAACATAAATCTCGTAGGCCCCGGCTGGAACATCGATTCGGAAGGCCATGCCGTAATGGTTGAAGTTGTCGTTCTCATGGCCCGGCTCATAGTAAAAGTCCGTTTCCGTCAGGATAAAGCCCTCTTCCGTAGAAATGATAGAGCTTGTATGCACCTCCCTCGGGGGAAAGGCACAGGTTTGAAGAAGAAAGCCGAAGGACGTTTCCTTACTGTACAGAGGTACGCCGTTGTTTTCGTTGCAGGTAACTCTAATGTATCCGGCTTTATTTGACTTTCCGAAATAAAACTTCTTCGCTAATGGTTCTGTCTTGGTTGTCACAGGCTGCTGCCCCTTTGCATTTTCGTCATTTCAGCGGTGTAGCTCACCGGCACGTCTATTATTTCTTTTGCTCCGCCTCGATCGCCTTGTTCGCCGTTTCTTCCGCCTGGCGAAGCACCGTATTCGTATCCAAGCCCCCCATGATATAACCCGGAATATTGTCGGTCAGCGGTTTCTCGCCAATGGAATCGAACTTGCCTTTCTTCGGAACTTCGGGATATTTATTGTAAAATACCGCATTCCAGTTCAGCTTTTTCGGGTATTCGCTGCCCATTGATTTGCGGATAGCATCATCCTTAAGCGGTGTAATGTAGCCTAATTTGGCACGTGCCGCCTGATATTCGTCAGACACCAAATATTTGATGACTTCCATTGCCGCCTCTTTGTTCTTCGAAGCGGACGACAAGTTCACGTAAGTCGGGTACGGCTGGAAGCCTACTCCCGGAAGCTCCTTGAAGGTCGGTGCGGATACCATGTCGAAGTTAACGGATGGAGCCAGGCCGTCCGCAACCAGGTCGGAAAAATAAACGTACATGGCCAAATTTTTCTTTTTCAAAAATTCGTCCTTTGCAGGAACCTTGTTGTTATTGCCCTTCATATACTCGATGAACAGAGGGTCCGTCGACTCGCCTTTAAATATCGTATCCATCACGATTTTCCATTTGTCATTACCGTAGGTCGATTTGCTGGAGTCGGCATCCACGTAGGGAATCGAGAACGGGTTCAGCTTTAAGACATGGCCGGTAGAAGCCGCCAGGCCAATATAGGATACGCCATCCTCCATCCGCGTGAGCTTCCTGCCGAGGTCGATAGTTTCATCCCAGGTCATGCCGTCCTTCGGATAAGGGATGCCGAATTTATCGAATATGTCCTTATTATAGAAGGTGACAATCCCCATCATGCTAATCGGAAGCCCGTATAACCCCCCGTTCGCAAGCGATTTCATGGCATCGATGGAAACAGGCTCGAACCGGCTCAAATCAATATTATTTTTTTTGACCAAATCGGAAATATCAGTCTGCAGCCCCGGGGCTATTAATCCGTCAATCACGCCTGTCTGCGCTTCGAAGATGAGGTCTACCGAGGTTCCGGCAGTCACAAGCTCCTGGATGGAGGAACCGGGCCCTTTTTGAATATAATTGAATTTCCAGTTCGGAAATTTTTTCTGAAGGTAGCTGGTCACACTTGCATTAAAGCTGTCTGAGGCGGTTCCTGCACTTGAAGTCATAGTAATTTCAATCGGCGCATTCAGATCGACCGTATCAGCCTTTACGTTCTCTTTGCCGCTATCCTTAACCCCACCGCTGCAGCCGGCTGCAACAAAAGCACAGACCGCTACGCTAATTCCGCTTTTCAGAGCTTTTTTCATAAGAATCTCCCCTTTAGTCTATTGATAATCCTCAAATCAAGCTAATTGCCTTTGTTTAATAAATGAACAAACTATACACAAAGCTTTCTTTTGCTGTCGTTCTAATGCTTCTTTTATTATGCGGTCTCTTTCTATGATTTGATATGACGTTTTCATTCCTTTTTTTGACCAAATGTAACTCATTTATGAATTGGGTAGACTCTCTTGCTATAATACAAATATGGTGTAGTTGCAATTACTCACTAGAGGGAGGATATTTCTTTGGCATACAAGGTCAGTTTTCCAAACGTTTCCAGCACATTGCAGCTAGTAGGCTTCCATTTTCGAGTGGCGGAACCCGGCTGGAGCTATCGTGATCATTATCATAAAATGTTTGAGATCTTGTACTGCTATGACGGCAGCGCCGTTCAATATGTCGAAGGGAACGCCATCCCGTTCGGCAGCGGTGATTGGCTCATCATTCCGCCCGGGATGCGACATCATGTGGTGAATAACGGCCCGGATAACTATATCTATCTTTCCTTTCATTTTGACATAGATGATCTGGATCTTCGGCAGTGGTTCCATGCTCAGCCTATCCAAAAATGGAATAACCGTCAAATTCCGCGGTCAGGGCTGGCCCGGCAGCTCGATAATATAGATGAATTGATTATGAATAACCTTCTGGCCGAGTCATCGGATACCGGCTGCTCGAAGGAATTGGAGAGCACCGTTCTCGTGAAAGAAAGGCTTCGCATGCAGGCCGTAATCCTGATGATCCTATGTGAAATTATTGAGCTGCAGCTTCTTGAATCCGGGCCGTCGCGGTCGGCACAACAAGAAAATTCCATCTATGAAGTAGAAACCGCTCATCGGATCGAGAAATATATATCGGAGCATTTTCATTTGCCCGATATTTCTATTGCCAAGATTGCCAGACAGCTTTGCTTAAGCCGGGTGCAGTGTCACAAGCTGTTTACAAAAGTGTACAATGTTTCTCCCAGGCAATATATGACGAACAAAAAATTGCAGCAGGCGAAATATTTATTGATTCACACCGATTTGAAAATCCAGATGATCTCGGAGCAGCTCGGGTTTGCCTCACAAAGCCACTTCAGCCGGCAGTTCAAGCGCTGGACCGGCGTTTCTCCGCTGCACTATCGTCCCAAAATCGCCCGGGAGGCTGGTTCTTCGGAAGTGAAGAAGTGAGTTTCGATAAAAAAATACCGTCCGGGCCTTGGCCTGGACGGTTTGCTATAGCTGCGACATCCGTTGCTCGAGTCTAAAATCCGATGAGGGCGCCTCCGTCTACAGGCAGCACGGCGCCATTGACGAATGAGGCTGCCGGCGAGGCCAAATAGACGGCGGCCCAGCCAATATCATGAGGCTCGCCGAATGTTTTCATAGGCGTGCGGCCGAGTATTTTTTGCGTTCGCGGCTCGTCTCCGTCCAATGCTTTGCGAAGCATCGCAGATTCGATCCAGCCGGGGGCGATGCCGTTCACCCGGATGCCGTATGCGGACGTCTCGGAGGCCAGTGTCCGCACCATACCGAGATAAGCGGATTTGGCGCTCGCATAGGCTATCACATGGGGTTGTCCTATGAACGAGGTCATGGAGGCCTGGAAGATAATATTTCCTTTGTTTCTCTGCCTCATGCGGGGTACCAAGGCGCGGCAGAGAGAGAACGCTCCGAGCAGGTGGACGTCCATCACAGCCTGAAAGTCTTCGTCCGTCGTCTCCTCGATCGGCTTCTTGCAATGGTTGCCTGCATTGTTGACCAGGATCGAAACAGGCCCGATAGTCTCCTCGACTTCTTGTATGAACAGTTCGGTCCGCTTCGTATCCGCTACATCGAACGAGCGGTAATACACCCCTTCGCCCATGGCTTCAGCGAGCTTTGTCCGTTCCTCCCCGCAGCCTGAGCCGACCATGATGACCTCCGCCCCGGCGGCTTGAAAGCATTGGCTCATGGCCAGGCCGAGTCCGGTTGCTCCCCCGGTAATAAGCGCGCGTTCGCCCGCAAGACTAAATATTTCATTCACGGTTTTCATATCGTTATCCCTCACAATTCGTCCCTGTGGTTTGATATTTGTACGGGATGTAATATTCCTTATGATGAAGCTTCTCCGCTTGGGTCAATCGCCCTGCGCAGGTCTGAACGACAAGCTCGAGCAGCTCTGAAGCAAGCGTGTCCATCGTCTTCTCGCCGGTTAATGCCGCACCGGAGCAGAAATCCAGATCATCGGACATTTTGCGGTAGGTCTTCTCATTGCCCGTAATTTTAAGTACCGGAGCGACGGCGCTGCCGACGACGGTGCCTCTGCCTGTGACGAGAAAGACGAGGTGGGAGCCGCTGCAGATGAGGTCCATCAGCCCTTCATTATCGTTCGGATTCGTGTAGCCGAAGCCCATGAAATGCGGGTCCGGCGTACTATCCAGCAGCCATAGTCCGGGATGCGGCGGAGTTTGCGATACGCGGAGCACGCCTTCGATCGGCTTGGAGCCGCTTTTGACGAAGGCGCCCATGCTTTTCTCTTCAATGGTCGTCAGCCCTCCGGCAAAATTGCCCGGCGACACCGAATACTGCCGAACGCTTTTGCAGTAATCGAGCATCTTGTCGTAAGTCGCCTCCAGTGCGCTTCTAACCTCCTCGTTCGCTGCCCGGGCGAGCAAAATAGACTTCAATCCAATCGCTTCAACGATTTCCTCGAAGATGGCAGTCCCTCCTGAAGTGACGAGCAGGTCGAACAAGCGGCCTACAACCACATTGCCTGCAAGTCCGGATGTATAGTCCGAGCCGCCGCATTCTGCGCCGATGACCAGTTCGCTCAGGTTCATCTTGACGATCACCGTTTCCCGCTCCAGCTGCCCATGCAGCTGTTTAACCGCGTTCTTGCCGTCCTCGATCGTCTTCATCGTGCCGCCTCGCTCCTGGATCAGCATCCATGCAGCCGGCTTGCCTTCCTTCAGCGCGATCTCGGCCAAGCTCTTAGCCTGCAAATATTCGCAGCCAAGTCCGACGGTCAACACTGCGCCTACGTTCGGATGCCGAATTAGCGCAATCATCATCCTTAGCGCGTACTCGTTGTCCGTACAGCCGGCGAAGCCTACGACATCGACGTCGATTTCGGAATGTTTGAAGTGGCTGCCGATCTCCTTGGCGACGAAGGAAGAGCATTCCACCGTGTACATCACCAGCACTTTATTTCGAATCCCTTTGGAGCCGTTTTTGCGAAGATAGCCCTTCCAGGAAGGAAACGAATCTTCTGCCACCGAGACCACCTCATTCCACAACATTTAACACACTGGATAAGAATTGCCCTAGCGATACTCCATATCCGTAGGTGCTCCCGACTTGACATCAAGAGTAGAGGAGCGCGTATCGTGGAAGCTTTTGCAATTATGCAGATGCACCCATTCTCCGGCTTGAATATCGCGAATGGCGAGTCCAATGGCAACCCCATATTTTATGACCGCTTCGCCTTCGTCAATATGGCGCTGCGCCAGCTTATGTCCTTGCTTGACCGGCTCCCCGGCGAATCCGATGGCGGTTCCCCCGGGTCCGTAAACGGCTATCTCCCCCGGCTCCAGATCGGATAAAGCGACGCTTACATTATCGTCCGGATGGATATGAAAGCTGGCTTGACGGAACTTGTCGCTCATCCTGCTATCCCTCGCTTCCCGGATTATAAAATTCCGTATTTGGCAAATGCTGCTGTACTGGACAATCCCGCTTCGATTTCCTTGCGCACCAGCTTCTCTCCTCTCGCCTTTTCAAGAGACCGTTCGATCACCTCGGCCTCCAGCTCCGCCGGAATGACGACGACGCCATCGAGATCGGCAAAGATCAGATCACCGGGCTGGATCCAGACCCCGCTGATTTCGATAGGGCAGCGGTAATCGACAACCTTGGTGCGTACCGAGGAATCCTGAGCGAATCGTCCCCGCGAGAATACGGGCCAGTTCTGCTCCAGCACCTTGGGCGTGTCCCGGTGATAGCCGTTCACGATGGCTCCCGCCGCACCGCGGGTCTTGGCCGTTGCGGTCAGTATCTCTCCCCAATACGCGCAGCGCATGTCCCCGCCGCTCGCAATATACACATCTCCCGGCTCCAGCTGATCCAGCGCTTCGGTCAATAACCCGAAGGGCTTCTCCTGCCTGCCGTACACGTCAATCATGACGGCCGGCATGGCGCGTCCCGCCAACACCATATGCTCTTTCATCGGCTGAATTGCCGGAGCAAGAATTTGATGATATTTGCCTAAATCATCCAAAATATCTCCGATAACCGGTGTGTACAGGTCCCGTTTCATCAATTCGAATAATTCCAGGTCGTTCTTCGCTATGCTCATTTGCAAGATCCTCCGCGGAGATTCATAGTGGTGCTTTTATTTTTATTATATGGGTGGTACGATGGGATTACATCGCCAATAATCAACTGAAAATATATAAAAATTGAGGTCGTATTTATGAGCTCCATGAACAATATTATCAATGACATTATCAGCCCGAGCTCTGTCCATCTCCTGCATCTGCCGGATCCTCAGAGCCAGCGGCTTCCTTTTCGCATCGTCGCTTGCGGGCATTATCACTGCCTGCCGGGGTACAGGGTCCAAAGGCAGGGGCTCAACTACCGGATTCTGATTTTGACGCTGGCAGGCCGAGGTACAGTGACGTTCCGCGGACAAAAGTTCCAGGTGACGGAAGGCCATGCTTTTTTGCTCGATTGCAATGAACCTCATATTTATGAATGTGTCGGGGATAGCTGGGAGATCAAATGGGTCCGGTTTGAGGAATCGGCAGGAATTCACTACGAAGCGCTCATCAATGAGGGCAAGTTTCAGACGATTGCATTACAAAAGCCCGGTTCCGTTGAGGCCCATATGGATACGGTGCTGAAGCAGGTCAACCGCAATGCGCCTACGGCTGACCTTAAGATGGCCGAAGCGCTGTGCGGAGCGCTGACCGCTCTGAGCGAGGAGAAATATACTCACGATACCCTGAAGCTGTCCAGCACTTCGGCCAAAGCAATCGCCGAAACGATAACGTATATGGACCTTCATTATAACGAGGATGTATCGGTTCATGACATGGCTGCAAGGAACCATTTGACCACCTACGCCTTCATCCGGACCTTCAAGCGCCAGACGGGACTCACTCCGTATGAATATTTGCTGAAATTGAGGATTGCGAAGGCACGCATGCTGCTTGTGCAGACGGATGAACCTGTTCATGAAATATCCGAGCAGGTCGGGTTTAATAACGTCAACAATTTTATTCGCAAATTCAAGCTGCTCACGAAAACGACGCCGCTGAAATACCGGCAGCAAAATGCGGATTTATTTTATTGAACTGCATAGTCAGGAAGTAAAACGGGCTTCGCCGTGTTATGGCGAAGCCCATTTAGGTTGACGCGGTATTATAGCTCGAGTATGGCCTAAAATGCAGCAGGAATGATATGCTGCCGTCTTTTTACCGGGGAGGATATGTCCTTTCATCGTCAAGCTATTAAATATATAAAAATTGATGTAGGTCACCTTAAGGGGTTCTTCTGCTATGATACCGCTTCGTTATGATGTTCTCTATGAAGCGGCTTCCTGCCATAGGTCATAAACCGCCATACTTTCTCCAACGGTCCCATCGGAAAAAATTGAAACCAAACCACGCTATACAAGATTTGAATCGTAAACGTTAGTACCGAAATGATAACAATATGAACGGGAGATACCGTCTCTAGATTCATGAGAGAGATCATCGCTAATCCTATAAAGCTTTGAGCCCAATAATTAGTCAATGCCATTTGACCCACACGGGCAATAGGCCGAAAATATTTCGCGATCCTATCATGCTGTAACAGCTGAAATAAGCTCGCTAAGTAAAAGTACGCTGCCGGTATGGCGCCTAAAGCTATGATATTGTCCATATGCGGATCATGCCCTTGTGACGCGTACCATGTCCAGATGGAGATTCCGATAAAGCATGGCAGTGAGACCAGCCGGACGGTTCGCATTTGCTTTGAGAAATCATTCGGACGGCTGATCCATCGTGCTTTTGCTGCCAGAAAGCCTGATAGAAACATTATGAAAATGGCTGCGGCATCATTCCCGGCAAATGCAGTCACTTGCGAGAATCCTCTTATTTCGGGCGAAAAAATGTCTAACAAGAGGGAAATGATATGAATAAAGATTAACGCGCCAAGCCATCTGGCTGTAGTTGAAGCTTTGACCCGATAAAATGGGATCAGAAGAAAGCTGATAACGGCATAAACAGCAAGGATGGAGCCCCAAAAAAACAAAAAATGGATGACGCCAAGAAGAAATAGTGCCAGCAGACGTCTGGCAAAACGCAAACGAGGCTTATCCCCGCGGCTTTCGGCACGTGAAGCGAAAATATAAAAGCCTGCGCCGAATAAAAAAGAAAACATGGAAAAAAACTTTTTTTCTACAAAAATATCAATCAGGGAACTAATTATACCATTAAGACCGGTATAATCAGGCATTGGGGTCCCTTCAACTATAACTTTATATGCCCCGGCGTTGATAAACAAAATGCCAAACAAAGCCAGACCGCGGATCATATCTAAGGCGGCGATTCTTTCTTGTTGAGTGATGGATGGATTCACAGTGTTCACAGGTAACTACTCCCTTATTTCAATTTCCTGTGTAGTATATCCACTCAACCTTTCACCATGTTGATCTAATGCTTACATTAACCTTAAAATTTTTTCCGCCGTCTCGAAAGATCCCATGCTATTGATATATGAACCCCGAAGATGAAGCTTCAGCCGTTGGTGAAGACATGTAGAGCGGCAGCATGATTTCTACAACCGTTCCCTCACTGCTGCTTCCTATATTCATCGTACCCCCGTGGGCTTCTACGATTCGGTGGGAGATCATAAGTCCCAGTCCCGTACCTTTTTCCTTGGTCGTAAAAAACGGCTCGCCTACCTTTTGTATAATCTCGGACGATATACCGTGACCTTCATCCTTGACCTGCACACGCAGTGCATTGGCATTCCCCAAAGCAACGTCTACGTACACATTTCCGCCCTTAGGCATAGCTTCAATCGCATTTTTCAGCAGATTTACAAAAAGCTGCTTTAACTGATTTTCTTCGCATAAGATGGGAGGCAGCTCCGATTCAAAACGTGTTATGATCTGCACTCCTGTAAGAATCGCCTGAGTCTCCAGAATAGATACAACGCTGGTAATAATGTGCGCTATATCTTTGAGACTGAAATGGCTTAGGTGCGGTTTGGCAAGCGACATAAACTCGGTAACAATAAAGTTGATCCGGTCTAATTCGCTTTCCATAATATCAATATAAGGAATGTTTTTCTCCTGATACCTTGTCTTCAACAGCTGCGTAAAGCCCTTCAAGCATGTCAGGGGATTTCTGATCTCATGAGCGACGCCGGCTGCAAGCTGACCGATCACGGACAGCTTCTCGGATCTCCTCAACAGCTCCTCCGCGCCCTTTCTTTCGCTGATATCCCTTATGGAGCCTATCAGACGGACCCTTTGTTCCTCCAAATCCCGGATGATTTGCCCGTTGCACTCCACCCATAAGTAATTGCCGTCGGGCTGCTTTATCCGATATTCTAACCGAATCGGCTGTTCCATCTGAGCTTGGTCGAACAATGCGGCTTGTACGGCCGCTCTATCCTCCGGGTGAACCAGGGACAGTAAATCCGCATCGGTCACTGGCGGGCGTTGAAAAAATTCATTTACGCGCTCGGACCATAAGAACCGCTTTTCCTCTACGGACCATTCGAAGATGGCGTCCATGGCTGCCTTGGAGACGGCCTCCAGCATATGGTTCGTTTTGCGAAGCTGAGCAAGAAGGTCTTCTTTTTCCCATGCGGTTGCCAACCGGTGCATCGAATAGGTGATCGTATCGCTTTTGAAATAAGACCAGCTTTCATCAATCGGATGGAGCATAGCCATAACTCCCCAATCCCGTTCATTAGGAATTACCGGATGGATCGATATGATATTACCGGGATCATCGAGCAATTCCTTAGGTATGCAATGAAGCGGAGGAAATTCCATAGGTGAGCATACAACTTCTTCAGCCGGAACAGCTATATCGTCCTTGGTATAATAGTGCTTGACATACATTCTTCCGCGCTCCGAAGGCTCATTGAACCACTGGCCGTAGCATCCCCATATGCATTGTAAAGAGTGCATCCATGACAAGTTGTTCAGCTTCGTAGCATCCCGATAAGATAAGTAATGGATAGTCCGGTTGGCGGACATGCTTTGGTTCAATAGCTGATAGGAGTGAAACAGCTTTCCTTGATCTCCGGACCCGTTCGCATTCTCATGACTGCAGCCGCACGATCCTCTCGGGAGAAGGGTCATCTGCATACGGATATGCTCTGTCTGCATCAATCCCGTTACCATCCCCTCTTCCAGCAGATCCATAGAACGTTTCGCCGTATCCGCCAGCGGCGGCTTGACGGTAGAAACGGCAGGGTCCGTATGCTCCGCCAAGGGATTATAGTCATATCCCATCACCGCAATATCCTCGGGGATTCGGTAGCCTTCCTTTTTGAGCCTATCGATTAGAGCTATAGCCGTTATATCATTATTGGAAACGACAGCCGTACAATCAAGCTCTCCTTTCACAATCATATCGGCCACATGGTACCCTCCCGATTGAGCATCGTTTCCAATGACGACCAGCAAGTTGGGATCCAACGGAATTCCGAGCCGTTCGGAAGCGTTTACATAGCCTGAGTATCGTTTTTTGGTGGACAGGTTCATCATATTGCCGACAAAAGCGATCCGACGATGCCCATGCTGAAACAGATGCTCTATGGCAAGCTCCATCCCTTCCTCATTGGCAAAATGGATGCTGGGATAATGCACGGAATGGTGGTTAATTCCTACAATCGGCCGGTTCAGCCGTTTAAGCTCATTGACAATGTTTTCGTTCAAGCTGTAATCGAAAACAATCCATGCGGCCGCATGTACAGTAGCCAACGGGATGGAGTAATCACTATTCGTTTTTGGAGTTTTCATTACGAGAAGTCTATACCCGCGTTCGATGACGATCCGATTTAGTTCGTATAAAAATCCTCCGTATAAGCTTCCATCCAAATAAGGGGTAATCACCCCGATAAAACGGCTTAAGCTCATCATGCATTCTCCCTTATCAGATAAATTACGCTAATCTTTACATTATCGCATTGCAAGCCCTGTTCCTTGTGTAAATGCCTGATGTATCGGAGGAAGCGATTCCCAGTATATAACAATATATATGATGCAAGAGGCCCTCGTTGTCAAGACGATTTTGTGAAAAGGGGGCGGTAAAGGTCTATTTGTCACCAAATGAATTGGCAAAGCCGTAAAAAAATAATAAAGCTGCCTCATCCATCAACTGATGAACAATGAGACAGCTTTACCTATTTACTTCATTCTTATTAAGGTGCTGCAGGCCCTACGTCTGCCGTGGTTAATGGCTTTCTTACAACGCTCGAGGTCGAATATTCGTCCGCCCCGATATCGTTGACCGACCGCGTCTGCCCATCCATATCGTCGGTAACGTAAGGATAGGAGCCGACGGCTGCATTGATGGCGGGACTTGCGGATGTCAGCTTTTGCAGACCTCCTGATACGGCGAACAGAGGATCGATATTTTTGATTTCGGATGACGTTCTGGACACATTATCCAACGAAGCGCCATAACCGATATTGCCTTCGAATACCGTATTCGAGGTTTTGGCTTCATTATAAAGCGGGCCTGCCGAACCCTTAGCTATATTGTTGGCAATTCGGCTGTCCACAGGGGCGTACGTATAGCTTAAACCGACGGCAATGCTGCTGGCTTTGCTATCCACGACAGTGTTATTGGTTACTTGGACGCGATACGCTCTCCAGTGCTTGGTTAAATCCGTGCTCGTATAATTGTCGCCGTTCGGTCCCGCATCGAAATCTCCGCCGTCGATATTGATGGCTGCTTGAGTCAGCTTCTCGAAATAGTTGTTGTAGATCTTGTGATCATTGCCATATATTCGAAAACCGCCTACTCCCGCCTTAGCCCCATCGCCGAAGAAAAAGTTCCCGTAGAAGCTGTCATTATGCCCATGCCTTGCGGTAACCTGAGCTTTGTTAATACGGAATGTATTGTAGCGTACCGTGTTGTTTTTGCTCTTCACCGAGATGACTTCCGGATCGCTGTCCAGGCTGACGAATAAATTGTATTGAATCGTATTGAACCCGTCCGACATGGACAAGCCGGATAAGCCTACGCGGATCGTTTCGCCGCCATTCTCCGTCTGCGGGTCCGCATCATGGAAGTAATTGTACTCAATCGTGTTGTATTGGGCTACCTGACCGTTCACTCCGTCGATTGAAATCATTTGGCCGAGATCATGTCTTGGACCGAATTCATTATGATCGATACGGTTATTATTGCTGCCCGCACCGTTCAGCACGATCCACTTGGTTGCCGAGGTATTGTCGGCAAGAGCCAGCTTATTGCGCGTGATACGGACATTGCTGGAAGCGGACAACGAAATGGCGGTTCCCGAATTGGTAAATTTCATTCCTTCTATCGTCATGTAGGACGAACCGCTTAGCTTGAAGCCTCCAGTGCCAGCGATAACGGCCTGCCCTTGGTTCGCTGCTTTGATTACAATAGGGCTTGATGCGGTCCCATTCTTACTGCTGATTGAAAAAGGACCCGTGTAAGTTCCGTTGGCCAGTACAATCGTGGTCCCTGCTTTTGCAGCGGTAATGGCCGCGTTCAGTTCAGCTGCATTCGTAACATTCACTACAGTCCCGCTGCCTGCGGAAGAGGAATCCCCGTAAATCTCTACCTCCGTGTAGCTGTTCCAGGCATTCAGGGAGTTCCCGTGACCGACGATGCGCACATAACGAACCGGATCGACATCGGGGAAATCAAACGTCTGCAAGCCGTCGGCCAACGCACTCATAACATTGGCTTTAACGGTTGTAAAGCTTGAATTGTTTGTAGAAGTTTGGATATCAAACGTGGAAGTCCGCGTGCTGCCATTCAAAAATGCAATTTTGATATAAGCTGCTTTTTTGTTGGAGCCCAAGTCAAATTGAATCCATTGGCCATCCCCGCTTGCCGACCAGCGTGTGTTCAAATTCCCGTCAACCGTATTCCCCGGGACATTGCCGTCATCTGCGCTAGCGCTTACTGCCGAAGCGGGGATGCTGAATTTGGCGTCCGCCGCCATCCCCGTCACAGGAAGCATAGTTATAAGGAGACCCATAATCAGGAACATGGCAGCCCATCTTTTGGTTGCAAGCTTCATAAACTCACCGTCCTTTGTTCATATAAATTCTAAAACAGGTTCATTTGTTTGGTAACGCTTCATCACCTCCGTCGGACTCAATGTATCACAAAGGGAAACGGGAAAATATAGTTAAAACTCACATGATTTGGTCCTATGCTCAGGTTTTATAAGTGTTCCTGCGGGTATGGAAGATGTCAAAAACACCCCGGTCATCCCGAGGTGTTTATCATGAATCTTATCCTTGCTTAACGCGATCTGCAATGGCTGTAAGATCGAGTCCTTTCAGAGCCCCTTCAATCAGCTCGGGCAGCTTCTCCGGCGAGCAGCCGAAGCAAGGAATACCGTATTGGGCCAGCTTCTTCGCCACTGCATCGTCATAAGAGGGAGCCCCTTCGTCTGACAAGGCCAGCAAGCAGAGGGTCTTAACCCCAGCCTGGTGCATATCGACGAGTCTGCGAATCATTTCGGATCGGTTGCCGCCTTCATAAAGATCGGAGACGAGAATGAACATCGTTTTTTTCGGCTCTGTGATGAAGGCTTCACAATAGGCAATAGACTTGTTGATGTCCGTGCCTCCCCCGAGCTGGATACCGAACAGCATATCGACCGGGTCATTCGCACATTGCTCGCTTAAATCGACAACCTCCGTATCAAAAGCAACCACGCGGGTGTCCAATGCGGGCATGCTTGCAAAGATGGAGCCGATTATCGAGGCGTAAATGACCGACCCGGCCATGGAGCCGCTCTGATCAATATCCAGAATAACGGTCCATTCCTTGCTGCGCCGCGCACGATCAAAGAAATAGACCTTTTCCGGAATGAGCAGCTTGCGCTCCTGATCGTAATGCCGCAAATTTTTGCGGATCGTCGTATTCCAATCCAGACCGGTGGCGGAAGGCAGAGGGGAATGCCGCCTCCGGTTCAGTGCCCCGGTAACGGCTCTGCGCAAATCCTCGGAAAGCCGGCGGACAATTTCCTCCACGACGGCTTTGACCAGCTGCCTTGCCGTTTCCTTGGTTCTCTCCGGTATTTTGCCTTTGAGTGCCATTAATGTCGCGACCATCTGAATGTCCGGTTTTACTTGCGCCAGCAGTTCAGGCTCGAACAGCAGCTGCTTTAAGCCTTTACGTTCAATCGCATCCGCCTGAATGACCGAAACGATATCCGGCGGGAAAAAGGTGCGGATATCCCCCAGCCATTTGGCCAGCTTGGGGGCGGAGGGACCAAGCCCTGCCTGCTTGCGCGGATTTCCCGCGCCGTTTCCGTTCTCATTGCTGTAGGTATCATCGTATATGGCTGCGAGAGCTTCATCCATCAGCGCCGTTTCCTCATCCAGCAGACGGCCGCCCGAACCGAAGGACTGAAGCTTTTCTTCGGATTCGGCGCCCAGGATGAGACGCCATCGTTTCAGCTGCTCATGTCCGATTATCTCCATGTTTGTCATAGGCTATAGATCTCCGAAATCATAATCATTAAGCTCATGCAGCATCTCCCTTTCTTCCTCGCTCAATGGCTGCTGCAAGGTTGCGCCTACTGCGTTGGCATCCAACCCCCACAGATCGCCCATCATCTCTGCGACGGCGGCTTTTTCCCTTGGCTCGAAGGCCCCGAACGCCCTTCGGAGGAACACAAGGGAACGCTTGAAGGCTTGCTGATCCAGCTGCTTGATGTATAAGTCAAGCTGCTTCCACAAGACCGCCCGGGAAAGGAGCGCATAGCGGTTGCGCATGGATAGTCCCTCAAACCAGCCGGCTCCGAGATCTACAGGAATGCCCGGCGATAGGCGGCGCGACACTTCCTGGGCCACTTGCTCCTCTTGAAGCTTGCTTTGCTCCAGCAGGATGGCAAAGGCAAATCCCGACAGCTTCGCATTCCGGTCATCACGCGAAGCCAGCTCCTGAAGCTTGGTCTGCCATAACGCATCGTCCACATCGTTGTAATGCTCCTGTGCTATGCCGTGCATCAGCTGAATCGCTTCCGCCACACCTCGGGCAGCATCATCATTGCAGGAAGCAGCGCTCAGCAAAAGAAGCGTCCCACGCAGGAACAGCTGGCCAAGCAGCGGTACGAGGGCTGCCGTCTCGATCCGGCGGATGGAACCGTAGCCGATCAGAACAGACAGCTCGTAGGCGGAAGCCGCAATCTGCTCGAAGCTTCCCGCCTCTACTGCCAAACCTTGCAGCGCAGCTTTTGCCTGCTCCATCAGCGGCATAAGGGCGCATTCGCACGCCGCCCGGATGATCCTGGAGGCTTCGGCGATGTCCGTACACGCGTCAAGCCGCTCCTTGAGCACATAAGCCGCAGCCAGCTCGATCGTCTCTCCCTTTAATGTGGACTCGACCGCTTGAATTTCCGCCTCCGGAGTCCATTGCAGCGTCCAATTCTCCGCCCACGTTGCAGAGTTCTGCTGAACACGCTGCTTCTTGGCAAAATCTATGCCAAGGAGCTGCAGCCGGTGCAGCAGCACCGAACGGTTCAGATCCAGGAAGGCAGCCTCCTCCGACTTTACTCTGCGATTTTCCCGCAGATCCAGCTCCAGCGTAGCGGCAACCGTTGTCCTGTACTTCTCCAGCTTGAGCCGCTTCAGCTCTCGGTTTAAATCATCCTGAACCGGAGTCTGGCTGACGCCCTCCGGCAGCTGCCCGATGGCCGTTCCTACATTGGTCCTTGCCAAAGCCTCCGAGATGGTAGACAGCTCCCCATAGCCCAAGCAGACGACGGCCGCATCCTGCAGATCCCTCCATGTAGGATGATTGCCGTCATGAAGCGCTGCAAGCGCCTCTGCCAGCCGCACAGCCTCAATAAGAGAGGCTGTGGAGCGATAGGTGCCGTGAGCCCGCAAGTGAGCGGCAACCTCGGAGAAATACAACGACGGCAGCCGACCTAGATCCTCCGCCAGCAGGCACCTCCAGAACAGCTCGAAATAGGCCGGGGCTTGATTGCCCGCACCGTATCCGGAATGTGTGGACAGCTTGTAATAGGAATAGGGCATTAAGGTAAGCTTTGTCTTTGCTTTGGGCAGCGCCTTAAGCTCCGCATCGGTCATCAGAGGCAGGCGCAAATCCATAGCCGAAGCATGGTGAGCACCGGTTACGACGACGATCCGCTCCGGATCGTGACCTGCCAGAATGGCCTTCTGAATGTTCCTCCGCATGTACGATTCACGGATCTCATTGTAGGCTGCTTCCTGTGGGGCCAGCTGCCATTCCTGCTGTTCCGTCAGCTCCCTTATTTGTTCGGAAAACCGGTGTATTCCCGAACGATAGGCACCCTTCGTCAAGCTATGCTCAAAATGACGCTCCCAATAAGCCTCGTAATCCGGTTCTCCGGATAACTCGGTTACACGCTGATAAAGCGTTCTCTGCTGCTGCCAATAAGTCTGTAGGGCATCGGAGCCTTCCGAATAGCGGTCTCTTTGGTTATGCTCCTCGTCACCAGCGCCTTCTTGATCCGAGAGTCCCCCGTTTCGCTTCGTCTCGTGCAATGCCAGACTTTGTGCTGTCGGCAGATCGATGAACGACGCCAAGGCACCGTTACGATTAGCCCATTGAAAAGCCTGGTATTCGGGAGAGTATTCCGCATAAGGGTACAACAAAGTCCGTACCGGAAGCTGGTCCGTATAGGCGAGAATCGCTACAGGAGGAACGACGCCCTGCGAAGTGATTTCGGCAATGAACTCCGTCGCATCCCCCGGTCCCTCTATCAATACGGCCGTCGGTTGGATTTCGTCAAGAAAGGCAAGCAAGTGATAGGCGCCGGCCGGAGATAAATGTCTGATGCCGAATACATGAAACCCTTGATCGCGGCTCAGTTGTTCATCTCCGAGCACGCGTAGTACAGATTTCGCCATGTCGCTCCCCGCTTTTTCATCACATTTTCCAAATACTCTTTCCATACCAGTCGATCTTTTTCTTCATCCTTAACAATAGCGCCCTGCAAGCCCGCGGCAATATCCTCCTCGCTGATGTGCCCGTTTCCGAAGCTGCCGGCAAGAGCCATGCTGCCCGTTAGCAGGGAGATGGCTTCCGCCGTCGATATGACACCGCTCGGCCCCTTGACTTTCTCCTTGCCGTCCAGCGTCATGCCGCTGCGCAGCTCGCGGAATATCGTCACAACCTTGCGTACCGCTTCTTCCTCCGGAAGCGAGGCCCGCAGCTCGTAGCTTGCGGAGATTTCACCTACCCGCTTGCGCACAATCTCCACTTCCGTCTCGATGTCTGACGGAGCGGGCAGCACAATAATATTGAAGCGGCGTTTCAGTGCCGCCGACATCTCGTTCACGCCCCGGTCCCGCGTATTGGCCGTCGCAATGACGGAGAAGCCTCTTGCTGCCGACACCTCGCGTCCCAGCTCGGGAATGGAGATCGTCTTCTCGGATAGAATCGAGATCAGAGCGTCCTGAACCTCCGATGCACAACGGGATATCTCTTCGAACCGCGCGATACCGCCTGTCTCCATCGCCCGGAAAATGGGGCTTTTAATAATCGCCTGCTCGGAGGGGCCTTGGGCTAACAGCATCGCATAATTCCACGAATAGCGGATGTGCTCCTCGCTGGTGCCGGCCGTTCCTTGTATCACTTTGCCGGAATCCCCATGGATTGCGGCAGTCAAATTCTCCGATAACCATGATTTCGCTGTACCCGGTTCCCCTATCAGCAGCAGGGCGCGGTCCGTTAGCAGCGTGGCGATGGCCATTTCGACCAAACGCTTATTCCCAATGTATTTGGGCGTGATAGGAACGCCATTCACTTCGCCGCCCGTCAGAAAGGTGAGCACCGCCTTCGGCGAAAGCTGCCAGCCTGCAGGTCTCACATCCTGATCGAAATCCTTTAATACCTCCAGCTCCTCCGCATACAATCGCTCGGAAGGCAATCTTACGACATCTTGCTTCTGATCCATTCCCATAATCCCTGTCCCTTCTCTTGGTTATCCTGCATTTGGTTTGTATCCGGCTTTGCCGCTATGGTCTCGGCTATTTCCAATATTTGTTCCTTCAGGCTTGGATAAGTCAGCTGCTCCGCGTGCTGTCTAAGGCGATCGGCATATTCTCTTGGCAGCATGGAGAGCAGGGTTAACTGCACGCGGTCCAAATAGTAGTACTGTTTATTGCCGCCCTTTTCCAAAATATCCATAAGCAGCTGCGGCGCCCGCGGCTCCTGCATGCCGAACAGCACCAACAGCATGTTGGACGTCTGCCCCCGGTTAAACTGCGGCTGCTTCTCGCATTTGGCTGCCAGGTACTCGATGACGTTCGCATCGGGCTCTTGAACCAACCGGCAAACCAGATCGGCCTCGTCCAACTCAACGAACAGCTGAACCCAGCGAGGATCCCAGACGGTCCTTTCCGCTTCTTCCTCTTGAAAAGGCTCGTACTCCAATCGGCCCGGGTACCAGCGTGTTTCTTCCTGGAAAGCACGCAGCAGCGTCTTGGCTGCAGATTGCTTCTTGTTACGAAGATCGTTGTGAAATTGTTCATATACGTCTTCCGGTGAAAGGATGCGCAAGGCTGCCTTAAAGCTGTAAGCGATGAATTTCCCGTGGAATGCTTTATGCAAGCTCACCGCAAACTGATAGGCTTCCGGCAGATCGATATCCAGCAGCAGCTCCGCTGCCGCCTCTTGAGCCGCTTCGGTTTCTGTCTTTATGAACTCTGGCGCAGACAGCAGCTTTTGCAGCAGAAGTACGACTTCCGCCGTTTGCTTTCCTTCCAGACTCCGGATATCGGCAAGCAGCTGTTGAGCCGCTTCCTCCACGTTGCTCTGCTGGATGATACGCTCTAGTGCATGCTCCGCGTGAGCGATAATTTTAAGCGTCAAGCTATGGGATTGACACCTTCGGATCGGCTCGATCGCCAGCTCGTGATCCTTCGATACGAGCGCATGGTAGAGCCGTTCTGCCGCCGGTTCCGAACCCAGCCGCGCCAGAGCGAACAATGCTGCGCTCCGGATTTCCTTCTTCTTATCATCGGCCTGCGCCAGAATGTAGTCGATTTGTTCCGGATAATCCCCTAACAGACCGATAGCAGCCGCACGTACTTCCGTCGATCCTTCGTGAGCCGCCTGCCTTAAGAAAGCCAAGTCCTCTCCGGGCAGCAGCTCATGAATTAGCTCCAGGCGGCGGGCATCTCCACGACCTCCGTCCAGCTTGAACTGCTGAAGCAGCACAGGCAGCGCTTCTTGCCCGTAAGCGGGAATGACAACGCGTTGAATAAAGTCCGGAATTTCGCTGTAGCTGTCGTCAAGCGCGCTGACTGCAGGCGCTATGGAACGCAGGTCTTGAAACAGCCCTTCCTCCCAGCCCTGTTTCAATAGCTCCAGCCGCCCCTGTCCTTTGGACGTCAAGGCTTGAATCAATGGAGAGAGCTTTCGATAAGGCAGCGCGGTCGGCAGACTGGCGTCAGTACCAGCGACAGGAGCTAAAGGCTCTTTAGACTCTGTTCTGCCGAGCGTATGCAGGATGGCGTTGAGCAGCGTTTCCAGCTCAAGCAGCTTCCGGGCGGCCTCACCGGAATCGGCTGTAACCACCTGATCGACCGACTGAGCCAAGCGCCCAAAAACCGGAACCGATTCGGCCTGCAGCTGCAGCTGGGAAGCCAGCTTCTGCAATCGCATGTCTCCTGCCGCTACGGTGCTGCCCGCTATAAACAAACGCCGCACTTCGTTCTGCAGCTCAAACAATACATGTAAACTCATAATTCGTCTCCTAATGATTTCATCAATACAGCAAGCGGATGATATTGTCCGCTGTGACAATACTAAGAGGCTGCGCCTCCAGCCTGTTCCGCTCCATGTTATGCCCGAACATGACCAGCATCGTCTGATTACGTACATAAGATCTGTTGATAATCGGCAGCATGGGAGTCGTCGGCTCATTCACATATGGGATGTCGGCCAAAGGAAGCTGCGAGCCCTGAGAATCTATAAGAACATAAGATGTATCTGTCTTATGCAGCTCCTTAAAACGCAGGAGGGCCACCGGGTTTTTATCAGACAAGGGATTTTTGATCTGATTTTTTATCCGCTTCGCCAAATCCTTGAAGGATGGCTCGGCGGACTCCACGACACGGATATAATCTTGTGGCTGGACCTCGCGAAAAACGGCTTCCTCCCAGCGGACCCGTTGGTTAAGCTCCCCAGGGTACTCAGCCAATTCCTTGGCCCTTACCACTTGGAAAGTCGAATCCTCTTCACGGATATACTTCGTCGCCCGGAAAGGACGATACGTTCTTGTGATATGGATTTGGCCTGAATGCAGGTCGAACCAATACCCCTCGTCCACATATTCACCGCGCGAAGGCTCTGAATAGGAACGAAACGCCAGCTGCAGCAGCTCTACATCAGTGCGGACGCGCCCCTGCTCCCTGAGCTCAGCCATTTGCCAAGCGTGGCCGATCCGTTCCTCCAGTATCGTACCGGAATCCGCCGGCAGATCCGGGTTTTCGAGTCTGTCATTTAGGTAGGCCTTGCTTTTATGAAGCAGCGAATGCAGCATGGTCAGCTGTTCAATGGCTTGCGGATAGGCGGATTCACTCTCTTTGGCCGACCGGAGCTGCTCTGTTAATTGGCGAATAGCGGTCTGGATGCCCGGAATATAATAATTGCCCAGCTCCTTCGCCTGCTCATCCGCGGTTTGGAGCGCTTTTTTGTCCAAGCTGCCCAGCCCCTGCTGTGCGAGCTGAAGCACCAGCTTTTCCGCAATAGCAATGCCTTCTAATTGAGCTGCGATTTTTTTGACAAGCGCCGCCTTATTCGTCTTCTTCTTTGTGGGGGGAGTCCCCGAAGCGGCGGCTTCCCTCTTCTTCTCCTCCCGCTTTTCGGCCTTTTCCCGCTTCTCGGCAAGGTCTGCGGGGATCGGAGCGATCTCGAACGCGTTGCCGGCTGTGTAAGCATACATTAGTCCCAGATTATGCTTGCAGGGAAATTGACGGCTGGGACAAGAGCAGCGGAATACAGGACTGCCCTCATTAGCCCAATCGACAGAACAGCGGTACGGCTCTTTCCCGCTTCCCTTGCATTCCCCGAATAGGACGCTATGATCCTCTGATTTGCACAATAATGGAAAGCTGTTCTTTTTCACCAAGTCTTTCCCATTCTTAATGGCAGCGCTGTTCAGCGCCAAACTATCTACGTAAGCTTCCGTTAACTGCACCATAATTTCCCTCGCGTAAATGGATTGTTCTCTGATTTATTTCCACACTATTCCTGATTTACCTTCATTTTTGCCCTTTACCGCAGCACAGAACATGTATATGGTATACGTTGGAAAATCATTCATATTCAAGATAATTTATGAAGTATGAATGTCGAAATATGACGAAGGACCCTTTTTTGTATGTATATGGAACTATCCAGAACCATTTTTCACTTGAAGGCTAGTGCTTAAGTTGTGATTTTTCTCGAGTGACATTCGGAAGCGCAAAATGGTTTTTTTCGCGGAAAGGAATCTTCTATATAAAAAAACCAGCAAACCCTAAGGTTCACTGGTTTCTTAAGCCTATGCCGGCGACGTTTATCCATCGGGTTCGAATCGAGACTGGGTATAGCGTCTTTGGTATGCCGATGGCCTTTATTTGTTGTGAGGTACCGTGACCGTTGCTGATTGTACAGCTGTATTCCCGGCGGCGTCAGCAGCCGTATAAGTGATGGTATATACACGCCCGTTTCCTTTGCCGGATCGCTCGGCACGAAGCATGAACTCCGTGTCCAATGTGCCGGGCTGAGCACCTTGAATGTCATCTGCCGTATCCCCATCGCCTAATCCATTATCAGGCTCGCTGCTGGTAATAGAGGTTAGAACGACCGTCGAAACGCCCGAAAGACTATCGTCGGCACTGACCGATGCTTTGACAGGGATCATTTTGTGATTGGCCGGCCATAACTCGGTTTTATCCAAAACGAGATTTAAGGTCGGCGCCGTTTTGTCAATTCTAACGAGTACGGTATGAGGTGCTTCAGCGCCGCCTTGGTTGTCTGCGCTCCAGTAGGTTAGCGTATGCGTTCCCTCATTAGATAAGGTAACGGATGTGCCCTTTTGCTCTGCTCCGCCATTCACCGTGTAATAGGTACCGCTTACGCCGGAGCCATTGTCTTGAGCCGTTAAGGCTACGGTAACGTCATGATTGACCCAGCCTGCGGGAGCATTGTCAGTGGTTGTCGGCGGAACGGAAGAAACAGGCTCATTCACTACGGCAAGACGAGGTGCAGGAGGCTCCTCCATGCCGGTTCCCAGGTAGAAGCTTGTATGAGGCGGCTGGTTATACCCTGTATTTTGCCATGCGACTCCCAGGCGATAGATCGGATCATGCATGAGCGTACGAAGCCGCGTATCGGTCACCGAGGTTGTCGTATAGATGCGGAGCTCCGTGCTGTCCGTATTTCTCCAGATCACCTCTTCCCGCCAATCGCCAAACAGGTCCGCCTGCAGGTTCGGCGTAGCCTTGGTGCTGTTATTGGATAAAGCGCCTTCGGCCGTAAACAAACGGTTCGTCTTATGGTTGACATAGTCCCATTTGTCAATGTGGTTATCGTCTAACAGCTCACGGCTCAAGTCGCCGTCCCACCAGATCCCGAAGTTCGTGGAGCTTGGAATCGTTGTGCTGATCAGCTCCCCTTTTGCACTATATAGACCTGTAAGCGGGATATGCTGGGCATCGGTAATCGTTGCCGACCACATTTCTTCCCCCAAATAATTCGGGTCGATATCCGCCGACATGCCGCGTCCGGTATCGATTCCCGTCCATACGCCCCATAGGATTTCACCCGTTCGAGCGTCTCTTAATTCCATGCCGTAAGGGGAATTGGTATGCTCGTGCACATTGAAGAACTCCAGGCCCGGTCTCGATGGGTCCAGATCTCCCAGATGCTGGGCGTCCCCGTGACCAAGTCCCGTGTTATAAAGCGGTGTTCCGTCATCGTCGATAGCCATAGCTCCGAAAGTGATCTCATCCTTGCCGTCGCCGTCCACGTCCCCGATCGACAGGTTGTGATCGCCCTGCCCGGTATAAGCTTCACCGATTCCTTCATCATTGGTGTCGAAGCGCCATCTTTTCTTCAACGTACCGTTCTTGAAATCATAGGCGACGATCACGGTTCTGGTATAATAGCCCCTGCTGACAACTAAGCTCGGATGCTCGCCATCCAGGTAAGCGACTGCAGCCAGGAAACGGTCCACCCGGTTGCCGTACGTATCTCCCCAGTCGCCGACGACTCCGCGAGGCGGGTCGTAGCTCGTTGTTGTGACAGCTTTGCCTGTCATGCCGTCAAATACCGTTAAGTACTCCGGTCCTTGGAGCACATAGCCGCTGCTGTTCCGGTGATCCGCCGCAGGATCCCCTATAACGGCACCTGTCCCGTCGATTGTACCGTCGGCCGTTTTGAAAGCGACCTCCGCCTTGCCGTCGCCATCCAGGTCATACACCTGGAATTGGGTATAGTGAGCCCCCGCACGGATGTTAGGACCGAGGTCTATGCGCCATAGCCTCGTGCCGTCCAGCTTGTAAGCATCCATATATACATTGCCGGTATATCCGGATTGCGAGTTATCCCTAGAGTTGGTGGGATCCCACTTCACGATCAATTCATAGGTCCCGTCTCCATCCAGATCGCCGACGCTGCTGTCGTTCGCGCGGTAAGTATAGGCTTCTCCGGATTTCGTCACTCCTCCATCAGGCTTCTGGATAGGAACGGACAAATAATTGTGCTGCCATACGGTCACATCTTTGGAAGCAGCCCTCTCTTTACCGCCGATCATCGTCCTTAAATGGTACACAGACGAATCCGTGCCGGCTTCATCGAGCAGATTGGTAGCTCCTGTCAGCGGTTCTGCATTAACCTTGACCCCGTCTCGGTATAGATTGAAAGCAATGTCGGACGGGTCCGTTCCGAGCATTTTCCAGCCTACATACACTCCATGTTCTTGTTTAACCGCTACCAGCGCCCGATCGAGATATTCGGCTTGCCGGTACAGCACGGTAACGGCCGGTGTTGCCAGCACCTCGGATGGACCGGACATGCCGCCTGCACTGACAGCCGCTACTTTGTAATAGTAGGGGATCGTCGTTAGCACGGTCTTATCGGTGTAGCTAGGCTGCTGGGCTTTACCAATCAGCTCGAAGGTGCTGTCGCTCGACTTCGCGCGGTAAATGTTATAAGTTTTGGCACCTGCCGCGGCGTCCCAGCTAAAGGTCAGGTCGTTCTTATTGACGTTCACCGTCTGAAGGTTTCCCGGTACGGCCGGTATTGGAACATTCGGATCAATCATGGATACGATGAGCGAAGCGGATGGACCGGTTTCCGTGGAAGCCGCATCTACCGTCGTCACTTGATATTCGTACTCCAGCCCTACATCAACCGTGCTATCGATATAAGCACTTGTCGCTGCGCTGCCTAGCAGCTGAAACTTGGGCGATCCGGCAATTCTGCGGTAAACGTTATATTGGGCCGCATCCTCAACCCCCGTCCACGATAATGAAGCGGAAGGCTGCTCGGGATCTGTGTTCTTCGCATCGATCTTCAGATTCGTTGGCGTCATCAGAATCGGAGTAATCTCCAGACCGTTAACTATCGCCGTTGCACCGCCGAATTTGAAGTTCATTTGGCCGTCATTAACAGAAATCTGGGAAATGATCTTCTCGGTAACGGATTTATTGCCTGCCGACACGGTTCCGTAATCTTTTCCTTCGATGGCGACGCTCGTTCTGGCGCTTCCCAAATAGTCGCCGACATACAGCTTCGCGGAATAAAGACCGTTCGGCAGATTGACCATGAATTCCCAGCCGACATTGAAATACCCAAGCCAGTCGCGGAGAAGGTCGGTGCCGGTGGCACGGTCGCGGCCGATCATTCCTGTCGGGTCCTTAATCCCGTAGCCTCTTTCGGCCGTGTATACAGTAGAAAGATTTACCCCCGTATAACCGTCTTGAACGGGCGAAGCAGCCAAACCGAAATCGAACAAGAGCGTGGCGTGCTTCGTGACGATGACAACAACGTCCGATTTCTCGGATTCTCCTCTGCCGTTCACGGCTGTCACGACAACGTGATAGGTTTGTCCTTCACTCATCCCTTGAATCGTTAGAGTCGGAACGGTTGACGAGCCTACCAAGACGTAGTCGTTGTCGGAGGCCATCTTTCTATAAATTTTATAAATATCTGCACCTTCTACAGCATTCCACGTCAAGACAGCGCCTGCATTGCTGATACTGCTTGCCATAACTCCCGTCGGCTTCGCCGGAAGCTCCGCAGGCGGCTCAACATCTGTGACGTAGGCGGATAACGGGATGTTCAAAGCTTTTATTCCCCCCGATAGGAGACGTGCGATCTGGATGGCTCCGTATTCCTGGAAGTGCGTATCGTCCGAGCTTCCATTCGGGAAGGCTGTATAGACTCCGGCAGGAACATGAAGGAACACGGCCAGCGTGCCTATGGGACCGATCGTGTCATAGTACGCCCGGCTTAATGTGCTGAGATCGACGAGCGGGACGTCCATTTCTTGAGCCAGCTCTTTCATGGCATTCACGTACGCCGGAAAGCTAACGTTAAAGCTGCCCGTTGTCGAGTTATAATCCCTCCGTCCGACAGGGGTTACCAGAATCGGTACGGCACCGCGCTGCCTGGCGCCAGTGATATATGTTTTTAAGTAATTTTTATAGTCCTCGGGGGAAGCATAACGTTCCGGGATCGATATGGTCGCATCATTATGTCCGAACTGGATCAGGAAGTAATCGTCGGGCTTCAACGCCCGCAAGATGTTATCCAGGCGCCCTTCCAGAAGGAAGCTTTTGCTGCTGCGGCCTCCAATGGACTGGTTGCTGAAGGTAATGTCGGGAGTGAAGTAACGGGAGATCATTTGCCCCCAGCCCGCTTGGGGCTTCCAATAGGGATCGTAGGTTTGTACGGTAGAATCCCCTGCGATATACACGGTAGGTGTTTCGCCTGCTGCCCTCTCCGCCAGTTTGGAGATGACCAGACCGTTAATTTTGGGCGCAGATCCCGAAAAGAGGATATTCAGCTGTCCGTCAACAAGCGCGACTTCGAATGTCTGCTCTAAATATTCGCCTGCGGCCTTCGGAGTGAGGGCAATTTTATTCGCTGTCATGCCTTCAACGGACACAGCCACTTCCGTTGCGGCTTTGGCATCCCCTGCGATGACCGTTACGGCGTAGTCCCCGTTCGGCAGATCGACATTAAAGGTCGTGCCGGCAGGCGACAAATAATCGGATTTCAACGGATCTGTCGTGCTGCTGCTGCCGGAACCGACAAGAGCAGGATCGGCAAAGCCGTATTTCAGCTGAGGAGTATAAGCCACGGGAGCCGTTATGCCGAAATACCCGTCAGCCACAGGGCCGGGTCCGAAATCGATTTTCAAAGGAAAGCCATGTGGAAGCTCGGCGGGAGCAATGTATACGGTGCTTGCAGCCACTCCGGAAGCCTCGGAAACTCCTGCTGTATTCGAAGCCTTAACCTGGTAGTAATGAACTATGGAGGTATCGACAGCAGAATCTGTAAATGCTGCCGCAGTTACCTTGCCAAGCTCGGTGAAGGGTCCAGCTGCGGCTTCCGAACGGAATACCGTGTAGCTGGCTGCACCATCCGATGGCGACCATTGCACAACCACGCTGTTCGCATTGACACCGCTTACAATTACATTCGCTGGAGGTGCAGGAATCGCAGCTTTTTGCCCTACTTGCGCCGCTACCGGACTGCTGGCTGCAGACTCAAGGCCGCCTGCGTTCAGAGCCGTAACTTGATACGAATAGGCATTTCCGATAGAAACGGCCGTATCCGTGTACGAATTCACCGCTACTTGCTTTATAAAATCATAATTGGAGTCACTGTTCACCGCCCGGTACACGTTGTAGTAGACGGAATCCGTTACGCTGCTCCAGCTTAGGGATACGGAAGCTGCTCCGGGTGTTGCATTGATGTTGGTTACGGTTAAAGCTTGGGGTGCGGACGGTGGCGTCTCGGGCACTTGTTCAATGACAAGACCGTTCAAATAACCGTAGCCCCCGGTGGCGCCTGTGGAGATATCCACGGTCAGCTGCCCGTCAGTAACCCTGGTGTTGTAGGTTGCCTGTGCGATCGCGGTCTTGGTAGTTATCGTTCCTTTCGTTACCCCCTCCAGAGCCACTTTTGTCTTCGTCTGTGAGGTGCCTGCGAGCAGATCGCCCGAATACACGGTTACGTTATAGCTGCCGTTCGGGATGTCCGCCAGGAACGTGAAGGCCGAGCCCAAGACAAAATCGTTGGTCATCGCATTGCCGCCCGACCGGTTCCTGGATGCCTGGGCTGATACAAGTCCGTATCCCCGCTCCGGCGTATAGATCATCTGGTCATGAACTTGAGCATAGCCTTCCATGACCGGGCTGTTCACCGTGCCGAAGTCGAATTTCTTCACGAATAACTCATCTGCATAGGCGATGGGTTCACTGTAAGGTAAGATCGGGAGTAAAGTAGTGAAAATCAAAAGACAACATAAGAGAGAGGCTGTGAATCTGCTTACCATCCTCTTCATATACGATATTCCCCGCTTTCTTTGTCATTTTCATCAAAAAAGATAACGTGTGCTATTTCTGCTGTCCCCGCTTTCTGAATGGTTTGCCTGGCAAGCTTCTCAAGGCTACATGGCGATCATCTCCTCTCTGGATTCATGATCCTGCAAGAGATCCATTAGTGCTCGAATTTGTAAAAATATTGCAGAATCGCCGGATACCCCGATATGGTTTGCCCGGCGATTCTTTTCCAATCCCTGATTAGCGTTTTTGATAACGCTTGGAGGCTTCCTCATACACCTTAACAATTTGATCGATTCCCATCGTTTGAATCGTTTTTGTAAACTTGTCGTATTCGGAGAGCGGTGTCTTGCCTGTGATGAATTTGGTCATCATCTCGTTCAAGTACGTCGTGATAGGATTCATGACGGAAGCATTCAGCCTCGACTCATCCTCCGTGAAACGCAAGGTTGGAAGCGGGAGCGAGTCGTCGGCTTTCATCCATACGACGTTCGCCTCCTTCTGCCCCTGGAAGGTCAGCAAGGAATCGAGATATCGGCTGTCCTGATTCATGGGACCGTCCATAATGGAGAGAGCGTAGGAAGCAAGCGCTTGGTCATACGTCAATTTCGGATTTTTCAAAATCTTATCCGTAAATTTGATCGTGCTGCCCTCTTTCGTATAGCTGTCGCCCTCAATGCCAAAATTAAACAGGTCGTGGCCTTGAGGACTGTAGTTAAAGTCCATCCATTGAACAATATACTTGATCTTGTTCTTATCCGCCGAGGAGGTGATCGCTTCTCCATAGGTTAGTACTTTCGTGTTAAGCGTAAAGGTGGAGTACGGCTTCCCGGCAGACCCCGTCGGCCACGGCGTGCCGGCCAGGTCAAACTGCGGATTTGACTCCTTCATCAGGTTAAAGTATTTCCCCATGCCGCTGAATACCCCGCCTTGGTATGCCCCGGCCAGGTTATTGGTCACTTTGTAATCGAAGGCTTTGGAATCGTTCGTCATGATTTCCGGATCGATTAGCCCTTCCGCATACCATTTCGCCATCGTCTCGATAAATTTCTTGTATTCCGGCTGGAGCGGGCCGTAGACGATTTTGCCGTCCTTGAACTGCATGCCGCCGAGCACGCCGAAGGCGGGAGCGAAATCATGAAGCCGGGTCATGTTTCCTGCCCCATTATTTCCTGTAAATGGAAGCTCATCCTTCTTCCCGTTACCGTTAGGATCATTTTCCCGGAAAGCTTTCAGGACGGTATACCACTCGTCAATGGTCGTCGGCATTTTTAAATTCAGCTTATCCAGCCAGTCTTTTCGAATGATCAAACCGGCGGTAGCATTCAGTTTCTTGGCATCGCTTCGAATGTAGGGGAACATGTAGATCGTGCCGTCATCCAGCGAAATCTGTTTTTTGATTTCCGGATCGGACTCAATCAGCTTCTTCAGGTTCGGCGCATATTTATCGATGTATTCGTTCAGCTTGATGATCCGCCCGTCCGCGAGCATCTTCTCCGGCCCGCCCACAGCGTCGGCCCAATTGTAGTAGATGACATCCGGCATATCGTTCGTGGCAACCAGCAGGTTAAACTGGTCTTTCTGCTGCCCTAACGGCGGATGGGTCCAATTGACCTTAATTCCGGTCAGCTCCTCCTTCTTTTTGTAAGCGGCCATTTCACCGAAATTTTGCAGTGAGGCGGTCAGCTTGGGGTCATTCGCGCGCCAATAGCTGATGGTAATCGGCTCCTTCGTGATTGGCAGCGGAATCGAGGTCAGCGCTTCCTCCTTCGTCCCGGGCGATGTGCTTGCACCTGGGGCAGATTCCCCTCCTTTATCGGAGCATCCGGCGAAGAGGCTGGCCGTCATAAGCGTACAGCAGGCAACAGGCAATAGCTTTTTCTTCATTGACACAATCATCCCCATTTATGTTTATTTATTGTTTAACGGCGCCGATTAAAGCACCTTGGACAAAATACTTTTGGATAAATGGATAAACCATCATAATCGGCAGCGTGGAAATAATAATCGTCGCATACTTGATGTTCTCGCCGATTGCATAACCGGTATCCGCTCCTGCACCCATGGCCTCCATGCTATTGCTGAGCAAAATGTCCCTAAGCACAATTTGTATCGGGTATAATTCCTGCTTGCGCAAATACAGGAGAGGCGCCATGAAATCGTTCCAATGATCTACTGCGTAATACAATGTCATTACCGCAAGGATTGCTTTGGAGACCGGCAGCACAATCCGGAACAAAATGGTGAAGTCATTAGCGCCGTCCAATTTGGCGGATTCCAGCATTTCGTTCGGTATGCTCTCGAAATTGGTCTTCATAATAATGAAGTAGAAGGTGCTTATGGCAGCAGGAATGATGATGGCCAGCCGGCTATTGACCAGCCCGAGGTTTTGCACGAGCAAAAAGGTCGGAATCATACCGCCGCTGAAAAACATCGTAAAGGTTATCAGCTTCATGATGAGCTTTCGTCCGTACAGATCGGTTCTGGACAGTGCATAGGCCGCGAGTGACGTCATCAGCAGATTGACCGCCGTTCCGACGATTACATAAAACAATGTGTTCATATACCCGGTATAAATCTTGGGATTGTGAAACACTTGCTTGTACGCCTCCAGCTGGAACCCTGCGGGTAATAGCATGAACGACCTGCTCCGCAGAAGCGCATCTGGATCGCTGACGGAGGAATTGAAAATATAGAGCATCGGGTATACCGACAGTACAATCACAAGAGATAGCAGCAAATAGTTAAATCCGTCAAATATTCGTTCGCCTACTGATTGTTTCATGGTTTCACCCCTGCTACCATAGACTCGTTGAATTCGCTTTTCGGCTCAAGGTGTTCGCAATGACGAGGAACGAAAAGTTGATCACACCGTTAAACAAGCCGATAGCGGTCGAATACGTGTAATTCGCTTCCAGTACGCCGGACCGGTAGACGAAGGTTGAAATAACATCAGATACTTCATATGTGGATGCGGTTTGCATCAGCAAAATTTTTTGGAAGTCCGCATTCATGATAGCTCCCAGGCGCAAAATTAGCATAATGATCATCGTAGGCATGATCCCGGGAATCGTGATGTGAAGCAGCTGCTTCCATCTTCCGGCCCCATCGACCTTGGCTGCCTCATACAATTGGGAGTCAATATTCGAAAGCGCTGCCAAAAAGATGATGGAAGCCCATCCCGCCCCCTGCCAAATGTTAGAAAGGATGTACATCGGCCGGAACATATCCGATTCCGTAAAGAACATCACCGGACCCAAACTGAAGAGTGAGCGAATGACGTTAAACAGCCCGCCATCCAAAGAGGAAAATGCCTTCAGCATTCCTACCACAACAACGACAGAAATAAAGTGCGGCAGATAGCTTACGGTTTGCACCGTCCGTTTAAACACCTTGCTCCTCACTTCATGCAGCAGTAAGGCCAGTACGATAGGCGCCGGAAAACCGAAGACGATGCTGTAGAAGCTTAATACCACCGTATTCCGAAGCAGTCTCCAGAAATAGAAGCTTTTGAAGAACGTTATGAAGTTGTCTAACCCGATCCAAGTCCCTGCAAAAATTCCTTTTACCGGACTATAGCTTTTCTGAAATGCCATCAAAAGACCATACATCGGTCCGTAATGGAAGATCAAATAGTAGGCAAGAACAGGTACAAGCATCAAATACACATACTTGTTCCTTACGAGTTCTCTTTTCAAGAAGGCGATTTTGCTCCTCGGGACCGTAACACCCTTCCCAGCCAGTTCATGCTTTAATTCCACGGTTTAAGCCTCCCATTTTGAAAGAATAATTCGCAGCTGGTTCTCAGATTATCATGTAATCCTCCTCTAGAAAATAATCACATCTTATGATTATTTAGGTAAATGAACAAGAGGCTTGCTTATCGGCTCTAGTGACCGTAAGAAAGCCTCTTTGCTTGTGATCAGTCGTGGATCAAGGGGCCCTGTTGGACCCCATGCTGAGCAGTTGAGCTGCGCAGCCTATATTCTCCGGGAGTGATTCCGTTGATCTTTTTGAACACGCGAATAAAGTTCTGCGAATTATTGTACCGAAGCTTTTCCGCAATATCGGATATTTTGGCGTCCGTCGTCTCCAGCAGATGTCTCGCCTTCTCCATTCGGAACGCAATCAAATATTCGGAGAAGGTCATTCCGGCCTCCGTCTTGAACATATGGCTGAACTGGGAGACCGGCATAGATACTAGACCCGCGAGCAGGGGCAAGGACAAATCCGTATCATAATGCTGATGAATGTGATCCAGTACCTTTTGAATTGTCATATGCTTGCGCTGAACTGTTCGGATACTAATGTGATCGACCATAGGAGGATAAACGTCCGTTTTGAGCCATTTCACAATTTTGTGCGAGGTATTGAGCTCATTCAGACGCTGGTAGAGATTGTAGGCATGAAGATGAGTGCTGTTGGGGTCCATTTCAAATAATGCCCGTAAGGAAGCCGCAATAAGCTGGGTAAAGGACTGCCGAACATGCTCATGATTGAATAATTCTGTTCTTAACGCTTGAGCGAAATCATCCAGCAGGTTGTGAATGGCCGGTAAATTAGCCAGCTTAAGATGCGTCACGATCTGCTGCTCGATCTCATAAGGATAGGAGAAGGAGGATGGTCCCGGCTTGATTTGCCCGATAAACAGGACCCGGCCGCTTCCTTCAACCAGCTGATATTCCAAGGCCTCCAGCGCTTCCCGGTAGGAGCTTCTTGCATGCTCAAGACCTTCATAGCTGTGCCCGATTCCAATAGTCACGGTTATATGAAGCAGGCTTTCGGACACATTGCGTATTTCCTCGGAAATAGAGAATGCCTTTGCTTTCAGATCCGTTAGCGACTGCTCCTCCGCGTCATGATTGATCAAGACGGCGATGTGGCCGCTGTGCATCTGGACAACCAAGCCCTCCGAATGACGGCTGACTATTTCCTTTGCAATGTTGATAACGGCATAATGAAAGAGATTAGCATCCTGCTCCGTATGACCTCTCATGTTATCCAGCTCAATACAGATCGCCGTGTAGTAGGCATGCATCACAGGAATGTTGTAATACACCGCGCGTTCTCTCATGCTGCTGTGGAACGGCTCGGTTAACATTTTCTGGATGAAGTTCACTCGCAATAGAGGCATCGACTCTTCAATTTGCTTGCCCAGAAGCTCATTGTTCTTATTTAACGATTCAAAATAATTCCGGATGAGGGCAAACTCATTCTGGTTTTTCTGGGCTTCTGCAAGGTCTCCTTTATTCTTGATCAGATCGATCAAGGACTGCAGGGCGCGATACCATCGTTTGGATAGCAGCCCCGTCGCAGCTGTACTGACAAGTACAAGCAGTAGACAGATCATAAAGGTCATTTGCTTGATCTTCTGCAGATGCCGCGTCAGATCGCTGTAAGGCACAATGGTAACATATTTCCATCCGTTGTAGTTCGATTTCAAATAATTGATTGACATGCTGCGTCCGTCGACTTGCTCGGTCATGAGCATTTCGCTGGTATCCGATGCCATCATCTCTCGGAAAAAGCCATAATGCTCGAACCGGTTCTGGATATGGCTTTTCGTTCCGTCCGAAAAAATGTTACCGCTCGGCGTGACAATAACTAGCTCCCTGGAGCCGAGCCGCATATTGCTGAATACGCGGAAGAACGTGGTATCGTTCAAATTGATGATCAAATAGCCAGGCTGCATAGGGTCCGTGGCATTGATTCTTCGGACAAAGGTGACCTGATGGAAGCCGTCGCGGACCAGACTGGATTCGAGCTTATGATCAAGCCATATCTTGGGAGGATTGTGGCTTATGGCTTCCCTTACATATTCCGGCAGCACCTCTTCCCCCACCCTGCCCAGGTTCGGAGACACGACAAGCTGCCTGTCGGGACGGTACAAATATACGGCATCCACGTCCTCAATCAATACCTGCATGGAGTTCAGAATCGTCATGGTCATTCCCAAATTCTCGATATCCTCTTCGGGATTGGACAGCGAAAGAAATCGCGACAGCGTCGGATTGACCGCATTCTGAAGCGTAATTTTCTCCAACGTAATCAGCTTCTCGTCGATTCGCTGCTGAATTTGCAGCATGGTCTGTTTATTGGCAACACGGATCTCTTCAATGAATTTTCCGCTGGCGATATAATAAGCCGTGGCTCCCATAATCAATACCGGTATTGTTGCAAGCAGAGAAGCGATAATGAGCACTTTTCTGCGAACCGGTCCGGATGTAAATGCAAAAGGTGACCGCCATTTTCTTAGCATCCTTCTCCCCCATTCCATCAGATGAAAGCCTCTATCCAGGCCTTGATTCTTTGAGCACGGAACTCTTTTTTTTATTGAAACCCCTTTCAAATAATCCGGTTAATTCCCCGTGTATAGCGCGGACGACCATTACGCCCTGGCACATCTATTCTTAGAAATGCTTTTAGAGCCATCTTATCATTGATAATCGGATGCAAGCTACAATCAATTAAAATGATTATGCAGAATGCCTCCCCCCCTGAAACCTTGCCGGTAAAGCAAAGCATGCTGTTCAAGAGGATGAAACTGAATTGGGGAGATCTGGCCAGGAAAAAGTTCGAATCACCTATATTTTACCATATCATCCTATGCTACCATGGCTTTGCATTCCCATTTCGCAGAAAGGAGTGTATCCAGGTACTCAGTCCATTAAATCATTGGGAGGGATTTTTATATGAAAAAGCGTTTGCTGTCAGGCCTGCTCGTCGCTGCTTCCATTTGTTTGGCTGCACTTCCCGTTCATGCTGCGGGGTATAAGTATTTCGAGCTTGATTCCAGATTTGATAAGTATGAGTATACCACTAATTTGATTCCAGGCTCGCATGCGCAGGTCAGCGTTGCGAACGGAGGCTTTTACCATCCTTATGAAAGCGATATAAGTTATACTTTATATGATGGAATGGGCACGGTATTGTCCAGCGGAACCTTAATCCCCTATTATGACTACATTAACGATATCCGGTCCGGCGAATCGGGATTTGGAGGAGAGTTCCATACTACAACCGGCGGCTTCTATCTCCATGTGGAGTGTGCAGGTGCCGCACCTTGCTACGCTGAAAGCTGGCTGGATGTGACGGACTGAATCGGGGAACAGCTCTCTTTAGATCATAAAAACGCTCTCCCGGCTTGGGAGAGCGCTTATTAATTTATATATTGTCTGTTAATATTGCTGCAACTCCCGCGCATCAACGAAATTCATTCCACAAACTTTTTCCTTAGGGCAAAAGCTGCAGATTCACCTGCGAAGTATATGAAACGGATTGCATGTTTCCCAATGAAATAGACGGAACGAAGCTGACTGTAACTTTGTCAGAGTCCCTTAATGCATTTTTTGGGAAAAGTGAAACGGTCACGTACTCTTGATCTTGCAGCGATTCAAAGGATTTAGATTCACGGATGCAGACCGTGGCTCCGGTAGGGGCAGTTTCGGTCCTAATGCATGGATAAGTCCGATGATCCTCCCCGTCCCAGCTCCCGCCTCCCTCGATATTGGGATCGAATCGTGCAGTGGCAGTTGACTTGGCATTTAGCTTTTGAGGAAAGTTCTTTAGACTTACACTGCAAGGTTGATACATACCTATTCCATTTTTTTGTTGGATGCTAAAATGGTTTACGCTTAAAGCTGCATAATATCCATTGGTTGGAATTGGATGATATTCATCCTTATTCTGCTCCTCATTCCATATGGAGTAGATGAGATCGTCCGGCAGATCCTTTAGGTTAGGATCATTAGGATCATCAAGATCAATCAGGACGAACTTTTGCACCTCACACTTATTGGTTCCCCCGTCGGTTACTTGGGTCATTGCTTTCTCCACATCTTCCCACCGGTTTTTTACAGGGGTACTGAAATAAGAAGGCAGCACCGTCATCATGTTCGTTTTGTGCCATAGAATTTCAGCATTGGCTATTGCATGCTTGTCTACTGGCAGTATTTGGCCCGATTTGAGGTTAAGTATGCGCTCGATGACAGCAACTGATTGAGCACGTGTGGTCGTTTTTTTCTCCCCCAGAGTTCCAAACTCATTCAAACCTGCCAGGATACCCTTCTCCGTAGCAAGGTACATCCACTTTGTGGGAACTTCATTTTGGACGCCAATCGCTCTTACTGCCAGGCGTGCAAGCTCTTCCCGAGTCAAGGCTGTATTCCAGTCTCCACTGTTAAAATCGCTCCATTGATGGATACCCGACTTGACCGCTGCATCAATGAATGGTTCATACCAGATTTGTTCTGGAGTGGATTTCGGAACAGGTATACCCAAAGCATTATCCATCATAGCAACAAATTCCGCTCGGGTCACCTCACGTTCCGGCCGAAAAGTACCATCTTCGTAGCCGGCTACATACCCTTTGTGCATTGCTCCTGAAATTGCGTCTTCTGCCCAAAAACCACGAATATCAGTAAAAGCTGCGCCTGTTACATTACTGTTGTCCAATGCTCCAGCAGGTGTACAAATACAAAATGACAGGAGAAAGACCCCGCAAGCATTAACCCACCCTTTTCTTTTCATACTTTTAAAGCCTCCATACAATTTTTAAGAAAAGATATGGACAGTATATCATGAAAATAAATTTCTTTATGTAAAGAATTCATCGTCCAGCTGATTAGCCATAAAATAAAAAAGCCGCGCAGAGCGCGGATTCTGAAAGGTTCTTGTCGTCTTGATACTAATGAAACGCAGCTTTGTTTATCTTAACGCCGAACCTTGAATTCACAATTGGCTTTTAAGTATTTACCGCCGTTTATGATAACGGATTCGTCTGAATGAGATTCAATAACACCTCCGTAGTCAATGATTCTGCCATTTTGCAAGACAGCTACATGAAATCGAAAATATCGGGCGTTATCAAAATCAATCTTATGCTTTAAAATACTCCCTTTTATCGGCATTTCATTGCTCCGTCCTTTACCCTAGTTATATGTTTCCTCCATACATTAATGATCATACTAGATTTGGAATGTCGATTGTCTCAGAAACATGATGCAAATGGTGACTATTATTGTCGATCCAACCAATTTTTTAACAAAAATAACCGTATCACGAAAAAAAACGACTACTCAACATAGCCGTTTCTTCTCTCGATTATGGGGTGGATGCAGTACAAAGTCGGGTCAGCCGGTGCGGCGGGTGCGGGCCAGTGTTAGCCCCGCGAGGACTACACCGGTCAGTCCCATCACGATAGCCACGATAGCCCCGGCCTTCCCGCTGCCAGTGCCGAAATCACCTGTGAAGTTAGTTAGATGCAGCCCGGCGTAGACTATGACGACTACCGCCATTACGATGGCCACTATGGCCCCGCGTCGACCGGATCCATTGCCGATACGACCAGCAGAGCGAGCCAAGGACAGCCCGCCGATGATCGCGCTGGCCAGCCCTAACAACGCGTCCATTGCGGCCCATAATCGCCCAGTGGTAAATCCGTAAACAACATTACCGTTGGTCGCTTCAGCAGAGGCAATAGTTGGCACAAGTAGAAAACAACAAAGCATTACAATGGAACAGAGCTTCATTTTCATTTGTTAACTTCTCCTTTTTTAGTTTTCCTTCTACTTCCAGATTCATTGTTCTTCCTGTTCTTTGAGAGTATTTCCCGCCTTTCACAGCCAGTTTACACTACAAATGTCGAGAACTTATGCAGATCCTCCTCTCTTTGCGTGGAGTTCTTTAAGAACCTGCAATATCACGGTATAATTTCGGTAAACGAAATAACTTAAGTCAATGGAAGCAGACTAAATGGGAAAGAGGCGATGGGAATGGAACCGAAATTGCTGCTTGTGGAGGACGAACCGGGCATGCTGGAGGAGATGGAGACCTATTTGCAGCGCGAAGGGTTCCGAGTATTGACCGCCTGCACCGGCAACGAAGCGCTCATGATTGCCCGGTCAGAACGGCCAGATCTCGTCGTGCTTGATTGGATGCTTCCCGGGAAAAGCGGTATCGAAGTATGCCGCGAGCTAAGGAGTACTTCACATTGCGGCATTATTATGGTCACGGCCCGCTCAGAAGAATCGGATAAAATCGTCGGTCTGGAAATCGGCGCAGATGATTATTTGACGAAGCCTTTCAGCTTGCGTGAGCTTGCTTCTCGCATTCGAGCTTTATTTCGCCGTTTGCGGGGACATGATGACAGGTTGATGGTTTTGGAAAGAGACAATTTGCTCATTTCCGAGGCCAAATGTCAGGTATTCAAGGACGGTCAGGAAATCCAATTGACACCGACCGAGTTCAAAATTTTGTTCACACTTGCGGGTCGTCCTGGCATCGTCTTTAGTCGGTTGCAACTGTTAAAGACTGCTTTGGAGGATGAGTACATGGGGTACGAAAGAACGATGGATTCCCATATACGGAATCTTCGCCGTAAATTGGGAGACGACCCCGCCGATCCTCGTTATATTCAAACGGTATATGGTTTCGGATACCGGTTCGGTGAACGTTCATGAAGATGACGGTCCGCATGAAAATATTTGCCTGCATGGGACTGTTGGTGTTCATTGTAAGCATCACTTTCTCCCTTACAACGCGGGTTTACACAGGCAGCTTGATCGATCAATTCCAAAGAGAGCAACTGGATGCTCATTATTTGAATGCCACGCCCGAAGAGCAAATCGAAATCTTTAAATCTTATATCCTTGACAATATGAGCCTGAACGAACTAATTACAGTCACGCACGGTGTACGTTTGTTCTTTTTTATTACGATTGGATTGTTCTTCAGTTTTTGGATATCGGGGGTGCTGACCCTCCCGCTTAAAAAGCTTATAGCAGCCATAGAACGCGTGGCGCAGGGCGATCTGAACGTTAAAGTACCTGTAGATACAAAAGATGAGTATGGGAAAGTTGCCCAAACGTTCAACGATATGACGTTTCGCCTGCGTGAAGCAGAGGAAGCCCGCAGACGACTGGTAGCCGATGTTGCTCACGAGCTTCGCACACCGCTGTCTGTAATGCAGCTTAAACTGGAAAATTACCAGCAGGCCGGTCATCATGTCCCGCCGGAAAAGCTGCTTCGGCTTCACGACGAGGTCATCCGGCTCAGCCAGCTTGTCGACGATCTTCATGAATTGTCGCTCGCCGAAGCGGGGAGGTTGTCGCTCGATCGCAAGCCGCTCGACCTGACGGTACATCTAAATCGAATCGTAGATGATGTGAAATACGAAGCGGAAGAAAACGGCTTGGACATTCACCTTCTTACAAATTCGAGGCCTGTAATTGTGATGGTCGATGCGAGACGGATCACGCAGGTTTTCTTTAATTTGCTAACCAATGCGATTCGTTATACTCCACGGGGAGGGAAGATTACGGTTGAAATCGCAGACCGGGTCGTTGATCGGAATGCGCACTTTGCATGCGTCTCGGTGATCGATACCGGTATCGGAATCCCTGCAGAAGAACTGCCCCACCTATTCGATCGCTTTTACCGGGTAGATGAAGCGCGCTCACGGTATACAGGCGGTACGGGGCTCGGATTAGCTATCGCCCATCATTATGTAAAGGCCCACGACGGATTCATCCGCGTTGCAAGCAAGCCGGATGAAGGTACAATCTTTACTGTTTTTCTGCCTATAGCAAAAGATATATAGGAAAAGACATAGTCGTAACGAGATCCGCAGGTCGTCCACCGTAACTATGAATGCCTCTTGCTCTAAATCATCAACTCGCTAAATGACATGCATGAGTTCGAATAGAGCCACCTTCAACCGATTTATTCCGCATATTCAGGAAACAATTGGTCAACAAGGGAATTGGCCTGGGAAAATGATTGGGAATATCCTCGAGAAAACTTCCCAGTCCTTGGGATGACGCTCCCCATGACGGTGGGAAATCGGGGGTGGTATGATCTACCTGTCAGGTTGAAGCTGCGGAGTACGGGAGGAGGCCATCGTGGGCCTGTAAGATAAGCAAATGATCCTCAGATCAAATCCATTCGGGCTGCAACCGGCAATCGACTCTTTATACTGGAGGTATGATTTTATGAAAACGATGAAATGGTTTGCTTTACTGCTTGTTCTGTCGTTTGGCCTGCTGCCCTTCGGGATTGGTACGGGAACCGCATCGGCAAACAGTCTATCGGATTGGTATTGGACGGATAACTATCACATGTCCCCGAACAGCACGGGTTCTGCCCGCATTGTATTTAATACGACGAGTAGTCAGGCGCTGAAAGACATCATAGGCTCGACCACCAACACGACTCCGTATAAGTATGATGTTTATGCGAGTGGATGGTATGCAGGGAATGAAGTGGGCTTCGATCAATACAGCGGAGCCCCAATGCCCGATATGTGGAACGACAAAAATATCAGTACATTGGTAGGCTACAACGGATTCCGATATCAACCTCCGGTATGGATCACCACTTCCTATTATCTGTATCCCCGAGAAACCGTGAATTTTTATCAGCAATATCTTAAAAAAATCGTCAATGTCTCCTATATCGAAACCGACAGCAAAGGGAACGTCGTATATGAAGCGCGCATGGTCATGACACTCATCCATTACCAAGGACCTTCGATTCAAAGAGCATCGTAAAAATAAAACAGTCTCCTGCCCGCAAAAGGCGAGGGGACTGTTTTAGCTTACTTTTAATATTCTCCTTTTATGATAAAAAATGAGCCCCGGATAGTTCCAGCCAGCTTAGACTTCTGCCTGGCAAACTTAAACTTCCCTTCCAGCTCCTTGGGTACCTCCATCCCCTCAGAAAGCTTAAAACCAACGGCCCGCTTCTTAGGGTCATCGACCGTATACATGACATTGACCGCAAGACCATCCTCATAAAAAACGTAGGCCATTTTGATATTTTCCACTTGAAAGCGTGATGTCTCTAAAGGCTTGGCTGAAAACTCAATATCTCGTTCTTCCTTCAAAATCCGGTTCACATAATCCAGGGTCTCCTTACTTTCGCTAGCTGGTACAACCGTAAATTCATGCTTGTATTTGTTCATATAGTAACGGGCTTCATTAGCACGTAAACCGGCAAGCGCTTCTGCAACAGGTGAAGATTCTAAACCAACCGCGGACACAGTTTTGAAATCAACGATATTGGACATTTTGCATTTCTCCTCTTATTTCATTTTTTTGCGGCAATAGGCTCGCTTGGGTGAAACTGCTGTTAGACCTATATAAACCTGCGTCGTTAAATCATAAAGCGGCGTCTCCTTGGTCTTTCTCCAAAAGACGAATCAAATTCAGTATCAGATTTCCATTAAGACACCATTTGGTGTCGTTTCGATTATATGACACCAAACAGTGTCGTGTCAACAGTGTTTTATTCCGTTTAGTCATTGTTAGTGATGGACTCTTTCATATGCTGGTGACGGCGATCATTTTTATTTTTACTTGAAGGCATTCTAGACCACCATATCCTGCAGATTCACCACGTTAGGCCAAGGCCTGACCAGATTTTATACGACATTTCGTATGATGCTTTTGCACTGCTGCTTTTAGGAATGGGCTGGTTTCTACTGCATCAGAGTCGCGTTCGCTGACCTTCCCTCTATCACCTTCATTGCAGGTGGCTATTGGTGATATTTGCGGCCAATATTATCAGTCCCCGCTCCAACAGAAAAAAAGCAAATTCGATCAGCTGCGGCTGCTTCGGCTTTGCTATGAAAATCATTGCCTCACCCGCTGGCTTTATGCATAACTAGAGCACGCCGATGCAGGTCTTTTGGTGATACGGTATCTGCTGAAAATGGAGCATAAAATACATGACAAGGGAAGGCATACTTTTGCCCTCCCTTGTCATGTAATATTATTGATTGGCGCTTACTTGCCGCCCTTATCCAGATAAGCTTGAAGCTGCTTCTGCAGTTCGGCACGTACCTTTTCCAATCCAAGCGCTCGCAGCTCATTATTTAATTTAGCGGCCTGAGCTTCCCAATCCTTCATCTGTCCCGCCTTGAGCAGCTGAACAAACGGATCGGTCTTGGAGCTGATATTGGCCAGCTCGGCCTTGACATTTGTCGTATCGAAGGCGAACATCGCGAGCGGCGCCGAGTAATAGGTATCGGCCTTCGCGGAATACTCGTAGTATTTTTTTGCAGTATCATCCAGATCGGAGCTGAGTCGAATCATCGACGGGTTCCAGGTTAATTCATAGCCCGGAAAGGTATAGTTCTTCGAATCGTCGAGAAGCTTGTACTGATTCGTCCCTGCCGCTTCCCAGTGCTTACCCGGAATCCCCAGCTCAAACAGGTCATGGTTGTCCTGGCTGCTGTACAGCCAGTCGAAGAACTTCATCGTCCGGTCAATGTTCTTGGAGGTTGCAGGGATAGCAATGGAATTGTTCGCTTTGTAGTTCGTGCTGATCGCTTGCGGCTTCATATTGCGTATGTCTTCCTTCAACACGAAGAACTCCAGATCTGTGCCTGAAAGCGTATCCTTCAGCTTCTTCTTGTCCGCGGCATAGCTGGATATCGTTCCATAGTAAGAGGCGGCTTTGCCTGACATGAAGTAAGCCTTCTGATCCTTTTGGCTGATGACGTCCTTCTCCAAATATTTGCTCCATTCCGCCCACTTATCATATTGAGGATACGCCGTCTTCTCCGTATTATACGGTGCAGGCAGCTTCGCCCATTCGGAAGCCGGGTCGCCGAAGGCTACAATATTCTTCACCTGCTTGAGATCATCCGTCAGCTGGACGAAGAAGGAAAGTCCCGAGAAGCCTACGGAGCCGATGGCAGGGATTTTTACAGTGCCCCCCTCGCCTGACCAGATTTCCTGAAAGCCTCCGTTGCCTTTGACGGCTAGAGGCGTCAGATCCTTGTCCGACTCCTGTACCTTCTTGTAAAAGCTCTCCAGCTCGTCATAGTTCTTGATTGGCTGCATCCCGTATTTCTCCCGCAGATCCTTGCGGATGTAGATGACCGGAAGGTCGTAGAAGTACTGGGTAAACGGAATTGTGTAGAGATGGCCGTCGAACCGTTTGTTGGCTTCTACATATTCCTTGGAGAAGGCTTTCTTCAGGCCCGGATAGGCATCGTTGTTAAAATATTTGTCCAGCTGCGCATAAGCGCCCTGCGGGACTAAATCTCTCAGGTTCATAAAATCCGCATCGAACACAAAATCTACATCTTCACCGGCCGCCATCATCAGCTTGACCTTCTGCTTATGATCGTTCATCGGATTCCACTGAATGTTCAGCTTCGTGTTCAGCGTATCCTTCGTGCGCTTCTCGAATTCATCAAAAACGACCTGCATGTCCTTCGGCTGATCGCCGAACAGCATCCCTTTAAGTGTTATAGGTGCAAGCGTAGCCGAATCACCTCCTGCCGGGGACTTATCTGCCCCCGAATCCTTGCCATCGCTGCAGGCAGCCGTCGCGCCCGCCATGGCAACAGCCAGCAGGACTGCCGAAATCCGTTTGATATTCATGTTTTGTTTCCTCCCTTTTCGTTGGACAATCTCTATACTAAACCGCTACGAGCTGCGGACTTAGCCTTTCACGGCACCCACCATCAAGCCTTTGACAAAATATTTCTGAAGAAACGGGTAAAGCAAGACAATCGGACCGATCGTCACGATCGTAGTGGCAAGCCGTACGGTCAGTGTCGGTGGAATAAAATTCGGAATGTTCACGTCGGCCGACAGCTGGCTGACAAAGTCCAGATTGTTCATGATGCGCTGAATCAAATATTGCAGTGGAAATTTATGCGGGTCGTTGATATAGAGCAAGGCGTTAAACCAGCTGTTCCAGTAGCCCAGCGCATAGAACAAGCCAATCGTCGCCAGCGCAGGTAAAGAAACCGGCAGGATGATGCGAAACAGGATATGGGCATCGTTAGCGCCGTCAATTTTCGCCGATTCAGCAAGCGACTCGTCAATGGTAGCGAAGAAGTTGCGCAGCAGGAACATATTCCAGGCGCTCATCATGCTGGGGATGATGAGCACCCAGATCGTGTCCTTCAAATGCAGGTACTTGGAGATCAGCAGATAGGAAGCGACAAGTCCGCCGTGGAACAGCATTGTAAAGTATACGAAGAAGGCGATTCCGTTCCGGTATTTCACCGATTTGACGGAGATGGCATAGGCGAGGGCGCTGGTAAACAGCATCGAGAGCAAGGTGCCGACCAGCGTTACGAAAGTCGTTACTCCGTAGGCCCGATAAATCGTGTCGTCTTGAAAAATGAGCTTGTAAGCCTCAAGACTGAACTCCTTAGGCCACAGCGTATAGCCGTACTTCAGAATCTCCGATTCCTTGGTGAACGAGCTGGCCAGGACCGCCAGGAACGGAACCAGGCAGTAGATGGAGAACAAGGTGATGATGACGTAGAATAATGCTTTCAGCAGCTTATCCGATAAGCTTTCTCTGATCATGATGCGCCTCTCCTTTCATTTAGAATATGGCCGATTCCGGTGCCGTCTTCTTGGCAATATAGTTTACGGTAATGACCAGAAGGAACCCTACCACCGATTGCAGGAGGCCAACCGCCGCAGACATCCCCATATCTCCAAGGTCCATCAAGGACCGGAAGACATAGGTATCAATGACGTCGGTCGTCGGATAGAGCAGCGGATTCCGGCCGATGATGGCGAAGATCATGCCGAAGTCACCGTTAAATATGCCGCCCACTGCCAAGATGGTAAGCAGGATAACGGTCGTTTTTAACAAAGGCAGCGTAATGTACATAATTTTTTGCCAGCGGCTCGCGCCATCCATGGAAGCGGATTCGTACACCTCCGGATTAATCCCGGCAATGGTCGCCATATACACGATGGAGCTGAAGCCCGCCCCATGCCAAATCTTCAGCAGGACGAAGATCGCAGGCCAATAGGAGGGTGACGACAGGAACTGGATCGGCTCCACTCCGAATAAAGCCAGCGCCTTGTTAATAAATCCTCCGTCTGTAGCTACGAATGCTGTAATGAACATGGCGACAACCGTCCACGACAGGAAATGCGGGAAGATCATGACGGATTGCGCCGCTTTCTTAAACCATTTACCGCCAAGCTCCGTCACCATAATGGCTATGGCTACCGCCGCAAGCGTTCCGAATACAATGAACAGCACGTTCAGGAAAACGGTATTGGTCACGATCTTGACCCAATCGTTGGAGTGGAAGAAGAATTCAAAGTTTTTGAGGCCGACGAACTTGCTGCCTGTAATGCCCTTCACGGCTTTAAAATCCTGAAAGGCGATCACGATGCCCCCCATCGGGAGATATGCGAAGATGAGAAACCAGATCATGCCGGGAAGCGCTAATAAATACATGAATTTATTCGTTTTTAATTCGAAGAAGAATGAGGCGACAGCTCCCCGCTGTTTCCTGGAGATGCTGCTGCCAAGCTGAGATTGCTCCGATATTGCGGAATGATTCATAGGTACTCCTTTCTTTCCAATCGAGATGTAATGACTTTATCTTATGTCCTCAGGGCGTTAGCGAAAAAGTTTGGATTTTGCCGAAACGCTATGTTTTCTGCTGATTGGAGTGTTTGAAATTGCACCACTTTCATTAATTGGTGCATTCTTCACGCAGAAGACCCGCTTCTCCGAGCTCCCGAAGACGTACATGTAACTGCCGTCCGTCTCCCTTAAGACCATGAATGTCAATAACCTGCGTCCTCCCGTCCGTTAACTGGACTCTAATCTGCTCGGGTGAGATTGCGTTGGCAGCCGCGATAACCGAATCCCCCTCGTGCGGCTCAAGCAAGGTTAAGAAGCAAGCTTCCCTGCCACTTGTACGGATGCTGATCGTCTTGCGGCGGGCCGGATCGTCACCAAGCGGGTAGTCTCCACCCAGGGTTCCCTGGAAGGCCATTGCCTCTAATCCGCTAAGGTCTATCACGGCAACGGCAGGCAGGCTCGGGTCGAGCGGCTCGAAGGGCAGCGCCTCCCTATACAGCTCACCGGCCAGATGTACTTGGCCGCCGTAATAATCCGAACTGACCCCGTGTCCAGGGTCTATATTCTCGTATCGGATCGGCAGGTCGGTCAGCGGCAGCCTTCGTCCATCCTGAAGCAGCACGCAAGGATTGCCCCAGAAGACCGTTTTCCGGCTCGAGCGATCTACGCGAACCTGCAGCTTCAGCTCCCGGACCCCCTGCAGCGGGATATCCAGGCTGCGCTTGCCGAGGATCCATGCTCCAAACTGTCCTTCTGCCAGCTGAACCCCATCCCCCGCTATCTCGTAGCTCAACACTTTGTTCACAGGCGCCGCCTCCGCGTACCAGCCTGTCATGAGCTCCTGCTGGGGGGGCCACAACGCATGAAGATGTAAATTCATAAGCCCCTCTTCGTTGTGCATGTTATGGCGCCCCTCACTATCGTCCCTGACAGCGTTGTAGCTATGGCTGAACCGGATCCGGGCGGGGGCATCGCACTCGTACCAGCTGCAATCTGTGATAAACTGTGCGGAGCCGTAAGGATCCTCACTCATCTGGGCCGTGTGGCGGAGAAGCCGTTTCCGTGCTCCATCGATTCCTTGAAAGTCTTGATAATGGTGCAGGCAATCGAAGGTATGGGGCTCTTCCCCCTTGAGGTAATCCGCGATGACTACATAATCTTCTGTGACGGCTACAAGCCGTCTTTGAACGACCGGCCCCGAATAGGTGCCGGTATCTCCCTGCGGGCGCGGCTGAGGAGGGATTGGCACCTCCCGGCCTTCGATCAGACCGCGTTCCTGCGGGAACGCTTCAGGATATGGCGTCTGGCCGCCGTAAGGGGGGGCGCACCATCTCGCGACCGTCTCTACCGCGCATACGTTCAGCAGGCTTCCGCTATGAAACAGCAGGCGCTTGGAAGGAGCAGGCTCCTGCATCCGCTGGTCCACGACGACCATGTTGTGCGACATGGAGGCTTGCACCCACATTTTGAACATGAACGAATGATAGCCGTACCAGGAGGCAAGCGGACTGTAGGCGTTCTTCCCATACCGGATCAGCCCGAGAAGTCCGGTGCGGTCGAAGTGGCCGTGGTATCCGCCGTGAGAGCCGTATTTCAGCACCGCCTGAATCCGTGAAGAGGCCGAGCCTTGTCCGCCAGACCGCAGCAGGGCAAGCCCGACGTTATCAGCAATAACGGAACGTTCGTCGTGTCGGTCCTCCCCTTCCGGGAGCTCTCCTGCCCCGTACACCAAATCTCGTCCCTTAGCTGATCGGATGACAGACACATACCTTGGGTCCCTCCATACGTAATAAGCGAGATCGTACCATTTCCCCATTTGCTTTGCGGTTGAATCATTGGCGCCGAACAGGACGCCGCGGTCGTCGACAAAAGGAAGCATGGCATCCCACACATCTTTTATGGTTCTGTAATTTCGATGGACCGGCCCATACTTGGCAAAGGACATGCCGAGGAACGGCTTCCCGCCTTGCATCGACCAAGGTGAGAGCATCGCATTGGAATGATAGGACGGCGGTATCTTCCTGTCCTTGAGCCCGAACCCCCACGGCTCGCAGGCCTGGACGACTCGAGTCATCATATCGGCGAACAGCACGACATAATTGGAGGCTCCCTCAAAGTACCAGCCGTCGTCCATGACGCCCGTCGCGACCATATCGATAAAACCGCCGGGACCGTGGATGAAGCGACGGATCCAATGCATGTCCTGAAGGAGCAGGCTGCACAGAAGAGCTGCCGCCATGCCTCCTGACGGAATATTGTTGGTATCGCCATCCGTGATCATCCAATCCACCTTCTCGATGAACAAGCGGAAAACATGCTCCAATCGGCTCCGGTCCTCGTCGGTCCAGCAGGATTCGTTATACAGAAGATCATATACAGACACGATATCGAGCATCAGCTCGCCTTCATGAATGAGGCCCCCTGTGCTGACCTTTACTCCCCTCGGCGAAGGAAGTTCTAGCTCCTCCCGGGTAGAATAAATGTGCAGCATCGGCGCATCGGTCGCCGGATATCCGGTGATCGGATCCGCCAACCGCCGTAGAAAAAGAACGGCCTTCTCGAGAAAATCCGTTCGCCCTGTTACCTTCCAAGCTACGCCTGCGGCGTGCAGCTTGAATCGCTGCCCAAGCTCGAAGGCAAACGGCTGCCCAGGCCCTTGGGCTTCGGGGACGATCCAATCCTCCGCGATCCGAATATAGTCATCCAGCTCCTTCTGGGCCCATGGAAAGGCTGCGGCGTTGCGCCGCACCTGCTCCCAGCCGGCTTCCGTGTGCATAATGTAGGGGTGTGCCAGTGCTCTGACGGTGTATAGGGTCAGCCGCTTGGCCCAGACCGCCTTTCCTCCAGGAATGGCGACGATCGTCAACCTCTCATAGCCCCCGGGAGCGATACCGTCGTGAACGGTAACTTGCAGCTTGACCCGGCCGGTTTGCCCGGCTTCAAGAACAAGGCTCTCCGGCTCCAGCTGCGCTCGCATGGACTCGTAGCCATAGGGCTCCAGAGCCAATGTAACCGCCTGCTGCGTATTCGACTCATTGCATACGTTTAGTTCATATTGAACCGCTTCGCCCGGCTGGGCTGAACGGGATAACCGTTCGGCTGACAAGGCGATAACGCCCAATGATTTAAGCCGAATCGATCGGATACGGATGCCTGCTTCCGCTTCCCCGCTGCCGTTCACCGTTCTAGCTTCGATCCCAAGCTTGCGGATCATGCGCCAGAACGCCGGCGCCGCATGCTTATAGTCAAATTGGCTGAAGGCCGTCTCTACCTCCGTCCAGCCGTTCCCCGTAAGATGCACCGTCGCCGCCGCGACGGGAATATATTCGGGCCGTCCGATCCTTTGCGGATAGACGCGGAGCGTAAGCTCCATGACCGATCCCTCCGGCACCCAAATCTCCAGCCCAACGGCTTCAAAAGACCTCCAATCGGAGGGGTGCCCCAGATCCCATACCCGTTCCGCCCCTTGCTCGAGCAGGGCTTCCTCGTTGATAAATTGTCGCATCTCCAACTTCCTCTCTAATACAAAATGAGCCCGAGAACCCAGTGTAGCTTAAGTTCTCAGGCTTTGTTACTTGAGGATTTGCCGATTTCAACGATTTATACCGATGGGGCTCTATACATTTTCACACTATGTTTGATTAATAACGGGGATAGAGGATGGTTCTTCCTTATGACCGAACTTATGCTGTTTACGGTAATGATCCGGCGTCTTGCCGCAATGCTTTTTGAAGGAGACGTAGAAGTAATTGGTGTTCTCGAACCCGACCATCTCCCCGATTTTATTGGCGGGCAAATCCGTATCCACTAGCAGCTCCATGGCTTTGGAGAAGCGGTACTCACTTAAATAGACGGTAATCGACTTGCCGACCATTTCCTTAAATACTTTGCGCATGTAGTTCATGGACAGCCCTCCGACCTCCGCCAGCGACTCGACCGTCAGATTCGGATCGGCGTAATGCTCCTGAATATGCTGAATGACCCGGTCCACCATCCATTTGTTTTTCTGTGCTGCTTCACGGTCGCGCACGCGAACCGCTCTCTCGCATAGACTCAGGTACCATCGCTCGATTTCATCCATTGTCTCCATGTGCCCAAGCTGGCTGCTGAGCTCGCCGATGTCCATCCGCACATCGTCCGGGGACGAACCTCCCATGGTCTTCACCGTTCTGGCGGTAGCGATGAGCAGCTGCGTGAGCGCAAGCATCATCTCGTCATAGGGTGCTTTGCTTACGGAGGCCATAAATTCATGAGCCGCGGCGGCAATCTTCCCTGGATCCCCGAGCTTGAGCTTATCGGTCATCTGCTTCTCCAGCACCGCCACCTGGCTGTCCGGCAGCGGCTCCCTGGAAGCTTCCACATCTGCCCCGATCAGAGCGCCTCTACCGAGGACAAGCTTGTACCGGGAGGCATTATAAGCGATTTCCCAGGAGGTTTTGATTCCAGTCATACCGGGGACTTCAGGCCCGATCGCCGCATTGATGGACAGCTTCAGGAATAGACTTACGTTCTGCTGAATTTCCCGCAGCACCTGGATGACGGCTTGCTCCAGCTCGGCCATATTCTCCGGCACGTTGATCATCATGGCCACACCGTCGTCTCCATTATCGAAGCATACGAGATGTAAGTGATGCGCCCCTCCGACCTCGAAAGCGATATTCGCAACAGCATATTTGAACAGAGCAATATCCGCCGGATGGTATCTCGCTCTAAGCTCCCGGTAGCCGTCCAGCCGAATGGCGCAGACGAGAAAGCCGGGATAGTCGAACCTGATGCCTACATGAGCCAGCTTTCTTCTTACCTCTGCATCGTTGGTCCAACCGCCTGTGGTGAGCAGCCGCAGTACTTCCGCCCGCTTGGCGGACTGGTAATCGGCGATACTGAGCTGCAAATCCTGAATCCGATGCTCCAGATAGGAGAAGGCTCCCCCCAGCAAGTCGAGCTCGGACACAGGCTGCCGCTCCCGGGCACCGACCGGTGAGTTGCGGATGCTCTGGATTAGCCGGTGAATCGGTCCGTAGATCAGTCTGGTGAAGAAACCCCCAAGCAGCAGGACAAGCAGCAGCATGCAAGCGGTAACGGTCAAGAGGAACCTTTTTACTTCATTGACCTTGCCCAGCAGCTGTTCGTAATCGACCAAGCCGATGAAGGTCCACCCGAGGCTGTCTGACTTGATGTAGGAAATGTGATATTTGCGGCCATTCGAATCCATTTCAAGCGTACCTTTTGTTGAGCCTGACCCATTGATCTTTTGCACGAAATTTTCCTGTGACAGGTTGGCGTTGATCATCTGGTCATTCGTATGAGAGATCACGATGCCGTGTTTGTTAATGATCATCGATTGAAATGAGCTGCTCCCCGCCCCATTCATCACCATGCTTTGGAGCATCTTCTGATCCAGGTTAATAATCATGGCGCCGTTATTGACATGTCCAATCGCGCTTACATAGATCAGGGAGATCACGTTAAGGTCGTAGCTCTTGCCATAAATGGAATAATGAATATGACGGGGATAAAATACACCGGACCTGAAGGGCTGAACCTCATCCAGCAGTCCGAGGGCATCGGGATCGTAGAATTCACCGTACGACTTCATTGTCGTCAAGGAAGAGAAGGCCAGCTTACGCGAATGATTCAACAAATAGATGGATTGGATCAGCGGGTTGGTGCTGCTAAGCTCATACAGCTTGTTCCCTATTTGACCCAAGGTAGGTGTATCGAACTCCTGGTTATAAAATCCTCTCTGAACCTCCGCATTGTTGAAAGCGGTTCCGTAATTTTCGAAGGTCGAGCTAAGCAAAATGCTGGCCGTGTTGAACGATTGCTCGATGGCCCGATCCGTAGAATGATTGATTTCCTGGGACAGATCGGAGGATACCTTGGCGGAAATAATAAAGGTGAGCCCGGCCATGACGAGCAGACCGACCAGCACATAAGATAAAATCATTCGGATCAGCATACTTTTATTTTTCACAAAAGCCCGAACGCTTCCTATGATGATCCCCCCTTACAACTTGTCATGCAGAAAAGAGACGTCTGGTCGAGGCGCAAATACGTCTCTCCCCAATGTAACAGAAGCATGGCTTCGGAACTATGCGGTTTTTTAACAAATAAGTGCGCTTTTTTAAGAAGTGGGATGAAGCCTAGTATTATAACCTCAAATACAATGATTCGCCGCCGGAAATGTTGTTCGATATAGTCATACTTGTCATCAAATGATTATAAAGTCGAAAAAATAATTGCTGTAATTTAATTCCCATGGTAATATCTACTAGGTATTTTGAAGCATACTAGGAGGTTACCATGGTTCTCAAAAAGACAATTCTTACTATTGCACTACTTAGCCTATCTTTTGCATCCATATCAAGTGCTCATCCGGGAAGGACTGATTCTAGAGGGGGTCATACTTGCTGGACTAATTGTGCAAAATGGGGCTTAAAGGATGGCGAGTATCACTATCATAAGGGTGGTGGCTTTTTCATAGGCGCAGATATCCCACCGGATGAACCTGCACCCTCCACATCTGATGTTGAAGAAACTATTCCTTATGGGCATGTTAAAGTTACTCTTCCGACATTTAAGGTTTATATTAACTATAAAACGGGAGCCTCGGACGCTCAAAACGCTACTTTAGAATACCCATTTTTTTTGTATAATGATATCATCTACGCACCGTTGAATTATGATATGTGTTCAACTCTTACGATTGAAAGCACTTGGTCAAATGAAGTGGGCTTATCATTAAGAAAAACGGACACAGAGATTGGGGAGGGCGTGCGTTTCCAACGTAGTAAGCCATCCTCTGCTCGGCCTGCAAACATGTATGCACACCTTCCGACATTCAATATTTTTGTCAACGATGAATGGGTGGATAATGCGAATGAAGAATATCCATTTTTAGTTTATAATGATGTAACATACTATCCAATGACTTGGAATTTTAATAGTAAATTGGGTCTGACCACTGGATTAAAAGACAATAGGTTCGATATTTTTAAGTAGAATAAGGGCTGCCATCGGCAGCTTTTTTATTTTCCAAGTGAAATCTGAGTTAGGACCAGACCAGTCAAAAAAAATGAGATCCGCTCTTTGTCTCGAAAGAACGGATCTTCACAATTTGGCTGATTATGATGCTTCTTCGATATCAGGGAAGGCCCAAAAATCGGGGAGCACGTCCGACCATGTTGGAACGGAAACATTTGACTGCGGTATTCTATGCAAAATACGGTTGATGATCACAACGGCCTCCGCCCGGCTTAAAGACCGATCTGGGGCAAATGAACCGTCTTCGTAACCGGTCATAATCCCTTTCTTGTACACTGCCTCAATTTGCCCGCTGGCCCAGTGTCCCGCCGTATCCTTAAAGGAAGGCTTCGACGGGTTATTGTCCAATTTCAGCCATTTCCCTATAATCGAAGTCATTTCAGCGCGAGTGATCGGGGCGTTCGGTCTGAACGTTTGGTCGGGATAACCTGACAATAAGCCCGCTGCCTGGCCCCATCGAATGGAATCAGCGGCCCAGTAGTTCGGATCGACATCGGTAAAATCTGACGCTGCCTGCTTCTTCTCGACAGACTTCTGCAGCAAGCGGGTTAACATAACGCTCATTTCCGCTCTGGTTACCGGTTCATTCGGTCTGAATGTGCCGTCAGGATAGCCGAGTATATAAGGATCGTGTTGCAGCGGTTCCTTTTTTATCGAAACGATTGTAAACGTACTTAATTGGTTGATTTGAATTTGTATGCCTGAGGGATCGCCGTTCATATCGTAAACGATCTCTCCCCGCTGCAACTCCTTCTCGCCGTTCGAGTGTTCGACATAGACGCTCAAGGTTTGCAAGAATGGCTCTCTTTGAACAGGATCGGCCGGAATGGCAGCTCGGTCAATCGGAAAAGCGACCTTCACCGGAGCTTTAGGCAAATTCGTTTCAATGGCTACCGGCGAACCAAGAACCTCAACGTCTCCTGCTTTGGCCACATTGCGGATTTCATCCGCATTTGTGATTCTTTCTTTCACAGCCTGCCGTTCATCGTCTTTTTTGATCGGGGCTACACGAAGGTAGTAGTCCTGATTTCCGGGGAGGCCTTTGATCGCATCGTTCGGAATGGTGACTGTTGCATTTTCCGTTTTCATTTCCAGAGTTAACGACCGTTCTGCCAAAATAGATATGGAACGGGCAGGCAATACGATATTCACCATATCCGCCGGATCTTCCGTCAAGCCATCAATGACGACCCGCATCGTATTGTGTCCGGATTGCATGCTTGCTACGACTTCTTCCATCTCTTTGTCGCTCATAATCACTTGGTCGGCTTTTTGCTGTCCGACCCAGATTCTTGTTATTTCAAACCGCTCAATGATTGGTGAGGTTCCCACTTCAACCTTCGCATGCCGCGTGTCGGCCTTAGTCCCCGTACCGGTTGATCTGTTGCTCTTGCTGTAAACGGTGACTTGCGTTTGGGCATTCAATCCTCCATAGGTTGCTTCCAACACACCGGTTCCGACGGCTCTTCCTGTCATTTTGCCGGTTTCCGATATGGTGGCGATTTCGTTCGAAAGCGAGAATTCGGAGAGCAAGGTAATCTCGGAAGTCGAACCGTCAGAGAAGGAGGCGTTCACCGCCGTTTGCTGATCCATGTTGATTTCAACCCAATAAGCCGGTTCTGCAAAAGAAATGCCTTTGAGCGCAGGGTCTACCGTTACCGTCGCGCTGGCCTTGTTATTGTCATAGACTGCCGTCACAACCGTTTGACCGTATTTGAGAGCCTTCCATTTACCGGTAGACGATAATCCGACAATTTCCGGATCTGCAATTTGAATGGTCCCTTGTTTCGTAACATCGATTTCTTGATGGTCCGAATATCCTATAATAAGCTGGAATGCCGCCTCATTCCCTTCGACTAACGAATAGGTCGCGGAATTAAAACGCAGTCCTGTAGGCTTCGGAATTACCGTCACCGTCCGTACTTTGTCTTGGGCCCGGTTTCCGGCCAGATCGGTGACGCTGTAGTGTATTGGATACGTTCCGGCTTTGCCGGTATCCACCGAACCGGTAACGGTTAACGGAGAAATGCCGGAAAGCGAATCCGATGCCAGAGCTCCCTTTTCAACATAATCATCGCCCAAGTACAAAGTAATCGTTTCATCCCCGACCAAGGTCAAAACCGGCGCCGTTTTATCAATCTTGATTTCGGCGGAAATTGGTTCACTGACACTGTCCGAGCCTGCGGCTCTGGCATACACAGCCGTTATCCCTTCTTGTTCGACGACGACCGGCGCGGTGTAATCCGTCCATTCTCCGGACTCTCCGATCTTGTACTGCACCCGGCTGCCGGAGTCGCTGTACACTGTTGCCGTTACGCTTTGATTCGTCCAGCCTGTATGGCTTACCGTCACCGTCAGATGGTTGCTGATAAGGATCCCCTGCGTAGCTCCGATATGGTTCAGCGTCAGATCCGCCGGATTGCCCGCCGTATCGTTAATGATCGTACCGGCTGCGTCAATGGCGGTAGATACCAGCTGTATGCCATCAGTGTCTTGATCCTGAACCCTTACTTGATAACGGAACACCAGCTCGTTCGAATCAAGCGAATTTTCATAAACGGCTTTGACGTTCGTGTCGCCCACCTTGAGCCCAATCGTCGGAGCTGTACCCGACGTCATATTCACGACAACCGGCTCGCTCATCTTCACAATAAAGGTGAGGTACATCCCTGCTTTGTACATCCCGTTCGCCGGTACGCTGACCGAGGTTACTACCGGAGTCGCCGTATCCACCAGCACTGCCGCCGTGGTACCCACGCTGTTCAGCGTCAGGCTCGCGTTGTTGCCTGCGCTATCCCGCAGTGTGCCGCCATTTACACTCAGCGCTGCGCCTACAGAGATCCCATCTGCGTCGTTGTCTCCGTTCTGCACCGTATAGCGGAACACCAGCGCGGTCGTCCCCGAACCGGACACGTATGAAGCATTTACTCCGGTCGATCCGACCGTCAGCGGCAGCTGCGGCGTGCCTCCCGTTGTGTCTACTGTCACGTTTTCACCGAAGTTCACGGTGAAGTCGAGGTTGTCTCCCGCTTTGTATGCTCCGTTCGCCGGTACGCTGACCGAGGTTACTGCCGGGGCCGCCGTATCCACCAGCACTGCCGCCGTGCTGCCCACGCCGTTCAAAGTCAGGCTCGCGTTGTTGCCCACGCCGTCCCGCAGCGTACTTCCGTTTGCGTTCAGGGCAGCACCTACGGAGATCCCATCTGCGTCGTTGTCTCCGTTCTGCACTGTGTAGCGGAACACCAGCGCGCTCGTCCCCGAACCGGATACGTAAGGAGCGTTTACCCTCGCCGATCCGATCGTCAGCGGCAGCTGCGGCGTGCCTCCTGCCGCATCCACCGTCACGTTATCGTCGAAGTTCACGGTGAAGTCGAGGTTGTCTCCCGCTTTGTACGTCCCGTTCGCCGGTACGTTCACGCTCCCGATCGTTGGAGCCGCGGCGTCCACTAATACTGCCGCCGTGCTGTCTATGCTGTTCAACGTCAGGATAGCGTCGTTGCCCACGCCGTCCCGCAGCACGCCGCCGTTTGCATTCAGATCGGTGCCTACGGCGATCCCGTTCGCATCGTTGTCACCGCTATGCACCGTGTAATGGAACGCCAATGCGTTTGTTCCTGAGCCGGAGACGTACAGGGCTTTCACTGCCGTCGATCCGATCGTCAGCGGCAAATACGGCGTACCTCCCGTCGTATTTACTATTACGTTTTCGCTGAAGTTCACTATGAAACCCAGTGTCTCCCCTGCTTTGTACGTTCCGCCCGCAGGCACTCCTACGTTCGTAACAACCGGTTGAATGGCTTCGACTAATACCGCCGTCGTGATGCCTATATTGTTCAGAGCCAGGTCCGCATCGTTGCCCGTGCTGTCCTGTAGTGTGCCGCCGTTTGCATTCATTAAGGTGCCTACGGCGATTCCATTAAAATCCTGATCCCCGCTTTGCACTGTGTAGTGGAACAGCAGCGCACTCGTCCCCGAACCGGATACGTAATGGGCATTCACATCCGTTGATCCGATCCTCAGTGGCAGCTGCGGTGTGCCTCTTGCCGTATCTACTGTCACGTTTTCGCCGAAGTTCACCGTGAAGTCGAGGTTGTCTCCCGTTTTGTACGTCCCGTTCGATGGTACGCTGACTGAAGTTACCGTTGGCCTCACCGTGTCGACGGAATAAATGTTAGATTGGGTGTACCCGGTCCCTGCGCTGCCACTGCTATCAGTCACTAGCGCATTGTTGAGCGTGATAATATTGCTGTCGTCTTCAACGCCTACGAAAGGTATCAAGGTTGCGGTATAGGCGATGTTGTTAGCAGTCGCGAGGCTGGTTAGGGTGCCGTTCTCCACTATCATGTCAGAAAGAGTAAATCCGGTCACCGCTTCTGAGAAGGTGATCGTCACCGGCGAGGTTTCACCGATACCCAGATCATTGTTAATGACTGTAATGTTGGCTGTTGGAGGGGCGGCAAACGCTTTGTCAATCAGGAACAAAGGTACCCACCCTAAGATGACTAAACCTAAAAATAACTTCCATACTCTACTCGCCGGATTCATATCCTTGTTCCCTCTCTCAATTTCGATCTTCTTTTGCTATTGGCCGTAACGTTTCTGCCTTTTCGGATGACAGCAAAGGAGAAGCCATATCTTTATTTTCGGTATTTTTTGACATGGTATTAATAGTTTAATAGTTCTATCCCGCACCAAAAATCCCCTGTTACACTCTTCTGTAAAAAAACGAACTGAATTTTATATAAATGTCACTAATTTGACAAAATTTACTTCCCTAATCAGCTTTGATCATTGCTATTCTACTTCGTCTATTCAACGAATAGGGGCATACCATATCCCTATTTTTTTCAACTAATCTCGCGCTCCTCAGGAAGCACAAGCACGAGAGAACCACGATCCCGCTCCGATCGAATCAGCCTGCCGCCCGCTTGCAGCATCTTGTTCATACCCGGAAAAACATATGCGTAATCAAAGTGTAATGCAAAGTTGAAATGTAAAATTTGGTATGCTAGAATGATATCTAATATACGAGGGGAGCTGACTAGAATAATGTAATATTTCTTGCTGATTTTACGATTGATAAAACATTAGCTGTTTTATTCTTTGTTAAGCAAGAAAGTTAGTTACTTATTCTCTTCAACTCAAATAATGACATCTTATTCCATTAAGGGGCTAGATTCTAGCATTTGTTTATTTGAGCTACAAGAAAGGTAACTTTCTTGTGGCTCTTTGTTTTTTTGGAGGATTAAAAATGTCACCATCAATTTCGTGAAACGGTAACTCGATGCTTTTTTAGCTTAGGGGGTTGAGATAGATGTTTGAAGTTGTAAATATTCATGTGAACCGTTCATTGTCCGTGGGTTCGGTTCACGATCAAACTAAGCGGATACCGAAGCAATATCCTTCTATCAAGAGACATATGTATATAGGAGATTGAATAATGTCTCATAATAACTTTACAATAACCCATGTTTCATTCCATGCAAAGACAGTTATTTGGTGATATTTGCATGGAATAACATTATCACCAATCATGCTGGCTTTGCTACTTGAGACACTATATTTAATCAAGGAGTGAGTCTTCATGAAATATATCAATGCTAATGTTATTCTCCCGAAAGAATTAGTTGAACAATTGCAAAATTTTGTACAAGGTGAGTACATCTACATTCCAGCAATAAAAGATCAGCATAAAAATTGGGGAGAATTATCCGGTTATCGAGATGAGATTGATAGGCGAAATAGTGAAATAATACTAGAATATGCATCTGGCACTTCGATTCAAGAACTTGCAGAATCTTACTGCCTTTCTGTTTATGCTATCAGAAAAATAATTTATAACCAATAACCGAACGTAGGCCATCCTTTCTGCTAATTGTATATGCACGCTCTTGCCATCGACATCCCCATACCATAGGGCTGCGGTGGCTTTTTTTTCTTTTACAACGAATATCCTCCCCTAGACTCTGATAATAGACGTTGCTTCTAATCTGACAAGTGATACCAAACAATACAGAACCATCTTGTATATAGTTTAAGTGATTCCTATCTGCTACCTTTATAACTAAGGGTTCTTCTATAAGGTTGTAAAACATAGGACAAACGGAGGTTTCAGTAATGGATGCTATTGTAAATATACTAAGAACATCAACCCAGCAAGCTTCTAACTAAAATGAAGTTTTACTGTGATATTGGTACCTATATCATGGAAGTTTAGGATCTGGAGGAGAGAGTATTGTTGAATGTCACCATTTTTAATATGGAAGGTATTGCTGTTGGCGAAATGGAGCTTGAAGAATCCATTTTCGGTATTATTCCCAACGAATCGGTTATGCATGATGCAGTTATAAACTATCTGGCAAATAAACGCAGTGGAACACAATCTGCTTTAACACGCGGGGAAGTTAGAGGCGGCGGCAGAAAACCATATAAGCAGAATAAAATTGATAAATCTAGAGCGGGTTCGATTCGCATGCCACATTGGCGTGGCGGAGGAATTGTGTTTGCTCCTAAACCTCGTGACTACAGCTACAAACTCAATAAAAAGGTTAAGCGGCTTGCTATAAAATCTGCATTGTCTAGCAAAGTACAGAACAAGGAATTCATTGTCATCGACGAGATCAAGTTAGAAAATTACAGGACTAAGAGTATAGTAGCTATGCTTAAAGCTTTTGGGGCAGATAGAAAGGTGCTGATTGTTACGCCATCGTTAGATAATTTTGTATTTAAAAGCGCTAGTAATATACCTGGTGTAGAAACCGCTGTAGCTGATTCCATAAATGTATACAACGTTCTGAATTGTGATCAATTCATAATCTCTAAAGAAGCTGTCATAATGATAACGGAAATGTACTCGTAATGGAGGAATGTTTTTCCCTACCCCATCGGGAATGAGGTACAAGCCATGCACCGTCAATCAATACGGGAGCATGGCTTGTCTTTGTTCGTCCGCTCATTTCCCACCCGACGATGGATGGAGCAAGAGGCGCTAGAGATCTCTGTCGGTTTCCTCACAGTTGCCGTTCCTAAAGCTTGAACTGCTTCACGTGCAGAAGCATTTCTTCGGATATCCGGCTCATCGAGTCCGCCGATGCGGAGATTTCTTCCATGGCTGCGAGTTGTCCGGCCGTGACGGTAGAAATTGTCTGTGCCAGATCATTGGACCGATCGGCCATATGATCGATCTCCTGCAGGGAAGCCCTTGGTACTACAAAATCTTATTCAGCGTTCAGCATTCAGTTATCCTGCCCGCGGTTCCTTTGATACCTAAATATACCGAGAAATAATGGCAGATCAGAGGGAAAAATCCTAGACGGGCTGTGATTTCTAAGTAATCAGCCCATTGATTTATGAGAACGTAACAATGAATCACTCTACCTATAAGAAGCCAGAGTGATTCATTACAAAAAAAGAGCCTATCGACATTTGTCTAAGGCTCTTTTCATTGCTTGGCGACGTTCTACTCTCCCAGGACCCTTCGGTCCAAGTACCATCGACGCTGGAAGGCTTAACGTTCGTGTTCGGTATGGGTACGCGTGG
>NZ_JADBDR010000021.1:0-102877 GCF_014873645.1 Paenibacillus sp. OAS669
TCAATTGATCTGCGCCCAAAAGGAGAGTAGAGGTGCTGCACTTTTTCATAAATAAAAGTAAAGTCCACTTTTTTTCGAATATCTCGCAGCAAATGATCTTGAGGCACAAGGTCATCTAAACTTATATACATCAATTGGTTTTGTTTGACTCCATCTATACCCATCATAAAAATCCCCCCCAAGTAAGAATAGACCGTATAGAAATAAATTCTACACGGCCCTCCAAAAAACCTATTAAATTGATACGTTTGTCAACAGTCCCTTCTGCGGATGTTTATGCAATCAATTATTGGGACAGCAGCTCATCGACGGTGGCCGGCTTGCGGCGCATAGCTATTTTCAATAATGGACTTTCATTGGTGCACCAAGCTGTCCAGTACTGTTCTTGCTCGGTCACTTCCACCTGAAGCCATTTCTCACGGTCGCCTAAACTCAATGCGAACAGCAGGCCCGCCTGCTCCATGTCAGTAAAGTCGAATACATGCTCCGGTCCGCTGTAAAGGATGTAATCAAGATGCAGACGTCCGTCCTGAATCTGCCATTCCCAGCCCGTCTTGGATGAGTCTGACTGAAATTCGGCCAATAGGTTCTGCACGCAAATCGTATGCTCCCCAAGCACAACCCGTACCCTTCTCTCCTCCTGTACCTTGACTTCTATCGTATCCAGGCATCCCCCGAATTCCAGGCGAATCCGCAGGTCCTGCACTTTGACCCATCCCTCGATTCGGTCCAGGCTGCTGTGAGTATCCCCTCCGTTGGTGCTGAAGCCGATTCCATACAGGACATCTCCCTCATTTTGCCGGGAGGTGATGATTGCCGCCGCATAGTCGTAGCCGTCATGAAGACATTGCAGCTGCATATAGGCGGTTTCCCCGCCATGCTTCATATAAGCTAATAAATTGCGCCGCTGATTCCACATAATTTCTTTATCTATCGTGCCTAACGCATAGGCTTCATTCATGAACAGCGTAGCATGCTTCTGAATTCTCTTAGCCGTGTTCTCATAAATACGCTGGCGTAAATGCTCATGATGCGGCTCGATAAAGTAAGGACGAAGCGGCTCGGGACACCTCAAGCCGCTATCATACCAATTCGGCTCGAAGATCAGGTCCTCATCGGGAAGAAAGCGTACTTCTCCCTCTAAGCCTAGCTGCAAAAAGGTTAGAAACTTCGGTGCCAGCAGCTTATCGTAGCTGCGGCTGTGCGGACCCGCCCACTGCTTCGTGGGCACGTGGAAATGCTCCGCGACCATGCGCCATCCCACCTCAAGCAGCTTCTCCGTCAACTGCCGGGCGGCTTCATTCTTAGTTCGTGTGTAGAGGCTCGACAGCTCGGCAATCGCAACCGTTGTATAGGTGGGACTGTTATACTCCTCGAAGGTGCCGAGACGCTTAGTATGGGCATGAAACTCCGTGAGACGCTGAAGACCATAGTCGCGGTAGGGAGCATAATCGTATACCTCGCCGGCAAGCAGCGTTACGAAGGCGCCCATAATGGAAATGTTCGTATAGCCTGGCCCCACATTCCTTGCAATGATTGCCTGACATGCCCGGAAGATCGCGTCACGCAGACGGGACTTTAAGCCGGGCGACATGATGTCATGGTGGTGCATGGCAGCAAGAACGAGCTGCTTCCCGCAGAAATCGGCCCAGTTCCAATCGGGGGGCGCCATCCGGTCCAAGGGCTCCTCGTAAAACCACGACCAAATGCCATGGGTCGGGCGGCTAGGATCCGTATCCTGCAACGATAGGACCTTCTCCACAATGGCGCATCCCCGCTCCTGATAGCGGGGAATGCCGCTGCCCAGCAGCGTCACCGCGTAAGAGAGCGATTCGCGTGTAGGGTGCACATACGGCACATCCCGCAGGGTCGTATGATAACCCGGACTGCTGAAGGGCTGCCTCAGCAGCTGCAGCTCCGGATTATAATTGGCCTCGTTGTGCTCCAGCCACTGCAGCAGCTTCTGCCTGGTTAATTCCGTTGAGATCATTCTATCGACTCCTTCCGGCGATTCCATTAATAGAGGAATAGCTGTGCTTCAAGCCCAACCCACGATCCCTTCCTTCCAGCAGCTCACAGATCAGCATAAGCGCCAGCGCTTGGCCGTAAGGCGTCGGTGTTATCTTCACTTCGTTATACGCCTCCACCGTCGGCATGACCGGCGTTCCGCCGGAGACGCCATGTACGGCCCCGTATACGTCGACATGGATCATAACCGCTTCAGCTGCCTTCTCGACCGCTTGACGAAGCTCCGCTTGCAGGGCGGAATCTTCTATCATTCCGGTGCGAAGTGCCAGCTGGAAGCCATAGGCAATGCCGGCGGCGGCCGAGGTCTCCAAATAAAAGTCCGGCCGGTCAAGAACGGTATGCCACATGCCGTTGGCTGTCTGGTATCGGACTAAACCCCGCAGCAGAGCCGTATAACGCTCGTACACCTCGGCCGGAATCTCAGCTAAATGCTTGACATGAGCAACAATCTCAGGGACGCCGAAAGCGACCCAAGCATTAGCACGGCCCCATCGGGCTGCCGACATGTGATTACGATTGACCCCGTCAAAGCCATGGAACAGCACGCCCGTCGTCTCATCCTGTAACAGTTGGAGATGGACGAGCACCTGCTTCACGGCTTCCTTCGCCATGACAGCGTCTCCTGTCAAAGAAGCGAGGCGGGCAAGGAACAATGCGCCAACGACAAGCGTATCCGCCCACAGCTGCTCGGGGAAGTCGACGCCCTCGGTCACCGTATGCTCGAAGCCGCCCTCCTTCGTGCGGGGCGCCTTATGCATCAGCCAGTCTCCGTGCTCCTGCACAAGCGGCATCCACTCCGCCGCCGCTTCCGGTTCCCGGCGCAGCAGCTCTGTCAACGCCGCGAACGGCGCGGTGGAATTAATCACGCGCTGCTGTGCAGCCTTGTGGCGGTTATCCCGCATCCAGCGCCACAAATATTCCCGCACCGTTTCAAGACCGGTTGCCTCGAAATATTTGACCGCTGCGATCAAGCCTACGCCTGGCTTCCAATCCCAATTGTACATGTTGCGCTGCCAATCGCTTTCGGGCGCGATCACCATGTACTCGTATACCTGCTCCGCCTTACCTAGGAGCTTCTCTCTGTTCATTTATATTCCTCCCCCTGCATTACACAGACATTATCTGATATGTTTCTTGCAAGTCCATACGCTTAGCCCTTCACCGAGCCGATCATCGCTCCCTTGGCGAAATACTTTTGCAGGAACGGATAAATAAGCAGAATCGGCACCGTAGCGATAATAATCATCGCCATCTTGACGGTAACACCGATTTTCGGCGCATCTCCGGACATGGCGGCATCGACCGCTTCGCTTGTCATTTGCACGAGAATTTGGCGAAGCAGCACCTGCAGCGTCATTTTGCTGACATCGCTGTTGTACATGACCGCCTGGAAGAAGATATTCCATTTGGATACCGCATAGAACAGAGTCAGCGTAGCGATAACCGGCAAAGAAATCGGCATGACGATTCTCGCCAGCACTCCCATATCATTGCTTCCGTCGATTTTGGCCGATTCCTCCAACTCTTGCGGAACGGAGCGGAAGAAGCTGACCATAATCATCAGATTAAATACGCTAAGGGCACTGGGAACAATAAGCGACCACAGCGAATTCAGCATCCCCAGCTCTTTCACCAGCAAGTACGAAGGGATAATGCCTCCGTTAAACAGCATCGTAAAAAAAGCGAGGAACAGCATTACGCTAGTGCCCTTCACGTGTTTCTTGGACAGCGGGTACGCAAGCGAGATGGTTAACAGCATGCTGAGAATGGTTCCTGCAACAGTCACAAACACCGTATTATAGAACGTCTGGATGAACTGCCGGTTATGAAATACCGTATCGTAGGCGATACTCGTCCACTGCTTCGGCCAGAACAGCAATTGGCCCTCGTATACCAAATGCGCCGTGGAGAAGGACAGCACGAACACATTCCAGAACGGAAATACCATCAACAGCGCCATCAGGCCGAGCAGCGTGTAATTGACCGCCTCGAACCAAATGCCTTTTTGTATTTTCATGTGAATGATTCTCCTTTCCGAACGCTTTGGTTAAAATAAATAGTTATCGCTCGTTTTCTTGGCTACGTAGTTGGAACCGAGAATAAGGACAAGTCCTACCACGGATTTAAAAAGCCCTACCGCCGACGCGAAGCTGAAATTGCCCTGCAGCACGCCCGCTTTGAACACGTACGTATCAAACACCTCGGATACGCTGCTCACCATCGGGTTGCCCATAATAAACAGCTGGTCGAAGGAAAGGCTCATAATGTGCCCGATCCGCAGCAGCAGCAGCACAACAACGGTGTTCATTAGAGCCGGAATCGTAATGGCCTTCATCTGATGCCACCGGTTCGCTCCGTCTACACGCGCAGCTTCATACAATTCCGGGTTAATCCCGGCCAAGGCCGCCAGGAAAATAATCGTCCCCCACCCTGCCTCCTTCCAGATGCTTTGCAGGGTAATCATGCCCCAGAACAAGCGGGTATCCAGCAGCAGCTGCACCTTCGGAAACCCCAGCGCATGAACAATTTGGGTAACGATCCCCTCCGAATTCATCAACGTAATCGTCAATGAACAAATAACGACCCATGATACGAAATGGGGCAAATAAATGATCGTCTGTACCGCCTTTTGAAATACGACGGACCGCACTTCATTGAGCAGCAGCGCGAGCACGATCGGTGTCGGGAAAAACAATACCAGGTTCAGCAAGCTGATCACCAAGGTGTTGCGCAATACCATCCAGAAATCCGGATGCTTGAACAATCTCTCAAAATGAGCAAACCCGACCCAATCGCTATGAAAAATTCCCGCAAACGGGTTATAGTCCTGAAACGCCAGCACGATGCCATACATCGGCACATAATCAAAAAGCACAATAAACGCCATGCCTGGCAGAGCAAGCAAATACATGTACCGGTCCGTCCACAGCTTTCTCCACAGCTTGCCGCGCTTTGAGCCTGATGCGGCGGCCGGCTTGCTGCCGCGAATCGCCGCGGCTTCCGTTCCCATTGCCATAATGGAAGTTCACGCTCCTTATGAAAAGCTCGGGTACGTTCCGATGAGCAGAAACATACCCGCTTGGCTTTCCTTTATTTTGAACTTATTTGTCGCTTGCGGAAATTTCCTCAACCCATTTGTTTCCTTCAAAACGGTCATACCACTGCTTGACGATACCGTCCCAATCCTTCACGCCGATATTGCCCATGATGACTTTTACCGTGTTGGTACTGATAAACGCGTCGGCTTCCGCTCTGTATTTCGCTCCGGTTGGAGAAAACGCGAAATCCAGCGGCTTAGGTATGTTCAAATATTTTTCCAGCATTTTGTTGCCGTCGACGATCGCTTTCTGCGCTTCTTCCGAGTTCTTCTTGCTGATAAATACTTCTTCGGTCGGCTGCAGCGGCAGCGTCCACAGGAATGCTCCCGGCATATCACGTGCGATCAGCTCGCTTTTCACTTCGTTCTTGCCGTCCTTCTTCGTATAGTGGATGCCTTCCGCGCCGTATACGTTGAAGCTTTGACCTTCCGGGCTGGCCCCAAAGTCCAGCCACTCCATCAGCTTTTGCATTTTGGCAGGATCTTTAGCCGCATTTTTGGATACGAACAACCCGCCGTAATTTACGCGGCCTGTAGCGCCTTGTTGGCCTGACGGACCTTTGACCGGCTCGAAAGGAACGAGCTTGGCGGACGGATTCGTTTTCTTGACATTGTCCTCAAAGTCGTTGATACGGGAAAGGAAATGGAAGAAGATCCCGGCCTGTCCTTTGCTGACCAGCTTGGATTCCGCCATTCTGCCGTCCGTTACCGCAAAATCCGGATCGATCAAGCCGTCTTTGAATGCTTTGCTCATCCATGCAAGGTATTCCTTGAAAGCCGGGGTCGCGAAATTCGGCACGTACTTGCCGTCCTGCTTCACCCATTTATCCTGAATGCCGAACGGCTCCTGCAGACCGCTTGCCCCAACAAAGGCATTGTTGGCATAGCCGATCTGGATTCCGTAGGTATCCTTTTTACCGTTATTGTCCGGATCATTGAATGTGAACGCTTTGGCTACGTTATAGAGCTCGTCCATCGTTTTGGGAGCCTGCAAGCCCAAATGATCCAGCCAGTCTTGACGAATCATCGGAGCATCACCTGTTGCTACAGGGTTACGCACATTCGTGATGGCCCACGTTTTATTTTGATACTTCGTAATATAAAGGTCCTTCTGCTTCTTCAGGTTCGGATACTTGTCGATATACTCGTCCAGCGGAACGATTTCTCCGGCCTTAATCATACCTACGATAAAATCATCCATCGTCCGCCAGGCGAATGCGTCCGGAATGTCTCCCGAGGCAATTTGCACGCGTATTTTCTCTTTATATATTTCATAAGCGTTGATATTGAATTCGAATTGAACGCCGAGCTTATCCTGCAAATATTTCAAAGCTTCATTGCTTTCCGCCGACGTGCTAGGAATCGTGTTCCCGTAATCGTAAGCCACTTTCAATTTTACAGATCCGTTTGGTGCCTTGGAGCCGTCCTGAGCTCCCTGCGTTCCGTTCGCACCGCTATTGCCGCAAGCAGCCGTAACAGCCGCGAGTGCGGTTACCAGTACTGCGCTTGCCGTCTTTTTCCAAATGCTGTTGGTTAACGTCATGAATGAAGTACCCCTTTTCCTCTTTATAACTTCCCGTTGATGTCCCATGGCATTAATGCTTCTTGACCTTGCATTTTTGGGCCGGCCTGCCTTGTCATTACTTTATCCTTCTTCACGGATTCACGGCAACGATCATTTGCTGCAAAACGCCCTATTCCCGCACATTGACCAAACGTCTCTTCTTCAAAACCCGGCAGGAATGCGGGTTTCTGCGGCAACTTATCATTATGAGCAAATTCGCCTTTTGCCCGAATTGACACTTTCCATGCTATAATCAAACGGGTATATTTTATGAGGAACGATCCTGAGACGCCCAGCTTTTACTGGCAATAGAAAGGGGAGACATCATGCGGCTGCAGCGCTCCAAGAAAGCCCAGACTCTCATTCTCATGCTGCTGTTGACCTCCCTCAGCATTGTGGTCATGGGATTCACGGTATACCGCATCGCTACGAATACTTTGACTCAAGAGGTCCAGAGCGCCTACCGGGTTTCTTTGCTGCGCATGCAGGATCAGGTCGAAGGCTACTTCAAACAAATTGACCAAGCCGTCCTGCAATTCGAAAAGCTCCCGGCACTTGAGTCACTCGCATCCCCCCAGAAGGAAGAAAATAACCTGGAAATATTGTCCTTGCTTGAAACGATGCTTCGCATGCAAACCTCTCTGGAGGATGTAGATAATATTGCCCTGTACCGGCTTGGCACGCACAGACTATACAGCACCAATCATCAAGTTTCCGCCTATCAGGATGATTATGCGCAGGTCATAGACAAGTTCGAGCGTCTTGAAAGCAGCCAAGCCTTTTTCAACATGACAGTCAAGCAGACACCGACAACCGTATATGTCCGGAAGCTGCCGATATTTCAAAGCTCCAAAGCTTTTTACATTATTGTTCATTTGAATCAGAAATTCTTCGATCATATCCTGGGAGCTCATAATGAAACCAGGGGCACTTACTTCATTCTTGACGAGCATGGAAGCTTATTGCAGAACCGTGGTGATCTAAGCTCTGAACGGCTCGAGAGAGAGATCGTTCCTATCATTACGAAGGGCATGCCGGGGTCCGAGGAGATCTTTATCTCTTACTTGCCCCCTTCCTACAATGGATGGGTATTCGGGTTCGCCATTCCTTTATCCGAGCTGTTCATGAAAATGAACGGTATTCGAAACGGCATTTTCATACTGGCGGGTATCCTGCTGGGGTTGGCCATCTTCGTCATTATTTTCTCTACGAACCGGCTGTGGCGGGGATGGAGCGACATCGTGTCCTTGCTGGAGGATTCCACTCCGGGAAAAGGGGATAAAAGGCCGTCGAACAAGACGCTTCCCGGAAAACAGGCCTTCTCTGCCGAAGCCTCGGCGCCCTTGGACGAATTCCGCCAAATCTATGATAAAATGCAGCGCATCAAGGAAACCCGCGATGAGCTTAAGGAGCAGGTCAGGGAGCTGACGCCGGAAATCCGGGAAGCTTATATCCGCAACATGCTGCAAAAAGGACTCCGGTCGGATGAGGATCTGGAGAAGTGCCGGCGGTACCATATTCCGCTGTTAACCGGAAACTATGGCTGCTATTGCGTTGAAATCGACCAATATAAAAGCATGGCGGAGATTTATTCGGAAGCCGATCTATATTACTTCCGTTACGGGCTGTCCATGGTGATTCAGGAGGTAATCGATTCTCAGGGACAAGGGGTCGTGTCCGCCCATGGCGACGGGCGCTTTCTTGCCCTGATTACTCTGGAGGAACCGGCATCGGAGGAAGCCTATTCCACGATCCTGAGATCGGCATCGACGGTTCGTGATTTTATTAAGCAGTACTTTCCGTTTACCGTATCGATCGGCGTCAGCCGCGTCCGCAAAGAGTTTGCTTACCTGAGCGTATCCGCGCAGGAAGCCGAGGAGGCATTGAAGCATAAGCTGGTGGCGGGTACGAATGAGGTCATTCCTATTGCCGAATTCCAACCGGATGGAACCGATGGACAGCAGCAGCCTCTCCCGATCTCGTTCCGTGAGCTGGAGAACGATTTGATCTATGCCATCCGTTCCATGGACCGCGAACTGGCTTACCGGTATGTGGACTCACTCGGTTCTCTGCAGGGTATTCGCACCATCAGCTATCAGTGGCTTCAAAGCCAGCTGGCCGAAATGGTGTTCTCTATCCATCGCACCGTCGGCAGCTCCCTCCGCAAGCCTATGGCGGAGCCTGTCATGGCCGAGCTTATGGAGCTTGCTACATTGGAGGAATGGAGCAGCTGGCTGAATACACAAGCAATCGACCGGCTCATTGCCGGGTTGTCGGATGAGCATATGGAGCACATGCAGAACGTCGCCCGGCAGCTCGCCGCTTACATTGAGGAGCACAATGAAGAGGATCTGCGTCTGGAGAGCTGCTGCAAGGCACTGAACCTCCCTTCTTCCATCGGCAAGCAGGCGCTAAAGGAGGTTCACGACACAACCTTCTCCGAATACTTGCTGCACAGCCGGATTGGAAAGGCGCAAAGATGGCTCCTGGAGACGGAAATGAGCGTCGAGGAAATCGCCTCCCGCTTGCAGTACAGCAATGCGCAGAACTTCTCCCGGACGTTCAAGAAGGCGGTCGGTGTCCCTCCGGGACATTATCGGAAGGCTTATAGTTGAAAGGCCGTTGTCAGCTAAGGAAGATAGATGGATGAGGGATGGGGATTGCCCGCAGGAGCAGGTATTGGAGCAACCTCTCTCCCGGTGAAAGACAAGCCCGTATTTGGCGGCGCTATCTTCGCTGCCGGCGTCGGGGAGTCTGGTGGGGGTACTTCACGTTCGGGGGACTGCCCAAGCTTCGCGCGAAGCAAGAAGCAGACCCCTCTGGATACATCCGCATAATGTCAAAAAAGCCCATAGACCGCATCAGCGGCTGTGGGCTTTTAAGTGAAAGCTTTTATTCTTTGTGACTGTTGTTGTTGCGCCACTTGTTGAACTGCAAAAACTCCATAAACTGATCCTTACTGACTCCCGAAGACATGGCCTCCCGAACGAGTCCCACCCACTCCTCATCCAGATCCTGATGCTCGGTCGTTTTATTGTGCAGGAACGATTCTATAGGTACGTCGAGAACCGCGCATATTTTCTCCAGAAATTGAATGGAGGGATTGGATTGGATATCCCTCTCGATGGAACTTAAATAGGATTTCGCTACCCCGGCCTTTTCGGCGAGTTCCGTGAGGGTGAGCCCCTTTTCCATCCGTAATTGTTTCACTCGTCTGCCTATCATGGTAGCACCCCTACTGTTCTTTCTTTTTCTCTTCCTTCATATTTTATCAAAAAAAGTGCCGATGTGAACGTGTAAAAAAGAAAAAAATGAAATGAGCGACCATCCACACTTGGATTATGCTGTATCGGCTGGTATATGAAAGCCAAATACGGCTTGTCCTGCCCCAGCCCAAACAAGCCTTCAACATCCCGCTCCGGGATGATAAAGGCTGTTGAAGTGAGATGGAGAGAGCTGCGACGCTCCATCCTGTTCGTTATTTTATCAAACGAATCGTTAAAGGATATTCATACATTTGCCCTTTGGAAGCCCGAACCGAGGCTATAATAATCACAATAAGCGCGAATATGCCCAGCAGCGGAAGCAGGACAAACCCGATTACCGCGAAGCAGAGAATTCCCGCAACAAAAGAATAGATGATCATCGATATTTGAAAATTCAGCGATTCTTTCGCATGCTCCGCGATATAAGCGGATTCATCCTTCTTAATCAACCAAATAATCAGCGGTGCGAGCACACCAAGAATAATGCATAATACATGAGAAAGCAGCGCCAAGTTTCTTTCTTCACTCGAAACCATACTGCACCTCCTTCCCTGGACTTTGTACTGCCAAAACATAGATTGTCACTAGCAATATGTATGCGCCATTCGCGTTGAAGTTGCAGCCGAATCGAAATATTCCGCTATCCGCACCAAATCGGCAAAAAAAATAAGGTGCCAGATGCCGGCCCCCTATTGAAGGTTTATGCTGTTAATTATTCATTACGGTAATTGGGTAGACCCCATCAAATAGCGGTCGCATTCACGGGCTGCCTCCCGTCCTTCGTTGATCGCCCACACGACGAGGCTTTGCCCGCGGCGCATATCCCCTGCGGCAAACACGCCTTCTACGTTCGTAGCAAATTTGCCGTATTCCGCCTTGGCGTTGGAACGTTCATCCTTCTCTACACCCAATTGATCCAGGACCGTATGCTCCGGACCGAGGAAGCCCATCGCCAGCAAGACTAGCTGGGCAGGGTATACCTTCTCGCTGCCCGGAACCTCCACCGGCACAAACCGGCCTTGTTCATCCTTCTTCCACTCGATAAGCACCGTATGGAGCTCCTTCACATGCCCATGTTCATCCCCGACGAATTTCTTCGTGCTGATCTGATACGTCCGGGGGTCACCCCCTTGCAGCGCAGCCGCCTCCTGCTGCCCGTAATCCACCTTCAGCACCTTCGGCCATTCCGGCCACGGATTGTTCGCTTGGCGGGTCTCCGGCGCCTTCGGCATCAGCTCGAATTGCAGCACGCTTTTGCATTGATGGCGGATGGAGGTGCCCACGCAATCCGTCCCCGTATCGCCGCCGCCGATAACGATGACATCCTTGCCTTCAGCGGAAATGAACAGTCCATCTTCATGCTTGGAATCGAGCAGACTCTTCGTATTCTTCGACAGAAATTCCATCGCCAGGTGGATGCCCTTCAGCCCGCGGCCTTCAATATTCAAATCGCGGCCCTTGGTCGCGCCGCCGCACAAGACGACGGCATCGAACTCTTCCTTCAGCCTGGAAGCCGGAATATCTTTGCCGATCTCCGTACCGGTAACGAACTGGACGCCCTCGGCCGCCAACAGATCGATGCGGCGCTGCACGTAGGCTTTATCCAGCTTCATGTTCGGAATGCCGTACATGAGCAGCCCTCCGATGCGGTCCGCGCGTTCGTATACGGTCACCGAATGGCCCGCTTTATTCAGCTGGGCGGCACAGGCGAGCCCTGACGGGCCTGATCCGACGACCGCCACCTTCTTGCCGGTGCGCGATTGGGGAGGCTCGGGAACAACCCAGCCTTCGGCGAAGCCTTTATCGATGATCGATTTCTCGATATTTTTGATGGTTACCGGCGTGTCCTTCAGGCCCACCGTACAGGAGCCCTCGCAGGGCGCAGGGCACACTCGGCCCGTAAATTCCGGGAAATTATTCGTCTTATGCAGACGATCCAGCGCCTCGCGCCATAGTCCGCGGTAGACGAGGTCATTCCATTCCGGGATCAGATTGTTCACCGGACAGCCTGCCGCCATCCCGCTGATCAGCTTCCCCGTATGGCAAAAAGGGATGCCGCAGTCCATGCAGCGCGCGCCCTGCACCTGCAGCTTCTCCTCGCTCATCGGAACGCTGAACTCGTTCCAATGGCTGATCCGCAGCAGAGGGGCCGTCTCTTCGGGAGTTTCCCTCTGATACTCCATAAATCCGGTTGGTTTCCCCATCGTATACCTCCTGCTCGTGCCGGGCAGCGGCCGATCCTCTTTCGAATGCAGCCAAAAGAATCGTTCAAGCCCGGCACGGGATTAATATTAGTTGCCGCCTACGCGGGAGACGTCTCTCATGTTCTCTTCGAAAGCGACCAGCATCGCTTCCTGCTGGCTCAAGCCGGAGCGCTTCACGCGCTCGATTGCCTCGAACATCCGCTTGTAATCCTTCGGAATGACCTTAACGAATTTCCAGAGATACTCTCCCCAGTTTTTCAACACACGATCGGCTACGGTGCTGCCCGTAAACGTCTCGTGGCGCTGGATTATATTGCGCAGCTCCTCGGCTTCATACGTTTCCTCGACCTGCTCGAGCAGCACCATCTCTTTATTGCAGCGTTCGCTGAATGTACCGTCATCATCCAGCACATAGGCGATGCCGCCTGACATCCCGGCTGCAAAGTTACGACCCGTTAAGCCAAGGACGACTACGCGTCCTCCGGTCATGTATTCGCAGCCATGGTCGCCTACGCCTTCGACAACGGCGCGAACGCCGGAGTTGCGTACGCAAAACCGCTCACCCGCTATTCCCCGGATATAGGCCTCGCCGTCCGTAGCTCCATAGAAGGCCACATTGCCGATGATGATGTTGTCCTCGGCGGCAAACGTCGACTGCTCGGAAGGGAAGATGGCGATTTTGCCGCCGGATAAGCCTTTGCCGACATAGTCGTTCGCATCCCCTTCCAGGGAAAGCGTGATGCCCTTCGGCACGAAGGCGCCGAAGCTCTGCCCTGCGGAGCCGTTAAAATGCAGGCGGATCGTATCGTGAGGCAGTCCCTCACTGCCGTAACGGCGGGTGACCTCGCTGCCGACGATCGTCCCGACGACGCGGTTAACGTTATGAATCGGCAAAATCACATGCACGTGCTCTTTCCGTTCAAGCGCAGGCTTGCAGGCTTCCAGCAGCTCCGTCATGTCCAGGGACCGATCCAGACCGTGGTCCTGGGCCTCGGAGCAGAATCGGCCTACCTCTTCTCCAACCTGCGGCTGGTGAAGAAGAGGGGACAAGTCGATGCCTTTGGCCTTCCAATGCTCGATGGCCTGCTTCGTTTCGAGAATCTCGGTATGTCCGATCATTTCCTCAATCGTACGGAAGCCGAGCTCTGCCATCAGCTCGCGCGCGTCCTGCGCGACGAAATGCATAAAGTTGACCACGTGCTGCGGATCTCCTGAAAATTTTTTGCGCAAATCCGGATTCTGGGTAGCCACGCCGACCGGACAGGTGTCCAAGTGACATACCCTCATCATAATGCAGCCGAGGGCGATCAGCGGCGTAGTGGCGAAGCCGAACTCTTCGGCTCCAAGCAGCGCGGCAATAACAACATCGCGGCCCGTCATCAGCTTGCCGTCCGTTTCCACCGTGATGCGGCTTCTCAGATTATTCAGCACCAGCGTCTGATGCGTTTCGGCAAGCCCCAGCTCCCACGGCAAGCCGGCATGACGGATGCTCGTTTGCGGCGAGGCTCCGGTTCCCCCGTCGTAGCCGCTGATCAGGACGACGTCGGCCTTCCCTTTGGCCACGCCGGCCGCGATTGTGCCTACTCCCACCTCGGATACGAGCTTGACGCTGATTCGAGCCCGCGGGTTCGCGTTCTTCAAATCGTGAATCAGCTCCGCCAAGTCCTCGATCGAATAGATATCATGATGCGGCGGAGGCGAGATCAATCCAACACCCGGCGTTACGCCGCGGACCTCGGCGACCCAGGGGTACACCTTCGTGCCCGGCAGCTGACCGCCTTCCCCCGGTTTGGCGCCCTGCGCCATCTTGATTTGTATCTCGTCGGCGTTAACGAGATAATGGCTCGTTACGCCGAATCGTCCCGAGGCTACCTGCTTGATCGCACTGCGGCGAAGGTCTCCGTTCGCGTCGGGAGTGAAGCGCTCCGGATGCTCCCCTCCCTCGCCTGTATTCGATTTACCGCCGATCCGGTTCATCGCGATCGCCAGGCTCTCATGAGCTTCCTTCGAGATGGAGCCGTAAGACATGGCGCCTGTCTTGAACCGTTTGAACATCGATTCTACAGACTCGACTTCTTCAATAGGAACCGGCTTGCGGTTCGGTTTAAAGGTGAGCAGGGAACGCAGCGTGGCGTACTTTTCATTTTCTTTATGAATCAGCTTGACAAAGCTTTTGAACATGCCGTAATTGTTCGTTCGAACGGCCGTCTGCAGGGCGTGGATCGTTTCCGGGTTATACAAATGATCCTCGCCGTTCTTGCGCCACTGCAGCTCTCCCCCCGTATCCAGCACACGATCCCGGCCCTCCTGCTCGGAGAAGGCCCGCTGATGACGGAGAATCGCTTCCTGGGCAATCCCCTCTATCGTCATTCCGCCGACCGGCGTATAAGTCCACGTAAAATATTTATCGATAACGGAGGAATCCAAGCCAATTGCTTCAAAAATCTGCGCTCCGCGGTAGCTCTGGATCGTGGAGATGCCCATCTTGGCCAGCACCTTCACGACGCCCTTGGCAGCGGCTTTCACGTAGTTATAAACCGCCTTTTCCGCCGTAATGTCCTTCAGCCTGCTATGGCGGACCATATCCTCCAGCGTTTCCAAGGCCAGATAAGGATTGACCGCACTGACCCCGTAGCCCAGAAGCAGAGCAAAATGATGCACCTCACGCGGCTCGCCCGACTCCAGCAGCAAGCCTACCTTCGTCCGCGTGCCTTCGCGGATCAGGTGATGGTGCAGGCCCGAGACCGCAAGCAGCGCAGGTATGGCTGCATGGCGGGCGTCTACGCCGCGGTCGGATAATAGAATCAGCGTTGCGCCGCCGGCAATCGCTTCATCCGCAGCCGCGTACATCTCATCCATCGCACGTTCCAGCGCGGACGCGCCCTCAGCCGGATTGAACAGGATCGGCAGTGTAACCGTGCGGAAGCCTTCACGCTGAATGCCGCGCAGCTTGGCAAGCTCTGCATTCGTCAGGATCGGCGTAGCCAGCCGGATTTGACGGCAGCTTGCCGGCTCCGGCCGGATCAAGCTGCGCTCGGGGCCCACCGTAGTTCCCTGCGCCGTAATAATCTCCTCGAAGTTGGCGTCGATCGGCGGGTTCGTCACCTGCGCAAACAGCTGCTTGAAGTAGCTGTACAGCAGCTGCGGCCGGTCCGACAGCACCGCCAGCGGAGCATCGAAGCCCATGGAGCCTACAGGGTCCACTCCGGTTTTAGCCATAGGCTCCAAAATTTTGCGCAGGTTCTCGAAGGTATAGCCGAACGCCTGCTGGCGCTGCAGCACCGTATCGTGATCGGTCTGCGGCACTTCAGCCGCTTCCGGCAGCTCCTCAAGCGATACCAGGTGCTCATTCAGCCATTCGCGGTACGGATGCTCGGCGACAATGCTCCGCTTGATCTCCTCATCGGATATGATCCGGCCTTCCGCCGTATCTACGAGCAGCATGCGGCCCGGCCGCAGACGCTCCTTGCGGATAATGCGCTCCGGAGCGATATTCAGCACGCCGGCTTCGGAGGCCAGGATGATGAGATCGTCCTTCGTAATATAGTAACGGCCCGGGCGAAGCCCGTTGCGGTCGAGCACCGCGCCGACCACCTTCCCGTCCGTAAACGAGATGGCGGCCGGTCCGTCCCACGGCTCCATCAGGCAGCTGTGGTATTCGTAGAACGCTTTCTTCTCATCGCTCATCGACTCATGCTTCGACCAAGGCTCGGGAATCATCATCATCGCCGCATGAGGCAGGGAGCGGCCGGACAGCATGAGGAACTCGAGCGTATTGTCAAACATTTGGGAATCGGAGCCCCTGGTATCGATGACCGGCAATATGCTCTTGAAATCCTCTCCGAACAGCTCCGTTTCGCACATGGCCTGACGCGCATGCATCCAATTGACGTTGCCGCGCAAGGTGTTGATTTCTCCGTTGTGAATGATATAGCGGTATGGATGCGCCCGCTCCCAGCTCGGGAACGTATTCGTGCTGAACCGGGAGTGAACGAGCGCCAGCGCGGTTTCAAAGGCGGGATCCTTCAGCTCGATATAGAAATGGTCAACCTGAGCGGGCGTCAGCATCCCTTTGTATACAATGGTTCGGCTCGATAAGCTCGCAAAATAGAGCGGCTGTTCACAGTTCAAGGCACGCACGGCATTCTCGGTCCTTTTGCGGATCACGTACAGCTTGCGTTCGAATGCAAGCTCCTCCACGCCGTTCGCCCCGATAAAAATTTGGCGGATAAAGGGCTCTACCGATTTGGCGGACTCGCCCAGGGAGGAATGATCCGTAGGGACTGTTCTCCAGCCTAGCAATAGCTGGCCGGCTGCCGCCACGTTCTCCTCCAAAATCTTCTCACAGGCAGCACGCTCAGCCGCATCCTGAGGCAAAAAAAGCATACCGACGCCGTATAGTCCGGCCTCCGGCAGCTCTATGCCTTCCTTGCTGCATTCCGCTTTCAAGAAGCGATGCGGAATTTGCAGCAAAATACCGGCGCCGTCTCCCGTATTCGTCTCACTGCCCTGTCCGCCGCGATGGTCCAGATTGCATAGAACGTTCAACGCTTGACCGACAATCTCATGACTCGGCTTCCCCTTGATGTTGGCAACAAAACCGATACCGCACGCATCATGCTCGAACTGCGGATCGTACAGACCTTGCTTCACTGGCAATCCTTTTCTGTTCATGTTGTACAACCTTTCTATCCTTTATTTGTTCAAGCTCTTACCAACATAATTTAGCACAGTAAAGCTTTACATACATAAAGTTAAGAATGGAAAAAAAGAGGCGACGACGATCTGTTGCTCTGGAAACTGCGATCTGGTATTGGACCCGCTTCTCTTGATGAACATGGAGATGATGTGCCTCTTTGCGCTGCAAACTATGACAATTCTATGAACCTCTCTTAAAAGGTATGATTTATATTAACACCTAAGAACCGACTAATCAATTTAAAACTATGCATTTTTTCTGCAAAATCCAATCTTTGCTCCTATATCTAACATGGAATGTTCGTGTTTCCCTGCCTCATGGACTTGAAATCATGCTTGCCTTCGGCATCGAAAGGTACACCAATCCGCTGCTCTTGATGCCGCCCACTCTCATCGCGGAAAAGGCTGATGCCTTATATTTCATCTATGAAAGGCTCTACCAGAGGCGCGTTCATATTTTCACGACCAGGCAGACGGAACCAGCATCATCGCCACCCCGGCTTCATGGGGAGCTTTCCCACCCCTTACCTCTTAGCGTTCGAACGAAGGGTCCACACGGCTCGAATCCACTCCTCCGCCCTCCACTTCTATGCTATGCATAAAATAGCTTGTCATTGCCGTTCCCTGCTGCAGATGTCCCGAAAAAATACAGCCGGCTCTTGTACCTCATCCCGCATCCGTTCCCGGCATCCGCCAGATCCCTTCGCATCTACGGACAGGCGGCCCTGAGATATTCCTCCTGATGACCGGGGCTAATAAAAAAAGGGGGCCTGCTGTCGCAGACACCCTCCTTCACGCTACCACTAACGGCAGCAGGTATGGATAATGATTAATTGGCAGGAACCGGTGTCAACCGGATCGTCGGTCTTACGGTTCCTTCCTCCTTCAGCTCATATGCCGAAGTCATAATACTGAGATAGCCGTCTTTGGAAGCCGTAAACACATAGCTGTCAGCCGACAGATTGAAAAATGCGTAATTGCCGTACGAATCAGTTTCCGTCGAATACGTAGCCTGTCCTACGGCCGTTACCCGCACCCCGGCCAAAGAGGAGGAAGAGGAGCCGGTCACGTTACCGTAGATCACCGTATGGGCCATAGCTCTGTCGTACGTATAAGCGGACGGACGAATGTTCACGTAGATCGGGGTATCTCCCATTGCATAGCCCGGCTTGGTGAATTGAAGCCTGTAATGCATCCAAGGCTTAAGGGCTGCCGAATAGCTGCCGTTGTCATCCGTAATCAGCGTAGTAATCAGCTTCTCGCTCGTACTGCTCATCTGATAAACTGCAACGGTCACTCCCGATTGCTTCACGCCTGTTGCATAATCATAGACTACGCCGCTGATTGTAGTCGCTTTAGGAACCATAAACACAGTTACCGTTGTGTTCTCGCCAGATCTGATTTCAAACGGTGCCGATACGGCGTCCTCATAGCCTTCCGCCGTGACGCGTGCTACTCCCGTACCTTCCGGCAAGTCGAACAGCATAGCTCCGTCTACATTGCTTTCCTCGGTAAACGTTTGGCCGTTCACGGTAACGGTCACCATCGCTCCAAATACTCTCTGCTGGGTTCCTGACGTGTTGTCTCTTGCCCTTACAAACAGCGTATTATGAGCCAGCTCTACCGTATCAGCCTGAACCGTTTGACCCGCAGCTACGGTGATGTTAACTCTGCCCGCAACTACATAGCCGTTTGCCTTATAGGACAGACTGTACGTCCCAGGCACTAGGCTTACGCTAAATTGTCCATTCCCATCGGTTGTCACGGATGTCACGGCGGTACCTGTTACGGCAGCTCCGCTGTAGACAGATACGGTCACGCCTGCAATGCCTTTGTTCGCTGCGTTGGTTTGACTTAATGTGTAGTCATATACATAACCGCTTACGGTACCTCTTTGGGAATACGACGAGGAGCCGCTGCCCCGGGAGGAGCCTCCTCCGCCGCCGGCTGCAGTCGAAGCAGATGCTCCCCCGCCGTCTACCTTGCCGGGCTGTTTCTCAAAGGTCGACCCTTTAGCCGCATCATTCAGCGTTACGCTATCCAGAGTACCCTGCCCTTTGACTTCAATAACATCATTGGCCGTCAGGTGATTGATCACGGTACCCGCAGCCGTTTCCAATAGGGTTTTGCTCTGAACCGTTACCTCTTGCACCTTGGTGGTACCTTCCAGCACGATGCGGACAATGCCGTTCTTCTTGTCAATAATGACTTTATTCAACACGGAATTCGCGATATGAACCGAGTTGGAGCCGCCACCGTTAATCGTCGTAGTACCTTTTACGGTAACGTTCGATAAATAAGCGTCTCCTTCCTTGATGCTGCTTGTGAGCAGGAGGTCTCCTTCGATCACCGTGTTTTGCAATTTGATTCCCGGTGCATCGATCACGACATTGCCGGCTTGAGTCGCCAAGCCTGTCTCAGGACCGTAAGTGCCTTCCTGGTTGTATACTACCTGGCTATCCGCAGCAGGCAGCGCCCGGTCCAGCATAACTACCGCTTCGGCACGCGTAATTTCTTTTTTCGGCTGGAACGAATGGTCGGCATATCCATCCACAATATGTTTTGCAACGGCTGCCTTTACAGCCCCCTGGCTCCAGGAGGAGATTTGGGCATCGTCCTTGAAACCTGCAGATGCACTCGCAGAAGAGTCCAGCTTGAGCAGACGGGAAATCATCACAACGGCTTCTTCGCGATTAATTTTATTCTTTGGACGGATCGTTTGATCCTCATAGCCTTCGATGTATCCGGCGCCGACCGCCTTCATTACATCGTTATAGCTCCAATCTGCCGATTTTACATCTTTGAAGCTCGCACTGGCGGTTGTCTTCAAATCGAAGGATCGGTTTACCAATGCCATGAACTCGGCTCTAGTGATGGAGTGATCCGGCTTGAAGGAGCCGTCTTCATACCCTTGAATCCAATTTTGGGCTACCCAGCGCGTGATTTGCTTCTCGGCCCAATGCCCCTTGACGTCGGATGCGTTCTCCGCACCGAAGGCGACCCCGAAGGAGGAGATGAACAAGCATAGGGATAGCAGGAAGGCGGTTAATGTTCTCGTTGGTCTGTAACTCACAGTACGTTATTCCCCCATATGATCTTTTTTTGTCTTTCCGGTTCCGGCCTTGCCAAGCCGTTTTTTCCTTACATTGGATAATTCCCCACTAGATATTCGGCATCGTTCCTGCAAAAGTTTATAGTTTTTCTAAAAAAAGTTTACGTGTGAAATATTTTTATGAATAAAAATGGGAAAACAAGCCATTCCGCTTAAGACCTATACTCAACCTTTCCAACCTATGCTATGATAAAATGACATATTTCACCGAGAGGACTGTCTAACCAACGTGGCCAAATTATATTTTCGGTACGGCACCATGAACAGCGGCAAATCGATTGAGGTACTGCGAACCGCTCATAACTATGAAGAGCAAGGTAAGAAGGTCCTATTATTCACTCCGGCTGTTGATAACCGTTACGGAGTAGGTACGGTAGCTTCGAGGATCGGGATGCAGAAGAAAGCGATCATTATCGATGATCATATGGATATGGTAAGTCTGGCGGCAAAGGAAAAGCCGAATTGCATCATTATTGATGAAGCGCAATTTTTGCGTAAGGATCAGATTATGCAGCTGACGGAAATCGTGGATGACTTGAACATACCCGTTATCGCCTACGGTCTGAGAGCCGATTTTATGGGCCAATTGTTCGAGGGCAGCTACCAGCTGCTTGCTTTGGCGGATAAGATTGAGGAGATCAAAACCGTCTGCTGGTTCTGTGATAAAAAAGCCATTATGAACATGCGGTGTGAGGACGGACGCCCAGTATTTACCGGGGAACAGATTCAAATCGGGGGAAACGAAAGCTACTTGCCGGTATGCCGCAAATGCTACTCTGCCAAACGTAAGGCCCAGGGATAACTTATCAAGATGGAGCGAATCCGCTCCGTCTTCTTTTTTTATAACCAGCGGGAACCTGCCCCTAACGCCCAAAATCATGAATTTCGCCCGCACCATCCCCTTCCTTCGTTCATACCATACAATAACTCGAGGAATTGGCGGTGAGGGGGATGCTGAACAAGGAACTGTTGTACAAGCTGGCCATAGCGGTTTATTTAACCGTGTGGTTCGTAGGCAGCTTCTGGATGATGGCTGCGCTGCAAAGCGGTCTTTTAAACCATGTGCTTGGAATTGATTGGAAGCTAGTCGAGGAGTATGTATATTATGCCTTGGCCGGTGCCATAGGCGGGAGTCTCTATGCTTTGCGCCTGTTTCACGAATTTTACAATCAAATCTCCGAGCGCTGGCTGTTCTGGTACCTGCTGCGTCCGATCAAGTGCGCAGGGGCGGCCGTGATGACCATCATCTTGTTTCAAAGCGGCATTCTGCTGCTGCAGACGGGTGACTCCATGCTGGCCAAGATCGGTATCGCATTCCTGGTCGGGTTCGGGTACGGCAAGGTGATGGAGAAGCTGAAGGCTTTGGCCGAAACCTTATTCAACGGAAAAAGCAACTCTTCCTCGTCTCAAGGAAACCAGAATCCCCCTTCCGACGTATGGAATGAGGACGATGCGCCAAAGCATTAACGTACAATAATAAATGGAGGTTCAAGCTGCTGTAATGCGTTCATTATCATTCCTATGGAAGACGGGCTTAGCGATCGGGATTGCGTCGCTCTTGCTTCTCTTCAGCATCTACCAATGGGGTTCCTATTCTTATACCCAACAAGTCGCGGTTCTCGCTTACCATCATCTCAGTCATGACGAACAAAGCAATGTCACCATCACTCCGCAGCTGTTCCGGGAGCAGCTGTCCTTTTTGCGCCAAAAGGGCTATCATTTCATCACATTGGACCAATTCAAGCAGTTCATCGAAGGAGCGGCTGTGCCGAACAAAGCCGTTCTTGTAACCTTTGACGACGGGTATGAGAGCTTCTATACATACGGCTATCCCATTCTCAAGGAGATGGGCATCCCGGCAGTCAATTTCGTCGTGACGAAGGACCTGCATCATCCGAAAAGGCCGCACCTGCCTTCCTTATCCCAGGAAGAAATTCGAGCCATGGCGCTGGAATCGAAAGACATCGACTTTCAATGCCATTCCCACGACATGCACGCCAAAATGAACGGCAGACCGCACCTGACTAGCCTGCTGCATAGGGAGGGAACAGCTGAAACACCGGAGGAGTACCGTCAGCGGGTTCTGAAGGATACGAATGCTTGTATTAGCAATTTGTACGAGCTGCATTCCGAACCCGTAGATTCCTACGCATATCCGTTCGGAATGTATCATCAGGAAGCTACGGAGCTTATCAGACAGGCCGGTATCAAGTATGCCTTTACCGTGGCGAGCCATATGGCGGTCCGGCAGGACGACCCGATGCAAATTCCCCGTATCAACGCAGGCAATCCAAGCATTACGCCGGAATCGCTTCACCAGACGATTATGCGCCGGGCCATTGCGCGCAAGCTGCCCGTTACCAGACTCTAGCTTCAGGCTTGTGCCGGAAACAGCAAGGTGGAGGCTTCTCCTTCCCCGCAGCCGTCGCGAAACCAGAGGTCCTTATAATCGACCCAGCCAAAAGCGCTTATTTTGACGCCCTGAAGCTGCACAGGAAACGATGCCATCTGACGCCAACGGTACCATAAAATGACCGCCCGCTCGGCAAGGAGCTCCTCCTCAAGCCGGAGCAGCTGCCGAAGCCTTGCTTCCCTGGACGGCATGGCCGGAAGTCCGGACAAGCCGCTATCCAGCCTTTGCAGGCAGTCTTCGGACAAGCAGCTGCGCAGCGGGCTCTGGCCGCCGCCGAGTATCGACCACATGGCTCCCTCTGCGTCCGTGTCCACCGGCTGCTCCAGCAGAAGCAGATCGGCTTCGGCTCGTACGGAAGGATCGGAGAGCTCTTCATAAGGAACGAATCGAACCTTTACCGTAATGCCTATTCCGTCCAAAGTCTTCGCCAGCCACGCCGCATCCCTTTCATTCCCCGCTCCGGCATAGGTGAGGAGCAGCAGCGCACACCGCTCGACACGCTCTTGTTCCTCCTGCCTCTCCTTACGGCTGCGGCCCTGTAAATCGAGGGCACCCGTCAATGCCTTCTCCTTGTCGTCGAGAACCCCGTATGGGGAGAGCTTCTCCATCCAGCTATCCTTTCGTACAAATGCATCCGCCAGCACCCCCCGGTTCCCTCCCAAGCCCTCTACAGCCGCCTGATTTCGGATAGCGTGGAATAGTGCATTTCGCAGCTCCGGCTGCTGCAGCGGTCCTCCCTTGGCCTGGTGCAGCAGGATAAACTTACATCCATAATCATGCCGTTCTACAGTAGACCAGCTGCCTTCAGCGGACGATGGCCGGGCGCCTCCGAAATGCCGGAAGTTCATCCCTCCCGACTCGAGGTCATTCTCACGTAAAGGACGAAGTCCGGAGCCTCCTCTCTGCTCAAGTAAACGGCTTTGGGGTGAATCTTCATCCCCGGATGCCTGCAGATCTGTGAGCTGCTCCCCCTCCCTGGCCTCGTAGATGTCAGGAAGAAACCACATCTCCACCCGATTGAGCTGGGATGGCCGAAGGAAATAATCCGGATTGGCATCCAGCACCAGGACGCTGTCATCCCTTCGAGTCAGCTTGAAGGGGCCGGTCCCGATGACCCGAAACGGCCACTCAGCTCCAAGCTGCCACGGGACGATGGAAGCCGCCGGGGAAGCCAGCAGCGACAACAGGTGATAGCAGCCGTATTGGCAGCGGATTTCTATTAAATACTCATGCAGCGCAGCTATGTGCTCTATCGGCGCAAACAAACGGCTGTAGGGAGAAGGCCGTTCCTCTCCCCGCACAAGCCGTTCCAGCGACCGCTGCACATCCTCCGCCTTACAGGCAGCCCCATTATGGAAGCGGACCTGCTTCTGCAAATAAAACCTCCAGCACCGCCCCTCTTCGTCCATTTCCCAATGATGAGCCAGTCCCGGGGCAAAGGTATCTATATCCGGGTCGAAAACGACCAAGGTGTCGAACAGCTGCCGGATCAGATGCAGCTCAGTACGGCGGGTCGCATAGATCGGATCGAGCATTCCCGGCTTCCGGTACGAGGGAAAGCGGAGCAAATGCCGCTGTTCTTCCCCTCCCTTATGGTTATGGAAGCCGAAGGACCCTCCGATGGCGTCATGCAGCCGCTCCCGTCCCTGCTCCGTGAACAGCGGCGATTGAAGCAGCTTCACCGCCTCCTGCAATTGACCCGCGCCGATCCACGCTTCTGCCTGCTCCAGGAGCAGCCGGTCTACATCGGCGAGAAACCGGAGCCGGGAGCTGTGACCCCGGCCGTTTCCCGGCCGCCAGCCGATCCAGCCGCGGCCCAGCAACGCCTTGATAATCAGCTTGGCGTTCCGTTCCGTACAATGCAGGCAGGCCGCGATAGCAGGAATCGTAACGGCGGCTTCCTCATGCGGACGCTCCGGCCTCCACGCCCGGTATAGCTGTGCATAATGCTCAATCAGCTGCATGGGATCACGCTCCTCCTCCCCTTACCCTCAAAAAAGGGGGAAATCTATTAAATAGAGATTACCCTTTTTATTCCCCTTTATCCAGGTACAATAAAAGCAAATCTTTGGATTCCTTCGGAAGGAGGCTCGTCTTATATGAATCCCTCTCAGCGCTCGGCCTTCAACCCGTCTGACACCCGCCATACCATCGGTCCTGCGGCAGAGGGACGTCTTCAGGTACGCATCATCGCCTGGATTACCGCCATCAGTCTGCTGGGCGACTCTATGCTGTACATCGTGCTGCCGGTCTATTGGCGGGAGTTCGGTCTCGACGCCCTGTGGCAGGTCGGAGTGCTGCTCTCCGTCAACCGTTTCGTGCGGCTGCCGTTGAATCCGCTGGTCGGCTGGTTGTACGGCCGAATCAGCAAGCGGATGGGCGTCATGCTGGCCGTAATACTGGCTTTCCTGACGACTGCCGCTTACGGAGCCTTCTCCGGCTTCATCGCACTGCTGGCGGCGCGCGCCTTGTGGGGGGCAGCCTGGTCGCTCCTGCGCATCGGCGGCTACCTTACGGTGCTGGAGGCCGCCGACGACAGCAACCGGGGGCGCCTGCTCGGCAGCTACAACGGCATCATCGGCGTCGGCAGCCTCATCGGCATGCTGGCCGGCGGCGTTCTGGCCGATGCGCTTGGCGCGCGCATCGTGTCGCTTCTGCTGGCCGCCGCCATGCTGGCCGGCATCCCGCTGGCTTGGCGGCATGTGCCCGGCGCGTCCGCCCAAGAGCGCCCCGGCGGCTCCCCCGCCGGGAAACAGACTGCGGCTCGCCGGCCCTTCGCCGCCTTGACGGGAGGCGGCCGCTCCAGGCTCGTGCTCGCTACGGGGCTTGTGACGGCCGTCGTCTTCTTCGGCGTCTATGCCGGCACGATGAGCCCGGTTATCGAGGCTCATCTGCCCGACTCCGGCACGCTGCTGCTGTTCGGCCTTTCGTTCGGCGCCGCTTCGCTCGCAGGAGTCGCGCAAGCCGTCCGCTGGGCCTGGTCCCCGTTCCTGTCGCCGCGGATCGGAGCGTGGTCCGACGGCCCCCGCGGCCGGCTGCCTCTCTTTATCGGCAGCCTTGTCCTGGCGGTTGCGGCGCTTGCACTGCTGCCGCATCCGCTGCCCTTCGCAGCATGGCTTGCGGTACTGCTGGCCGCCCAGCTGGCCAACACCGCCATCGTCACGCTGAACGACGCGCTGGCGGCCGACGCCGCGGCGGGCGAATCGCGTGTCGCCTATATGACGACCTATACGACGGTCGTCGATGTCGGGGCCGCGCTGGGCCCGCTGGCCGGCTACGCACTGATCGACTCGCTCGGGCTCGCCGGGGTGTACGGCCTATGCGCGGCGCTGCTCCTGTTGCTTAGCTTGGCCTGGCTTATTGAAGCGCGAATGCGTTCCCGCCGCTCCCGCGTGGTATAATAAGACCAAAAAGGAGCGAGACGGTTATGCCCGCATTTACAGCCCGGCTGATCCGCCCCGAAGGAACCGGAACATGGACCTATTTGAACGTTCCCTTCGATGCGGAGAGCCTTTTTGGAACCAAAGCCCACATCAAAGTCAAAGGCACTGTCAACGGAATTCCGTATCGAAGCACGCTGATGCTTCATGGGGGCGGAACCCACTACATGGTGGTCAATCAAGCCATCCGCGAGGCCGCCGGCGTTCAAGCGGGCGATACCGTGGAAGTAACGATGGAGGAGGATACGGAGCCTCGCGCCGTCGATATTCCCGATGATCTCCAAACGGCATTGGAGGAGCACGTGGAGGCCGGACGCTTTTTCGCCAAGCTCCCTTATTCCGCCCAAAAGGTGTACGTCGATTGGATCGAAGCCGCCAAAAAGGCCGATACGCGTACCCGCCGCATACAAAAAGCCGTCGCCCTGCTGGAGGAGGGCAAACGGCTGAAATGAATGGCCCTCGCTGCATGACAGGCCGGGACCGGCTTTGACGGTATATAAATATGAAAAAAGCCCGCAGCTGCCTGTTCAGCGCGGGCTTCTCCCGTGGTTATACACAAATGGGCTGAATGACCGTTATTTCATCAGCTTACCTATCGTTTTGAGCAGCTCGTCGACGACTTCCTTATCCCCCTGCTCCAGACGTTCGACAACACAGGACCTCATATGCCCTTCGAGCAGCACCTTCCCTACACTGTTCAGAGCGGATTGGATAGCGGCGATCTGATTGAGAACATCATCACAATAGGTGTCCTTCTCAATCATCCCCTTCACACCCCGAATCTGGCCTTCGATCCGGTTCAAGCGGGAGATCAAGTTATCTTTGACCTTATCCGAATGATGGCTTTTCCGGGTTCCGTCCACGGCGCAGCAGGCATCCTCTTCGTTCAAGGCATTGTGATTTATTACAGTTTCCATATCTTTGGCGCTCATCATCAGTCACTTCACTTTCTATAGCGGACGAGCTCACCGCTCCCGCCGTTTTTATATATTATACAATACCCCTCCCCGGTTTCAAACCCATTTCCCCTGGCATGGCCGCAAGTCCGACGGAATAGGTGCGGGGGCCGGAGCTTTCTAGAAAACTTCGGGCCGTTATGCAAACTTTCTCTTTAATATGCCCCGAGGATACACTATACTGAATCTATTATTTGACGATAATAGAAAAAAGTAGGTCTTAACCATGGAACATCTTCACGTTCATTATAACGGTTGGATTGTCTTGCTTTCCTTTGTCATTGCCTTGCTGGCTTCTTATTCCGCCCTCAATCTGGCAGGCAAAATCTCGCGTGCGCGGGGTAAAAGCAAGTACGTATGGCTGATGACCGGCTCCTGCGTCATGGGCTGCGGAATCTGGTCTATGCATTTTGTCGGCATGCTCGCCCTTCATACGGATCTCCAGATCCGCTACGATATTACCATTACCTTATTATCCGCACTGGCCGGCATCCTGTCCTCCTTCATTGCGTTTCGGGTCACGATGGATACGCAGATGAACAAATGGAGGCTAGGGATCGGCGGCGTTGCGATGGGCGGTGGCATCGTGGTCATGCATTACTCGGGGATGACCGCCATGCGAGCTTCCTTTACCATGTCATATGACCCTTACCTGTTTGCCGCCTCCGTCGCTGTGGCCCTAGCCGCCTCTTTCGCCGCCTTGTATTTATTCCGCCAATTTCGCCGTTCGCCCGACTTTAGCCGCTGGAAGCTGCTGTCCGCGGTGGTTATGGCCATTGCGGTATGCGGCATGCACTATACCGGCATGGCGGCCGTGCTCATGGCCCCCGGCGAGTCTGCCATTTCGGCAGACATTGCCAGTGAGCCGTCCTTTTTTCTGGTGATCGGAGTTTCATTGGCTATGCTGCTTATTTTGGCCGTGTCCTGGGGAGCCATCTTCTTTGACCGCCACGTCTTGGAGCGTATGGCTTACAGCGATCCGCTGACCGGACTGGCGAACCGCCACGATCTGACGCGTTTTTTCGAGGAGCAGTTTCTTCCCGGAACGGAAGGAGCCGTCTTCTTCCTGGATCTGGACCGTTTCAAGACAATCAACGACACCCTCGGGCACGATATCGGAGATTTGCTCATTCGCGAAGTATCCCGGCGGCTGCAGCAATGTGCCGGAGATAACTGCAGCATCTTCAGGTTGGGTGGGGACGAGTTCCTCGTTGCCATCAAGGAAAACAGCCTCGAATCGGTGCAAGCTTTGGCGGAGCGACTGCTGAACGATATCAAGAAGCCATACTTCCTGGAGGAAAACGAGCTGTACGTCACAGCCAGCATCGGCATCAGCCTCTCTCCGATTCACGGGACCGACCGGACCGCGCTGTTGAAGGCGGCAGATACGGCCATGTATAATGCGAAAGCAGCCGGTAAGAACCGGTACCGGATCTTCGACGAGGAAATGGATCGTCATATGATCCGCAAGCTGGAACTCGAGAAAGATTTGCGCAAGGCGCTTGCGCACCAGGAGTTCTTTGCCGTGTACCAGCCGAAATGCGATGCGAACAGCAACCGGATCGTCGGCATGGAGGCGCTGCTGCGATGGAACCACCCGCGCTTGGGGATCATATCTCCAAAGGAATTCATCCCCATTGCGGAAGATACAGGCTTGATCATTCCCATCACGCACTGGCTGCTGAAGGAAGTATGCAGGCAGAATCGGTATTGGCAGGAGCAGCAGCTTCTTCAGGTATGCGTATCCGTCAATATGTCCGTCCGAATTTTTGAAAGTCATGCGCTGTACGATATGGTCGAGGAAGCTCTCGGGCAATCTGGACTGGAAGGCTCTTATTTGGAGCTGGAAATTACCGAATCGATCGCCATGCATGACGCAGAGGATACGAGAGAGCAGCTTCAGCGGCTTCGGCAGCTGGGTGTCCGCATCTCGCTGGATGATTTCGGAACAGGCTATTCCTCCCTTGGGAGCCTGGACGAAATGCCGGTCGATACGCTCAAGATCGATCAGAGCTTTGTCAGTAAAAGCCAAATTCTATCCAAGCAGGCGATCATCAGCAATATTATTGCGATCGCCAAAAATTTGAATTTGGAGGTCATTGCCGAAGGCGTCGAAACCGAAGAGCAGATTCGATTTCTTCAATCCCGGGGCTGCCATGTCATGCAGGGCTATTATTACGGCATGCCGATGAAGGCGGATGAAATCCGACTGCTTGTCAAGGAGTCCGTACCGGGGTAGCAGGGCAGAAAATAGCATGGCTGCCCTAGATTCTTTGTAGCCCTTCTCCTGCCCCATTCTCTCTTTTGAATCCATCGGCCCTCTATAAAGGGAGACCCTGGCTTCGCTTTGTATTCAAATACTTTGAAGGAAGTCCCACAATTTATTGAAAAAGGCCTGGTTCACATTAATGAGAACCAAGCCTTTTTCCCTTCTTACAAGGTAATGTCCGCCAGATGAATTTTACGCCCTTCCTTGGCGCTCTGCAGAGCACCGTACACCATAGCCATGCTCTTGATGTTGTCCGCGCAGAACGTCTCCGGCTTGCGCCCTTCGACGAGTGCGGCAAACATTTCATCAAGACATCCCTTATGACCGCTGCGCCCGCTCCAGTCCAGGTTCGCCTCCACACGGCGGAAGCGCTGCTTATCCGCCTGCTCCTCCGGCGGAAGGACGACTTCGGCGAACGGAGGAGTCGTTCCGTCCCAAATCGCCGTACCGCTGCTGCCGTTTACCCTCCATTCCGCTTCCCAGGACGTCGGGCTTCCCTCCGCGCACCAAGAGCCCCGGTAACAGAATACGCCTCCATCCGAATATTCGAATATGCATACGGCCGCCGCATTGCCTGCGTACCAGGAGCCGGCGGGGTTGAATTCATGGCAGTAGACGGATACCGGGTCCTTGCCTGTGATCAGACGGGCCTGATCGAACGTATGGATCGCCATATCGAGCAAGAGCGGGCTCTCCATCGCATCGCGGAAGCCTCCGAAGTGCGGACCGAGGAAAAAGTCTGCATTGACGAAGCCTATCCGGCCGATTCCGGCGTTATCGATCAGATCGCGAAACGCCCGGATCTGCGGCAGATACCGCCGGTTCTGCATGACGGCATAGATACGCCCCCGCTGCTCGGCTAGCGCAACCAATCGCTGTGCCTCCTGCATGGAGGTCGTCATCGGCTTCTCTCCGAAGACATCGCAATCGAGCTCTAAGGCGGTGGTTGTTACCGCCGCATGGCTCTCCGGTATCGTGACATCGAATACGAGATTCGCTCCGGATTCAGAGATGGCTTGACTCACATCATCATAAATGCCGCAGCTTATGCCGTAACGCTCCGCCATAGCTTCCGCCGCTTCCTTGCGTATATCGACCATCGCTACGATCTGCGAATCCTCCCGCTCCAGCGCATATTCAATCCAGGCCTTGGACATGCCGCCGCATCCGATAACGGCAATGCGAAATCGTTTCATCTGGCTTCCCCCTTTAATGGTCATGAACCGTCTATTTGCATCATACCCGAACCTGACTCCCCTGTCTTTATTCGATTTGGCTCAATTCCTCTCCTTTATGGCTTATTTTCCCTCCCCCTCCCCCAGGGCTATGAGGTGCAAAAAAACGACATCCATCGAGTCGCAGCTTCCATTTCGACACCTCTAGGCCATTAAGATCAATTTGTCGAAAAATAACGGTTTTCGTAGGGCCAAAGCCATGGTATAAATAGATTAGGCTAGTTTAGCAAATTATGACAGGAGTGGAAATAAGGAATGAAGAAAAAAGTCGTCGTCCTTGGGGGAGGCGTAGCCGGAATGAGCGCCGCTCACGAGCTGATCGAGCGCGGCTTTGATGTCGCTGTATATGAAATGAAAGGAATCCCCGGGGGTAAAGCCCGCTCCATGCCGGTACCCGGCAGCGGGACGAATGGGCGCAAGGATTTGCCGGGCGAGCATGGCTTCCGTTTTTTCCCGAGGTTCTACAAGCATATTATCGACACGATGGAGCGGATTCCCTATGGCAATAACAAGCGCGGAGTTGCCGATAATTTAGTCGAAGGAACACGACTCGGTCTTGCGCGAACAGATGATGTTCCTGTCGAATTCGTTACCGAATTTCCAACCTCCTTGTCTGACATAAAGTCATTGTTCAAATCATTGTTCGACAATCATCTGGGACTTACGGAGCAAGAGGTCGAGCATTATCTGAAGCGGATCTGGCAGGTTATGACAAGCTGCAATGAACGCAGGTCCGAGGAGTATCAGAACATTCCTTGGTGGTCCTTCATCCAGGCGGACCAGCAATCGGCCAATTTTCAACGGGTATTCACCGGCATGACGAGGATTTTGGTAGCGGCCAAAGCCCGCGAGGCCAACACGGCGACCGTGGGTACGGTAGGAGCACAAATCATGCTGGATATGGTCATGCCCGGCGGCAGCGCAGATCGTCTGCTGAACGGACCGACGAACGAGGTATGGATCAATCCGTGGCTCGATTATTTACGCCAGTCTGGCGTCGATTACCATTTGAACGCGAAGGTGGAGCGAATCGATTGCAAGGATGGCGTCATCACCGGGGCGACCATAACCGAATTCGGGAATACATACGACGTTAAGGGCGACTACTATATAGCCGCATTTCCTGTCGAAGTCATGGCCCAGTTCCTGACTGACGAAATGCTGCGAGCCGACCCCACTTTGTCGAAAATTAAAGAATTGGCAAACGATGTCGATTGGATGAATGGAATCCAGTTTTACTTGAAAGAAGACGTACCCATTCTCCACGGGCATATGATTTATATGGATTCGCAGTGGGCGCTGACCTCCGTTTCCCAGAAGCAGTTCTGGCCCCACACCGATTTGGCGCAATACGGTGACGGAGAGGTTCGGGGCATCATCTCGGTCGATATTTCCGATTGGGAAGCCCCCGGAGCTCTCTTCGGCAAAAGTGCCCGGCACTGCACACGCGATGAAATTATGCAGGAAGTATGGCATCAGCTTAAGGCCAGCCTGAACGTGGGCGGGCGTGTCGTGCTTGAGGACAGTATCATTCATTCCTGGTTTCTTGATGAAGACATCCAGCTGCCGAACCCTGACGGAGTTGCTGCGAATCTGGAGCCTCTCTTGATCAATAAAGTCTATACATGGGAAATGCGCCCGCAGGCTTATACGGCCATTCCGAATCTGTTTCTCGCTTCGGACTATGTAAAAACGAATACGGATCTTGCTACGATGGAAGGTGCCAACGAAGCGGCACGGCGTGCCGTCAACGCGCTGCTGGAAGCGTCCGGCTCCAAGGAAGACCGTTGCGAAGTTTGGGAGATGTATCAGTTCGGCGCTTTGATGCTTCAGCGCTGGCATGATGAGGCGCGATTCCGCAAGGGCCTGCCTTGGGACGGAGATATTTTTTAAGAAAATAGACCGGGCATCGTATGTTCAAAGTGATCTCGTAGCAAAGAACCTGACAAGCAGAGCTGAGCAGCCCTGTAGTCAGGTTCTTTTTCCCTCAAATTGAGGCTGTTCTCACCATTCTTTTCTTTTTCTGAGCTGCGCAATATGTGCCGTATGATGGCGCCCATGCCAGGCATAAGTCCCCAGATTCACATCCAGACGCACCACTCCCGAATCCGGATGGATGAAGGTCCTCTCCCACTGCTCGGGGCTCAGAGAGCGAAGCAGCCTCCCCCAACGTGCATGAAGCTGATCAAGCAGAGCAAGGGAAAGCTCCAGCGGCGCTTCCCGGCTGTCCGCAAGCTCCGCCCAGGCCGCCTCGTCGTAAGGCTTGATGGTGGGCTGCTCTTCCGTAAGCGCCAGCTTAAAGCGAGTAAGGCTGTTCATATGACTGTCGGCCAAATGATGCACCACCTGGCGAACCGTCCAGCCGCCAGGCCGGTAAGGCTCATTCAGCTGCTCTTCCGTAAGCCCGTCCACGGCATCCCGCAGCTTCCGAGGCAGCTGCTCGATCTCCTCGATCCACAATTGACGCTGCTCCGGGGTAATCTCCCCATTCCATTCAAACCGCCCGACAGGAAAACGCAAAGCTTCCATAGGTATCCTCTCCTTTATCTTGGCTTATTCCGAATTCGGCCGAGCTTCCTTTAATCTCCGCCGCCTCCTCCACCATCCCCGCCGCTTCCGCTATCTCCGCCTCCGTCATGCGAACCGCTGTGGCTATCCCCATGATGGCTATGGTGACCATGATGCCCGTGATGATGATGATGGTGGTGGTGATTCCGATGCTCCCCCTCGGAGCTATCTGAAAAGATGAAGCTGCTCGACATACTGGAATGATTATCGTCGCGCCGGTGCCGATTTCGTTGATTGGATGATGCTTTGGATAGATTGAATAATAGTAAGACTATAATGATAAGAACAATGATAACTCCAATACCTATTTCCATCCTATCCGCTCCTTCCTCTTTCATGGATTGGGAAATATGGAATGATATTTCTCTATCTTTTATTGTATCGAACCGAACCGTTTGTTGCAAAGAGAGCATACCAGCTCCCGATCGTCTCCGGGCTTGCAGCTGCATTTGACGTACCGCTTCCGTTCATGTCATGATGAGATTGATGTGTGTTCCCGTTAAGAAGCTAATTAAAGAAGGAGACCTAGCAATGAAACAGACCATTCATGTCACGACCCAAGAACAGCTAAACCAATGCCTTGACATAAGAAAAGAAGTGTTTGTCCGCGAGCAGAAGGTCGATATAAGCTTGGAGATCGACGAATTCGATGAATCTCCGCAGGCCTGCTATCATATTCTGCTTCTGGAGGACGGCAAGCCGACGGCTACCGGCAGAATGCGCCCCTACACAGACGATACCATGAAGCTCCAGCGAATCGCCGTACGCCAATCTTCCCGCGGCACGGGTGCAGGCAGAGCTATCGTGCTTGGTCTGGAGGAAGAGGCCAAGCGGATCGGCTATGCTTATACCCTTCTGGATGCGCAGTGCCAAGCAGAGCCCTTTTACGCCAAGCTCGGTTATGTCACCATTTCGGAGGAAACCTTCCTTGATGCAGGCATTCCGCATGTTCGGATGAAAAAAACATTATAACTTGTCATGACAAAACAAAGAGCGCTTTGGCCCCTTCCCGTACGGGATCGATCTAAAGCGCTCTTTTTGTTCATGGATGGATCTGGATCTGAGAACGAAACCAGCTATTTTGGATATTATTTGCAAATAAGGAAAATGGTACAATATTCTCATATCCAACTATCCTGGTATAGAAAGGAGCCTGCTCATGGCACAATATGACTCCTTTGCCGAACAATATCGTCAGATGGTTCAAACCGGCGGACCTGAACCCGCCTACCGCTATATTATCCGCCAATTGGAGGCGTTAACAGATCTGAAGGGCCGCAGTCTGTGCGATATCGGATGCGGCCAAGGGGAGCTTAGCTCCAGGCTGGCCCAATTAGGCGCCTTGGTGACCGGTGTCGATTTGAGTGGAGCCCTCCTTACATACGCCAAAGAAAAAAACGATCAGGTGAACTGGATACAAGACGATGCGATGGAGCTGCGCCGCCTTCCGGATGCTGCCTATGATTACGTCGTGTCCAGCGTCATGCTGATGGATGTTCCCGATCACCGGAAGGTGTTCCGGGCCTGCCACCGTATTTTGAAGCCGGAGGGCATCATGATCTGGGTCATCATGCATCCATGCTTTCAGTCTCCGTTCAGCCATCCGTTAGGCGACGGCTCCCGCAAGGTAATGCAGTATGCGCCTCAATTTTGGAAGTCTGCCGGGACAGGAACTATCCGTTCCACGCTCGGAGCCTATCACCGGCCGCTTTCAGCCTATATCAACGATTTCATGTCGGCGGGCTTTTCGCTGCTGCGGGTAGATGAGCCGGAAAGGCCTGATACTTCGGTCGATCAGCTGCCCTCACTTTTCGCCGCCGTCGGCCAAAAGCTCTCCAATCCATGAGGAAAGGAAAGGAGGCCTGCCCATTATGGACCGGCCTCTCTCTTATGTTACAGAGCCTCCACTTCCGCCAGCGTCGGCAGCGCAGGAATCGCTCCCCGACGGGTTGTCGTTACCGCCCCTACTTTGTTAGCGAACTTGAAAATCTCCGATACAGCGGCTTCATCCGAGAAGAAGTTCTCCAGACCTTCGGCCGTGTATCCGCCTTCCACGAGCTTATAGAGCATAGCGCCAACGAAGCTGTCACCGGCTCCTGTCGTATCTACCGCCTTCACCCGGACCCCTGGAACCAATGTCATCGCATGGCGGGTCACGACAAAGCAGCCTTCTTCGCCACGCGTTACGACGACCGCTTTCGTTCCCATCATCAGTAGCTGCTGAACGGCTTCGGCCGGCTCCGTATTGAGCAGAAAGGCGGCCTCTTCCTCACTGACCTTAACAACATCAGCCAAGGCAATGTGGCGAAGCACCTCTTGCCGCATTGTTTCTTCATCAGGCCATAAGGCAGGACGCAGATTCGGATCGTATGAAATGATCCCGCCGAACGCTTTGACCCTGCGGGCCGCCTCCAGCGTCGCTGTACGGCATGGCTCGCTGATCAAGGATACCGAGCCAAAATGATAGATGGCCGCGTCCTCCAGCCAACTATCGTTCAGCTCTGCAGCCTCCAGAAGCATGTCTGCCGCCGGTTCGCGGAAGAACAAGAAGTCCCTCTCTCCATCTTTGCGCAGCGACACGAATGCGAGTCCCGTTCTGGCCGCATCCGTCTCTACGAGCGCCGTTTCCACTCCCGCTTCCACAAGCGTGTTTCGCAGATAGCGTCCGAATGCATCATTGCCAACCTTGCCTATAAAACGGGAAGATCCGCCCAGCTTTGCTACCGCTGCGGCTACATTGGCGGGAGCTCCACCCGCAGCCCTCTGAAAAACCGGTACTTGCTCCAGAGGCTGGCCGTTTTCTTCCGGCACAAAATCAATCAAAAGCTCGCCCAAACAGACAATCATCGTACGATCGTTCATCCTTCTACCCTCACTTTAAATCACTAGATTAGTCATTGGCTTGCACAATTTTTTCATATATTAACCATAGCATAAAAACCGGACAAAGGCACGTTTAGCCCCATCGCATAGTAGGAACGGAGAACTACAATAGGGAGACACCCTATGATTTTTCTCCCACTACTTTGAATACAAGGTCTCTATGTGAAGTGTTACTTTCGGGCTAAGACGCGCCTATTAGTAAAAAAAGATCCACCTTACGGGTTAGACGCATAAGGTCGATCTTTAGCCGGGCCGATCTATGATCTTTTGCCGAGGTTTCCTTGCACTGAATCCGAATCAAGGCTGCCTTGCTCCCTTAGCAGCTGCAAAGCCCACTCGCACCATTCCATCTCCATCCTGGCGTTATCCAGGGCGCGCTTCAACAGAATATATCTCCCAAAGGAAGGTGAGCTAAGGCTTCGGGTTCCTCCCTCTTCTTCCATTTGCTTATGTAACGTTTCGAGGAAGGCTTTTAATTTTACGGATCTTTTGGTAAAAGTCTGCAAACGCTCCTCAAACAGCTGCACCGCCTTTTCAGGATCCGCGAGCCATACTCCATACAGCTTTAGAAGCAGCTCATCCCGTTTCACCGGCTCCGAGGTCGGCTCCGGAATCCACTGCCGAAGCGCCGCAATCCCGCTTTCCGTAATGGAATACACCTTTTTATCCGGCTTCTCCTTTTGCGGTACCGCAACAAATTGAACCAGTCCGTTCTGCTCCATTTTGGCCAGCAGCGGGTAGATTTGACTGTGCTTGGCTTGCCATACAGGCTGAATCTGCAGCATAAGCTCATAGCCTGTACACGGCCCTTGCGAAAGCAGGGCAAGCAGTCCGTAAGAAAGAGTATTCATGGCCCCTCCACGTGAATCGGTCCCTCGGTTGACAGATGAATGGAACCGTAGTACTATTTTCTCGTGCCTATTATATGTAAAAATGTACATATAATCAATAGAACGGCTCGTCTTACTGCGCACTAATAGATGTACAAGCTAACAGGGGATAACCTCGTAATTCGCAGCATTGGCCTCGAAGCCGATTCAGGTACTTTGCTGAGAGCCCCAAATTTATCTATTCTAGTATTTGGAGAACACCTCTTGTGAGGTCTTTCGATGATAGCGACCTTAAAGTTGTGCTTTAGCAAACCTTGCTGCATAAGCAAGGTTTGTTTATCGCCCATTGTGGAATAATAGGGCCCTGCATCCGCATTGCGCCCCATATCTATTGTAATATAAGGGAGACATACACCATGCCTTATTTACGTTTTAAAGGTTTTCCCAGTGAATTTCTTAGATCGATAGCTCCTCAAGTTGTTGAGGATTTTGCCCAAATTGTCAGCATCGCCAAGGAAAAGGTAAAGATCGAATTGCTGCTGAGCGAGGCTATCACGCAGGTTCCGCTTAGTGTCGAGATCCTCATGTTTCCGCGAAAGCAGGAGGTACACGATGCCGTCGCCGCGAAGCTGAGCCGGCTGCTCAAGGATTTCGGCTATGAGCAGGTCCACCTCTTTTTCGTGATTCTGAATCCCATGCTTTATTATAAGAACGGAGAGCCTCTCGTTTCGGCCGGACAGACTTACGGCCCTTCTGAAGGCACCACAGTCCCGGGGCTCGGGTAGCAGGCTCCATTCCAAATCGAAAGCATCCACGTCGAACGTACGCGGATGCTTTTTTGCTGCATCATGAAAAACCCCCATCTCCGGGTCATTGGCCGCATGGAGGTTCCCATTCCTCTAAGGTAGATTAGATGCCCAACACTTTATGAACCGACTCCATCACCCGTTCCTTCTGGAACGGCTTCACGATGAAATCCTTGGCGCCCGCCGTAATGGCTTCCACCACCATGGCCTTCTGTCCCATAGCCGAGCACATAATAATTTTAGCCCCCCGAATCGACCTTCCGTATTTCCTTTAGAGCCCCTACGCCATCCAGCTCCGGCATCGTGATATCCATGGTAACCAAATCCGGCCTGAGGCTTGTGTATAAGCCTGTACCGCCTCCACCCCGTTGGCTGCTTCGGCGATCACCTCATGACCTTCCTCAGTCAGCATGTTTTTCAGTACCATCCGCATAAATGCCGCATCATCCACCACCAGGATCTTTGCCATACTCCTGTTCCCCCTTTACCCCTTGTCTGCTGCTATAGGTGTATTAGGCAAAGGGGCATTAAGTAAATTTTAGCTATTGGCCTGAATATCATTAGTTTTCTTTATCTTTTTCTAACAGGTTTGCATGCTGAGGCAGTCACCATGCGCGCCCAGTCTCCATACAATACAAGCAGAAGACCATTTGTTAGTATACGGAGGTACCCGTCTATGAATCACCAAGCCTTCGGATTTCCGCAGAGAGGCTTTTTCCAGCAGCCGCCGTTTTTTAATCCATTCTTTTTCCCGAAGCGCCGCTTTCTTCCCTTCTTCTTCGTGTCCCCGTTCTTCTTTCCGTATGTCAGAGGCGAGGAAGGAGAGGAGCACAGCGTCAAGCTGTTTGCCCAGCATCACTGCCAAGCCGGAGACACCATGCCATCATTAGCCAAAGCCTATAACGTACCGCAGCCCATTCTCGAGGCGGTGAACCCCCATCTTCCGGCAAGCAATGAAATCGTTCCCGGCTCCGTCGTCAATATTCCGCGTATGGATACCATGTTCTGCTACAAAATGTACCTGGAGCATGAGGCCCGTCCCCTCCCAGCCGCAGCTTCGCCTGCACTCTCACCCTCGACTGCCCCGCAAGCAGCCAAATCGTCCGCAGAATCAAAGATGGAGGACCCAAACCAAAGGTTCCCAAGATATACGTTTCCTGCGATACCGTACTCCGGATTTTATTCCTGCTGAAGGGGAAAGCTGCTCAAACGGGCAGCTTTTTTATTTAAGAAATATACAACTTGTTACAATTTTCTGAAAATTTTATGTAGTTCTAAGGTTTCTTTAAGATTTCTCCAAGAGCGCAGGCATATAATGTTCACATACTTACTTCATTGGAGGGATCATCATGAAACTTTTTATTTCTTTCTTGCAAGGCTTCTTTTACAGCTTTATCGCTATTGCCGCATTGCCTATCTTATTGGTGCAAAGTCTCATCGATCTTTAATGGTCACAAGACGTTATCGTTATTTAGCCGTTTCGTTTCTTATAACGATGTAAAGGCAGCTTACCGCTATTGTAGGTAGGCTGCCTGTTTTTTTGCCGTTGTTTACTCCACACGAACCGCCGTACCGCTTACCGCTACCATCAGCATTCCTTCACGGATTACCTCATAATCGATATCGATTCCTACGATTCCGTTAGCTCCCATCCTTGCAGCTTGTGATTCCATCTCGTTAAAAGCAATGTCGCGGGCGTCCTTCAGCTTGCTCTCATAAGCTCCCGACCGGCCGCCTACAATATCGGTAATCGACGCGAAAATATCTCGAACGATATTCGCCCCCATAATGGCTTCACCTGTCACGATGGAGATATATTGTACGATTTCTTTGCCTTGAATGGTCGGTGTCGTGCTTAAAATCATGGCAAAAACGCCCCTTTGCAATGTTTTTCTTAGCATGCGGGAAAACGTAAGAAATCATACATTCGCTTTAGAGGCGTTCCAGGGCGTTATAGACGCCAAGCAAATCGTGCAATATAAAAAGCCCCCGGGATGGGGGCTAATATGTTGAGAAACCTGAAAATCTGAAAAATTGCCTTGGTACCCCGGTGGGGTATCCCCTTCCGGCCGCTGTTGTTCTCGGGAAATGTTGATTATAATCGCTATATAGCGGTAATTTTCCGAGAACAAAGGCGAACGCTATCGCTCCTACAGGAGATACCCCACCTATCACCATTCACTTTTTTCGGTGCGATATGGCTTCTCGACAGCCCGTGCCCCGGGATGGGGACCTTTTTTCCATATAAGCTTGTCCTTATTTATCAAGCAGGGAAGCGCCGGCAATGCCCGGATGCGTCATTTCGTACGGATCCAGAATCAGATCAAGCTCCTCTTCTGTCAACACATTGTACACCAGACACAGCTCACGAACCGATTTCCCCGTCAACGTCGCTTCACGGGCGATGCGGGCCGCCACCTCATAGCCAAGATGAGGGTTCAATGCGGTAATGATCCCAATGCTACGATCAACATAGGCTTTGCACTGCTCGACATTGGCTTCGATACCGTCAACGCAGTGAATTTTGAACACCTTGAACGCCTGGTTCATAATGCTGATCGATTGCAGCAGGTTGAAGACCAGCACCGGCTCCATGACATTCAGCTCCAGTTGGCCTGCTTCCGATGCGAGGCAGATCGTATGGTCGTTACCAATCACCTGGAATGCCACCTGGTTGACGACCTCGCACATCACCGGATTGACTTTACCCGGCATGATCGAGGAGCCCGGCTGACGGGCCGGAAGCTTGATTTCGTACAACCCGGCGCGCGGTCCGGAAGCCATCAGACGAAGGTCGTTGGCGACTTTGGACATGTTGATCATGCACACTTTTAGCGCAGCCGACACCTCAGTATATGCATCCGTATTTTGCGTAGCATCGACAAGATCCTCCGCGTTTTTAAGCGGGAAGCCGCTCCACTGCGCAAGCAGCTCGACGACGCGTTTGATGTAGCGAGGATCAGCGTTCAGACCGGTCCCTACAGCTGTCGCTCCCATATTCACCTCATACAAGTGAGCCCGGCTTTGCTGAATCCGCTTGATATCGCGTTCCAGCACCCTGGCGTAAGCGGCGAATTCCTGCCCAAGCCGAATAGGCACCCCATCCTGTAAGTGGGTACGCCCCATTTTAATCACGCTATCGAATTCTGCAGCCTTGGCAGCAAATGCGCCTTGCAGCTCCTCGGCAGTTACCAGCAATTTATCCATTAACGACAATACCGAAATATGAATTGCCGTAGGGAAAGCATCATTGGTGGATTGCGCCATATTCACATGAGAGTTCGGGCTGACCTTGAAATAATCGCCTTTGGTTCCTCCCATGAGTTCAATCGCCCGGTTGGCGATAATTTCGTTGGCGTTCATGTTGATCGATGTACCTGCGCCGCCCTGAATAGGATCGACGATGAACTGATCATGCCATTTGCCTTCAATGATCTCGTCTGCAGCCTTGACGATAGCCTCGGCCAACCCCGGCTGGAGACGCCCGATTTCCATGTTGGCGGTAGCCGCTGATTTTTTTACAATCGCCATAGCCTTAATTAATTCCTCATGAATCCGGTAACCCGTAATAGGGAAGTTCTCTACAGCCCTCAGGGTTTGGATGCCATAGTACGCATCGATGGGCACTTCCTTAGAGCCTAAGAAATCTTTTTCCACTCGTACCGTTTCCGTCATCTTGCTTTCCCCTTTCGTGCACTCCAAGTAAGTTATTATCCAAAGGTTAAATAATATAGTTCATTGAATCCGGTTTCATTGTAATCCAAATATCTCGAAGATGCAACGTGTCCATCGATTAATAAAAAGTATGGCAGCATTTTACACTTTTCATTCAAATTGAATCCAAATGCCCGTCTTGTCGTCCGATACCTTAAACCTCGGGTATTTCAAACAGTCCGAGTCCTCCTGCTCCTGCCGGATCAGCCTCTCGGCGTATCCCGCTAACGATTCATCGGCAATGCGCTTCACAAGTTCCCTGACAGCGTCATAAGAAGGTGCCTCCTTCTCCGAGGGTTCTGCAAGAGGGAACAATCCGTCGGTCACAAGCAGCACCGCCTTAAGCTGAATGCGGTTAATACGCCCGTACTCCAGGAAATGGGCAAGCTCCGGCTCGCCGCTCAGAACGGAATACCCCTGCAGGGTGTTCATTCGGGCTTTATTGGCCAGCAGAATGGGCCTTACCAGCTCCAGCAGCTGCTCCCGTGTCGTAACGCCCTGCCGGATTCCCTCCTCCAGACTGCGTTTGGATAATTGATCGACATGCGCAACCTGGTCACGGGACAGCGTCCGCACCGACCCGTCCTTATAGACAACGGCGATCATGCAATCGCCTGCCTGCGCATAATCGATGTATGCATCGTGAATACGAATAAGAGCCAGGCCGCTGGTCCATAAAGCGGTTTTGTCTGTCACGTCGATGCCTGCCTCCAGCATGCTGCTTCTCAACAGAGCATTCGCCTGCAAGACTAAAGGCTTCAGGCTATCCTCCGGCATCTCCTTCTCTTCGAGCGATTCCAGATAGCCCCGGATCAGGCGGGAAGCAAGATAACCTCCGGTCTCTTGGCGGGGTCCCCGATAAGGCCGCAGCGAAGTAGCTCCGTCGAGGACGCCGTACATTTGCAGCTGTTCATGACGGACGAGCGCATCCTCATTCCATTTGGCCGTTCCTTGAAGGGTAATTGTGTCTATCTTCATGTCCGAATTCCTCCTCATCATTCATCCCATGACGCAGGCCTGAATCGTCAGGCCTTTCGGCTCACAGCCTTGACTTTCGAATGACTTGATTAATGACCTCCGAGAAAATGAGCCCGATCGCTATCGCTCCCGAGATCATAAACGCCTTGGCGGCAAGCTGAACCGCGACATCATACTGGTTCTCGACAATGTTGCGCATCGCATCATAAGCAAGCCCTCCGGGAACCAAAGGAATAATGCCGGAAACACTAAAAATGATAATAGGGGTCTTATATATTTTGGCTAACAATTGGCTGAGCACCGTAACGACAAATGCAGCGGCCAGACTCGAAACGATCGGATTGGCGGATAATCTCATGGACAGGATGTACAGCAGCCATCCAATCATGCCTACAAAGCCGCATTGCAGCAAGTTGCGTCGCGGTACGTTAAATATGATGCCAAAGGCGGCGGAAGCGATGAAGCTGGTTGCCAGCTGCTCGATGACCAAGTTGAGAAGCCTCCTGTGATTCAATGTCTGTCGACGTTCTGTGATAATGCGCAGCCGAGTCCGGCGGAAGTTATACGGTTATCCTGCTCCGTTAAAAAGGCTGCGCAGATCCGGCTTGGCTAGTGAAAGGAAATGACGAGAGCAATGCCTGCACCGATAGCCGATGCCGTCAAAAAGGCTTCCGCTCCTTTGGACATGCCTGAGACGAGATGCCCCGCCATTAGATCGCGGACAGCATTCGTGATGAGCAGCCCGGGTACGAGGGGCATTACAGACCCGATAATAATCGTATCCAGCTGATGACCGATCCCCAGCTTAACAAAGTAAGACGATAGAGCACCGATCATTAGTGACGATAAAAATTCCGCAAAAAACTTGATTTCGATCCACCGCTGAATCTGTACGAGAAAGGCAAATCCGAAGCCTCCCGAAATAACGGCGGGCAGCACATCCTGCCATATGCCCTGGAACATGATCAGGAAGCAGCCGCTGGCCAGAGCCGCTGCGATCACCTGGACCCATACGGGATATGCGATTTTGGCAGCGTCAATATCCTGAAGCTTCTCATACGCCTCCGAGGCGGTTAACTCCCCGGCACTGATCTTACGCGAGATATCGTTAACCAAGGTCACCTTGCGCAGGTCGGTGGAGCGTTCCATGATGCGGATCAGCCGGGTCATCGGCTCGGTTCCGTCAATCGAGAAAAAAATGCCGGTAGGGGTTACATAGCTGTGGGAGTTGTCCACTCCGAGCGCCGCCGCGATACGAATCATCGTGTCCTCCACCCGGTAGGTCTCACCGCCGCTTTGCAGCATAATTTTGCCGGCCAGCAAACATAGTTGTGCAATATCATCCTGTCGATTCGTTGACTCCATCCGGTCACTCCCTTGGGTAGTGATACGAGCTGCTCGTTTTCAGTATACCTAATTTTGCATATTTCAAAAGAAAAGGATCACGGCGGCCGTCCGTTTCTTGATCACTGCCCCTGCTTTCAAATGTAACGCAAAATGTCAGAAATGCATAGTGGCGAACTCGCAAACTTTCCTGCGCAGAAATGTAATCGTTTTCAAAAATCTTTAATCTAAACCCTGAAAAGGCCACGTCCGAATATCTGCTCCCTCCATTGATTATGCGCGAATCCCAGGCGCACGTTGCAGCACTGCGAGGCGGTCGGTCATACCCCATTGAAGCAGAACAACAAAAAAACCTGTCTGCGGTATGCCGCTGACAGGCTTCTTCGACCGGTGCTTCCGGATTATTGTTAATAGATTACCACAATCAAGCGGTAGAGTCTACATTTTTTGCTAGAAGTTACCTAATAGTTGTTATCGATGCTGATGACTGAAACCTTCACACAGAGTCTAGGCTGCTATGCTTAACGGAAGCTTACTTTTTGTTGTTGCGATCCTGACCAGACCGGTGCCCTTGACTGCTATGGCCTCCCCATTGACCCCCGTGTCCTCCGTGGCCGCCATAGCCGCCTTGGCCTCCCCAATGACCGCTTTGACCGCCCCAATGACCGCCTTGGCCTCCCCAGTGGCCTCCTTGACCGCCCCAGTGACCGCCTTGGCCTCCCCAGTGGCCTCCTTGACCGCCCCAATGACCGCCTTGGCCTCCCCAGTGACCGTCATGACCGCCCCAATATCCGCCTTGGCCTGGCCAATAGCCGCCATGACCGCCGCCCCAGTATCCGCCTTGACCTGGCCAATAGCCGCCATGACCGCCGCCCCAGTGTCCGCCTTGACCCGACCAGCCGCCTTGACTTGGCCATTGATATGAACGTTTATTTTTACTCATGTCATCCCATCCTTCTCTTTTCCTTGTAGTTTCACAATAGACTATGTCGGATGACGAAAAATGGATGCTTGCCCCCCGAAGAAATAGGCTGCAATGAGTTTCATGACGGAGTAAACATGGCCTGTAGAACTGGTCTACCCTGGCCCTTTTTTTAATAAGCTCTTGAATACTGCTTAGGCGCGTGGATCTGCCCGGATACCTCTTGAATCGCATGGGTCGCCCAATAAGGATCGCGCAGCATGCCGCGGGCTACGGCTACCAAATCAGCGTCACCATTGGCCACAGTCGCTTCAGCCAATCTGGCGTCATCCAGCAGACCGACGGCGATGACCGGCACATCTAGAGCCTGCTTAACAGCCCGTGCAAAAGGAACCTGATACCCCGGATAATTGCCCGGCTTCCTTGCACCCCCTACAGGACCTTCGCCTCCGCTGCTCACATGGAACACATCTACGCCGGCTTCCTTATAGCGCCTGCACATTTCGATGCCATGATCCAGATCATAGCCTCCGTCCATATATTCCACAGCGGAAATTCTAAGGATTAGCGGCATCTGCTCAGGCATGACACTCTTCACGGCCTGAATGACCTCCACTCCAAAACGGGCCAGGTCCTGGCCGTATTCATCCTCCCTGTCGTTAATGGCTGGAGAATGAAACTGATGAATCAGATAGCCATGTGCCCCGTGCAGCTCAATCGTGTCGACACCCGCTTCAATAGCCCTCACAGCCGCTTCCTTAAACTTCACTACCATCTGCCGGACTTCCTCTGTAGTAAGCGCGCGAGGCTTTTTGAACTGGGAATTGAACGGAATCTCGGAGGGGCCTACCGGAACAGCAGCATCCTCCGCCTTGCGGCCCGCGTGGGCAATCTGTATTGCGACTTTGGCGTCGTACTTGTGGATTTCCTCGATCATTCGCCGGAAGGCGGGAATCTGGTCATCCGACCATAACCCAAGATCATAATCGGTAATACGGCCGTCCGGATCTACATCCGTCATTTCGATAATAATGAGCCCCGCGCCGCCGACCGCCCTGGAGGTATAATGTACAAAGTGCCAGTCATTAGGCTTTCCATCTTTAGCTTCTACCGAATACTGACACATTGGAGGCATGACGATGCGATTTTTCAGCTTCAAGCCTTTGAAAGTAAATTCAGAAGATAAATGAGCCATTTTGTTCTCTCCTTTAGTCCTTTGTCTTGTCTTATTGTTTCCCGAGTTAATTATATATGCATCAAATTTATTTAAGGAAGTAGTGATATTATTGTCATATAGTTTCCGAAAAGTTAGTTTTGTGCTATGGTTGGAAAAATTCAAGCTTAAGTAAAGGACTGATGATGTTATGGATAACCGGGAGCCGCTGACATTAACCAAAGGCACGCCGGACGAAGTATGCCCCATTGCCAAAGTTATCGATATGATCGGAACCAAATGGACCTTCTTGATCCTTCGGGATCTGCTGATAGAAGGCACGATGCGGTTTAGCGATTTGTTAAAATGTCTCGACGGCATCAGTCCGAAGACGCTGTCTCTTCGGCTTAAGGAATTGGAGGAGTACGGCATCCTGACCCGTACGGTATATCCCGAGGTCCCTCCGAGAGTGGAGTATACCCTTACGGAAAAAGGCAAGCAGCTGGAAAGTATCTTTATCGAGCTGAAGCGCTTTGGTCTGACACTCTAGGCACATTGAAAGCCAGTCCCAGGGGTAAATCCGCAAGGGCGGAATACCACGGTATGTAGAGGCTTCTTGTTGTACGAAAAAATTCCTGCTATGCTTGAAAGCAAATGATACCGTAACCGGGAGATGCAGAACATGAACGACATATTGACATTCTGGGGCACTGGCGACTCGATGGGCGTTCCCCGAGTTTACTGCTCTTGCGATATCTGCAAGGAAGCAAGGACGACAGGCCGCAACCGGCGCTTTCGTTCTTCGGCAATGCTGAGTGCAGGCGGACACGAGCTGCTGATCGACTGCGGACCGGATTGGAGAACGCAGATGGAGCGTCTCGACAAACGATTTATCGAGCATGTGCTGATTACACATGCTCACTTTGACCATATCGCCGGTCTTCCTGAATGGGCCGACGCCTGCCGCTGGCTGGGACGCAAGGGTCATCTCTATGCCCCCCGCGATGTCCTTGAGACCATTGCTCAGCAGTTCCCGTGGCTCGAACGCCATCTCGAAATGCAGGATTGCATGAACGGTCTGACATGGGAGAACTGGGACATTGTGCCCTGGAAGGTTTGCCACGGCAAGAACGGCTATTCCTATGCCTACAAATTCAATCGTACCGGCTCGGCCCCCTACAGCTGGGTGTATTGCTCCGATGCGATTAACTTGAATGAGGAAGAAAAAGCTCCCCTGCACGGACTTCAGCTGCTTGTGCTGGGAACCAACTTCTATAAAGAAGAAGCCGCGCTGCCTACCCGCTCTGTCTATGATATGGAGGAAGCGCTGCTGCTGCTTGAAGAGGTTCAGCCTGTACGGACTCTATTCACGCATATGTCCCATGGCGTCGATGTGCTGCGCGATTACGGGCTTCCGTCCTGTGTTGCCCTTGCGGAAACCGGAATGCAGCTTCGGCTGGAATAAGGGGACTGCTTGCAACTTTCCCCGCACCTGGCGCGTCAATCCTAGCAGAACCAAACGAGTACTCAAGGAGGGTCCTGCTTATGGGAAGACGCGCTTGGATAGGATTGCTCCTCGGATTACTGCTCCTTCTCCTTGCTGGCTGCGGCGAGGGTCCGGAAGCAAGCGGAGATCAACTTGCAGCCAAGGAATTCGTGAAGTCGCAGGGCTATACCATCTCCTCAAGCGGCGGTCCCATCTACAGCTATCAGTTGGACAGAAGCCTGCTGTACGGCAGCCCGGAATCGACTCCCTTCAGGCAAATGTGGGCGGTACAGCAGGAGGAGCCGGATAAGTATTTCGGACAGCAAATCACGATTTACCGTTTTACCGTCAAGCATCATCCTCTCGAACGGATTTATAAGAAGAAGACAAATGTCTTCATCATGATGTCGGAGGGAAAAGTGATCGGCGGGTATTCCTATCCGGAAATGGATGCGGCTGGAGCCGTCTACTCATTGGATGGCAGAACACTGGAGGAATTGACGGGGCTCAGCTATACGGACTGGCTGGAGCAGTGGCGAAAGAAATATTCGCCATAGCACTAAGCTTATAGTTTCCAGCCACGGAATAAAAAGAGGGTCCAGTCTGTTCCAAAGCCGGAACAAGGCTGAGCCCTCTTTTTATAAAATCATTCATCGCACGACGACGACACGGGGACGGTTATACTTCATCCCATAGTCTTCGAACCGTTTCCAAGCCCAGCTTGGAGCCGGTAAAGCAATCCTCCATACCCTCGAATTCTACGGAAATATAGCCGTCGTAGCCGGAATGCTTAATAATGCTAATGACCTGACGCATATCGATATCGCCATGACCGACAATCGCTCCCCGAAGATGATTGCCGCTTGCTGTCGGGAACCATCCCGTACCCGGATTCAAAGCCGCCGGACGAAGATAGAAATCCTTGACGTGAACCATAGAAGCATAGGCAATGTTCTTTTTCACGGCTGCAACGGAGTTCTCATCCGCACACATAAAATTGCCTACGTCGAGCGTCGTCCGGAAATTCGGACGGTCCACCGCATGGATCAACGCTTGAACCCTGTCGCTTGCTTGAATATAGTAGCCATGATTTTCGACACTGGTTACAATATCGAACTGGGCCGCATAATCGGCAATTTGCCGGCAGGCCGATGCGAGAAGCTCCAGGTCCTCCTGGAAGCGGAGCATGGAAGTGTCCTTGCGCGAAGCCACATCGTGCCTCATCCGTTTGACTCCAAGACGATGCGCTATATCGACCTCGCGCTTGACCCGCTCAATCTCGCTCTCATACTGCTCCCGGGTTTCGGTAATGAAATTCGCCCCGATCGCATAATTGGATATATCGATTCCTACAGCTGCCGCCTTGTCACGAATCGCATCGATCAGCTCCGGATTCTCCGTCAGATTGAACCCGATAGGGACAATCTCCACATGTTCCCCGCCATTGTCAGCGATCCAATCTATCGCCCCGAGAATATCCAACTGTTGAGATTTGATGGCACGTACCAAACTATATGAGCTTAATCCTAGCTTCATGTGATCTTGACCCTCCTTGGCAGGTTATTCGTAGCGGACCTCGCGGCCCGTTTCGGCCGATTCGTAAATACCGCATAATATTTTCATCAGCTCCACGCCGTCCTCTACAGGACTGATCGGCTCCGACCCTGTCGTGCAGCTCTCGATGAAGCAGCGGATTTCATTTTGGAAGGCCGCAGTGACGTTAAGCCCCTTTTGATCCGTTTGCGGCGTAATGTTCAGAATGGTATCGTGCTTCTCTGAAATCAGCGCTAATGCAGGCTCCAGCTCGAATCCGCCCTTTTCCCCGAATAGCTTGACGACTGTCTCATCCTGCTTCGCATGCAGCGTGAAGCTGACATCGACCATAAGGGAGGCGCCATTCTCAAAACGGATGATCGCATTAGCCATATCTTCTACAGTGTTCTGGCTGGCGTCATAATCGGCTGCTTTATAGAAAGACAGGTTCTTCACATTGCCGCGGTTTCCCAGTCTGCGATACGTGTTCCCGCTGACGGAAACGACCTTGGGTCTCCCCATCAAATACCAGCAAATATCGATAACATGGACTCCGATATCAATCAACGGTCCGCCGCCGGAACGCTCCTTGTCCGCGAACCATCCGCCCGGATTGCCCAGCCGGCGTATGCAAGAGGCTTTGGCATAATAAATGTCGCCGAACTCCCCGCTGTCTGCAAACCGTTTCATTAGCTGCGCATTGGCGTCATATCGGCGGACAAAGCCGACCTGAAGCACCTTGCCGGATTCGCGGACCGCCTGCTGTACGTTCAACGCTTCCTCCACTGTGCGGCATAGCGGCTTCTCAACCAGCACATGCTTGCCTGCCTTCAGCGCGGCAATACTGATCTCCGCATGGGTATTGTTCCAGGTGCAGATGCTAACGGCATCGATGGACGGATTCGCCAGCAATTCATGATAATCCTCATACACATGCGCTGCCCCGTACTTGTCCGCCTTCTCCTGCGCTCTAGCCCGGTTAAGATCGCACACAGCGGCAATTTGAACGGCCTCCCCCAGCTTTTGGTAAGCCTGAAAATGCAAATCCGAGATGGAGCCAGCCCCGATAATTCCTATGTTCAGCTTGTTCAATTTCCATCCATCCTCCCTTAGTCGATTTTGATCGTTGAGCTAATGTTGAATGCACTATATACTCAAATTATCACGTATCCAGCAAAGAAGGAATGTAAGCGATGATCAGTTACATGGACTATAAGATCAGTCGGCAGCCAATTCGGATCGTTGACCTGACGGTGGATAAAAGCATATTGAAGGTACAAGCGCTCCGAGTGATCAACGTAGGCCATATCCCGGCGCGGATCCATTATCGGAGCCAGGCCAGGTTTACCTACTGGGCGATCGTCTATATTTCCGGGGGCTCGGGAACCTACCAGGTGAACGACGGGGACAAGCAGAAGGTCAAGCAGGGCAGCTTCTTCCTGCTGTATCCGGGAGCCGTATTTCATTATGGACCCGGGGAGAACGAGCACTGGGATGAGCATTATTTCACGATCGAAGGACCGCGGATTCAAGAATGGCTTCAATCCGGTCTTATAGAGCCCGGCAAAGTCAAGCAGACAGAGGAAGAGCAGCTGACGCGAATCAACCGTATTTTTATGCTGATGGAAAGCGGCATTCCGAGTAATATCGACCGGGCCGCATTAGCCGTAGAGGCGATGCTGCTGGAGTTCGCCCTTAGCTCCGAATCCGTCCCCAAAGTCACAAAAGCCGAAAATGCTCTCAAACTGATCGAAGCGGTAACCGACTACATTTACCGGCCCTTTGATCCTGCCGAATTATGCGAACGGCATCACATCTCGTTTCCGACGCTCCGGCGAATCGTCAGCAAATATACGGGCTATCCACTGAATGAGTATGTTCACCGCCTGAAGATGGCGGAAGCCAAAAATATTCTTCTTAACACGGATCAATCGTTAAAGGAAATCGCTTCCTCTCTGGGTTATCAAGACGTATTTTATTTCTCGCGTCTGTTCAAAAAAATCGTCGGCGTATCGCCCAAAATGTTCCGCGGCACCGTATAGCAATAACCCCCACAAAGTGCAGCTTAGTCTGTTGAAAGACCAAGAGAGCTTGAACTTTTGCCAATATACTCCGGTGGGGTATGCCTCTCCAGCCGCTGTTGAAACCCGTGAAATATGAATAGATTTAGCGGTATTTTTCACGGGTTTCAAAGGCGGACGTAAACTCCTCCGGGGCATACCCCACCTTCATGTATAGCATAGCTCACGCAAAACAGGTTTTTTCAATAACCTTAACCACACAAAGTGGAGCCATGCTTCGAAGCATTACCAAATACTTTGCGGGGGCCCCGGACATTAACCATAGAAATTAAAAAAACAAAAAAAACGTCTGAACCACAGGATGAATGGTTCAGACGTTTCCTGTTTTTTTCATGTTCCGGCGCCAAAAAGCACATCCTATTCCTATCTGTGTTAACATCCTTCTTTCGACAATAAGGACATTTGTCGTTGACAAAAACATCCTTATAGAATACTATATGAACATATACTCATATATTCATACGTTCATTTTATGGAGGTATTCTATGGAATCTATGGACCGCCCTCAAGGGCCGGATGTTTCAGTCCGTTCCTTGGATGAAGAAACTTTGTTTATGGTATCTCAAACGTTCAAGGCTTTATCCGATACAACACGGATACGCATTCTATACCTGCTGTCACAAAAAGAATGCTCGGTCAATGAAATTGCCGACGAGCTTTCGCTGCTTCAATCGACCGTATCCCACCAGCTCCGCTTCTTGAAAAACCTGCGTCTGGTGAAGTTCAGAAGAGCCGGTACCACTTTATATTATTCACATGATGACGAGCACGTGATGGATCTGCTCAGTGAAGCGATTCACCACGCCAACCACGATTAGCTGGGCTGATTAATTCCGGGATGGAGACAGACCGGAGACAAGCGCGAAATGAGGGAATAGCCATGCTGGAATACAGAGTCAAAGGATTAAGCTGCGCGAACTGTGCCCGGGAGATGGAGGAGCAGATTCAGCAGCTCGAGCACGGACAAAACGCAACGCTCAATTATAATAGCGGCAAGCTGAAGATCGATCCTAATGTATCCTTACCCGAAGTTCAAAAAATATTGCGCTCCGACGGCGCATTTATCGATTCGCTGGCCCCGCGTTCCGTTAAACCGGCGGCTGCCGGCAAAGTGACTCAGCGGGTGCGGAGTCATAACGAGCGTCTTGAGGAAAGCCGAGAGCAGGTCAGCGCTGCGGTAGAACACGCATGCACGGACTGCGGCACGGAGCATCATCACTCCCGCGGCCATCATGCCGATTCCGATGCCGTGGAGCATGGAGATGCGGCTGCCCGGACTGTTCCGCACATTTCCTCCGGGAACGACGGAGCTTCCGGCCATGCGCATGATCACTCTCATGAGCATGGACATGACCACCGGCATGCTCACGATCATGCCCATGAGCACGATGATCACGGGCACGACCATTCCCACTCCCATAGCGGATCTTCCATGATCAAGCAGCTGGTCGTTTCCGCTGTTTTATATGGAGCCGCACTGCTGCTTGAGGACCGGATTCCGGGCTTCATAAGCATCCTTCTTTATCTTGGCGCCATCCTGCTGAGCGGCTACAGCACCTTCATTAAAGGACTCAAGCGTTTGGTCAAGCTTCGGTTCAATATGGACAGCTTGATGACGATAGCCTTGATTGGCGCTGTAAGCATCGGCGAATGGAAAGAAGCGACCATGGTGGCCATCCTGTTCGGGATCAACGAGCTGCTCGAAGGCATCGGAATGGAGAAAGCGCGTCGTTCCATGGAAACCTTGCTGCAGGTAGCGCCTAAGCAAGCGGTAAGGATACGGGACGGTAAGGAAGCCTCCGTGCCTATCGAGTCGCTCGAGGCAGGAGACATCGTGCTGGTCCGGGCGGGAGAGAAGATCCCTTCCGACGGCCGTGTGCTTGAAGGCACGAGCTCCGTCAACGAAGCCGCAATTACCGGGGAGTCGCTCCCCTTGGAGAAGGTGCCGGGGGATCCGGTGTTTGGCGGCAGCATTAACCACGACGGCGTTTTGCACATTCTTATAGAAAAGGCTTATGAGGATTCGTCCCTTGCCCGTATTCTTCATTTGGTGCAGGAGGCACAGGAAACCAAGACGCCGACCGAGCTGTTTATCAATCGTTTTGCCAAATACTATACTCCAGCCATCATGATCATTGCTCTAATCGTTGCCGTCTTCCCTCCCCTCTTCCTCCAAGGCGATTGGAAGGAGTGGCTGTACCAAGGGCTTGCCGTACTGATCGTCGGCTGTCCTTGCGCTTTAATCCTGGCCTCCCCTATTGCCATCGTTGCCGGAATTACACGCAACGCGCGGCACGGCATTCTTGTCAAGGGCGGCGTGTTCCTGGAGCAGCTGGGCCGTATCGATACGATCGCCTTTGACAAAACGGGAACGCTCACCTTGGGAGAGCCGCATGTGGAGCAAACAGCCGTGTACGATGCCGACGAACAACGCTTTTACCGCGTCGCGGCAAGCATCGAGCAGTCATCCACCCATCCGCTGGCCAAAGCGATTTTGCGCGAAACCGCGAAGCGCGGCATCCAGGCCGAGCAGCCCGAGGAGGTTGTCGCCGCTTCCGGCGTCGGGATTCGCGCGGTGCTTGGCGGCAAGCGCTACTCCTTGGGCAATGAAGCGAGCGTCAGCCATCTTGCTCTGCCGGAGGCTGTAAAAGAGGATATTGCCCGCTTCAAGGCAAGCGGTCTGACATTGGTTCTGGTTGCAGACCAGGAAGCGGTTCTCGGGCTCTTCGGCATCGCCGACGAGGTTCGTCCGGAAAGCGCAGGCGTGGTCGCCTCGCTGCATCGCCGCGGCATTCGCCGTACGGTTATGCTGACGGGTGATCATCCGCAAACGGCGGAGAAGGTTGCCCGCGCCGTCGGTGTCACCTCCTTCTACGGAGGCTTGCTGCCGGAGGATAAGGTTGAGAAAATCCGTGAGCTCGGACGAGGCGGACGGGTCGCTATGGTTGGCGACGGAATCAACGACGCCCCGGCTCTCGCCACCGCCGAGCTGGGAATTGCGATGGGCAAGGGCACGGACAGCGCCATTGAGACGGCGGATATCGTGCTGATGCAGGATCACCTCGGCAAGCTGCCCGATGCCATTGCCATAGCCCGCAGCACGAACCGGATCATCGCCATCAACATTACGATCGCGATGGGGCTTAAGCTCGCTGCGCTGCTGCTCACGATTCCCGGGATGCTGACTCTGTGGTTCGCCATTTTATCCGATATGGGAGCCACGATCATTATCAGCCTGCTTAGTCTTACGATGCTTGTGGAACGGAAATCTCCAACCGGCGGTCAATAATCTATCGAAATTTTAAGTATCCCCCTTGCCCGCGGCGGCAAGGGGGATTTTTTCTATAGTATAGAGGACGAGGCATCGCAATTGTTTTCCATTTTACCCATACCATCTCCCGGCACGGCCACTACACTATAAACAGATTTACAAGGAGGTATCGTTCATGGCAATAAGATCAACCCGCAGACTGCTTCGCGATTCGCTGCAGCAGCAAAGAAGTCAGACGCGAACCGGCCGGCGCCTGCTGAGGCAGCAGGAAGCCACCACCAAAGCCATTACTGGCACGAGAACGGAGCTGGTCAGCGGACTCACTCAGCTCAGAGAGCAAGTGCAGCTGAATCAGCAGCAGCTTCCACAGGCCTTCGAGGAAATCGCTCAAACGAGGTCGGTACTGGCCAACGGAATCGAGCAGATACGGGCTCAAATCCAGGTGAACCGGCAGGAAGCTCCTCCCGCCATATCCCGTTTGGAGCAAATGCAATCCGGGCTGGTGCAAGAAACTTCCCGGATCGGCGCTCGCGTCCAGGAGAACCATGTCCAAACGGCACAAAGGCTCGAGCGGCTGGCCCAAGATCAAGGAGCTTTGGGAACGACGGCAGAGCGAATCCAGGTTCAGTTGGAGTCTAATCAGCAGCAAACGCAGCAAATTCTGACCGATTTGAACCAATCGCAAAAAGCTCTGGTTCTTGCCGCCGAATCCATCAAGCAGCAGATGCAGGTCAATCAACAGCAGTTGGAGCAGCACTTCGGTCAGATTTCGCAGCTCATGCAGCAGCAGCTCACGGTTCTTGCCCAAATCGTACAAAACACATCTTCCCAAAACCAGGAAGGGGACGTCTGATCTCCTCCCTCCCGCATCGTGCTTCTCTGCAGAACACAGCCGAGGCACGGTGCGGGCGGACAGCAGTCCCCGCTCCTGCATCTTCGCTTCCTTTAAGCTGCAGGCCCCGAAAACAACCCAGGTCTCTGATGAACAAATCAGGTAAAAAGCTAAAGGTTTCATTCACGTTCATCCTGCCTCGCTATTTTCTATTCGGATATGGGCATCTCACCCATAATATGGTACGATGGGGATAGTTCTCCATAAGGAGGGAAATGTCATGTCCGTTCATCCTCTGCTCGGTGCCATTCAACAATCCATGACATTCTCGGGCCGTCTCGAAGCCGACGTGAGCCGCCTGCTGCATATGCACCACTGTCCCAAAACCGCTGAGCACAGCGTGCGGGTGGGCCGTGAAGCCGAACGACTAGCCGCAGCATTCGGCGGCCTTCCCGAAGCAGCCAGGAAGGCGGGACTACTGCACGATATTAGCGCAATCTTTCCTAACAGTGAAAGAATCCGTACAGCCGAAGCGCTCGGAATCGATATTTTGCCCGAGGAAGCGGCCTTCCCCATGATCATCCACCAGAAAATCTCCCGCGTCATTGCCCAAGATCTTTTTCAAATTCACGATGTAACGATATTGGATGCTATAGAATGTCATACAACTTTGAAAGCGAATCCAACCCGAATGGACTTGATTGTGTTTGTAGCGGACAAAATCGAATGGGATCAGCCGGGAACGCCTCCCTATTTGGACAAGCTGCTGTCGGCGCTCGATACCTCCCTGGAACACGGCGCCTTCGTTTATATCCAGCACTTATGGAATCAGCGGGATCGATTGAAGGTTATTCATCCCTGGCTTATCGATGCATATAAGGATTTGGAACCGATTTGTATGAAAAATCCATAGAAACGGAGAACCCTGACGATGAATAAAGTAGTTGTTATAGGCTCCGGCGGTTCGGGTAAATCAACATTTTCGAGACAATTAAGCGATCGGACCGGGCTTCCCGTCTATCATCTGGACGCGCTGAACTGGCGCCCCGGCTGGGTAGCTACCCCCAAGGAGGAATGGGACGCGCTTATGAGGCAGCTGGTCGGTAAGGACACGTGGATCATTGACGGCAACTACGGCAGGACGATGGATATGCGTTTAGCGGCAGCCGATACGATTATATTTCTCGACATGCCGCGGCATCTTTGCGTCTATCGGATTATCAAACGAAGAATGATGTATCGCGGCAAAACGCGGCCCGATTTAGCCGAAGGCTGCCCCGAACGGCTCGATTTGAAATTCGTCAAATGGGTATGGAGCTACAGACAGACAAGCCGCCCTGCCCTGTTGAACAAGCTAAGCGCATTAACCGGTCACAAAACGATCTATATTCTGCGATCTCCCCGGGAAGTCCGGCAGTTTCTGGAGCAGCTCCCCGAGGCCATATCCAGCGCCTGAACGATTCCATCCGCAACACCATTTTACAAAAAGAGGGAGAGCTGCAGTCATGAAAGCGGTTATGTTCGATTTGTTCGAAACCTTGATTACCGAGTTTGCCGACGGGGCACGCAAAGTGCCGCGTATTAACGAGCTGGATGAGCAGTGGGGCTTAAGCAGGCGGGAATACGATGAGGAATGGCGCGTACGTCAGGAACAGAGAATGAACGGCACCTTCCCCGACTACCCTTCGGTTCTCCGCGATATGTGGCAGGGCAAAGGCAAGTCCCTGGATGAAGCCCATATCCAAAAGCTCTATTCTTCAAGGCTGTATGCCAAATCCATACCCTTTCAGGATATTTCCCCTCATATTATTTACATGTTAAAAAGATTAAAAGCCAACGACCTTCGTCTGGGACTTATCAGCAATTGTACGGAAGAGGAGGTTCGCGCATGGGAAAGCAGCGGGCTGGCTTCGTACTTTGATGAAGTGATCTTTTCTTATCAGACGGGATATGCCAAACCGGATGCCCGGATATATGAATTGGCCTGTACCCGCTTACAGGTGCGGCCCGAGGAATCGGTGTTCGTCGGTGACGGCGGCTCCCAGGAGCTGGAAGGCGCGGCGGAGGCAGGTATGAAGCCCTACCGGGCAGCATGGTTCGCACCCCGTAACGAAAAATTCAAGGAATTCGAGCAGCTTCAGGAGCCTGAGGAGCTGTTAGTGCGTCTCGGCCTGGACTGAGATCTATTCCTAACGGTAAAAAGAGGTGATCCTATTGGCAACGGTTGTCAGACATAAGGAAAGCGGCAAGACCTACGTTCTGGTCGGTACCGGATATGGAGCCTATAAAGCTATGCTGCCAAGCGTCCTTGGCGGGAGCTTATTTCCCCATGAAGAGTCCGCGGAAATTCCATTGGCCGCCGTAAGCGACCGCTACGGGAACATAATCTGGATGCTTACCGAGGAGCTGCAGGTGATAGAAATTGACGGACAGCCCGTTCAAAGTTTTTTTCCGAACGAACCGGCTCTGCAGTATCAGCATGCGGCCGAAGTCTTGGATGAAGCTTGTCCGGCATGCGGTTTCCGGGTCACCTCCATCACGAAATCATGCCCCTCCTGCGGGCTTACCTTACTCCCGGACGAGCATGAGGAAGTATAAATCCGCGTGATGCTGCCTGGCTTTGCGGAAAAACCTTCCGCCACCGGATAAATCAGGATTTGAGCCTTCTTAACTCCCGATTCCTGTTATAGAACGGCTCTATTCGCTCCAATTCGATAGGGCCGCATTGTCACCCATTAAGCGGTTGATTTTCCCTTCCAAATGCTGAAGCTCCGTCCGTAAGGGCCCGACTTCAGGAAATCGTTGCGCATAATACCTCAGGAGCTTCCTGGCCTCAGCTAATTTGCCGCTGCGCACGGCCAGCTCGGCCATTAGAAGCCCTGCCCTCCAAGCCTTTACCTCCGGATCCGGGGGCTCTGTTCCGCGATAGGCGGCTATCGACTCGTGATAAGCAGCCATGTCCTTATGGGCTTGCCGAACGAGCTCCCTCGCCTGGCCTGCCTGCGCCTGTGCTAAATAATAATGCGCGTCGGGATAGTCCGGGGCTTGCCGCAACAGCTCTTTGCATAGCCTCGAAGCCTCCCCCCATTCCTGACGCAATAAATGGATTTTGGCCCTATACAGCTGCACCATCCCTATGGCAGTGAAGCCGGGGGCCGCCGGCGCCAGCCGTTCCGCCTCCTGCAAGCAGTCCATAGCACGGTCGTAATCCCCGTTGTTGAAGCATTCCCTACCATAGAAGAACCAGCCCGACGGATTCAAGGGCTCCTCCTCTACCATGAGCTGCAGGAGCTTCATGGAACGCTCGCTTTTGAGCCGGCCTTGCCAAATAACCGGATCATAGCCGTCGTGAATCAAGCGGATTCTTGCTTTGCGGCTGATCGTATTCACCCGCTCCTCCAGCCCGCCTTGCGGCGCAAGCTGCTCATGAATTCGGCCGGAATACCGAAGGCCGTGGCGAAGGGAAAACATCCGCGATTGCGAAAAATCCTGCTGATAATGGGCTCCATATTGATTCACCATCCATACCTGGAGGATGACCGGGAGCTCGGAGTCGTCGAATAGGCCGGCGATTTCACGCACATGCCGCGCATCGTCCCGATGCAGGACTTCATCCGCGTCCACCCAGAGCACCCAATCGCTGGTCAGCAGTGAAAGCATCTCGTTGCGCACCTGCGAGAAGCTGTCCCTCCACTCCGTCTCATACAGCTTCACCTCAGGAAACTTTCTTACGATGTCTAAGGTACGATCCGTTGATCCGGTGTCCATCACCACAATCTCATCCACGGCTCCAATCAGGCTGTGGAGGCACCTCTCTATGCATCGTTCTTCATTTCGGACCATAATGGCCGCCGTTACCGTCACCCGCTTGACCTTCAACAGCTCGAGCATATCTTGTCTTACCGGGCCAGGTTGGGACCGCCCTAGAGCGGCATACGCCGCTTGAACCCAATTCGCCTCCGGATCGAGAAGCCACGCTCGCTGAAAAGCCATCTGTGCCATAGCCCCCTGCTGCCGCTCCAGCAAGGTTTGGCCGAGGAGGGCCCAGCCTTGCGCCGCTTCGGGACATGCTTGGACATAAAGGACCGACAGACGTTCAGCCCTATCGAGGTCCCGGTTGTTCATGCTTTGTACGATCTGTTCAGCCCAATGAACAGCTTCATCCATTCCTAGTCCCCCTTGGCTCCATGTTCTCCAGCGCGTCCTTTTCCAGCTGTATCGCTTCGCGCCTTCGCTTAAGCTCCTCCCATTCAGGAAATACCTTCAGCAGCTTCCGGTATTCATCATCCGCAGCCGCCAGCTCCCCTCCATCCAGCGCGAGCTCGGCCATCATATAACGCCGCCGCCAGTCCGCAATATCGTGATCGGCCGGATCCGGCCCCCGATAGGTAGCGAAGCCCTGCATCGCAAGATTCAAGCTCCGCTCGGCTTCCCGATATCGTTCTTCCGCCATTCGCATATGAATTTGGCTGAGGTAATAGGAGAAGTCGGGGTAGTCCGGAAATGAAACCAGAGCAATCATAGCGGCCCGTTCCGCTTCCTCCCAGCGCTGCAATTCCACCAGAAGGCGCAGCTCGAGGATAGCCAGCTCAAGCCGCTTCGGGAACTCATTCAAGGTCTTGCCTATTCTGTCTGCTTCCCTTGCATAGTTCAGAGCTTCTTCCCAACGACCCTGCACCGCAAGCTCCTGACCGCAGCGAAATAGCCACATAGGATGGTCCGGCTGCTCCTGCAGCATCCCCTGCAAAAGCTCCAGGCGGATTCCCGCCTTCTCTCCCTCATGCATGAGACTCGATATGGATTGTAATCTGACTCTAATCTTTCGTCTTATTAGGGGGAGCTGAGTGCCACTCGCTGCCCTATGCTTTAAATGCTCGTAGACCTTACCTTCGTAGAAAAGCCCCCTCCCTAAGGGGTACATCCGCGATCTGGCAAAGGACTGAAGCAAGGCTCCGTTTTTTCTCTGAAGCAGGACCAAATCGAGAGCCACGGGCATGTTGAACCGCTGGAACAAGCACGCCGCCTCTCGAATAGGCCGGGCATCGTCCGGATGCAGCATCTCGTTCGCTTCCAGCCACACTATCCAATCCCCTGTTGCATGAGCATGCACTTCGTTGCGAACCCGCGCGTAACTCCCATGCCATTCCGCCTGCACGAGCTTCACCCGAGGAAGCTTCCTTACGATATCCAAAGTCCGGTCCGTTGAGCCGTAATCGATCACAATGATTTCGTCCACGACATTCGATACGCTTCGGATACATTTCTCTATGGTCTCTTCCTCATTGCGAGCAATAACCGCAGCGCTAAGCCTTACCGGCTTCGTTAGCAGCAGCAGCTCAATGTCATAGCGCTCCGCTCCTGTCTCCCGCTTGCCGAGCTCAGACTGAACGCTCTGCATCCATCCGGCCTCCGGGTCTAGCAGCCATGCGCGGTTGAAGACCTTACGGGCTGCCTCGCCATACCCGCGATGCAGTAACGCCTCGCCCAAGGATGCCCAAACCTGCGCATCCCACGGGTCTTCTTCCAGCTGAGCCTTGGCTAATCGCTCAGCCAGCCGATAATCTTGCTGCTGCAGCGCTTCCTTGATCGCTTGATGGCTATTCCGGTTCTCCTCCATGCCGGCTCGGACCTCCTTTTACACAAAGCTTCCTTAACGAGCTGAATAGAAAAAGGCCAACCTTAAGTTGACCTCATCTATCCCGCGGTGACTATACTATACGGTTGGAATGATAGGAAAGACGTCCAAGGTGAGTGTATGATCCACCTTGTTCACATAATGCAGGTTGATAGTCGCCGGATAGTTTAATGAGCTGCCGTTCATGATGTTTACATAATTGTAATTAGAATTGTAGAAGGCATTATAGATAATATTCGGATTCGGGTTGTTCAAATCTACCAAATAAATGGATTTTGCCTTATCGTCTGTCACAGGCGGAAGTATCGAATCCGGGTACAATACTGTCATCACTTGGTTATAATTTACGTGATGGACATTGTAGTCGCCTAACGGTGACGGCTTAACAGATAGCATTTTGCTGATGACATGCCCTGCCCTGTCCTGGGCCGAAACCTTCACATTTGAACCCGTATCGATGCTGGAGCCGCTTAGAGCCAAGTAATGGTCGGATGTAATGCTGGCGCTCAGAGATCCCGCCGCTTCTACGGAGGTATAGCTTAACTTGTCACTGTCTCCTTTGGTGGAATCCGTCTTCACATCGGCATCATAGAAAAGACTCAGCAGATCCAAATCGATGAGGTTCGTCTGCCCGCCTTGATCATCGAGATAAATCGTATCGATTCCATTGGGATCCACTATCGGAGCCGCATTCGGTAGCACGGTGATCGGAATTTCCATAACCACCGACCGGTTGAAGCTGTCCGTAGCTCTTACCTTTACGAAGAAGGTAACGGTTTCCGTGTTGCCTAATGGGGCTGAAATGTCCACAAAAAGGTCCTGTCCGTCCATTGAAGCGGAAGCATGATAGTTCGTATACAGCTCATCTTTATTCTCAAGCTGTAGTTCTAACCTGCTGCCGCTAAAGTAGGAACCCAAGCGCAGGAACTCAAACCGCTTACTCAAAAGCCCATCCGTATAGGAGTTCGGCCCTGGCACCTCGGTCACCGCCGGTGCCGGTGCTGCCTCTATCGTCACAGGCACTTCAAGAACGGCGCTTTTCCCGTAACGGTTCGTTCCTTTTATTTTGACAACAGCAGAAGTGGTCACATTCTCAGGATAATTCGCTCCATAAAACTCTATGGACGGGCCTTCCCCGCCATATATCCATGTATAGACTTCACCCGCAGTACTGGCGTCCTCCTCTACCGTATAGCTTAGCAAACCGCTGTCGTCACTAAAGTACTTATATAAATAAACCCGTTGCCCTTCTCCTTCCATCATGCCGTTGGTAACGCTTATTTTGTCGCCGTCATAGCTCTTGACCGTCGGCGCAGCATAATCCGTAATGAAACGAATGTTAATTTCCTTGGACGTGCCGTTGGCCGGGTTTCTGCCAATGACCGTAAACTGCGCATCCCCTATCGTCTCGCCAAAGACGAGCTGCGCTTGATCCGTATGGTTCCCTTCAATGGCGACCGCCATATGGCTGCCCTCCGGCAGTGAAGTCAACTCGAAATCCGTTGCTCCTGTACCGTCAAAGATCGACGATAGCTTCACGGCATAAGGATTCGGATAATTTTGCGGGTCATCCTTTGTCCAATGAATTGTATAGGAGGACAGTACGTTCACCTTGATATCTAACAACGCACTTTTACCAAATTTGTTCGTGGCCTTCACCTGAATCATTTCGGAGCCATCCGTCACTGCCTGTATTCCTTGAATCACCAGCTTGCCAGAGTCCTTGTTGATGGAGGCCGTGACAGAGGGCGACATGCTTTCAATGCTGTAGGTTAAGCTTGGAACCTCTCCCGTTGTATCCCAGAAATACTCAGATACATTCATTGTTTTAAATTCAGTTACACCCCTAAGCCACTGTACAGGGTCCGGGCTGCCCATAACCTTCGGAGCCGGGTACTCTATCACAACCGGGAGGTTAATCGTTGCGCTGTTTTTATACGTATTCGTCGCCGTTATCTGGAGAATTGGCGGGTTAGGCAGGAACGATGATGGATTCACGTTATAAATCATTAATGTGCCGTCATTTTCATCAATGGCTGCATCCATGTATGCCGGTTTGTTTAATGTATATTTTAATGGCGAGTCCGGCTCCGTTGCGAAGTAGGCAGCCATGGACACGGATTGGGGTTCCGACCATCCTATCTTCCATTGGATAGGGTCCGGCATACCGACAATGACTGGCACCGGGTTAGGGTTAGCATGAACTTGAACTTGAACGGTTACTTCCTTGGAAGCTCCCGTAGCCATGTTGGTCCCCTTCAGCTTGAGCACGGTATCGGCGGCCTTACCGCTGAATACGATAGTGGCATTCGTACTTTCATTATCAGCTATCGTCGCTATAAGACCGTTGCCGGGTGCTTGCGTGATCTCAAAATGATTTGCCGCAATGTCCGCAAACATGGGAGACAGCTGCACGGTAAACGGCATGGTGATATTATCGGGAACATTGACAATATACGTCGTTTCAACGGACTGAATCATCACGGGCACGTTCAATGTCGCGCTGTTTCCGTGCTGGTTGGTCGCCGTCACCTGAATCTCTGCCGTAGTCCCTGCATATTGGCCCAGTGCACTAGTCCCCGTAAGCGTCAAAACGCCGGCCGGATCGATGGCTGCCTCAATATAGCTATATAAGCTCTTGGCTGTGAAGCTCAAGCTCTCCTCTGCCGTCTTCGTAAAATAGGAAGCCACAGGCAGCGTCTGTGACTGCACCTGCCCCGCTATCAGAACAACGGCGTTCGGCTTGCCATTCACGCCCGGCGTCGGCTTTACCGTAGAACCGGTTTTGTATAGAGGCTCAATCCCGTTCAACAGCGTTCTGACATCGGCAGCCTGCGTCACTTCGGAAGTATGCGCCGCAATATATTTCGTAACATCTCCGATATCGATCCGCTTATCCGCCCCCGCGTCCAATACATGAACCTTGAATTCCTCCAGCTTGCCGGAGTCGTCGGATATCGTCACCATAGAGGAGCCTACCTGGTCTCCCCGCAGACTCAACGGATTTGGGGCCGAATAGGAATAAGTGGCATAGACAACGCCGCTGACGGATTGTGAAGTGACCTTGTATGAGCTGAGATTGCTTAAATAGTCGTTCAAATAAATCGTTGTTTCCGTTCCTTGTGCAATCGTCATATCTTGAATTGGATGCAGCACAACAGCCGGAGCAGCCATTACGGCGGAAGGCACGGCAATAACGGACATCACAGCCGCTGCGGATGCCGCTTTTGTAACCGAGCTTTTGGATACCATGGAAATCCACCTCAAAGTTCCAATTTAATGTAATTAACTATTATTCTATCATACGGTCTAGTAAAAAACAGTAGCTTTGCCGCGTGAACCCAAGGAATATGCTCTATTCCCCCAGCTTTCTTCCGCCCTTTGACGTTCCCGATGGGGAACGGCTATTTTTCCTGCCAAATATTAAGGATATATGAAGAGCTGCCCTTCTCTCCATAAAACCTTTAAATCCCTCTAACGTTGTCTTTACAACAGGGACTTATACTGAACAAGGCAGTTGAGATTACAGAAATACGATGAACTCACTGTGATAATGGTTAGGGGTGAAATGAAAGATATGAGTCTTGTGCCAAAAGATATCAGGATACCCTCCTCCGCCGCTTCCACCAGGCCCGTCCGCAGAGCGCGTATCCGGAGCCTGAGCCCTCTGCGCTGGAGAGAGCATCTGCTTGCTTACTTGTTTCTGGCTCCGTCGCTGCTGCTGTTCGGCATCTTCCTTTTTTATCCCTTGCTGAAATCGGTTTATTTGAGCCTCCACCTGACTGACCCGCGCGGACGGATTGCGGCTTTCGCCGGATTGGAAAACTTCCAGGAGCTGCTGACTTCCGAGAAATTTTATCAAAGCTTGAAGGTGACTTTCTCCTTCACCTTGCTTACCGTACCTACAGGACTTGTCGCCGCACTTCTACTCGCCGCCCTCTCTCATAACAAGCTGAGGGGAATGCGCGTATTCCAATTCGTCTTCTCGCTGCCGATTGCCATTTCCGTCGGAACCGGCTCGGTCATCTGGATGATGCTGTACCATCCGAGCGTCGGGATTTTGAATTATGTGCTGAGCCTCTTCGGTACCCAGCCGGTAGGCTGGCTGACCGACCCTGCGGTGGCCCTTCTGTCCGTATCGGTCATGACGGTATGGATGAATCTCGGCTTCAACTATATTGTTCTGTTGAGCGGGCTGCAGGGCGTTCCGGAAGAAATTTACGACAGCGCCAAGATTGACGGGTCCGGGCCGATCCGAACCTTCGTACAGCTGACCTTGCCGCTCATTTCTCCGACGATCTTTTTCACGGCCATCGTGTCCGTTATCGGGGCATTCCAATCATTCGGGCAGATGCACATTCTGACCAAGGGTGGCCCAATGAATACGACGGACGTCGTCGTCTACAACATCTACCAGGATGCGTTCGTCAACTTCCGCTTCGGGATCGGCAGCGCGCAGGCGCTCCTGCTGTTCGCATTCATTCTCATTTTGACGCTTATTCAGTTCAAATTTTTTGAAAAGAAGGTGCATTACCAATGAGATCCCGCCTGCAGCAAACGATTCTCTATATTCTGCTGTGTATTGCTGCGGCACTGGTGCTGTATCCCGTGTTCTTCACCTTATCCGCAGCCTTCATGACTCCGGCCGAATCCTCGGCCTATCCGCCCAAGTTCATTCCTGGCGGGCTGTATTGGGATAATTTCCTTAAAGTGATTCAGACCGTGCCTATTTTCACCTTTATTGCTAACAGCTTGCTCGTGTCGACTGCCATCATGATAGGTCAGCTTCTTACGGCGAGCCTGGCCGCCTACGCCTTCGCCTATTTAAGATTCGCCGGTAAAAGCGTCCTGTTCGCTCTCTTCCTCTCGACGATGATGATTCCGTGGGAAGTGACGATGATTCCGAATTATTTGACCGTCAAAAGCTGGGGCTGGCTGGATACGTATGAAGGCTTGATCGTGCCATTCCTCGCCACTGCGTTCGGTACGTTCCTGCTTCGCCAGTTTTTCCTGCAGCTGCCGGCCGGCCTGTTCGAAGCCGCCCGTATCGACGGCTGCGGCCATCTCCGCTGCTTCTTCATGCTAGTGCTGCCGTTATCCCGGCCTGCGCTGGCAACACTCGGGGTGTACTCGTTCCTGACGCATTGGAACATGTACCTGTGGCCGCTCTTGATTACGAACGGGGAAAAGATGCGCACCGTCCAAATCGGGATCAGCATGCTGCAATTTGAAGAGATGACCTCGTGGAATCTGGTGCTTGCCGGCGTCACCATCGTACTGCTCCCGTCGCTCCTGCTTCTCGTCTTGGGCATCAAGCAGCTGGTAGGCGGATTGACGGCAGGCGCTTTGAAGGGCTAGCCCTTTGCACCGGTCTTACTTGCAGGAATTGTATCGCCATGCGGCTCGCAGCAAGGAACACGGCCTTGTTCTGAACCTAGCTTGTCCTCATCCATCCTCGGGACATCTATTCATTCATAAAAGAAAAAGATCGTATTTCCGCTTTTGCATGAATTCTATACATCCAAAAAAAGGGAGAGAACTGTAATGAAGTTTATGAAAAAAAGCCTGATACCGCTTTGCATGGCATCCGTTATGGCCTTATCCGCATGCGGCAGCAATGCAACTCAACAAGGAGCTGAAGGAGGAAGTAATCCCCAGCCTACAACTGCACCTGTTAAGAGCCAGGAGCCGGTCAAGGTCGTCTGGTGGCATTCCATGAGCGGTGAGCTTGGCAAAGCAATAGACAAGCTCGTATCCGACTTCAACGCATCCCAGAAAAACGTGGTGGTAGAAGCCGTATTCCAAGGCACTTATGATGAAAGCTTGAACAAAATGAAGGCTTCCATGGACTCAAAGAGCGGTCCCGCACTCATCCAGGTATACGAAGTAGGCAGCCGCTTCATGATTGACTCCAAGGCCATCACTCCTATGCAAAAGTTCATTGATCAGGATAAATATGATCTGTCGCAGCTCGAAGAGAACATTCTGAATTACTATAAAATCGACGGCAAGCTGAATTCCATGCCGTTCAACACGTCCAATCCGATCCTTTATTACAATAAGGATATGTTTAAAGCCGCAGGTCTTGACCCGGAGAAGCCGCCTGTAACTTACGATGACATTGCCAAAGCAGCTAAAGCATTGACCAAGGACGGCAAAACCGGCGCATCCTTCGCGATTTATGGCTGGTTCATGGAGCAATTTTTCGCTAATCAAGGCGCTGATCTGCTGAACAACGGCAACGGACGTAACGGGGTGGCCACCGAATCTTTGGTTAACGGCGAAGCCGGCGTGAAAACCTTGACCTGGTGGAAGCAGCTGGTCGACGACAAGGTTGCCCTGAATCTCGGACGCAAAACCGATGACACGAAAAAAGCGTTCCTCGCCGGCCAGATCGGCATGACCCTCGACTCTACCGGCTCTCTTCGCGGCATTGTAGACGGAGCCCAAGGCAAATTCGAGGTCGGAACGGCCTTCCTGCCTAAGCCTGCCGATGCTAAGGACGGAGGAGTTATCGTTGGAGGAGCAAGCTTGTACATCCTGAACAACCGCAGCGAAGCCGAGCAGAAGGGCGCATGGGAGTTCATCAAGTTCCTGGCCGAGCCGAAGCAGCAAGCTTACTGGCATGTAAACACCGGCTACTTCCCAATCACGAAGAAAGCTTATGATGAGCAAACGGTTAAAGATAACTTAACGAAATATCCGCAGTTGAAGACAGCCGTGGACCAGCTTCACGCGACCAAAGCAAATACGGCGACCCAAGGCGCTGTTATGGGCGTATTCCCGGAAGCCCGCCAGCTGACGGAAACGGCCATTGAGGAAGCATTGAACGGCAAGAAGCAGCCGAAGGAAGCTCTGGACGCCGCAGCCAAGGAAATTACCGGCAAGCTCGCTGCATATAACAAAACGGTAAAGTAGCAGCCTAAATGCATATTTTCCCAACGCTCCGATCATACTAACGAAGTATTGGACTATGGAGCAGGAGGGATAACGGAATGCCTAGCAGCAGAGGACATCAGGGAGCTACCGGGATCGGACAGGCGGAGGAGCAGCTGAACGCCCAAGCCGAGGCCGCAGCCCGAATTCAAGGCGAAAGCGAGCTTGATCAAGCGGTAGCGGCGCAAGCGAATCAGCAGGAAACCGAGCTGGATGAAGTAATCCCATCCGATCAGGAAGCTTAAGCATCAAACAAAAGACGACTCCTATTCCGTAAATCCCGGAATGAGAGTCGTCTTTTTTGAATCATATCAGAGCACTTATTGAACATAGTTGCCGTAATCGGGAACGGCTAACTGATCGAAATGGTCGGCCAACGCCTTCAAGCCGTTCGTCAGAGCCTCTCCCCGCATGGGTTCCCCATGTCCGGTCACGGCGGCAGACGGCTGCAAATGCTGTAAGGCGAGCACGGATTCCTTGGCTGCCTTCCAATCCGTTGTCAGGTATCTTGGAGGACCATGAACCTCCGGCTCCTGCATGAGTACTTTGTACAAAGAGTCCTGCCTGACGGTCACAAAGGCATCCCCCGCAATTAGCGTTCGGTCGCTCTCTCGAAAGAAGGAAACATGTCCCGGCGCATGCCCGGGCGTATGAATCCATCGAAACTCCGGCAGATGAGGAACTACCCCATTAGCCGGCAGCGGCCTTACACACTCTCCTAAGTCAATCGGAGTATTCGGAAATAGGAACGACATCTTCGCCACAAGCCCGCCTTCCACCGTCGGATCCGGCGCCGGGTAGCTCTGTTGACCCGTTAAGAAAGGCAGCTCCAGCTCATTCGCATAAATAGGGATTTCTTTCCAATGTTCCGCCAGCTCTATAATCGCGCCCACATGGTCAAAGTGCCCATGAGTAAGAATGATGGCTTCAGGACGATGCTTCGAACCGAAGCGGTTCTCGACAGCGGCAATAATGGCCTCAGCCGAGCCGGGCATTCCCGCGTCGATCAGCACGAAGCGCTGCTGTTCCGGGCTTCCGATCATAACGATATTCACAATCTGGATCGTATGACACCATACATCCGGCGCTACCTCAGTGTCCGAGCCGCTTCCTATCGAAGTCATGGGAATGTATTTGTAGTCCGTTCCGTAAGTCATTTCCTGATCCGTGCTCATTGGTTGTTCCCTCTTTTCCCGTAAGGTGTAAGGTCTTGTATTATGCAGTCAAGATTTTTTCCAGGGGGGGTCTCCGTGCTTATGAATGATATCCGAAATCTTATAGAAAACCAGCGGGATAGCTATGGTCAATATCGTGCACCCGATCACCATCCCCGACGGCAGCCGCTTAATGAAGATCTCCCACAGATCGACCTCTCCTTTCCGATTTCAAAATGCTCCCGCTTCTCTGAACCTCAGACTCGACGGTCACTTCCACTTTAGCTTTAGTGAACAGCTTCCGGCCCTCCTCCCAATCCTTCTGAATGCTCTTCCATATTTCATAGTGATCCCTGTACAAGAAGAGTTCCAGATCAACAACATCTCTGCCATATTTTTTCTGAAGCTTATTCATGGCGTTATCTGCAATGCTTTTGATCTTCTGCGATAGGGCGGCCTCCAGTTTCATTATCTCTTCTTCCTTTGTCATATCCATTTGTTTGAAGCTCTGGTCGACAATTCCTTTGGTACGAATATCAATGTGGAAAACCGGGCGCTCCGGGTCACTGACCTCCACCCACAGTCTTCGTCTCTCCCAATTGATTTCATATCCGACCAGCCCCCCTTCTATCTCGGTATTAATGACTCCGCCACTCACGTTACCTCTTAACAAGTTTATGCCCGCCGTGTCTCTCCCACCGATGAAATCAATCAAATTATTGGTTCTTCCATCGAATAAGGCGCTGCCTACGATGGAAATATCTTCTCGGTCCTTCGATACGGAAATCAGCTGAATCAAGAAGCTTTCCCGCTTCAGCAATTTTTCATGAACCTCGCCTAGCCTGGATTCTGCCAGCATGCGGGAGCTTTTCCTTGTGTTCTCCGCCGCTGAGGAGATGAACCTTGCCGGCAATTTCTCACTAGGAGGCTTTACCTCCAGCACTTGCTTGGCTTCTCCCTTGACGACCATGATCTTAAGCGATCTCCGCATTTCGCTGTCCCTTAGAAAATAATCAATCGTATCGGCAAACGCCCCTTCCTTTCTCGCTACCTCATCCGAAATAAGCACGACCTGAAGATGCTCGAAAAAGGGGGCATGGCTTGTTTTGGAGGCCAGCTTGGCCGCAAGCGAGGTCAACGTATCGCCATCAAGCGTAATGTTGAAATAGGCTCGGTTTGCTCCGCCCCCCGTATCCGAACTGCCGCTTTGCTTGATACCTGATGGAACAACCAGTTGATAGGTGACCATAAACTCCCCCTTTTTCCCCTTAGCTGCACCTTCTTTACCGGTTGAACCCTTCATGACATCGATGGCAATGCCGATGACAAAGCCGCGCTCATCGATTTCTATACGGTCCCAGCAGCCGGCGGTAATGAGCAAAATAAGGATAGCGGCTAACATCCCTGCTACTTTATCAACCACGGCCCGTCACCCCTCGAAGCTTGGCCAGGATCAGGAGTGTGAGAGGCAGGACGCCTGCAAACAAGATTCCCAAGTAGCTTATCAGGTCGCCCAGCATAGCAAACTCCGCCTGATCCTTCGGCAGCATTCCAAGCAAATACACGATGGGACTCAGGATCAGAATGCAGGTACGCTTGGACATTTTCTTGAATAGAGAAGTGTAGCAAATCAGCGATACGTCCATAGCCATGCTGGTTGTATTGAAGATCGTCATCATCCAGATGACAAAGAACAACGATTCGAACCTTTCAAAAAACTCGCCTGGTATTTTGATTTCCTTAGCAATCTCGATAGCGGGATACATAATGTTCATGGCTCCTGCATGCGAAAAGATGCCGATTCCAAAAATAAAAATAATTAAGTAGAAGATGACCGGAATGGCTATACCATAGACCATCGCTTTGGCCGTCTCCTTCGGACGCCTCATTAAGCTTCCATAGAAGAGGACGATTTCGAAGCCCAGCATCGAATACATGGCCTGCTCCGCTCCTTTTAAGATTTCTATAGGGCTGGAGATAAAAAAGGGCTTCAGGTTGTTCAAATCAAAAATTCCGATACTAAGAGCCATCATCAATAGAGCTATCGAAAGAACGAGTGGCAGGAACAGCACATTTAATCGAATTAAGCCTACCCTGGAGCCTGAAACCGCATAAATGACCACAAGCAGAAATGTGATAGCGACGAACTCAATAGGTGTCCTTACGAATAAATATTGTTTGGAAATACTTGCAATAGCCCGCATCTCATAGGCGCAGAACAGAAAAAAGTAAATGCCCTGCAGAAATATAAGCACGCAGGCGACAGGCTTCGTTACAATAAGGCAGGCATATTCGAAAAATGTTTTTTGGTGATAGCGGTTCACCAGCTTGGAAACGACGATACCTAACCCTACGGTTATTGCACCTGCCAAAAGAATGGACATCCACCCGTCCGACGATTTCGTGGAGGAAGCCACCAGCCTCGGTAAGGTGAGGACTCCGACCCCTATCAGCATGGAGGCAACCGTCATGATCATTTCCTTTTGTCCGACTTCCTGATCCGCATATTTGAAAATTCCCATGAGGCCCCTCCTTGCCGTTACGTTTTTGTACGCTCCTTATCCTGAGGCTTCATCATCTCAGGACGGCTATTCAGCACTTCAACAGGCGCCCGCATCAGCAGCTCCTTCCAATCCTTCACGAACATCGGCGCTATAGGAGTTGAGTAAGGGATCCCGAAGCTTTGTAAATTAACGAGATGGATATTAATCATGATATAAGCCAGCACAATCCCGTATATCCCGAATAATCCGGCCGCAAGCATGATGGCAAACCTGAGCATTCTTAGCGAAATGGCAAAGCTGTAGGCCGGCAGGGTAAAAGAGGCAATGGCAGTTATAGCCACAATGATGACCATAATCGGACTCACGATGCCGGCCGTTACAGCTGCTTCCCCTATAACAAGACCGCCGACAATGCCGATCGTTTGACCGATCGGCTTGGGCAGCCGTACACCTGCTTCCCGCAGCAGCTCGAGCGTCCCCTCCATCATGAAGGCTTCGACGACGGCCGGGAAAGGAACCCCTTCCCTGGCTCCGGCGATGGAGAAGGCTAACTTGGATGGCAGCATGCCATGGTGGAATTCCGTTAAAGCAATATAGAGCCCCGGCAAAAAAGTAGCGATAAATGCCGCTGCCAATCGCAGCAGCCGGATGACGCTCGATATCATCCAGTTCTGGTACATATCCTCAGGCGAGTGAAACGAGGTGACCAGGGTAACCGGCAAAATCAGCTGGAAAGGCGTTCCGTCCACCAGGATGGCCACACGGCCCTGCAATAATGCTGCAGCTACTTTGTCCGGCCTCTCCGTATTTAATACTTGCGGAAACGGAGACATCACGTTATCCATGATCCATTGCTCGATAAACCCGGAGCCTTCCATATCATCCCGGTTGATCGTGCCCAGCCTTCGTTTAACCTCATCGACCAGCTTGGGATTGACAATATCCTCAATATAAGCAACGATAACTTCCTTTGGGATACGCTTTCCAATTTTATAGGCGTCAAACCGGAGATTGGGATCCGGCAGTCTTCTTCGAATCAATGAGGTCGTCGTACAAATATCCTCCGTAAAGCCCTCTCGCGGGCCTCGAATGAGTGCTTCCGTCTCCGGTTCATCCACTCCACGGCTTTTCCAGCCCTTCGTTCCGATAACCAGCGCCTTGCTGCTGCCATGGATGAGAAGCGCCGTATCTCCGGAAAGAATGGCATTTAGAACGTCGCCCATCCCGCTTACTTCCATGATGGAATGTAAGGGAAGCAGCTCCAGACGCATAAAAGAGATAAACGCATCCCCTTCGGCCGGAACAATTCTATTGGATTCCTCCAGGCTGATCAGCAGGCTTTTCAAAATTTGGCCGTTGATAAGATCTCTATTGACGAGGCCGTCAATGCACAGGATAGCACATGAATGGATGCTGCCGAGCTTAAATTCCTTCACCACAAGGTCGCTCGGAAAACCCAGCTTATGCCCAATATGATCCAAATTGACCTGAATATCTACAGACAGCAGGTTCCCCGGGTTCATCATGTCTGCACACCGCCTTAAAGGTTTACGATACCAGTTATTACTATTACCTGAACCAGCCGCGATTATCCAAATCGAGCCATTAGGCCAAGGTAACCCTGCAGTGGAACCCCGGGAACCTGTTGCTAAAAAAAACAGCCCGCCCTGCTGCATTCCTGCAGCAAGCCGAGCTGTGTTCTTATAGCGGTGCTTATGCGGTTTTAAACTGCGATAAAAGCTGCTGAAGCTCTTCGGCCATATTGGACAACGATTGAGCCGAGGTTTGCAGCTCCTCCGTCGTCTGAAGCTGGCCTGTAGCAGAGGCGGATACGTTCTGCGTTGAGGAAGCTGTTTCCTTCGCGATGTAAGCCACTTGCTGAACGGCAGCCGTTATTTGCTGAGCCCCTGCCGATATTTCCTCGGAGGTCGCTGCCATTTCCTGAATTTGCGAAGCGATTTGCGAGGTCGATACCAGAATATGATTGAAGTTTTGCTCGGTTTCCTTAACGAGCTCAATCCCCATCTGCACCTCGTCCTTCACTTTCCCCATCGCTTCGCCGGACTCCTGAATGCTGGACTGAATTTCGTGAAGCAGCTTGGCGATTTCATCGGAAGAGCTGCCGGATTGCTCCGCAAGCTTGCGCACTTCAGCTGCCACTACCGCGAATCCGCGACCCTGCTCGCCGGCGCGCGCTGCTTCAATTGCGGCATTGAGCGCCAGCAGATTGGTTTGCGAGGCAATCTCCTGAATAGCCTGCAAGATGCTGCCGATCTGATGCGACTTGACCTCCAGCATTTCAATAACCTGATCCGTATGATGAACGGACGAGTGGATGGACTGCATTTGATTTACGGTGTTTTGGACAAAGGCTTCCCCGCTTTCCGCCTGCTGCTTCGTCCATTCTACGGATTCGGCAATCGAGGACGCGCTTTCGGCCATTCTGCTGATTCCTTGCCCCACTTCTTCCATGGATCGCGATGTTTCTTCCATCGTCAGCGTCTGTTGATCAGCGCCTGTTGCCACTTCCTTGACGGTAGAGGCAATCTCGACGGATGCGTGCTGCATTTCGCCTGAGCTGGATTTCAGCTGCTCTGCAGACACGGTTACGAGCTGTGCATGCTCATTAATGGTTTCAATCATGGTTCTCATGTTATCCGTCATCTGTACGAAAGCGGCGCTGAGCTCTCCGATTTCATCGCTCCGGTTCAATGCAGCGCTTTTCTCCGACAGATCGCCTTCAGAGATCCGCTTGGCCGCTCTGCTCATTTCCTTCAAAGGCTTGGATACATGCTGGGCCATCACGAAAGAGATCGCGAGTCCCGCAAGGATAGCGAGTACACTAAGCACAATAACCCAGGTAACCCCGGTACGGTTGGAGTCCTCCAGCTCCCCTGACCATTCATCGGCATGAGCCTGGATGTTGCGGGTAAGCACATCGATTATCATACTGCATCCGCTTATGAACTCGTCCGCCTGCTGAATCAGTCTCATGCCGTCAGGACTGTGCTGTTGAGCGGCGCTTAAAATCGCCGGGAACAAATTCTCATAGGACTCCCATTGCTTGCTGAACAGCTTCAGCAGCGTAACATCCTTTTCCGTAATGGCAAGCTGCTCCAGCGTTTTCGTCTTGGATTGAATTTCCGAGAACAGCACCTTTGCTTTATCCGGCTGGGTCAACACTTCATCGGTTATGTCCATGCTGGACATGTCGCCCGAGCTTTTCTCCGGCATATTCAGCTGAATGCGAAGAATCAAGTCATCCAATTCCTTAATGTCGTGGTTCAAGTTGCCCAGCATAACCACACTGGGTAGCCCTTTTTGTGTCATTTGCTTTGATTTCTGGCCCATCGTATTCATTTGAATCAGTGCTGTTACACTTAGAACAGATAACAGCAGCAGGACGACCAAGAAGCTGACGAGCAGCTTTTTGTGGAGCGACAGCTGTGACAGCTTTCCGATAACGTCCCGTATCCATTCTTTCGCTTTCCCTTTCATTCTTTTTCCTCCGATTCTGTCTGTTTTGTTGGGTTCTTCTATTTTTTGAAAGCGCTATTTCCTTTCATTTACAATTCATCCCTTTGTATATTTCGACACTTTAGGCAGAATAGTTTAGAGACTTTTGTCGATTTTTATCATTTTCGCGAAAAAAGTTGCCGTTTTTTGAACAAAATAGGTATTTCACCCCATATTTATAGGAAAAAGATCCTTATTGCGATTTGCCGTGAGCCTCGAAAAATGAATCATTCAACGTTAAAAAAGCCCTGCAGCCGAAAAGGGTTCAGCTGAGGGCTTTCTTGCTTTTATAAGTCTACAATCTGGGCTTATCGTAGGGCTCTCCCATGTTGACGTATTTCACTTGACGCACCTGCACGTTTGACGAGCCTATCGGGGTCTCGATGGTTCTGCTCTCATCCTGGGACGCCAGCAGGAGCTGAAATCCGAATGGAGCCAAAAAAGAAATTTGGTTGCGGTCAGGATCGGCCTGATGCGGGAATACAATAGTGTATGAATCCTCGAAGCCTTCGTCCAGCGTCTGGACCCGGCTGCCTATAAGCGCGACGGAATGGAGCGACTCCTCCTCGAAATTGGCGATAATACTCTCCAAGGTCCGGGTGTAGTCCTCGACAAACTGCTCTCCAATTTTCTTGGTGCGCTCATTGGCAAAATAGTTATCCAAAATGTGAAACCTTTCTTCGTCAAAATAAACGAGCTGATGAATCAGCTGCATTCTTGCGGAATCGAGCGGACTATGGCTCATAGTAAGGATCACCTCCGCTGCGAACAATTTCTCCTTCCGTAAAATAGCCGTATAACGCTTTCATTTATGGAATGACCTCCTTTGAAAAAATAAGACCTCTCCGACAAGAGGTCCTTAGCGATATATTACCAGATTCATGCTTGTATGCCCAACCTTAACCGGCGAATTCGCAAGAAAAGCATAATCGGCAAAGGGAAACAGGCCGTGCGTGTAGAATGGTTACAAGCAAGAGAAATGAAACAGGAGGAGAACAACATGACGAAATCGGTAACCGTACAGGACCTGGTAAAGCGCTTCTCCTTGGAAGTGCTTGCGGGGCAAAAAGAACTGCATCGAACGATCGTAAAGCCTAAAACCCACCGTCCCGGACTGGAGTTTGTCGGGTATTTTGATTTTTTTCAGCAAGCGAGGGTGCAGGTGCTGGGGAAGAAAGAAATTACCTATTTGCATACGCTGACCGAGGAAGAGCGAAATGAACGCATCGGCAACATTGTCAAATACCATCCTCCCTGCTTCGTAGTGACGCGCAATCAGGAAGGGCTTAAATATTTAATGAAATATTGCGAGGAAGAAGGCATCCCTCTGCTCAGAACTCATGAGGCGACTCCGAAATTTCTGGAGCTTATGGACGGCTATTTGACCAAAGCGCTGGCACCGGAAATTACGATACATGGCGTCATCGTCAACGTATCGGGAATCGGCATCCTGCTGCGCGGCAAATCCGGCGTCGGAAAAAGCGAAACGGCCCATACGCTCATTCGGCGGGGCCATCGGTTAGTTGCGGATGATATTGTCGTGCTCAAAAAAATCAGCCCGGAGACGCTGATCGGCACTCACAACGGAAAAAGCAAGGAGTTCCTCGCTCTGCGCAGCATCGGTCTGATTAATGTATCGCGTCTATATGGAAGAAGAGCGTTTCAGGACGAGACGCGCATCGTGCTGGATATCGAGCTGACCCAATGGAAGGATAACGCCTTGAATAACGAATTGGAGCTGGAGCCGACCTTCACCGACTATATGGACGTCCGGATTCCCCATATCGAAATTCAGCTTCAACCCGGCAGAGATGTGGCGGGCCTGGTTGAAGCCGCTGCGAACAATTGGTACCTGCGCCAGCAGGGCTACAGCGCCGTTGAGGAATTCATGAAACGGCTGGAGGAAGGTTAGCCGTATAGCGCTGCTGACCTGTTAGGGCTGACGCTGGATGATCTCGCTGTCCACGGGTAAATCCCCCGGCGGCCAATGAAGAGGAAGGGCTGCTTCGGCCGCCTCCTCCTTCTCTGTCTTAGGCTCTGCTTGCGGGGTCAGGGCGGGATCATCCATCCATAAGCGGATCAGGTCATTCATTTCGCGGTAGTTTTTGGTTGGAATTTGATGCCGGGCCCCCGGAATCAGATAATACGTACAATGAGCGACTCGCTGTTGAATCAATTGGGCGTACCGGTGGAAGGATCTATCCTTCTCCCCATAAATCAGAAGCAGCGGTTTGTGGATCCGATGCAGCTTGCTCGTACAGTTATAGCCGAGGCTGCAGCCAAAATATTGCCGCATGTTGCGGACCTGTCCCTGCATCGCCCCGGCGTACAGCTGCTTGAATGTCGATGGCAAGTCAGCATTGCCGATAGATATCGCAGCGGACAGCAGCCTTTTGCCGGACAGCTTGCAGATCTGCCTCGCCGTCCAAATCAGGCTTTTGTTGAACCAGTCGCTGACCTCGGACATGGCGCTGACCAGAATGCCTCCCAGAAATCGCTGCGGATAAGCAATCATCGCCTCCAAAACGGCGGAGCCTCCGGTCGAGTACCCGCATAGCACCGCTTGGGGCAGCTTCAAAGCGTCCATAAGCTTGCAAATATCTTTCGCTATAAGCTCATACGTAACCTTCTCTTCCGAGAAGCCGCTTTTGCCGTGCCCACGTATGTCGAACGTAATGACCTCAAAGCGGTCTGACAGCTGCTGCTGGTAGAAGAACACCTCTCCCGTCAATAGCGGCGGATGAATAAACAGGATCGGCACACCTTGGCCGATCCTTTCGTAATGCAGCTTAACCCCGTTAACTTCCACCATCGGCATAATGTTCACCTCTATCGTTTTTTCCATGATTATCCGATAGTGTCTCCGCAATTGCTTATTCCATGCATAGGCTGCATGAGTCTATGCCGGCTTACTTTGCCTTATGCCCGAAGCTTTTCTAGGTGGCGGCCGCGCTGTTCTGTCTTTTTTGGATCGCATGCACACCCATCACGACCAATATAAGCTCTTCGGTCGGCAGCTCCGAATGATTGGATAATTCGAAAGCCCCGGCTCCGAAGAAGCTATCCGTTCTTCTAAATTGTGCAACCGTCCTGCCTTCCGGCTTACGTACCGTATACTCTCTGGAAAAGGCAGGAGATTCGATCTCATATTCCCCTCGGGAGCCTTCGTACCAGTACTTTTTAGATAAAAAGGATATCCTGGCCTTCAGAACGCCGATCTCCTCGCCGTAACGGTCGGAAATCAGCCAAGCATTGGAGAAGAAACGGAATTTCCCGCTATAGGCTATTTCTCCGCGCTCATCCAGAACATGAATTCCGGAAGTGAACATGCTTTGCAGATCGAGCTCTCCTATTTTTTCATTGTTCTCATTAACGATGTCGGTATAGCCGGTCGAAAAGAATCGATCCGAGAAGTAGACCTTCATGACTCGGGCCTCCTTTGTCCTTCCATAAATTTTCCAGGCTCACTTCTTATTACGAAAGCTGATTAAGAAATGTTTCGCATTGATGTCCTGGTCGTACGCAGGGATTTATTGGTTTTATAACGAATTTATTACAAAACCTAGAAAAGGCCGCATCCCCGTCAGACGGGAACTATGCGGCTCTTTCCTTGCTTCCGATAAGCAGGCTACAATTCTACAATGACTCTTCCTTTGATCCGCCCTTGCAAAATTTCCTCCGCATAATGCGGTACTTCATCGAGACGAATACGGCGTGCAATCCGGCTCAAGTGGCCTGTCGGCAGCAAATCTTCAGCGGTCCGCTTCCACAGCTCATAACGCCGCTCCGCCGGGTACTGCACCGAATCAATGCCGAGCAGGTTAACGCCGCGAAGGATAAATGGATGCACCGTCGTCGGAATCGCCCCGCCGCCGGTAAGTCCGCTTACCGCTACCGATCCTCCGTAGCGGATGGAAGCGAGCAGATACGCAAGGGACTTCCCGCCGACGGGATCGACGGCGGCCGCCCACCGCTGCTTCTCGAGCGGCTTGATGCTCTCCGGGCTCAGCTCGCTGCGGTCAATGATCTCCTGCGCTCCGAGCGAGCGCAGGTAGTCATGCTCCGCGGCTTTGCCGGTGCTGGCCGCGACATGATAGCCGCGGGCGGCGAGCAGCGCCACGGCAAAGCTGCCGACGCCGCCCGTGGCGCCCGTCACCAGCACGGGGTCCTGCCCCGGCTGCAGGCCGTTATGCTCCAGGCGGTCGATGGACATCGCCGCCGTCAAGCCGGCCGTGCCGATGGCCATGGCATCGTGCGGCTCAAGGCCCGGCGGCAGCGGCACGACCCAGTCGGCGGGGACTCTCGCCATTTGGCTCAAGCCGCCAAAATGCGAGACCCCAAGCTCGAAGCCTGTAACCAGCACGGCTTGTCCCGCTTGAAAGCGGGGATCGGTGGAAGCAACCACCGTTCCAGCCAGGTCGATGCCCGGAACATGAGGGTAAGTGCGTACGATGCTGCTGTTAGGAAGGCAGGCTAGCCCATCCTTATAATTGACACCCGAAAAGCTTACGCGAATCAGCACCTCTCCTTCCGGCAAGTCCTCTACCGTCAGCTCCTTCACACCGATCTCAAAGCGCTCCCCCTGCTTATCAATGACCAAAGCCTGAAACGTTTCCGTATCCATTGCCATCTTCGCTTGCCCCTTCCTTCCGTTAATCTGCCTTGCTTCCGCTTCTTAGCTTTTTGGAAACCCGTCAAGCCCATGACACTCATATTGAATGATTATTCCAGCCCCAATAAGCTTTTATGTATTTTGATAACAACCTTTCGGATAGGCTGATCCTTGGTTACACTGCAGCACGGACGATGAATATCTCCCGGATAAAATACGGCAAAGGAACCTGGACGAAGCACCAGGGAGCTTTCCTCTCCGACCTTTTCATAGAATGCAATGTCCCTGGTCTCGAAGGACTGTTCCGAAATTACCGCTTCCTCCGATAACGGAACGACGCGAATCACTTCTTCTCCGGACAGGAGGAATTGTATATCGGTATAAGTTCGATGGGATTCAGGGCGCTGCTGCTGCCAATCCTTCGTGGCAGGTTCTTGCAGCAAAGCAAACATCTGATCGCCTTCAATCTCATATTTGCCCGCTGGCAAAGAACTGAAATCGGTGCTGCGAATATACTCTATCCCCTTATTCACCGCTTCGGGGAATAAGGCCTTTTCTTTTTCCCAATTCGTCAAATCGCTAAAAATCATCTGCTGCACAACCTTTCCAAATAAGTAGAATGAACGGATGAAATATGGACTCTCTTCTTTCCAGTATACTCCTTCGTGAAAAAAAAGAAAAAGCCCGCCATCCAACCTGGATGACGAACTTCTTGCAGCTGTTTTCGTGTCTCTACCTCAAGCTGTTGGCTAGAGCCAGCAGCTCCTCCTTCGTCACGTTCGGAGACGACGTCATAACGTGGTACAGCATCGTTCTTCCCTCCGATGGTTCCATCCAGCTCACCTCCCGGGATTCGCCGCTACCCGTCCACAGAGACTGGGGATTTATGGTATAGTACCCTTCCCGGCCGGTTACTGCAACCTTCTCTCCCGTAGTCTGATCTCCGGTAACCAGCTTCAGGTCGATCTGCTCATCGCTGGCGGACAGAACCTGATAGCGAATTTCGATCTCGTCGTTATGGGCATTAGCATAAATGAGCCCCGGACTAACCAATCCATCGGCTCCGAACGAAGGAACAGCCGCTTTTTGCCACGTGATCGACTGCTTCGCTTCTTTGGCCTGCTGCTTTAATTTCTTCGCATAGTCTGTATAGCTCTGAGCATCCATCAATCCGATTCGAGGCTGCAGCTCTCCTCTGACAAAGGAAAACCCTTCCGGCACTACGGCAGGGGCCTTGGCCTGTAAGCCTGCTTGCTCTACCTTCCGCTTCCACTGCTCCATGCTCGTGTAGGCGACAGGATGAATCAGCAGGGTCACAGCCGGCAGCTTGAGCTGCTCCAGGGGCTGCACATAGACTACAGCTGCTTCTCCTGGTGCCAGCTGGCTTCTGACATCACCGTACGCTCCCCGAATTTGTTCGCTTAAAGCATCAGGCAGCTGTACAGCCGAACTCTTCGACACCTCCAGCTGAACCTTATTCGCTTGCATCGTATAGAGCAAATTCGAAGCATAGGCGACACCCGAGAACAGGAAAATGCACGCCGCCACGAGAGCGATCCGCGCTTTGCCGCTGAGCCTTCCGCCTGACCTCCTTCGCTTCCCTGCGGCATAGGTTTCAAACAATCGTTCCGCTTGAGCATCCAGCTCTTGAGGGACCGTCAGCTGCCCGGCGTATTGCCGGAGCTCAGCTTTCAGTTGGTTTTGGATGGACATGTGGTGTAGCCTCCTTCATCATCCGTTATGGGATTGGCAGATAATTGACGCAGTCTGTTAAGCGCCGTATGGTGCCGTGATTTCACCGTACCTATCGGAATATTCAGCAGCTCGGCTATTTCCTCGAACGAGTACTCGTGGTAATAGCGTAATACAATAACGCTTAGGTGCTTATAGCTCAGTCCTTGAACCAGCCGGATCAGCTCACCGCGATGCTCGCTAAGCAAATACAGCGACTCGGTATCCGCAACCGGTACATGAACCTCCATACGGGCATTGCGCTCGTGAATTCGAAACCTGCGCCACAATTTACGATTCCAATTATGAACCTGGCGAATAGTTAATCCTGTTAACCATGCACGGAACGGCCGGTCGAACTGGTACTTGGAAAGCGATTTGAGCATCTCCGCATACACTTCATTCACGACGTCGTTCACGTCCTGCTTGTTATTCACCAGCAGGCTTACGGTTCTGTACACCTCCTCTTTGCTGTGCTCATACACGACTCGAAAGGCTTCCTTGCTTCCCGCTGCCATTTGGCGCAGGGATTCATGCAGTAATGGCTCTGTCATAGGCGGCCGGCCCCCTAATCTTTACTTCACTCTATATTGGTCCTGTGCCCGAAAAAGGTTCATTCTTCGAGTCTGTTGAAAAACCTGTAAGGCTTGAACTATTGTCCACATATTCCGATGGGGCATTCCCTCCGGCCGCTGTTGAAACCCGTGAATTCGATTAGATTTAGCGGTATTTTCACGGATTTCAAAGGCGAACGTAAACTCCTCCGAGATGGAGCCTTGGCTTCAAAGCCGATTTGAGGTACTGTGCGGGAACCCCTATTTTTTTAAAAAAAGCCGAACCGGCATCGGGAAATTCCCTCATCGGCTCGACTTTTACTAGCTTGTGCAATCTTCTGTTTTTAAAAGTGTTCTATCGGCCAGAAACGTTCCTTGGAGATTTGGGCAAGCTCCTTCTCATTCAATACGGTGACGAAGGCCGACTGATCCACATAAACAACGACGAACTGGTACCCGCTGCCCACTATCTTGGTATTGATTTTTTTCAAAATCCCTACATCCATAAAGTCATTCATGTACTGAGGGTACAAGGTCACTTTCTCCCCGTTCAAGTTCAATTGCACTTTTATAGGGCCTTCTTCGGTATTCCATGTTTCTACGATGTCGCTTGGGTTAAAAGCGCCTCTTGAAATTCGCGCCCAGTCCTGCAGCGCTTTGACATAAACTTGATTTCCTTTCCCGACATTGGCTTCGGTATCCTTCATCCATACTCTGCTTTTATCCAGCTGCAAAATAAAGTGATCGGCATACAGCTGGTAAAGAGTATGGTCCTGATACGGATCAAAATCTTTATCTGCCGCGAAATCGTTCGGGTAGTTGTCAATAAAGTTCTTCTCAACCTCGTTTACGTCCATCGACTGGAAGAAGCCCATTTCCTTATAATAAGCAAAAATCTCATGGATTCTTTCCGCTGCGCTCTTTCCCTTGTACTTCTCGGCTATCTTTTCTTCGGGAGTAGGAATCTCCTGGAAGGTTCGAGCTATGTCCAGCAGTTCTGTAGAGGACTCGTCGAAGTCGGTTTCACGAACAAACAACAAAAATTTATATAAGCTATTCTTGCCTTGAATGACCATCATCCGTGCTTTGAATTGATTGGCACCATTGTTAAAAACAAATGATCCATAGGCCGAATCAAGCCCGTTGACAGAGAGAGGCTCCGGCTTGGAGGCGGGCTCATAATGGGTTCTGGATATTTCGGAGGCCAAATAATCCGTTAAACTAGGAACAGGCTTAGATACAGATTGATCTTCCCAGAAGAGGAACCCCTCTCCTTGTAACGAATAGGCACTTACATCATCAGCGGTTCCTAAATTCGCCGCATCCGCTGGTTGCCACTTATGGCCCGCCCTAAAGCTCCATCTATTATCTAAAGACTTAAACTCTCGCAAATCTTTATAGATATTGATCGTCTTGTCAGTCTCTTTCCACACCATATCGTAATGCATGACTTCGCTTATAAAACGAACAGGTACGAACAGGTTCCCATTCTTTACTTTAGGAGATGACGGGAGCTGCTGCTGTATGCCGTTCAAGGTTGCTGTCGAGTCGTTCACTTTAAGGGTGATTTGAAGTCCCTGCTTCTTGCCTGAGACGCTCTGATTGCGCTCGTCCCATTCGATCTGAAGTCCCAGCGCCTCAAATAATGGACGAAGCTGTACCAGGGTGATGCCGTTCTCAACAAATGGCGCTTCACTGAAGATGATTTGTTTCCCGTCCAATTTTACAATGATTTCGTTGGGATCGGAGCTCGCATACGGCATTTGGTTGATAGAAACGTCCCGTCCCCTAAGTTCATCTAGGATAGGCTTGCCTCCGTCCCGCAACGGATTATTTTCGATATAAAGTGTTTTAAGCTTATTCATCGAAGTCAGCGGACGAATATCCTGAACTTGATTGTTATTAAGAAACACGGTTTCCAAGGCGGGATGGTCCTCTAAAGGTTGAACATCCACGACCCGGTTATTCTCTAGATTCACCCATCTTAAAGGCAAATGGGCTAATGCCGTTATATCTTGAATCTGGTTATTGCCAATCAATAAGTCCGTAAGGTGACTATTTTGTGCCAGACAATCAATCGAAGATATTTGATTATCCGATATGACCAATTGCTGCAGCTGATACAAGCTGGCCAGCGGACAAACATTCTCAATCTGATTATGTTCCAGGCCAAGCATCTTAATTTCCGTTAATTGCTTAAGCGGAGACAAATCTTTAATTTCCTGGTTAGGCGCATACAGCGATTTAAGATTTAGGGCGTGCTCCAGTCCCTTTAAGCTCTGCACCTTTCCCTCCTCTTGCGGATATAAGGAAGTCAGCTCAAGCAGAGCTTCTTCGGTCAGCTCTTCGCTCTCATCTAGGTTCAATTGTTTCTTTATAGCCTGCTCCAGCACCGGATCTTCGATCAGCTTGCCTTCGGCGTGAGCTTCACTTAGCGGAATTACCAAGAGAAGCATTAGACCTGCCAATAGTGCCGGCCATGCCCATCTTTTCATATTTGCGACTTCCCCTTCGTCATTGTTATTTCGGAGTCCCCCATGTTTGCTCAATTGGAAGCGGCTCGCTTGACTTATTCCACAAGGAAGCGCAATTTTCCTTTTTTCGACAATATTTCGTCAAAAAAAAGCCAACTCCTCGCCTTATGAAGGCTCGAAGTCAGCTTATCTGTCCTTGTTTAATGCTCCCTAATCCATACTATCATTTCGCCCTGCTTCCGGTTCCCCCATAAGAAGTACGGAATGGCTTGCAATTGGTGGGGTGCTGCCTGCCGGGTCACAGGACGATATAATTCCTCCTCGCCCCATTCTCTCTCGTCATCGCGTGAAGCCGCCGCTTCTACGACGACTATGCCTCCGAATAGATGATCGTCGAACCTCTCTGTCAGCTCCGACTTGCTATCCAGTACAATGGCGGTCAAGAGCCTGCCATTATCCTCTTCCTCCAAGCAGTAAACCAGAGGCCCCCGTTGAATAGCGGCTTTGCCCGCGTTCGCCCGCAGCCTTGGATTCGAACGGACCCGCTGCGCTGTCATTGGCAGCTCCAGCTCCACGACATCTCCCGCCTGCCACAGCCGTTTGATATAGGCATATCCGTCAACGATAAGCGGTTCCACCTCTATAGATTCTCCGTTGACTTGAAGCCGGGCACCGCGGCACCATCCGGGGATGCGGAGAGCCAAGGCAAAATGCGCCGCCTCGTCCGGAGTGATCTCCAGCTGTATCCGGCCTTCCCACGGGTAACGGGAAATCTGCTTTAGCTGCAGTCGTGTGCCCGCCGTCTCCACTTGCGCCTTGCTTCCTATATACAGGTGCGTGTAAACGGTATCGTCTGTGCTTGAATAAATATACCCGCCAAGAGAAGCCAGGAGCCTCGCCACGTTAGGCGGGCAGCACGAGCACCCGAACCAAGGCTGTCTGACCGCCTTAACATGCTTGCAGGACGGATTGTGTTTGCTGGCCTCCGGCCATACTTCCAATGGATTCACGTAAAAATAATGCTTTCCGTCCAGTGCCATGCTGCCTGCCACGTTATTATAGAGAGCCCGCTCCAACACATCGGCATAGGACCCTTTGGCTTCCAGCCGGAGCATTCGCTCCGAAAAAAAGATCAATCCGATCGATGCGCAGGTTTCCGCATACACCGTATCATTGGGCAGATCATAGTCAAAGGTGAACGCTTCTCCGTGCGCCGTCGAGCCGATACCGCCGGTAATATACATTTGCTTGGATACGATGTTGCTCCAAAGCGTACGGCAGGCCTCGAGCAGCGAGGCATCCCCGGTATGGCCCGCCAAATCCGCCATTCCCGTGTACATATAGACCGCACGCACCGAATGACCTACCGCTTCCTTTTGCTCTCTGACCGGCATATGGCTTTGGTGGTAAGCTAAATTCGGAGGAGATGCTTTTCCAGGTCTCCAATGGGTCGTCCCTCCTCGCTTTTCCCACTCCTGCGTGAAAAAATGAGGCTCCCGCCCCCGCTCATCAATGAAATATTGGCTGAGCTTCAAATAGCTCTCGTCCCCTGTCACCCGATACAGTTTAACGAGGGCAAGCTCGATTTCCTGATGGCCGTCGTAGCCGCGAATTTGTCCCGGCTCCCTGCCGAAAACCGTACCGATATAATCGGCAAAGCGGCACATCGCCTCCAGAAATCGGCGCTTTCCCGTCGCTTCGTAATAGGCCACGGCAGCCTCGATCAAATGGCCGGCAACGTACAGCTCATGACAATCCGTTAAGTTCGTCCAACGATTCCCAGGTTCTTTTATCGTAAAATAGGTATTAAAATAGCCGTCCTCATGCTGCGCTTCTTCAATCAGACCTATGACCTGATCCGCTGTTGCTTCCAGCTCCGCATCCGGGTGATTTGCCAGAGAGTAAGCCACAGCCTCCAGCCATTTGGCTATATCGCTATCCTGAAATACGAACCCTCCGAACTCCCCTGTCTTCTTGCCGGCGGCAATCAGCAGATTGTTCATGGCATGACTCGGTTCGGCACCAGGAATCCGATCATTTAGAGCCTCCCATTGGTACGGAATGACAACCTCACGAACCAGCCTGGTGTAAGGAGACCAGAACGGATCCTCAATCTGAACCTTGCTGAGCGGCACCTGTCTGCTTGTAAACAGCGACATCCCTTCACATCCTTAAGTATGTTATATAGATACAATTTGAACCTTTCATTTTCCCATCATATCTTATAAAATGATTGAAAAATACGAATAGAATCACCCTATATTTATACTATTTGAACCTTGGAGTGAAGAAGCGTGGAGCCTCTCTACCTGCATTTTCAGGCAGCCCCGCTGCCTTATTTCATGGAATGCGGCAGGACCGTCTATCAGACAGGACAGCAGCATCCGAACCGGGCCAATCTGGGGGTATTCGATCTATTGCTCGTCAGCCGGGGAACGCTCTACATTGGAGAGGAAAACAAACAATGGGCCCTGACCGCAGGAGAAATGCTGATTCTCCTTCCTGACCGTTATCACTATGCGGCAGCCCCTTGCGAGGAAGAAACGACGTTTTATTGGCTGCATTTTCAAATACCGGGAACATGGAGGGAATCAGCTGCGGCCTTCTCCGAGCCTGCGGCTAAAGAAAACACGCCAGGCCATCTGCAGCTTCATCCGGTTCAGCAGCATAGCATGGCGATCCCCAAGCATTGGGCTATGCCTGTGCCTCAGATGGGCTATGATCTGTTCGCCAAGCTGCTAGGCTGGTCTGCGGAGCTGCGATCCAGCGGCTTCTGGGAACAGCAGCAGCTGTTTCTGGAGCTTCTGCGCGCGGCCGTTGAAGGTCAGCACATCTTCAATACCCATCCGTCCAGGGTTGTCGCCGAACAGGCGGAGGCCTTCTTGAAGCGCCATTACCGGAGCGATGTGACCAATGCGATGCTGGCGGACGCCCTTCACTTTCACCCGAATTATATTACCCGATGCATGAAGGAAGTGTATCAATGCACACCGCTCGAATATTTGCTGCGATATCGTCTGGAGCAGGCGAAGCTGCTTCTGGTTAAGACCGACCTGCCGGTCTCGGAAATTGCCGATAACGTGGGCTTTCATTATCCCGCTTATTTCTCCCACTGCTTTACGCAGAGCATTGGGCTGACTCCCCGGCAGTACCGCAAGCAGTTTCAACCTGCCTCCCTGCCGGACACGGTGGCCTCGAGGCCCAAGGAAGCTTAGGGTTAACCCGATTTTCTGTAAAAAAGGAAGCGCTTAAAAAGCCGCCCAAGCGCTGCTTGCCGTTCCTTTAATTGACACAATTAGTCAGATTTTTTCGACAATTCCCGCCCCGGTCATGGTATAATGAAAGTGTAGTAACAAACGAAATAATCACGGAGGTGGTTATCATGCTATTCACTAAAATTCTCGTAGCATACGACGGTTCGAACTTGTCCAAGAAAGCGCTCGCCAAAGCGATTGAAATTGTGCAGCAGGAAGCCGCACAGGACGCTAAAGCGCCGGAGCTCCACGTCATTCACGGCGTGCAGGACGTATCCTATGCTATGGGTACTACCATTACCATAGATCCGAAAATCAGCGAAGGGGTTCTTCAGGAAGCAAGAGATCTCGTCCCTTCTTCGATAGACGCCAGCTACATTATCCAGAACGGCTCTCCCGCCAATTCCATTCTGGATTATGCCCATGATAACGGAATTGATCTCATCATTATGGGCAGCCGGGGACTCGGAGCGATTCGCGAGTTCTTCTTGGGAAGTGTCAGCCATAACGTGGTACAGAACTCCAAAGTGCCTGTCCTTATAGTGAAATAATATGAAAAACGAGCAACAGCACTACACCATGTCCGGTGTAGTGCTGTTCTCTTTTTACCGCCATGCTGCGGTATCTACCACTCTATCGCAAATGCGGTCAATCAGCTTACGCTCATGACTGATAACCAGAATGCCGATGTCCCGCTTGCCGGCCTCGGTCAGAACAGCATGCCAGATTTGCGCTTGGGTAATTGCATCGAGCATCGCCGTCATTTCATCCGCTATGAGAAAGCGGGTTCCCGCTCCAAGCGCACGCGCAACACAGAAGCGCTGCAGCTCGCCGCCCGACAGCTCATTCGGCCATCGGCCGAGCCAATCCGCTTCAATGCCCAGCGCGGCCAGCAGTTCCGGGTCTGGCTCTCCCCCTTCCCGCAGCATTCGCCCCATCGACCAGCGCGGATTCACCGCTTTCTCCGGATGCTGGAACACCAATTGCACGGGATGAAAGCCTGTTGCAGGCAGCGGTCCTCCGTCTAACATAACCGCTCCCTCCCGCGGCTTTTCGAAGCCCGCCAGTATGCGGCCAAAGGAGGTTTTGCCATAGCCGCTGGGGCCAACCAGCCCTACAACCTCACCGGACCTTATAGTCAGATCGACACCGCGGAACAACCATGGCTCTTTATCATAATGAAATCCGATCTTGCGTGCCTCAAGAAGCATGAATGCATCTCACCCTTCCTTCGCGCAGCTCCCTCTCTGCCGGCAGCGCATCGCTGCATTCCGCAGTGGCCATTGCACACCTCGGCGCAAAGAGGCAGCCCGGCGGCAGCGCAGACGGATGGGGCTGAAAGCCGGGGATAGGCGCAAAATCATTTTGCGGCAGCGCCCGCCACAATGCCTTCGTATAAGGATGGCGAAGAGCCTCGCCCGTTCCATGGAAATCCTCCCTGCGGGCGACTTCAACCGTAGTGCCTGCATAGAAGACGGCAACCCGATCGGCAATCGTCAACGCAGCTTCTATATCATGCGTAATCAGCATGACGCCGGCACCGCTATCCGCAAGCTCCCTGAATCGGCTAAGCGCTTCTTGAACGGCCGAGGGATCCAGGCCGGGAGTCGGTTCATCAGCGATAATCAGCTTCGCACCGCTGATCGTCGCGGTAGATACGAGTACTCGCCGGGCCATACCCCCGGACAATTGAAACGGATATTTCCGGTCCGTACCGGGTGCAAGCCGGTATCGCTCGAATACTTCCTTCATACGGGCGTCGGCATCCCCTTCACGTACGGAGGCCTTCACCTGTTCACCTACCCGCATAAGCGGATCAAGAAAAGTAACCGATTGGGGGACAAGCGCGATCTCCCTGCCTCTTAAGGAAGCAGCCCGGTCGGCATTCAGCTCCAGCCCCTCATATAGAAGAGTGCCGCTCATCCTCGCATTCGACGGCAAAATACCGAGAACAGCATGAGCCAGCAAGCTTTTGCCCGATCCGCTGGAGCCGACAACCGCTACAATTTCACCGGGATGAATCGTCAAATGCAGGTCATGGATCACTTGAATCGAACGCTGCTTAAGGCCGCGTGTATATTGGGTAAACGATAGGGAAAGGTTTTGGACCTGCAAAATCGCCATGGTTCCTGTCAGCTCCTTTGCTCTCTAATGCTGCATGGCTAGCAGCTATTCATGTGACTGATGCGGGTCGAAGAGCCGGCGCATATTGTCCCCAAGCACATCGAACGCTCTTACGATAAGCAGAAGACATAAGCCCGGGAAAAAAGCCAGCCACCACATCCCGGTTGATAAATACCGCATGGATTCGGACAAAATAACACCAATCGCAGGCTGATGAGGGGATAACCCCATCCCGATAAAGGTTATAGCCGCTTCGTGCAGAATAGCATGCGGAAACAGCAGCACCACGCCGACCACGAATTGAGGAGCCAGATGCGGCAGCAAATGTCTTGTTGCAATCCACCAGCGTGATTTGCCCAAATGCCCGGAGATTTGCACGAATTCGGCCGACCGGAGCTGCATGACTTCCGCCCGTATGACGCGGGACAAGCTCGGCCAATGAGTAAAGGCAATACCGATAATGATCCCTTTGGCCCCTCCTCCCGTGACGAAGGCCAGAAGAATGAGCGTCACCAAATGGGGGACGCTAAGAAACAAATCTATAAGCCAGCTGATGATACGATCCGCCGTTCTGCCCATGGTGGCGGCAGCTAACCCTAGTGCCATAGCAATGATGACACTGGCCGCAGCCGCGGTTAAACCGACTCCAATGCTGAGGACAAGACCTTTCATCGTTCTGGTGAACATATCCCTTCCCAGCCAATCCGTACCGAACAGATGGCTCCAGGAGGGCGCCATATTGCGAATTTCCAGATGCGTCTGGATCCTGTCGCTGCTTAAGAGAAGGCCTTCCAGTACTACAAAAGCCAGCAATAGAGCAGACAGCACCGTCATAGTAACCGTTCGCTGCCTGCGGTTCATTCTTCCTATGCTCATCTTATCGCCCGCCCCTCTCTAAGCCTGGGATCGACAAGGCGATAGATCAGATCCGCCAACAGGTTGCCGGAGAATACGAATACAGCGCTGAACAGCACCAGCCCCATCAACAGCGGCACATCTCCCCGAAGTCCGGCTTCTACCGTAGCCTGACCGAGACCCGGATAAGAAAATACCTGCTCCGCCAGGACAGCCCCTCCGAACAGCTCGCTGAAGGACGCAAACTGCAAGGTTACCGCAGGAAGCGCAATATTACGCAAACCATGTCTCCAAAAAAGCCGAAAGCCCCGCTCGCCCCGTGCCTTTGCGAACAAAATATAGTCGCTCGACAGTACGCTGACCAGCTTCTCTCTGGTATGCAGGGCGATCGTCGCGATACCGATAACGCTCAGTGTCATAGCCGGTAGAATCATATGTACCAGCCGATCGGTCCAGGTTACCTCCTGCGAGAGCACTCCGGCAGGGACGCCCATCCCGACAGGAAACCATCGAAGCCATACGGCGAAAACAATCAGAAGCACCAGTCCCATCCAAAAGGTTGGCGTGGAAGCCAACGTATAGCAGTACCATTTGATCGCCTTATCGATCCAACGGTCCTTGTTCATCGCCGCAATAATCCCGGCCGCAAACCCGATAACCCCTGAAAGCAGCCATGCCGTGCTCATTAGCGCGATGGAGCTCTTGAATCGTTCGCCGATGACCTCGGTAACCGGACGGCGAAAGATCATGGATGTCCCCATATCCCCTTGCAGCACGGAGGCCGACCATTTCATATAGCGCTCCATAGGGGGGCGGTCGAGCCCCCAGTGGGCCGCAATCCGTTCACGCTGCTCCGGCGAGACCTTCATCATATCCGAGCCGACATAAGCCTGAACCGGATCGATCGGCGATTGGCTGATTAGCAGGAACGATACGGCACTGATCGCTATCAACAGAAGACACAGCCTCAGTGCCTTCAGTCCAAGAAACCTTACCAAGCTTCCGCTCATGCTGCCAACACCCGCTTCCCTTAGTTCAGCCATTTCCACTCTTCAATATTATCCGTAACCGGCCAGCCGTGACCGTGCGGGTGAATCCGCTGCTTGCCGATATCTAGGTTTTCTTTGACCAAGTACAAATGGTCGATGTTGACGAGCCAGGCCCAAGGAGCATCACCTTTGGCGCTCAATCCTGTAGCTCCGTCCCACTGCGCCTTTTTCCAAAATTCCATAGCATCCTTCGTATTCGTTGCCCGAAGCGCCTTGTTCATATAATCATCCACCTTCGGGTTACTGTAAAAGCCCGGGTTGTAATATTCCACACCGCCGAATTTGCTGCTGTACACATTGAACATTTCCATCGGATCGTTGCTGCCCCATCCGAGCAGCAGTGCGCTGGAGTGCATCAGCTTTTTAATTTCGTCCCAGCTTTTGCCGTCAACCTTCATGTTAATGCCAATGGATTTCATCTTATCCGCAACCGTAATCGCCAACGATTGGCGAGTCACGTCATCGGACGGATACAGCAAGGGAAACTCCGCCTTCAGCGATCCCTTGTCCAGGATGCCGTCGCCATTCGTATCCTTCCATCCTGCATCGGACAAAAGCTTTTTTGCCGCTTCCAGATCGCCATCAGGCACGACGGAGTCGGCATTGTACCAAGGCAGGCCGTCATTGACCGTAAAGGCAGGGGTACCATGTCCCTCCAGCACTCCTTGGACGAGGGCCCTACGGTCTATCGCCGTATTGATGGCTTTTCGAATCGCGATATCGGCCGTTACGTCATTCCCGATCGGATATCCTTCCTTCGTTTGCCCGCCGGCTTTTACGTATGGGAACACGATCCCCCGGTTATCCACCGTATGAACGGTCTCCAGACGCATCCCGGGAACCTGCTGCTTGCTGAATGCGGCCGGAATATAGGACACATCGACCTTTCCAGCCTTGGCGGCGGCAAAGGCGGCATCCTCGCTCAAGAACAGAAAGGTCAGCTTTTTAAAATACGGCTTCGCTCCGTAATAATCCGGGTTCGCCTCAACAATCAGCTGCTGGCCTTTGTCCCACTGAATGAACTTATACGGGCCGCTGCCTATCGGTTTTTGCGAATAGTCCTTCCCATGAGCATGCTTCGGAACGATCCCTGTCGCCAGCATCATTTGAATAAAGGTCGATTGCGGTTCCTTCAACGTGAATTGGACTGTCGAATCGTTGGGAGCCTCCACACTTTTCAAGTTGCTCAAATCGATAGCCGAGCTGCTCTTGGCGGCAGTTTCGTATGTATATTGAATATCTCCAGCGGTCAGCGGCTGCCCGTCCGTAAATTTTGCATCCTTACGAATGGTGACCGTCCATACCGTTCCGTCGCCGCTCAGCTCATAGCCCGTTGCGAGATCATTTACGATGCTCATATTGGCATCATACTTGAATAAAGTACTCTGAAACAGCGGCGAGCCATAGCGTCCCCAACCGGTAGTCGGGTCAAATCCGGCCTCCGGCTCGGAACCGATAGCCACGACCAATTCATCCTTTGCTTTCCCTGCATTCCCCTTCGGAGTCTGAGTGCAGCCCGCCAGAAATACTGAAAGAAGAAGTACAATCAGTATAGCTAATCGAATCGTTTGTCCCTTCAACACATCTCTCTCCTCTTTCTCTCCCATGGTATATATGTATTTTTGGTAACACGAATTGTTCAAATTGTAGCACACAATACCGATATCGTCACCCCTTTCCTCCCAAATTTTGTCGAAAAACAAATGATATGCATCGATTTCACCAGCTGCATGCAGCTTCTCGCCCTTCATTGGGTAATAAAAAGCAATCCCGGAATAAAGCTGCTGGAAAAAGGAGAGGTTATACCGAAAACAGGTACTATTTGACGGAAAAACAGGGACGCTGCCTATCAGCCTAATTCCCAGCAAACGAGGTGCTAACGATGTACTCCAAAATTCTTGTCGCCTACGACGGCTCCGAGCTGTCCAGAAAAGCGCTGGAGCATGCCAAACGACTCGCTGCGGCCGCTGCCGAAATCGAAGTACTGCACGTCTATTATGTGCCCGCGCTCATCATCGGAGAGGCCGTATTGACAACCCCTCAAATGCAAAAAAACTACTATGAGCATGAGCTCGCGGTAGATGAAGAAATCAAGCGTCTGATCTCCGACCTGCCGTCGGCTAAATCCATTATCAAGCAGGGGCAGCCGGCCAGGACGATCGTGGAGCATGCCCGGGACAACGGGAACGATCTGATCGTCATCGGCAGCAGAGGCTTATCCGCTCTGGATGAGCTGTTCCTCGGAAGCACGAGCCATAATGTCGTCCAGCATGCCGGTATCCCGGTGCTTGTTGTGAAATAGCGGTTTGGCCGCCATACGCTGCTCAGCGGCTCACAATCAAAAAGTCCTGCAACGGGTATCCTCAATCGGGTACCCTGCAGGACTTTTATTAATCATTCGGCTGCTCAGACGTTATCGCAGTGAGATAACGTTCCGCTGCCGCCTCGTCTCCAGTCAGTAAGCCTATTAATGACAGGAGCGTCTGAGACATCCATTTCTTCGGATGGAGGAGCACCTGCAGCTGGAAGCGAAGATCCGGATGACGGAACGGAATCACGGCCAGCTTGCCCCTCTGGAGCTCATCCTCTACCGCAATCCGGGGCAGCAGGGCGATGCCGAGCCCATTCATGACGCAATGCTTGATCGCCTCCAGACTTCCAAGCTCGAATCCGATCCGGTACGCCACTCCGTTATCCCGCAGCACCTTCTCAAAGGTGCTGCGGTAGATGCAGCTTCCTTCGGACACGATCAGCTCGCAGCCCTCCAGATCACGGAGGGCTGCTTCAGCCGCTGCTGTGAGTGCATGTCCAGGAGGCGCGATGAGAACGAGCGGCTCCTCGCGCACCGTAATGCAGCGGAGCGAAGCATCCGCAGGATGACGGTCAAGAAGCAGGGCGACGTCGTATTCGCCCTCCTTGACCTTAGCTACCAGCTCCGCCTCGCTGTCGGGCAGGAGTTGAATCCCCAGCCCCGGATGCAGCTGCCTCAGCTGCTGCAAATACGGCGGCAAATAATAGGCCGCCAACGAATCGATGGTGCCTATTGTGACCGCGGCGTTAACCTGATTCGCAATCGATTCCTTCGATTGATCGTACAGGTCCAGCATCTGCACCGCCAGCTTAAGCAGCGCTTCTCCCGGCGGAGTCAGCCGCAGCTGCTTGCCGTATCGTTCAAACAAAGAGACCCCGTATTCTCTCTCCAGCTTCTGAATCTGCATGGTCACGCTCGACTGCGCATAGCCGAGCTCCTCCCCGGCCCGAGTAAAGCTCGCTCTTCTAGCCACCTCGCGAAACGTACGAAAGTAGGTCAAATCCATCGGCTGCCGCCCCTTTCATCAAAAATTTTGATGCACCTTATCATTTATTATAGCTAACACTGATAATAAGTTCCATGCTAAAGTGATTGTAATCCAATCACAGCAAGTCTTCCGAGATAACAGTTCGACACTTCCTATAAAGCATGAGGAGGAATTCATGATGTTAACCGAACAGCAGCTCAAAGGGATCTATCTCCCGATCATAACCCCTTTTCACCCGAACGGAGAAGTCGACGAGGAGTCCTTCCGCAATCTGGTATCCCGTTACGTCGGGGATGGCATTCACGGACTGGTCGTGAATGGAACGACCGGCGAATCTCCTACAATGAAGCAAACCGAATGGGAGGCACTGACACGGATAGCGAAGGAAACAATCGGCTCGCGTATCCCGATAGTGCTGGGAACCGGCACGAACGATACGGCATCCACCGTTCAGAGAACGGAGCAGGCCGGTCTTCTCGGAGCGGACGCCGCACTTGTCGTCGTTCCTTATTATAACAGGCCGTCGCAGCAAGGAATTATTGAGCATTTTCGGAGGGTAGCCGAGGTAGGGGTTCCGGTGATTTTGTATGAGATTCCAAGCCGAACCGGAATTACTCTAGAGGTAGATACCGTCCGTACCATTCTGGATATAGACGGCGTTATTGGAATGAAGGATAGCTCAGGAGGCATCGGTCTCGTTTCCGAGCTGTCACGCCATGGATCGAAGCCGGTGCTGTGCGGAGAGGACGCTAATTTCTACGCCTCCTTATGCTGCGGAGCCAAAGGGGGCATGCTGGCTTCCGCACATCTGCATACCGAGCGGTTCGTTCACATCTATAACCGCTTTCTCTCCGGCCACGTGAGCGAAGCCAAGCTGGAGTTCGACGAACTGCTGCCGCTCATCCGGCTGCTGTTCGCCGAGCCGAACCCCGCTCCGCTCAAATGGATTCTCGCGGAGCAGGGCCGTATCGCCAGCGGCGCGCTGCGCCTGCCGCTGACGACCATCAGCGCGAAGCTGCAGGAGCAGCTTCAGCCTTATCTCTCCTCATGACTTACTCCCTCGTCATGAGGGCCTCTTGCGCCGCCGGATCGCGGCGCTGCTGCTTCGGGAGGACCCAGTACCGGTCCTCCCGTCTCAACACCTCCACGGGCGACTCGAAGAAGCTCGACAAATGCTGCTCGGTCAGCACCTCGCTCACCTGTCCGGAGGCGAAGACCTCGCCCCGGCGCAGCAGCAGAGCATGACGGAACATCGGCAAAATCTCCTCCGTATGGTGAGTCACATACAATAATGTCGGCGCATCAGGCGATTTCGCCAGCTGGTCGATCACCTCAAGAAGCGCCTCCCGTGAAAACAAATCCAGCCCATTGCACGGCTCATCCAGAATCAAAAGCTTCGGCGAGCTCATCAATGCGCGGGCGATTAATATTTTTTGCTTCTCCCCTTGGGAGCAGGTTTGATACTGGCGTCCTTTCAAATGGATACACTGCATTTGCTCCATCAAGGCGTTCGCTCGTTCCCAATCCTCTTCTCCCGGCTTTTCATACAAGCCGATGGTCGCATATTTGCCGCTGACGACAATTTGCTCTACCTTATCGGTTGCATACAGCTTTTCCTGCAAAGACAAGCTTACCCAGCCGATAGACATGCGAAGCTCTCTTAAATCAACAGTACCGTAAGGATGACCCAGCACGGACACCTTGCCTGAGGTTGGCCATATATAACCGTTAACGATGTTAAGCATCGTCGTCTTGCCCGAACCGTTCAATCCAAGAATAGCCCAATGCTCTCCCGGGCGCACCTGCCAGTTAATATCGGTGAGCAGCTCGTTTTTTTCTCTGCGGTAAGTGATGTTTTGCAAATCAATGACATAATCCATTCGGTTCCTCTCCCCTCATAATATCCGATCATCTGATGTTTAATAGCATACCATAAAAGCTCCTTTTTCGGCTAGCCTTAAAACAAAAACGCCCCACCCCTAAAGGCAGAACGCTTCCCTACTTTTACTCTGAACTACATACAAATAAAACACATAGTCCGTCGGAACGCACGGATGGCCCAGCTGGCGGAGCATCGCGTTGATACGTACCGTGGTTGACGACATGTTCAATAATGTCCAAATGGCCGGCGCGAAGTGTGCCGTACTGGGGATGAGGATACTCCCTCACTGCGTCCAGATCCTGCTCCACAAGGAAAGCCCGATATTTCTCTGCCAATTGATGGTACAGCTCCTGCATCGTTTCCAAGCTGACTCCCTTTGCCTGCTCGGTTGCCTGCTTAATGTCTTCCATCATAGCATCGAAGCTTTTGCCGGACACGGCGCCAAACCACGTCGTATCTACACGGTATATATGAGCGAGCGCATCCGCTATAGAAGGAAAAACACTTTGCACTGCGGCAGAATAAAGCTCCTCCGGCAGCTCCTTTAGATGGTTCAATATTTTCTCATTTGCCCATACGTGATAGTCCTAACGCAGATCCCGGCAGATTTCATCGTGATGTAAATGATAATAGACAATCAGCTAAGCATACGGTATATCTCGATCAGATTTCCGTCCGGATCGCGAAAATGGGCAATACGTGAGTTCCACTGCATCCGGTCATGCGGTTCGGTCATACAGACGGCCCCCTTGGCCTTCAGCCTATCTGAGGCCGCATCGACATCGTCAACCTCGAATTGCAGCAGAAATTGTGACGGTCCTGCCTCTCCCCCGCGGGATTCCCCTGACATGCCTCCGAGCACCTCGGCCATCATAGCTTTGGAAACAACCTCAATTCGAGTCTCGCCGTTGTTGAACAGCGCGTACTCCATCTCCTCCATGTACCAGCCCACCGGCAGTTCAAGCACATCCCTATAAAATGCGGCGCTAGTCTTGAAATCGTCCGCCAACAGACGGATTTGCAGCAGCTTCATTTCCATTCCTCCTAATTAGGGCAGCAGTCCCCGTTCATATCCATTCATTTATTACGTTGGATTCACCTTGCTGACCCTATTCTATAGGAGGTTGACTGACAATTATGGTCAGTGATGTTACATGGAGCGATAATAATCGGCCAGCTGCGAAGCCAGCTCGACCAGCTTGTCCCTGAGAATCGCCGGTTCCTTAACCTGAATCGACCTGCCATAGGACAGCAGCAGATGGGGAAAATAGGTGGCCACCGCTCTCTCTTCCAAGCGAAAATGCGCTTCGGTCGCCGACCTCTCCTCCAGCACATGACCAAGATACCAGTGTGCACATAAATCGTTAATCGCTGATTCTCTGCCCGCAATGCGAATAGAGATCCGCTTTTCCTCGTTATCCTTATCAGGCAAAAGCGTGCCTAAGAAAAAGTCTTTGGCGGAAAATGCTTGAGGCCGCTCGAAACGGTCCGACGTCGGGGATACCTCCTGGATGCGATCTACGCGGAAGCTGCGAACATCCCGGCGCAAATGGCAAAATCCGACGATATACCATTTTCCCTTCCAATAAACAAGTCCGTACGGGTCGATTCGCCGCTGAAGCGGCAGCTGAGCCGTTCCCTTCAAGTAGCTCATCTCGACAGTGCAGCCTCGCGCTACAGAAACCTCCAGCTCTTGAAGCAAGGCTTCATGGGAATCGTCCGCAGGAGCATGGATGACATCGAAGCCGACCAAATGCCGGTTGATCTCGTTTAGCTGCTCTTCATTCGTATACATTTTGAGCTTGCCGACCGCTCTCTGCAGCGCTTCGCCATAGGGATATCCGGCTTCCTGTGCGAAGACGGCCGCATGAATGAGAGCCTTCTGTTCCGTCATGTCAAAAAACAGAGGAGCCTCATTAAACTGGCTCAGCAAGCTGTATCCTCCGTTATGCCCCGAATCCGCAATAATCGGAACGCCGCTGGCACACAGCGCGTCAATATACCGATAGACTGTGCGGACATGAATTTCCAGCTCGTCTGCCAGCTGCTTGGCCGTTACCCGTTTACGATCCTTCAAGAGCCATAAGATTGCCAGCATATTATCTGCTTTGGACATCGTGTGCGACTGCCCCTTTCCTCGCGATTGCTTATAAGTGCTGGTTTTATTTTATTTCCACTTGGAAGCAGATTCAATCTCTTCCTGCTGCAGCCGCGCAAAGAAGCTTTGCACGAACTCCCGGAAGCTCCGGGCCGCCATCGAATGATAACGGTCCTTCTTCCAAGCTAAGCCTATCGGCCTGCGGCAGTCAGGCTCTTCAATCCTAAGCGGTACTACAGAGGTATGATCCCAGAATCTTAAGTTCAGCATAGTGCTGAATGAAATGCCTAGTCCCGCCTTCACCAGACTTCGAACGGACGCCGGCTCATCGATTTCGTAGGCGATATCCGGACGGATTCCAGCTTGCTCAAAATACGCGTCGGTCAGATCGCGCAGGTTGTTGCCGCTCTTCAGGTTGATGAACGTTTCATCGGCTAGATCGTCCAGTCTGACCGAGGCTCTCTCCGCAAGCGGATGCTCATGCGGCACCATTAGGATGATCTCGTCGTTCATCAGCGACAACCATTCGATGCCCGAATATTCAATAGGCATGGAAGCTATACACAGATCAAGCTCCCCGCTGTGCAGCTGCTCGATCATGGTCTGCAGCGAATGCTGGTGAACGCGGAATTTGACATGCGGATGCTCGGCACCGAATGCCTTGAGGAGGTCGCCCAATACTTGTGTTGACATGACCCCTAAGGAAATGTACCCATGCTCCATCCCGCCAAGATCCCTAACCTCCCGCAGTCCATCGTGAATATTGGCCAGCGCCTGATCAATATGACGGAGAAAGACGCGTCCGAATGGATTTAACCTGATCTGGCGCCCTTGCCGGTCGAACAACGGAACCCCTACCTCGCTTTCCAGACGGGCGATCGTTTGGCTTAAAGCGGGCTGAGCGATGGCAAGCTCTTTGGCTGCCCTGGTCATATGCTCATGCTTCGCCACCGCCTGAAAATATTTCAATTGAAGCAGCTCCATCCTAACCCTCCTCCTACCGCCTGAGGTAGTAATAAACCGACCGAAATCTATTAATAAGTTCAAACTTATGAATTAATATGAAAATTAATATTTTTTTATATGAACATTCAAGAGTAGTATAAACCATAGTGTCAAAAAAATCATGTCAGGCGGTCATAAAACGTATGAACCATAAAGTTACAATCCCCGTGTGGGCGCTCGGCAACTTTCTCGTCGTTATGAACACGACAATGTTCAACGTATCCCTTCCGGATATTATCGGGCAGCTCCATATTACGGCGGGGCAGGGCTCCTGGATCGTGTCGGGCTATTCTATCGTCTTTGCCCTGTCGACTATCATTTTCAGCCGGTTATCGGATTTCATCCCCATTCGTAAGCTTTGGACGATCGGGATTTCGCTTCTCGTCATAGCTTCTGTCATCGGCCTGTTCGCCGATAGCTTCGGGCTTGTCTTGCTTGCCCGGCTGTTTCAGGCCAGCGGAGCCGGAGCAACGCCTGGGCTCGGCATGGTGCTTGCCAGCCGCTATGTGCCCTACGAACGTCGGGGAAGGGCCATCTCGATGATCGCTTCGGGAAGTGCACTGGCGTTCGGTCTGGGGCCGGTTATCGGAGGTGCTATTACGCAATATTTCGGTTGGCACGAGCTGTTTGCCGTCACCTGCCTGGTTATTCTGCTGGTCCCTATCTTATGGAGACTTATCCCCAAAGAAACGCTGGAAAGGGTTCGGTTCGATTACACCGGGGCGGCCTTGATCGTTATTACTTCGTCGGCTTTCTTAATTGCCGTCACTCAGCTGTCCGGCATCGTCCTTATCCTTAGCATCATTGCCCTAGGCTTAACGGTTTGGCATCTGCGAAGAGCGGAGAAGCCCTTCATTCCGCCGGTTTTATTCCAAAACGCGGCCTACCGCAAGCTGTTATGCATCGCATTCTTCGTCTTTGTTATGAACTTGTCGATGCTGTTTCTGATGCCGCTAATTTATTCCAAGGTATTCAGCATGGGGGCGGCATCGATCGGACTGATGATTTTCCCCGGCGCCTTCCTGTCCGCATGCCTATTGAAGCTGGTCGGACGGTGGATAGACCGGTACGGCAACTATAGGTTCATGGTGGCAGGGCATGTGCTGCTCGGAATTTCCATCATGATGATCTCGTTATGGGTACATGCGTCTGCGTTTGTGACCTTGGCAGCCTATCTTATTTTCTCACCGTCCCTATCCTCCATTACTTCCGCTCTATCGAATGAAGTGTCACGGATCCTGCCGAAGCATCTGATAGGGTCGGGGATGGGACTAACCCAGCTGTCCCAATACCTGGGCGGGTCGTTCGCCGTTGCCGGTTGCGGAATATTTCTCGTATGGCAGAACAATACCGCTCCCGCTGAAGCTTATCAGCATTTATATTTTATCTTGTTTATCATTCTCCTGATATCCCTGGGGATGCTGGTACTATACAAGAAATCGGGCAAAGCGGCCAAGCAAGCGGCTGCTGTCGCAAATGACAAGCAAGCCATTCAAGGCTAATCGAAACAAATCGCATTGAGCGGAAATAGCAAAAAACCGTACTACAGCATGGAGTGAAGACCTTCGTCTCGCTTTTCCTTGCTATAGTACGGTTTTCTTTTTTCAAAGCAGTCGATATTTAGCCGCTCATCCGCTCGGCATATTCCTCGAAATGGGTTAATACGTTCTCCCACCGCAGCTTCATTTCTTCTCTCACCGCCAGGTCCGCTAATTTCTCCTGGTGAAAGCTGACCGTCGTCCTTCCGCCGCTTGCAGGCAATAGACGAATCTGAAGCGTAGACGGCTTCTCCCAGCCTCTCCTCTGCCAGGTCATTCGCAGCTGCTCATAAGGCTTGACGACTCTCATCTCTCCGAGCGTTCCGTCGTTGGCTGCATAACGTTGTCCGGGCTCCAGATTCAGCTTCTCCAAGTCACCCAGCCAAAGCTTCAACCCGGATGATGAGAGCAAATACTGCCAGGCTTGCTCCTGGGTCATCTTTAACGTTCTTCTGACGCCAATTTGAACACCTGCCGACGCTGTCACTCCTACCGGCTTCGTCATTGTTCAGCCCTCCCGCTATCCATGTACTTCCTATTATAACCGAAAATAGTAAAAAGGTAATCTGCCGATAAAAACAAAAAAACCTTGATTTCTCAAGGTTTGTGCCTTTAAGCGGGTGATGGGAATCGAACCCACGCTACCAGCTTGGAAGGCTGGAGTTCTACCATTGAACTACACCCGCAAAAACATATGGTCGGGATGACACGATTCGAACATGCGACCCCCTGGTCCCAAACCAGGTGCTCTACCAAGCTGAGCTACATCCCGTTAATTATGGTGCCGGTAGAGGGACTTGAACCCCCACGGTTTCCCTCACGATTTTGAGTCGCGCGCGTCTGCCAATTCCGCCATACCGGCTTGATACACGTGCCCTGAGAGATTCGAACTCCCGACCTTTTGATTCGTAGTCAAACGCTCTATCCAGCTGAGCTAAGGGCACATAAGTTGATTAATGGAGCGGAAGACGGGAATCGAACCCGCGACCCTCGCCTTGGCAAGGCGATGCTCTACCGCTGAGCCACTTCCGCAAAACGATGCGCTCGAGAGGACTCGAACCTCCACGGGGGGTTAGCCCACACGGACCTGAACCGTGCGCGTCTGCCAATTCCGCCACGAACGCATGAATCTGAGCCATGTAGGACTCGAACCTACGACACCCTGATTAAAAGTCAGGTGCTCTACCAACTGAGCTAATGGCTCACGCAATGGCTCGGGACGGAATCGAACCGCCGACACGAGGATTTTCAGTCCTCTGCTCTACCGACTGAGCTACCGAGCCTTAACATGTTTGAAGTTAGGGTAAAATGGCGGAGCCGACGGGATTCGAACCCGCGGTCTCCTGCGTGACAGGCAGGCATGTTAGGCCTCTACACCACGGCTCCACACTTATTTTGCAGCACACAGCTACCTGCAAGTGACGAGTAGAACGACCTCCCGGTCTTCCACCCCACAATGTCACGAACATAAATGGTGGAGGCTGACGGGATCGAACCGCCGACCCTCTGCTTGTAAGGCAGATGCTCTCCCAGCTGAGCTAAGCCTCCGCTATGTATGAACATTATGGGATCTGCACAAAGTAATCAAGTACTTTGCTTAGAATAATGACCCGTAGGGGATTCGAACCCCTGTTACCTCCGTGAAAGGGAGGTGTCTTAACCCCTTGACCAACGGGCCTTGAAGAAATGGCTCCCCGAACAGGACTCGAACCTGTGACAACTCGATTAACAGTCGAGTGCTCTACCAACTGAGCTATCAGGGAACGCTGGTGGGCCTTAGTGGACTCGAACCACCGACCTCACCCTTATCAGGGGTGCGCTCTAACCAGCTGAGCTAAAGGCCCTTACCCAGAAGAAAAAACCCACATGAGTGGGAATTCGCTTGGCGACGTTCTACTCTCCCAGGACCCTTCGGTCCAAGTACCATCGACGCTGGAAGGCTTAACGTTCGTGTTCGGTATGGGTACGCGTGGT